>JAZURE010000076.1:0-28996 GCA_045606045.1 Clostridia bacterium | reverse complement strand
TTTTATAACAATGAAAGAATTCAATTAAAAACAAAACTGACACCACATGAAAAACGATGTCAGTATGTCGCATGATTTTTTAATAATTACTACCGTAGTAGTCTTTTTTGTGCTGTCTGCACAAAATGGTGCAGTTCATTTGTGCGGAAGGCTTTTTAGTATTGATTCTTGCTTACTTCGTCGTGCCTCCTTGCCGTACCTTTGTACTGTCTGCGTCGGCTCTCCTCGTCTGCGTCCACTTTCTTGTGTCTCCGTTTCGGCAAAAACGATAAATTTAAATAATAATTCTTCAAATTTTTCAAATACGACAATAAGCGACTTTTTTCCCGATTGACTTTTATCCTTATATATGATACTATAACCATGCGAGCTGTTTTTGAATATTTTAACCTTGAGCTGTACACTTTTTTGTCTTGGCAAAAATGCAGACTCAATTTTTTAGTGTACTCTCATGGGTGAATTAAAAATGGCTCGCAACCGGAGTCGTGCATTTTTCGTGCGTCGGCTCTGCGCCGGCGCATTTTTTAATTTATACCCAAAAAACTAAAAATTAAGGAGAATGCAAATGGAAGATTACAAAAAGATGTATTATGAGCTATTTAATAAGATAACAGATGTAATAGAAAATCTTAAAAAAATCCAGCAGGAAGCAGAAGAAATATATTTGTCTGCGGCAGCAGACAAATAATCAGATTTGTGCCTTGGCACAAATCTACCTTATTCCAATGCCGCATTGGGCTTTGAAGCGTAAATAAAACCCCAATTAAAAACACAGATACACCGCAAACGGCAAATGCATTAATTCAGTTCCATTATGCATTTGCCGTTTAGTGAGGACAAGCAACAAAATTGTTGTGTCCGCAACGGCGGTAAGTATATGTGAGTTTAATTGGGGTTTTCAGCTTCAAAGTCCACGCGGAAGGGCGGGGTCAAGGGGCATGCCTAAATGCCCCTTGGGGTTTGCTTCTTTGACCGCAAAGAAGGGTTTTTTACTTTACCATAAAGTTGTATACCATTACTGCGCTCTCTGCTCTTGTTATACTGTCCTTTGGTCTTAACCTGACTCCGTTTCCGCATATAACACCCATACCCGTAAGTATGGCAGGATATCCTATGTTGCCCTCGGAGAGCAGATGCCCGTCCTCATATTCTACCTTGAATATATCCGAAAGCTTGGCCACATCGTCAAGACCTGCAAGGCGTATCATATATACAAAAGCTTCCTCGCGGGTTATAGCTCTTTCAGGATTTTTTTCCTCCTCGGTAAGTATGCCCTCTGCTATTAATTCTCTGTAGAGGTCATCAATCGAATAGTCAAGATAGTACCTGCCTCTCACACCTGCGGCAAAGAGTCTTAACACATCTGCCTGACTTGCCGCTTCGTTGGGACGGAACTCATCTCCTGCAAAGCCTATCTGCACCTCAGAGAGCTTTTCTATCTTTTCTCTTGCCCAGTGCTTTTCTATATCCGTATACTTATAAGAAGGCGTGCTCTGCCATACATAATCCCTGTACTCTTCTCCTGTAAAGGCATCTATCTCCCTGCCGTATTCGCTCACGGTAAAGCACACCTTGTAGCTTCCGCCTGTCTTCATGTATATCTTCTTAAGAGGGCTTATTTCCATAAGGTGCCCATATGCGGTGTCGGCATCTATCACACCCTCGGGGTTAGCAAAAGTCCTCTGCTCCTCGAAGTCAAGACTGTAGCTTGTTATCATACCGCTGTCTGCGTCATAACTCACATATACACCGTCATTTATGTATCGGACAGAATTTACCTCTCTGTCATAGTCACAGTTTACATTTGTACCCGTTGCATCTGTGCGTACAAGCGTAAATTGTGAAAGCTTATCGCCAAGCACCGCCTTTAAGAATTCTTCCGTATTCTTTTCGGCAGTTTTCTGTTTGGCAGAGGTCATTTCATATGACTTCGCCATGCCCGAATACTTTCTTGCATACAGATTTAAAAGCTCTCCGCTTTCACCGTCAAAGGATGCAAAAACGCTGTAATCCTTGTTCTTATTTGCATAGCTTACGGACACAGTATATTTTTTGTTTCTCTGCGATATATTGTAGCTCTCCCTCTTAAGCGAAGAATCCAGCTTTACATACGGAAGCTTTTTTAAGAGTTTGTATACCTCATCTGCCGAAATGAGATTTTTTACCTTTCTAATCTCTTCCAGCTCCTTTTCGGTAAGAACTTCCTCTCTCGCACCGCCCGAGCCTGATGCCATCTCCTTGTTTGCAGAGTCGAACACCTCATCTCCGCCAAAATCGCGTGGGTCCTCTTTGGCAACCTCGCCCGTTGAAGCTAAAATAAAGCCTGCATCAGAGTCTTTAAAACGATACACAAGTGCTGTTGCATCTTTTTGTTCCCCTGTGTACACATCCTTATATATCAGTTCCTCGGGAAATGCTTCCCTGTATTTGTCTTCGCAGTCCGAAACCGCTTTGCCGTCTTCTTCAAATACCGCATCGTAGTTTATGTTTGCATACATGCTCCTCATATATGCCTTATCGTCATACACCTCAATGCGCAGAGAAACTGCATTGTCCTTAACCTCTATACCGCCGTATGTACGCACAAATTCAAGATTGTAATTCAAGTTATTTACATTCCACGAGTTTTCGCGAAGCACAAGAGCATTGCCGTTTTGAAATGCCTCTGGCAAAGCCTTTTGCAAGAACGAGTTTGCAAAGGTAATTATATCATCCTTTGACAGTTTTGTGAGCTTCTTGTCCGATTTAAGATTGCGGTTATAGGTATAATAATTTTTTATCCGACCCTTTTCGTCAGCCACAATCTCCGCATTTGAGCTTCCATCCTCGTTGCGCCACGAAAATGTGTAATTTATACTGCCCCTGTTTTCATTGGAATACGGGGTAAACTCCGTAAGGTCGGCGGGGATATCCACCCTGCTTTTTACACTTACAAGTGCCTCCTGCATCTTGTCCGTATATCCTGTGTCGGCATATACCAATGTGGAGAGTGCAAGTATAAGTACCATAAATACGCACAAAAACATTTTCATAAAATCAACTCCTTTTACATATAATACCATTTTATGTAAGGAGAGGTTGCATGTTTTAATAAAAAATCTGTAAAAGAAGTATAAGTATAACCCCCGGTATTCCAAGCGCCCCTGCAATCACCGCAGTTACGGGGTTTAAGCCTATATGTATACCCGCACCCGAGCCTATAAGATTTATAAGCGCCATAAACACAAGAGCCAGTGCGCTGTTAAGAACAAGCTTTAATACGAATTTTATAGGTTTTAAAAATATGCCCGAAATTACGCAAACTATAAGTATGCCCAGTACATATCCCACTATGCTCACAAAAGATATCTCCATTTTATCATCTCCTTTGTACATTATATTTAGGCATGTACAATTATATCGTTGTGAATTTTGCACAAAAAAGTGTGTTTTAAAAAACCGCATTTGTATAAACTATACATTTCAAAAATATTACAAGCCTAATTTATTGCAAAATTCGCAAAAAACCTTTATTATATAGGTAACCGTCGGAGAGTAGAACTGAGCACGCTCTGCAAGTGTTAAAAATCATGTCTTTTTGGATTGTCAAGTTTGTAGGGCGTCAGCCCAACTGCACTTTCCGCACCAAAAATTCACAATTTTTAACACTTGGATAGTTCGAAGAAGTTTTTGCAACAAATTCATAGCAAGACAAGGAAAAAGCACAGATAATACTTTGGTGTATTATCGAGCATTTTGACGCAGTATTGCGTAGAATTTGCTGCAAAAACCGTACTCCGTTCGACTCTCCGACGGTTATCTATAGTATTTATGAGGTGAATTAGATGAATGTTAGATTTTTTCAGCAAATGGCTCACCAGATGAAAGAGGTTATGAACAGAGACCTCGGTATCATTACCGACAGTGGTCTTGTCGTTTCATCAAACGACAATTGCATAAGCAACAATGACCTCGAATGTGTTCTGTCCTTTACTGCAGACAACACAGATACCTTTACCTACAACGGCTTTACCTACAAGCCTATAGTAAATACAGGCAAGATAGAATACATCATATTTGTAAAGGGAGACGATTCTCTGGCGAGAAACTACTCCGATATACTTCAGGTAAGCTTTTCTTCCGTTAAGTCACTCTATGATGACAAGCATGATAAGCTCAACTTCATAAAGAACTTTCTTTTGGACAACATCCTCCCCGGCGATATACTTGCCAAGGCGGCAGAGCTTCACATAACAATAGATGCCAAAAGAGTAGTGTTCCTTATACAGACCGAGCGCATATCCGACTTCTCCGTGCTTGAGCTTATAGAAGGCATGTTCCCCAACAAGCAGACAGACCTTATCGTAAGTATAGACGAAAACAATGTTGCTCTTGTTAAGGAATTTGAGGACGAGCCTCAGCTTTCTGAGCTTCAGAGCATTGCAAGGACCATCTGCGACAACATAAACACCGAGGTTATGGCAAAAGCCATAATAGGCATTGGCACAGTGGTAGGCAATGTTAAAGAAATCGCCCGTTCCTACAAGGAGGCCCGCGTGGCTCTTGAGGTTGGCAAGGTGTTCGATGACGAAAAGTACATCTTAAGCTACGAGGACCTGGGCATAGGAAGACTTATCTATCAGCTTCCCACTACACTTTGCGAGCTTTTCCTTACCGAAGTGTTCAAAAAAGGCTCCATAGACGACCTCGATCAGGAAATAATATTTACCATACAGAAATTCTTTGAAAACAACTTAAATGTTTCCGAAACATCCCGTCAGCTCTATGTACACCGAAACACTCTCGTTTACAGACTCGACAAAATCCAGAAGATAACAGGACTTGACCTTCGGGTATTCGATCAGGCAATAATATTCAAAGTTGCCATGATGGTAAATAAATACTTAAGGTCCAATGCGATGAAACTTTAGGAGGAAAAACATTGATTCTTTTTGATAACGTTACCAAGGTTTATGACAATGGCTTTCCTGCGTTAAACGGAGTTTCGTTCCATATTGAAAAAGGCGAATTCGTCTTCCTTGTAGGAAGCAGCGCCGCAGGTAAATCCACTATCATAAAGCTTATAATGAAAGAAGAGGACGCAACAAGCGGCTCTCTTATGATAAACGGCATAGATGTATGCGACCTTAGAAGAAAAGAAATCCCCTACTTCCGCCGTACAATAGGCGTTGTTTTTCAGGATTTCCGTCTTCTTCCAAACAAAACCGTACAGGAAAATGTGGCATATGCTATGGAGATAATAGGCGCTCCGCGCAAGGAAATACGAAAGAATGTTCCAAATGTGCTCTCCATGGTGGGACTTGCCCACAAGGCAAAGATGTACCCAAGACAGCTCTCGGGCGGCGAACAGCAGAGAGTTGCCATAGCAAGAGCCATCGTAAATAATCCCGTGGTGCTGATTGCCGACGAGCCTACAGGTAACCTTGACCCCGATACCGCACACGAAATCATGGACATACTGGAAGATATCAACAGACGCGGCACAACCGTTATAATGGCTACCCACGCAGAAAACATAGTAAACGAAATGCAAAAACGAGTTATAGTTGTGGAAAAGGGCCTTATTACACGAGATGAAGAAAAGGGTGGTTATGCAAATGTGGATTAGAAATATACGCAGATTCATTGCCGAAGCCTTTTCGGGTATACTAAAAAACGGACTTATGACAATAGCATCCATGGTGGTTGTAACCTCGTGTCTTATAATGCTTGGTGTATTCCTTGTAATTACACTTAATGTAAACAGCATAAGCGAGGATATAGCAGATGCCTGTCAGGTTAAGGCATATATCACAGCCGAGGCTCAGCAAGACGGCAGACAAAATGAGATAGAAGAACAAATCCGCCGAATTTCCTACACCAAGGATGTAGCATACGAAAACGGCGTGGAGGCATTTAAAAAGATAAAGGAAAACATGTCCGAGGAGGACCGCCTGTCATTTAGCGGACTTCCCGACGACCTTTTGTCCGATGCGTTCAATGTAACCGTGGACGATATTACCAATACAGACAAAATTACAGAAGCTATTCTTAAAATAGACGGCATAGCCAAGGTAGAAAGCGGAGACGATATCGTTTCCTTTATAAACGCCCTGCGTGAAACGGTAAAGAATGTATCGTTGTGGATTATACTTGCGTTTATGCTTATAAGTATATTTATTATTTCCAACACCGTTAAGCTCACCGTTCACAACAGAAGACGCGAAATTAACATAATGAAATATGTAGGCGCTACCGACTCCTTTATAAAATGGCCCTTTATAATTGAGGGAATCATAGTGGGACTTATATCGGCGGTGATTGCCTATGTAATAACAAACTCTGTTTATGCAGGACTGTTTGGCACAACAAGTAATGTAACATCCTCTGCATTAAACTTTATTAAGATACTTCCGTTCGGAAGCATATGGCACATATTTGCCGTTTCCTACACAGCGCTCGGTGCAGTAATAGGCGCTATAGGAAGTGCTATGTCCGTGAGAAAATATCTTAAAGTGTAAAAGTAGTATAGGAGGTACTTTCCTATGATAAAGCATGCAAAATTCAAAAAGGTTATGGCAATTATTGCCCTTGTGGCATTTTTGGGAATAACCGTGATTTCTGCGCTTCCCGCATTCAAAGCAAATGCAGAGACTGCGCAGGAAAAAATAAATAATTCCGTTAAAAAGCAAAACGAAATCAAAAGTCAGATACAGGATGCAAATGCAAAAAAGGAAAGCGCACTTGCCCAGTACAATGCCATAGACCGAGAGATTGTGGCTCTGCAGATAACTGTGGACGATATAAATGCCGATGTGGCAGAGTCCGAAGCAAAGGTTGCCGCAAAGGACGAAGAGCTTAAAAAAGCAGAGGCAGAGTGTGAAAAGCAGTACGAGGACTACTGCGAGAGAGCCAAGCTTCTTTTGGAAAAGGGCACGGTATCGTATCTCGAAATCCTTATACATGCAGATTCGTTTTCCGATTTTCTTACAAGACTTTCGCTTGTAAACGAAATTGCAGAATATGACAACAAAAAGTTAGAAGAGCTTCAGCAGTATGCCGCTGAGGTTGAGGCTATCAAAAAAGAACTTGAGAAAGAAAACGACAGGCTTATGGCTCTTAAAAAGGAAGCCGACGGTCAAATGTCCGTTCTTAAGGCAAAGCAGGCAGAAAGTCAGAGACTCATAGACTCCATAAAGTCGGATATCGCATCCTTTGAAAAGGCACTGCGCGCACAGGAAGCAGCCGAGGCTGCCGCAAGAGAAGAAATCCGCAGGCTTACACAGGGCTCAACAGGCTCGTACACAGGCGGTAGGTTTGCATGGCCCAGCACATCCACATATATAACCTCGCCCTACGGCACAAGAATACACCCCGTAACAGGCAAGCTCAAAACCCACACGGGTCTTGACATAGGTGCAGGCATGGGTACAAGCATCTTTGCCGCCGCAGACGGCACGGTGCTTATATCGGGCTGGAATTCGGGCGGTTACGGCAACTATGTGGTTATAGACCACGGGGGCGGACTTACCACGCTTTATGCTCATTGCAGCTCTCTTCTTGTTTCGGCAGGTCAGAGGGTTTCCAGAGGTCAGGTAATAGCCAAGGTAGGCTCCACGGGTATCTCCACAGGGCCTCACCTGCACTTTGAAGTTCTCAAAAACGGCGCACATACCGACCCGTATGCATATTTAAACTAAATAGTTAATATAATTATTTTATCGGGAGCGGCAAAGCTAAGCTGCTCCCGATAGTAGTATCGAGGTGTGACTTATATGAAAAACAACAAATCTTCCGTTGTACTTACAGCCTTTATAACCTTTTTTGTTACATCGGCTATGTATCTCGGCTCGTATCTTTTCTTTCCCGCAACGCACGAAAAACTGGGGTCAATTAAGGATTATTTACCCTCACTTAGTATCGAAAGCGGAGATATGGGCGAGGTAAAAAGCCTTATAGACAAAAACTTTATAAATGAGCCAGACGAGGAAAAGCTAAATGCCGTGGCTCTTAAAGGCTATGTGGCAGCGCTTGGCGATGCCTACAGCGAATATTACACCAAAGCGGAGTACACAAGCCTTACGGCAGAGCTTACGGGCAAGTACAAGGGCATCGGCATAGAGGTGGGCGTAAATGACAAAAAGCAGATAGTGATTATCACTGCCTACAAGGACGCCCCTGCACACAAGGCAGGACTTAAATCGGGCGATATATTAGATAAGGTAAACGGCAAGCACTATGCAGGCGACGACTTAGACACCGCTGTTTCTGTAATAAAAAATGCCAAGGAATCCGTTACAATCACAGTAATTAGAGACGGTAAGAGTGCAGATTACAAAATCACTCCCGAAGAGGTAAATGTGCCCTGTGCCGAAAGCGAAATGCTTGCAGATGGCATAGGCTATATAAGACTTTACTCCTTTTCCGAGGATGCAAATGAGGTGTTCCGCACCCATGTAAATAAGCTTGTATCTTCTGATGCAAAGTCTCTTATAATAGACTTAAGAGATAACCCCGGCGGAATGCTCACCACAGTTGTAGACATTGCGGATTTGCTTCTTCCCGAAGGAAACATCCTTACCATAAAAGGCAGAAATACCGATAAGGAAGAATTCTTAAGCGGCAAGACTTGTCTTGATATACCGCTTTGCGTTCTCATAAATGGCGGGAGTGCAAGTGCATCCGAGGTGCTTGCAGGCGCTTTAAAGGACCACAAAAGAGCAGTTCTCGTAGGAGAGAAGAGCTTTGGAAAGGGTTTAGTCCAGTCTGTGTTTGAGCTTGACAGCGGAGCAGCCCTTAAGCTTACCACCGCCAAATATTATACACCAAGCGGTGTTTGCATAGACGGAGAGGGCATAACCCCCGACCATGTAATCGAATGGAAACCCGATGCCGATTATGTGTACAGTATGGAGACAGACAGTCAGCTTCAAAAGGCTATTGAATTAATGAAATAATTTTGATATAATATATATAATAAATGTGAAAGGAGCAAGGATATATGTCAAATACTATTTACACCATAGACAAAATAAAAGATGTAGTAAAACCTATTGCCAATAAATATAATGTGCAATCAATCTACTTGTTTGGTTCGTATGCCCGCGGAGATGCAAATGAAAACAGCGATTTAGACTTTTTGGTTTTTGGCGGAGATAAATTCAAATTGACAAATATCTTTGCACTTGCTGAGGACTTAAGAATGGCATTTCAAAGACAAGTTGATGTGTTTGAAATCAACGAAATAAATACCGACAGTGATTTTTATTCGACTGTTATTAATGAGAGGTTAAGTGTGGCATGAAACACTCTGACAAACATCGTATTCAAAAATATTAAACCATAAGCGGAGCCAACAGTGGCTCCCCTTACCATCCCCCGCCGTCCGCTGTGAAATATGCAGGGAAAGCAAAAATATAAAAGGCAAAGCTCTATCGCCGTTGCGGACGCAACAATTTTGTTGCTTGTCCTCACTAAACGGCACTTGAATAAGGGAACTTAATTACTTCAAGTGCCGTTTGCGATAGCTTTGCCTTTTCTCTTTTTACTTTCTTATTCCTGCATATTTCAATGCGGAAGCAGTATAAGGTAGATTTGCGCCAAGGCACAAATCAGATTATTTGTCTGTATCGGCAGACAAATATATTTCTTCTGCTTCCTGTTGGATTTTTTTAAGATTTTCTATTACATCTGTTATTTTGTTAAATAGTTCATAATACATCTTCTTATAATCTTCCATTGGCATTTTTCTCCTCTCTATTTTGGTGTAAATTAAAAAATGCGCCGGCACAGAGCCAACGCATGAAAAATGCATGGCTCATAGGTGCGAACCAACTTTAGCAACTTTTCAACGTGCGCTAAAAAAGCATGCATTTTTACCAAAATAAAAATGTGCGCTGTTGAAAAATCTATTAAGTTAGTTCGCAAGATTATATTATCATATAAAATCTCGAAAGTCAACCAAGAAACATGTCGCATTTTGTAATATGCAAAAGTTTTCAGCACTTTTCTGCGATGTTCCTTGTGGCACCCTTGTAATCCGCATTGAAATTTAAAGCGAAAAGAAAACCCCTATTAAAAACGCAGAGACACCGCAAACGGCGCTTGCACAAAATCAGTTCCATTATGCAAGCGCCGTTTAGTGAGGACTTACGGAAAAAATTTCCGTTTCCGCAACGGCGGTAGTATATGCGTTTTTAATCGGGGTTTTCAGCTTTAAATTTCATAGCGGATGGGAAGGGTGTCATGAGGAACATATGCAGTCCCCTTGCGGTTTATGCAAAACAATTTAAAATTAAATTTTTATAGGATTTTTTCAAAAAAGTCCGTCTTGCGAAAGATATCTCGTTCCCGAATCAGGCAATATCACAACAATATTCTTACCCTTGTTTTCCTCTCTTACCGCAAGCTCCTTTGCAACGCAAAGCGCCGCCCCCGAGGATATACCCACAAGAAGTCCCTCATTTTTGGCAGCAAGGCGGGTATACTCATATGCGTCCTCGTCGGATACCCTTATAACCTCGTCTATTATGCCTGTATCGGTAATCTCCGTTACGAAGCCTGCGCCTATGCCCTGAATTTTGTGCGCTCCTGCCTCGTAGCCAGAGAGCACGGCAGAGTTTTGAGGCTCTATGCCGACTATCTTTATATCGGGGTTTTTCTCCTTAAGATATCTTCCCGTACCTGTGATAGTGCCCCCCGTACCTACACCCGACACAAGCACATCCACTTTGCCGTTTAAATCCTCATATATCTCGGGCCCTGTGGTATCGTAGTGCGCCTTGGGATTTGCAGGGTTTACAAACTGACCTGCGATTATAGCACCCTCGGTGTTCTTCTTGATTTCTTCAGCAAGCTCTATTGCACCTTTCATACCCTTTGTACCGTCGGAGAGCACAACCTTTGCACCGTATGCCTTCATAAGCGCAATTCTCTCCTTTGACATGGTATCGGGCATTACTATAACAACCTCATAGCCTCTTGCCGCACCTACTAAGGCAAGACCTATTCCTGTATTTCCGCTTGTAGGCTCTATTATTACAGAGCCTTTTTTTATTATTTTTCTTTGTTCAAAATCCTCTATCATCGCCTTGGCAACTCTGTCCTTTACAGAGCCTGCGGGATTGAGAAATTCTATTTTTGCAAATACCTTTGCCTTATCCTCCATGCTTGCAATTTCGAGCATGGGGGTTTTTCCTATAAGTTCATCCACAGATTTATATACCATAATATTTCCTCCGCAAATACATTTTGCCAATTATATAAAAGTTTATTACCGTTGTCAATAGTATTTTGTGTTTTTTAAAGTATTTTTAATCAGGGCATTGCATAACATAAAAACAAAAAGCAAAACGGAGATACAATATGAAATCGGACAAGATAAACTTAAATTCATTTAAAGACGGCACCTGCAAAAATGCATACGAATTTCTGGGTTGTCATCCCATGAAAAACGGATATATATTCAGATGTTGGGCGCCCCATGCACAAAAGGTAAGCGTTGCAGGAGATTTCAACGGCTGGGATGCATCACGCGGAGGCATGAATAAAATAAATGACAGCATATGGGAGCTTTTTGTGCCCGAGGCGAAGGTATTTGACAACTACAAATTTGCCATAGATACGCATAACGGACGGCACATCCTTAAAAGCGACCCCTATGCTTTCTACAGCTGTGTGCGCCCCGACAATGCGAGCAAAATTTACCGCACAGGTGCATATATATGGACAGACAGTGAATATATAAATAAAAGGGACAAAACTCCGCCCTACAAAAAACCCATGAACATATACGAAGTGCATCCAGGCTCGTGGAAAAAGCACGAAGACGGAAGCTTTTTAAGCTACAGGGAGCTTGCCGATGAGCTGTCGCGCTATGCAGAGGACATGGGCTATACCCATGTGGAAATCATGCCCGTAAGCGAATATCCGTATGACCCGTCATGGGGGTATCAGGTTACAGGGTACTTTGCACCCACCTCGCGCTACGGAAATCCCGAGGATTTTGCATATTTTGTAGACACCATGCACTCGCGCGGAATAGGGGTAATTCTGGACTGGGTGGGAGCACATTTTCCCAAGGACGAAAACGGCCTTTACGAATTTGACGGCGAAAGCCTTTACGAATACTCCGACCCCTTAAAGAGAGAGCATCCCGAATGGAGCACCATGATTTTTGACTACGGCAAGGGCGAGGTGATGAGCTTTCTTATATCCAATGTGCATTTCTGGAAGGATGTCTATCACATAGACGGAATCAGAGTGGACGCCGTATCATCAATGCTCTACCTCGACTACGGAAGGGCAAGCGGCTCATGGCGTGCAAATGTGTTTGGCGGAAATTACAATTTAGAAGCCATAGACTTTTTAAAAAGGCTCAATAGCTCCATATTTGGCGAAAACCCCAACTTTCTCATGATAGCCGAGGAATCCACCGCCTTTCCCATGATAACAAAGCCTGTGCACGACGGCGGTCTGGGCTTCAACTTTAAGTGGAATATGGGGTGGATGAACGATATATTAAGCTATCTGTCCCTCGACCCGCTGTTTAGAAAAGGGTCGCACAGAAACCTTACATTTTCGCTGACATATGCCTTTTCGGAGAATTTTATTCTGCCCGTATCGCATGACGAGGTAGTACACGGCAAAAAATCGCTTATAGACAAAATCCCCGGAAGCTACGAGGAAAAGTTTGCGACAGTGCGCACCTTTATGGGCTATCTTATGGCGCACCCGGGCAAGAAATTAAACTTTATGGGCAACGAGTTTTCACAATTTTCGGAATGGGACTTTTCAAAAGAGCTTGACTGGTTTCTCATGGATTTCGATATGCATAAAAAAATGCACAGATATATAAAGGACTTAAACCATTTCTATCTTGAAAATCCTCCTCTGTGGGAAAATGACGACAGTTGGGACGGCTTTAAATGGATTTGCCACGATGATAATTCGCAGTCGGTTATAAGCTTTGTGCGCATGGATACCAAAGGAAATGAGCTTATAGCGGTGTTTAACTTCTGCCCCGTTACAAGAAAGAACTACCGTATAGGAGTGCCGAGAGCGGGCGTATTAAAATGCGTGTTCTCCTCTTGCCGTAAAAAGTACGGCGCATCGGGCGAGAGAACACCCTCTGCCAGGACCAAGCCGAGTGCCATGCACGGCTTTAAGCAGAGTGCAAGCCTTACTGTGCCCGCTTTGTCTGCATCATACTATGTCTTAAAGGAGTCATAATCATGTACAAAAATCCCGTAAACAAAGAATGTATTGCCATGCTTCTTGCAGGAGGTCAGGGCTCACGGCTTATGAGCCTTACCGAAAAAAATGCCAAACCTGCCGTACCTTTCGGGGGTAAGTACCGCATCATAGACTTTCCCCTGTCCAACTGCGTGAACTCGGGCATAGATACCGTGGGCATTATGACGCAGTATCAGCCCCTTGAGCTTAATGAATATATAGGAAACGGCTCACCCTGGGGACTTAATTTAAGCTATGGGGGCGTTCACATTCTGCCCCCCTATTCCAAGAGTAAAAAGAGCGAGTGGTACAAGGGCACGGCAAATGCAATATATCAGAACATCCGCTTTATAGACCGCTACAACCCCGCCTATGTGCTTGTGCTCTCGGGCGACCATATCTACAAGATGGACTACTCGAGGATGCTCTCTTTCCACAAAGAGAACAATGCCGAGTGCACCATAGCTGTAATAGATGTACCTCTGTCGGAGGCTTCGCGCTTTGGAATTATGAACACAAATAACGACGGCAGTATTTATCAGTTCGAGGAGAAACCCAAAAAGCCAAAAAGCACAAAGGCATCTATGGGTGTATATCTCTTTAATTGGAGCATACTAAGACAGTACCTTATAGACGATGAGCACACCGAAGGCTCGTCCAACGATTTCGGCAAGGATGTAATTCCCAAGCTCTTAACCGACAAAAGACGGCTCTTTGCCTACGATTTTGACGGCTACTGGAAGGATGTGGGCACCATAGAAAGCCTGTGGGAAGCAAACATGGACCTCATTAACAGAGATGTCCCCATAGAGCTTAAGGACCCCGATTTTAAAATCTATGCACGCAACTACGCTTTTCCCTCCAGTTATATAGAGGACTGCGCAAGTGTGGCGGACTGCCTCGTTTCCGAGGGCTGTACCATAAAGGGAAATGCGGTAAATTCCGTAATTTCCACAGGATGCATCATAGAAGAAGGTGCATCTGTGGAAAACTCCTTTCTCATGCCCGGGTGTACCGTAAAGCAGGGCGCGCGTGTGTGCTATTCCATAATAAGCGAGGGTGCTGTAGTAGGCAAGGACGCAATAGTGGGTGCATGCAATGAAGACGGCAAAAAGAAGAAAATCATAGTTGTAGCCAAGGATATTACAGTAGCCGACGGCGAGACAGTAACACAATAATACAGTAAGCCAATAAGGATGTGACCAAAATGAAAATGGCAGGAATAATATTTTCAAACATATACGATACCCCCATGGGCTCTCTTACCAAAAAGAGAACCGTAGCCTCCATGCCCTTTGGAGGCAGATACCGCTTTATAGACTTTGCCCTGTCGAACATGGTAAATTCAGGCGTAAATTCCATAGGGGTAATTACAAAATATAATTATCAGTCGCTTATGGACCACCTCGGCGGAGGGGGACAGTGGGATTTAAACCGCAAGGACGCAACACTGCGTATTTTGCCTCCTTTTGTAACGGGCATGACTACGGTATACAGAGGAAACCTTGAGGCTCTTTCCAATGCGCTCTCATTTTTAAACGCTACCAAGGCAGACTATGTTGTAATATGCGATACCACGGTAATATGCAACATAGACCTTAAGAAAGC
Organism: Clostridia bacterium; assembly: GCA_045606045.1. GTDB lineage: Bacteria > Bacillota > Clostridia > UMGS1810 > UMGS1810 > RGIG8748. The sequence continues at coordinate 14,176 of JAZURE010000076.1, read as the reverse complement.
ATTAAAATCCCACATAGATTCCGATGCCGATGTAACCGTGATTGCAAACAGGGCTATAGAGGATTTTGAACGCGACGGCTCCGATCTCTATATTGCCCGTACGGACGGCACGGTAACTGATATCACTATAGGCTATGAGCCAACTAAAAATTCCCTTGTAGGCATGGGCATGTTTATAATGGACCGTTCTCTTCTTACTGAGGTTATAAAAAAAGAAGTAAGCAGAGGCAGATACAGCTTCGAAAAGGATTTTCTCCTTACAAGCTTTTTAAATAATTCCATTAAGATAAATACCTATGAATTCAAAGAAACCGTACTTAGAAACCACAATGTTTCATCCTACTTTAAAAACAGCTTCAGAATAATGGAGACGGATATAAAAAACGATATATTCAAAAGAAATTCCCCCATCCGAACAAAAGTGCGCGACGAAGCACCCTCCGTATACCGCAGCGGATGCAGTGTTAAAAGCTGTCTTGTGGCAGACGGATGCGACATTATGGGCACTGTGGAAAACTCCGTTCTCTTTCGGGGCGTTGTGGTGGAAAAAGGCGCCGTGGTACGAAACTGCGTAATTATGCAGGACTCCCGCATAGAAAAGGGAGCATCCTTAAGCTATGCCATAATAGACAAAAATGTCTGCGTGTCCAAGAACACCATGCTGTCGGGAGCACCGCTTTCTCCTGTAATAATAAACAAAAACCAAACCGTATAGAAAGGGACAATCATGAAAATACTCTATGCCGCAAGCGAAGCCGCACCCTATGCAAAATCGGGCGGTCTTGGCGATGTGATGGGCTCGCTTCCCATGGCATCATCCAAAATCAAAGGAAACGAAGTATGTGTGGTTTTGCCGTACTATAACTTTATAAAGCACTCAGATTTAAATGCCGAGTATATAGGTAGGATATATGTGCCTCTTGCGTGGCGCCACACCTATGCAGGTGTATTTAAAAAGGTAATTAAAAATAAGGGCGTAGGAATAAACAAAAGAAATGACCTCATTTATTACTTTATAGATAATGACTACTACTTTGACAGAGCATCCATGTACGGCGAGGCAGATGACGGAGAGAGATTTGCTTTCTTTTCCAAGGCCGTGCTTGAGTGTCTTAACCTTATAGACTTTTTCCCCGATATAATCCACGCAAATGACTGGCAGACGGGATTTATACCTTTCTTTTTAAAGGCGCATTATTCCCATATAGAGCGCTATGCAAGAATACGCACCGTGTTTACAATACACAATATAGAATATCAGGGCAAGGCAGACCCCTTATTTCTTACCGAAGTACTGGGTGCCGATGAAATTTGGCGTAACACCTGCACCTTTGACGGTCTTATAAACGCCATGAAGACGGCCATTGTGCTATGCGACAGGCTCACCACCGTATCGGAAACCTATTCGCACGAAGTTATGTTCCCCTACTTTGCACACTCTCTGCACGATATATTAAGAGAGAATTCCTACAAAATGCACGGCATAGTAAACGGCATAGACACCTCGGTGTACGACCCCAAAACAAATGCCCCGCATCCCTACAGCGCATCGGATACCTCGGGCAAGGATATGTGCAAAAAGGCTCTAAGAGAACGCCTCGGTCTTAACCCCGACTCCGATGCACCCATAGTTGCCGTGGTATCGCGCCTTGTAAATCACAAGGGGCTTGAGCTTATAAAAGGTGTAATACACGAGATGGCGAACCTCGATTTGCAGCTTGTGGTACTCGGTACTGGCGATAAGGAATATGAGGATATGTTTAAATTTATGGCATACTCGTACCCCGGCAAGGTGTCGGCATCCATACTCTTCGACTCCGCACTATCGCGCGATATATATGCAGGTGCAGACTTTCTTCTCATGCCGTCCAAGAGCGAGCCGTGCGGTCTTTCCCAGCTTATAGCCATGCGCTACGGAACTATACCTATAGTGAGGGAAACAGGCGGTCTTGTAGACACCGTTCCGCCGATAAACCCGCAGGAGCTTACAGGCAGAGGCATAACCTTTAAGGTGTTTAATGCACACGATATGCTCCATGCCGTAATGCGTGCATGCGAGCTGTACCGTGACAAAGACAAATTTAGCAAAATACGCTCCTCTGTAATGCGTTATGACTCGGGTTGGAAAATTTCGGCTCAAAAATACATGGATGTATATAATTTATTGAAGGATTGATATTTATGAACAAAAAAATTGCTTTTGGCATCCTTGACACAAAATGCAAAAACATCTTTGGCTGCGAAACCCAAGACGCTACGGAAAAACAGCTCTACGAGGCTATGTGCCTGTGTGTGCGCGACATCCTTTCCAAAAAGAATTCCGATTTTGCCAAAAAAAGTGCAGAGGACAAAAAGGTTTACTATATGTCCATGGAGTTTCTTGTAGGAACATCTCTCAGAAACAATCTGTATAACCTCGGCATTGAGGACACCTTCAGGGATGTAATAAATTCTCTCGGCAAAAGCATAGACGATATCTATGCATTAGAGCCTGATGCAGGCCTTGGCAACGGGGGTCTGGGAAGACTTGCCTCGTGCTATATGGACTCCATGACCACCCTGGGCGTACCTGCCACGGGTTACTCAATCCGCTATGAATTCGGTATATTCAGACAAAAAATTATAGACGGCTGGCAGATGGAATTTCCCGATGACTGGCTCACAGGAGGCGATGTGTGGCTAAAATGCCGAAGCGACGAAGCGGTGGAGGTGCACTTCGGGGGCAGAATAAACGAATACTGCGACGGTGGCAAATACCGTGCGGAGCATGTGGACTGCGAAACTGTAATTGCACTGCCCTACGATATGCTCATATCAGGCTACAATACCGATGCAGTAAATAAGCTTGTGCTGTGGAGCGCCAAGTCGCCAAGCCGTTTTGATATGAACGCATTCTCACGAGGCGACTATGCAAAAGCCATAGAGGAGAGCACCAAAGCTGAGGTAATATCCAAGGTGCTCTATCCTGCCGACGACCATGAAAAAGGAAAGATATTAAGACTAAGACAACAATACTTTTTTGTAAGCGCATCACTGCAAAGCATTACGCAAAAGCACTTTAACAAATACTCTTCCATGGATAACCTTGCCGACAAGGTGAGCATACACATAAATGACACGCATCCTGCCCTTTGCGTACCCGAGCTCATGCGAATCCTACTCGATAAGTATGAATTGGACTGGGACAGCGCATGGGATATAACACAAAAGACTCTTTCCTATACAAACCACACCGTAATGAGCGAAGCTCTCGAAAAATGGCGCGAGGATATGTACAAAAGAGAGCTTCCGAGAATTTATCAGATAACCGCAGAGATAAACCGCCGTCTTATGGAAGATTTAAAAAACATATATCCCTCCGACAGAGCCAAATTAGACTATATGGCAGTAATATCAGGCGGGGAGGTACGCATGGCAAATCTGTGCCTTGCCGCATGCCATAAGATAAACGGAGTGTCTTCGCTTCATTCCCAGATTTTAAAGGAAAGCATATTCAGAGATTATAACACCATAACCCCTGAAAAATTTACAAATGTAACAAACGGTATCGCCTACAGACGATGGCTGTGTCAGGCAAACCCGATTCTTTCGGGATATATAGAGAGTCTTATAGGAGACAGCTTCAAAAATGATGCTTCCAGGCTTTCAGAACTAATGCAGTTTAAGGGAAACAAAGAGGTATTGTCGAAGCTCTTCGATATAAAGAGACAAAACAAGGAGCGCCTTGCATCGTATATGCTTAGTGCCAATGGCATAAAGGCAGACCCGTCCTCGATATTCGATGTTCAGGTAAAAAGACTCCACGAATACAAAAGACAGCTTCTTAATGTGCTGGGTATCCTCAGTATGTACAGAGAGCTTAAGGATAATCCCAACATGGACTTTACTCCCCGAACATTTATATTTGCCGCGAAGGCTTCGGCAGGGTATTTTATGGCAAAGGAGATAATACGCCTTATCTGCGCGGTATCTAATGTAATAAACTCCGATAGAGCCATGCAGGATAAACTAAAGGTAGTATTTTTAGAGGATTACAAGGTGTCGCTTGCAGAAATCATAATCCCCGCCGCCGATATATCCGAGCAGATATCCATAGCAGGCAAGGAAGCCTCGGGCACAGGAAATATGAAGCTTATGATAAACGGCGCAGTAACCTTAGGAACACTCGACGGCGCAAATGTGGAAATAAGAGAGTGTGCAGGAGAGGAAAACATGTTCCTCTTCGGACTGAATTCCGACGAGGTGAATAATCTGTGGCGTCAGGGCTACTACCCCACATCGTATGTAAATGCCAATGTGCACCTCAAAGCCGTATTGGATATGCTCACCTCGGGAGTTCTCGGTGCAAGGTTTGACACCATTGCAAATTCTCTCCTTACAAGCTCTCACGGCACGGCAGATGCCTACATGGCTCTTGCAGACTTCGACTCCTATACCAAAGTGCAGAAAATGGCAGGCGCAACCTACCGTGACAAATATAAATTTACAGATATGTCTCTTGCAAACATTGCAAATGCAGGCTTCTTCTCCTCGGACAGAGCCATAAAAGAATACGCAAGGGATATATGGAATATAAAAATATGAGAATCCTTTATGATAGCAAAGACCGAAAGCACAAAAGTGTTTTCGGCACCCTAAAACCAAACCAAAGGTGCACCGTAAGTGTATGGATACCCTCGTCGTGTTGTGCGCACAAGGCGGTATTTGAGACCGACAGTGGAATTAAATTCGATTTGCACAAAACCGACACGGCAGATTCCTATGACATTTTCCGCGGTGATATATATTTTGAAAACACAGGTCTGTACTTCTACTTTTTCCGTATAGAAGATAAGAACGGAAGCTATGCGCTCTACAAAGAGGACTTTGACAGCACCAATATAGGACATGGCGATATGTGGCAGGTAAGCTGTATTCCCGAAGATTTCAAAACACCCGAAGATTTCAAGGGCGCTGTGTATTATCAAATCTTCCCCGACAGATTCTTTAAATCGGGCGAATGCGATTTAAACGGCAAGCTTACGCCATATACTGTTCACAAAAATACAGACGACAGCCCGAATTTTGCCCCCAATGAAAACGGCGAAATATTAAATAATGACTTTTTCGGGGGCAACCTCAAGGGCATAGAGGAAAAGCTATCCTATATAAAAGAGCTTGGCGCAAGCATAATATATCTTAATCCTATATTCAAGGCGTTTTCCAACCACCGCTACGATACCTGCGACTACAAGAGGGTGGACGAAATGCTTGGCACAAACGAAGATTTCAAATCGCTTTGCAACAGGGCACATTCCATGGGTATAAAAGTAATATTAGACGGTGTGTTCTCGCACACGGGGGCGGACAGCATATACTTTGATGCCAAAAGGCGTTTTGGCACGGGAGCTATGTCCTGCCCCGGCTCACCCTATAAGGACTGGTACAATATAAAGGATGACAGAAGTTATGAAAGCTGGTGGGGGATTGACACTCTGCCATGTGTAAACGAGCTTTCTCAAAGCTATCTTGACTATATTCTGCTTTCCGAAGACAGCGTTATAAGCTACTGGCTGTCCATGGGTTGCGACGGCTTCCGCCTGGATGTGGCAGATGAGCTCCCCGATGAATTTATAGCGCTTCTACGCAATGAGGTAAAGAAGATAAATCCCGATGCCATAGTAATAGGCGAGGTGTGGGAGGACGCATCAAACAAAATATCCTATGGAACTCGTAGGAAATACTTTACCAATGCACAGCTTGACTCCGTAATGAACTACCCTTTCCGAAGCTCCATAATAGATTTCTGCAGAGAAAATATATCGGCTGAGGTTTTCTGCGAAAATATATTAACTATATTGGAGAACTACCCAAAAGAAGCGGTAGACTGCCTTATGACAAGCCTTTCCACTCACGATACCCCAAGGATTATGACTGTGCTCTCGGGCGCTCCCACGGATATTTTAAGGTGTGATGCCGCCTCGTACAAGCTAAGCAATGCACAGATAGAAAAAGCATATTTAAGGATATACCCTGCGGTGTTTCTTATGTTCTTTCTGCCAGGATGCACCTCGGTTTACTACGGCGATGAAACGGGTGAATTTGCCTTTGGCGACCCTTTTAACAGAGGTTTTTTTCCGTGGGAGAATATCGATTGCCCCTTGCATAATTTCTACAGTAGGATGGCACAAATAAAAAACAGCTTTGCCGTATTTAAACACGGTAAGCTGTATATAAATGCAAGCGAAAACACGCTCTATATGGAACGCTGCGACGATGAACAAAAGCTTTGCGCAGTTTTGAACATGGACACCTCTCCTGTAAAGCTTTTGGCAAAGGATATATTAATAAGCCATAATGCAACCATATCCGAAAATGATGTGTATATAAATAAATACGGATTTGCGGTATTCAGATGACAGATGGGTTGTGAAAACTTCGTTTTTTACAACCCATCTGCTTTTTTGTGACTTTTACCGCTAATCATACATATGATAAACCATAATAATTTAAGGAATGATTTTATGAATTCTGTTGTTTTGGGAAAGCCTTATGCCGCCGCATATATAAGAGGCGGTAAGGGACACACATCTATAACGGGTACTGCCGCTTTTTATAAAACAGAAAGGGGTGTTGTGGCAGTTACCGAGGTTTCGGGGCTTGGCGATTTCGGACGGGAGATACTCGCCTGCCACATCCACAGCGGAGGAAGCTGCAGCGGCACTGCACAAGACCCCTTTGCCAATGCAGGTACGCATTATAATCCCGAAGGTGTGCCCCACCCCTACCATGCAGGCGATATGCCGCCTCTGTTTTGCGCAGGCGGATATGCGTTTTGCGCCTTTGTTACAGACAGGTTCACTATAGATGAGATAATAGGCAAGACGGTAATAATACACTCAAAGCCCGATGACTTTACCACACAGCCCTCGGGAAATGCGGGGAGTAAAATTGCGTGCGGGGTAATACGGAAGTTATAGAATTGAAAATTTTGATTAAGACACACTAATTTATACACAATTACCATCGAAAATTCCATTATTCAATTTTGACCCCAACTATTGACAAAGAGCCTCAATTTTGACCCCAACTATTGACAAAGAGCCTAATTATCTTGATTTTACTCCTAAATAATACTTTTTGTCTATTCCTAAACTTTCTAAATGTTCGTTACACAATTTAATATCTCCATGATTATGATATTGCAATAATTCTGCATAAGCTCTGTCAAGTTCATAAAATGGTGATAATTTATATCCTGCAAGTTCTATCAGATAGTATGAATCTATTACATCAAGCACTAAAGATATGCAAAATGTAACAATCGTTGATAACTTTGGTCGTGATTTTCCTTTGTTAATAGAGCTTAAAACAGACCTCGAAACATTTGTAATTCCTTCAAAATTCTGATCTTTTATATGTATTTTCCTAATTGAGATTACATTATCTTTATTTTCTTCAAATAATCTAATCATTTCATCGTGTAAAGTTTTGCATTCGGATAAATTGTTTGAAAATTTACCCATAACAGACCTACACTAATGTTTTAGATGGTTTTGCGTTTGGAGGTGTTTGCTGATTTATTTGCGTTTATGTTATTTGTTAATGAATTGAAAGAAAAACTGTATAGTTTTCTATATAACATACGCACCACCTCCTTTGAAAAATTGCTCCAAAGGCAAAACCGCTGTTTTCCTTAAATAAGTACGAAAAAACACCGTCAAATATTGACCGTGTTTTCATATCTCCAATATATGAATTTTTCTCCACATCTGCAAAAGGGCATAGTACACCCGTATGCGTGTTTCATTCCTTTAAACAAAATGGTTCTGTGACACCTACATTATGCTTCTATGCAGCTTGACAAAAATTTCTTTCTTGTCGTGTTATACGACTTACATAGAATACTTTTTACCCTATCGGGTACTGAAAACTTTTTAAATCTTTGAAACTTTTTTAAAATCTTTACTGTTTGTTAACTCTTAATAATCATTCGTAATTGCAAATATAGTATATCAAAACGATACTTATATGTCAAATTACATTTTTGTAACAAAAAAGTGATGTGCCAACAAGGAACATCACTTTATGATATGTAATTTAGTATGCTGCTTCGGCAATCTTTGCAGCTATTTTTAATAATTCAGCAGAATATTCCGCCAACTCTTCCGGCGAAGCATCTTCTAACTCTTCTTCCATTTCTTCAGCTTCTGTCTGCCATTCGGCAAGTTCTGTTATCATTTCTGTATAATCTGATAATATTGATGTATCAGTAGGATTTTCACTATATTTTTTTACTATTTTAATATAATCATCAACCCAATCTTCGTAATCTTCTAAAAATTGTTTCCACTGTTTGTCATCAGTTGATGATTGTGTGGTTGTTGCTTCTTTTGCCGCTTCATCGTTTTTTGTATCAGTATTTGCTTTTTCTTGTTCTGATGATTTTCCATATAAAATTTCAATATCAGCTTTGAACTCTTGAAGTTTTTTCTTGGCTTTTTCTATATCTTTATCCCACATCTCGCCTCTCATATCAGACCAAAAATCATATATGTCAGAACCTGCATCCGACCATATATCATATACTTCTGAACGGGTATCAGACCACAAATCGTATTCGTCAGAACGAGCATCAGACCATTCATCATAAGGAATATTATCATAAGCATCGTCTAAAATGCCATCATAAAAACCATCGTACATATCATCAAGAATACCATCGTAAATTTCATCATATATTTCGTCACGAGCGTCTTCATACACCGAATCGTAAAGGGCATCAAACTCGTCATATTTATCATCAAATGACTTGTCAGAAGATAAAATTAATTCTGCATATGCAGAGCTATATTCTCGTAATCTGATACACAAGAGTTTAGTATCATTTTGGACTTTATCATAAAATTCCTTAACCTTGTTAATGTCAGTTTTATACTTGTCATATGTAGCAATATCAGTAGATAACTTTTCAAATTCTGTGGTAAGTGTTGTAATTGTGTCTGTAACATTTTTCAAAACTAATTCGTCAAGTTCTTCAATGGTGTCTGCTTTAGTAATAGCTTTTGAAACAGATTTTGAGTTTGAAACAGTATCATTTGATGTTTTTTCTCCGCAAGCAGACAGAGAAAACAACATAGTTATTACCAAAAATAAAGTTAAAAATTTTTTCATAGGTTTTCCTCTTTTCTTAAAAATAAATCTACTTGCACTTTCTAAATGGATGATTACTGTTTAAACTCCTTTCCTCTTTATATTTTCCAAATAAAAAAGTGCGCAGCACCTTTACACAGAGCCACGCACCTGAAAAACGCAGTGACTTCGATGTTAAAGGTTGCTACACACTTATAATCATAATTTCAACTTTCGGGTTGTATGATAATCGAAGTGTACGCTCTTCACAAAGAGTGTACCCCGATTGTTGAAATTTGATTATAAATATCCTATTGTAGATTATAAGTTTGTAGCGTACATATTATAACACACTTTTTTATTATTTACAATCGTTTTTGACATTTTTTATAAAACTTATGTAAATTAAAAGCTATAAAACAAAAAATCCGCAAGATTGATATAAAACAATTCCTGCGAATTTTTAATGAAATATGAAATATGTAATATTATTAATTACTTAAATTGACTCATTTTGCTATCAAACTCGTAATCATATAGTACAAAAGCCTCATCATAAAAGAGTTTCTTATGCTGATCTGTTTCTTTCCGGTATATTTTCATGACATTCTCAACCAATTTTACCTTTAGAGACTTATGTTCTTCTATACCACCTTCGTCAGATAAAATATCAACATATGCATCATCGGCAACTATTGGTTCATTAGTATCAATTACAGCACAGAATACAATTTTAATGCCATCCTCCAACTTGCTGCCATTACCAGCTTCATCAATAATGGAAGTTTGCAACAAATGAAGTGATTCATAAGCTTTTACTCTAATACTTAACGCCATATTTTCTTTTTTTACTTTTTCGTTTACTGAATCTAAAGTGGAATCAAACCCTGTTTTAAATTCTATAAGATTCAAATTTTTCTTTATCAATAGCACATCAACAGATCTACTGTTTCTATATATCTGTTCTTTAATCTTATCGTAATCATAAACTTCGGTTTGATTTGTAATTTTAGGATTATTGGATAAATCGGAGATTTTCCCCTTGAAGTTATAATGTGCATCTAAATATGAAATAATGTCATTACACGAAACCATCTTTGTACACCTCTCACATATCTTTAAGTTGTTTTACATTGATGAGAGGGTGCGCAAAGGACGAATAAATTTTGCCTAAATTATCATTTACGCACACATAATCCACCATATAATTATCCTCATTATGTGTTGCTATATAGTAGTTTGCTTTATCTAATAGGTCATATTTTTTAGAATATGCTTCAATTGCCATCAAAAAGTTGGGGCTGTGGGTTGTCAATAAAACATGAGTATTAAATTCCTTGACAATTAAAACTATAATTTCAGCAAATACATTTTGCCACTCAGGATGCAGATGAGCTTCTGGTTCATCCAATATTAACATCGTATCAAAATTGATCTCACCTTTTTCCAAAAGATTTTTAATAATAGAGAACATTTTGGAACCAGTGGCCAAGTTTTGCACTTTTAATGGTTCTTTATCAACTTCTTCGTAATAAATACCACTATCTCTAACAGTAAGTGTACCAGGTATTACATTGCTTATTTTATCGACAATATCATCATATTTTTCTTTATTAATTGATGCCTCTATTATAGAAGCGGTATCCTTTTTAAGCAAAAGCCTTGCTAACTTCCCAAAATGAGAATAATCTACTCGACTGGGACGATACATAAATGAGTACTCATCCTCTCGAACTAGCTTATCCAAAGCATAAGGATCGTCAATATATATTGCATTATTTAAAAAGAGTTTGCTATTGTTAACAACTGCTGTGATATCTTTTTTATCATAAACAGAGAAACTACATCCCATTTCCCCATTTTTAGAGATGGCAACCGATGATTTTCGTTCTTTAGCTTTTATGTTTACCGGAAAGATTTGACCATTAAACTCGGTTGAAAATAATGCTGCAACACTTTTTTCAGAGAAATCATGTATATCTTCATCAAAATAATACTTGTTAAGACCAGCGAGAAATAAAAGAGCTTTTTTCTTACTTTCTTCTAAATTCTCCAAATATGCAAAAAATCTTTTAGGTAAGTCGCTTTTTGGCCTTATTGAAAAATCAAGCAACAAACTAGAATCCAATATCTCTACCGCTTCTTTCAAAGAGATATATGCCTCAACTATATTTGCATATTCAGGCAATTTACGGTAACGATATGAACCATCCACAAGCACAGAGAAGTCTTTCCTGCAAACTTCCTGTAATTTATTAAAATCCACATACTTGCTAATGCTTTCCAAATCAAGAATACGGGAAACATTCATAAGTGCTCTGCGATAATTCAAAACCAATTCATCATGTAATTTCTCTTCAAGGTTACTTAAAGATTCGATAGTTGCATATAATGCTTTGCCAGCAGTAGATTTACCTGAATTATTGCTACCGCATATTACGGTTAGTCCATTTAATTTTACAGTTGCTTTATTTATAATACCAACTTTTTGTAATGTAAGTTCCATAACAATACTCCTAACTAAAAGAATATAACTCAATCAATTGAAGTAAATTCAACAATGTCTCCAATATTGCATTGCAATAATTTACAAATCTTCTCAAGTGTTTCCAAAGACACCGATTCGTTTTTACCGAGTTTTGCTACAGCATTTGTACTGATTTTCGCCAATTGCTTTAATTGTGTTTTATTCATCTTTTTGTCAATCAACAATTTCCAAAGATTATCATAACTGATCGCCATGGTAACACCTCTTCTATAGTATATTCCATATTATATCATAATATTTTATAATTTACAAGAACATCTTGAGAATTATCAAAATAATTTTGCTAACTTTGCTAATTTCGCTTAAAGCATTTCCCTAATTTTCCAAAATCAACAACAATCTGATTTGCTAATATATATAAAATAAGTTCGCCTCTGCAAATTGCAGAGGCGGGAATTATGTCGTATAGTCGATTTTAATTTTCTGAATATGCTCTTCTTTATTTGGTCGTAAATTGGTCGTAAGTTTTGTCTTTCAATCCTTGAAAATTTTGATTTTACGCCATTTATTTGTCTAATGTTTTCATTGTCGGGATTTGGGTCCCAATAATTACATAAGTTATTATAACTCTACATAAGCCTTTATGTCAAGAGTTATGCAAATTTTGATTTTTACATAACCCTACATAACTCTACATACATCATAGGAGAAATGGTGTAGAAATTGGTGTCAGTGGTGTCGTAACTCTTTATTACTGCACCATCTTGACATCCAAAGCACTAAACTCCTTCTGCTTGAGGTCATTTGTGACGTCTGTGTAGATGTCCATTGTTGTGTTAAAATCAGCATGCCCCAATACGTCCTGAATAACCTTGACATTTACACCTTCTTCGCACAAGCGAGTAGTGAATGTATGTCTTAGTGAGTGGCAACTGAATGGAGGCAAAAGTACGGGATTGTCATCCGTCGCCTTTAATAATACCGCATCATTGCAATCTCTGATAATTCTTCTGATAGCCTTGTTCAATGTTCCTTGATGTTGAGTGTTCCCGAAACGATTGATAAATATGAAGTTGGTGTAACCATCAACCTTTGCACTACATGATAACCCGACTTCTTCCTGATAAGCCTTCTCCATAAGAAAGGCTTCTTTAACAGATGCCAACATTGGTATAGTACGAAAACTTGCTGGAGTTTTTGTTGAGTTAATTGCAAAGGAACAACCGTTGTTGTCACCCTTGTTATAATATACCAATGTGTGATTAACATGTATCAGATTTTCCTTAAAGTCCAAATCACACCAACGGAGTCCTGTTATCTCTCCTACACGCATTCCTGTTCCAAGCATTGTGGCAAACACAGGATACCAATGCTTGTACTTAGCATTTGTTTTCAAAAACTGTATGAATAGTTCCTGTTCTGGAACTGTTAGCGCCTTTCTCTTTGTTACTTGAAAACCATGAGATTTCTTTAACTCTTTTAGCATTTCATCCGTCGGGTTCTGGCGAATGTAATTGTCATCAACTGCAAGTGCAAAAACCTGATGCAGTATGTTATGTACTGTATCTATGGTTGAAATTTGCAATATCTTCTCATCTGCCAAAGTATTATAGAACTTTTTAACATCTGACTTCTTAACATTTGAAACTCTTAACTTACCAAAACTGTTCCTAACAAAATTATTGTACATATATTTATAATTTTGAAAGGTATTATCTTTTAACCCCCTCTTTAATTCACACCAGAGTTCAAACACATCATTAACTGTTGTGTGCTGCTTGTCTGTGCGAATGCCGTCAAACTGGTCAACAGTCAGTTCCATTTCCTTGCGTCTTAACTCATCAAGTGTTTTAGCATAAATATAATGCCTTTTCCCATCACGAGTACACCAACGAAAAGAGTATCTACCATCACTACGATAAGATTCACCTTTTCTCAATGTTACTCTATTTTTATCTAATCTTCTCTTACCTGCCATAATTTTTCGTCCTTTCTAACTAAAATTTTGCAGAAAAAAGGCACCTAACAACGATGTCCCATTATATCGCGTTGACACCAAATATGCAAGGCGCCTTTTCTCCGGATTACAATACATTATTTATAAATCTGTCATACTGAGTATGCCATATCGATATATTCATCAAATTTTCTTCTTTTGATTAATCTCTTAGTACCTACCCAGAGGACAAATTCACAATCTTCTCTATCTGACATCTGACGAATTTTGCTGATGCCAATGCCTGAATATGCTGCAGCTTCTTCCAAGGTCAGATTGCTTTTTTCCCAAATAGGAACTTCCTTCATGCGAACCGTCTCCTGTCCTTTCTATAGATTTACGGTTTTTGAATAGATGCCGCAAAACTATCTTCTTTTGTTTACCTGCAAAACAAAAAATGGTGTGCCGCAAATTACGGCACACCGAAAAAGCCTATAAAGGCATTATTCACTTATAGTATATATTATATAAACTGTTAGCACCATACTAACAGACCACCATCGCCACCAACCTTATATTCAACACCATAAAGTTGTGCCTGAGGCCACATTGTGACCACATTGTCTTCTACGCTAATAATT
>JAZURE010000075.1:0-13509 GCA_045606045.1 Clostridia bacterium | reverse complement strand
GGATCATTTGGAACAGTATTTTTATTCGCTGTAATTCCTACACGCTCTAGTACGTTTGCCATGTCTTTGCCGTTTTTACCAGTGCCTCTTAAATCAAGAATCATTAAATGGTTTTCAGTCATACCACCAACTAGCTTTAAGCCATTGTCTAAGAGACCTTGAGCAAGTGCTTTTGCGTTTTTAACAATTTGTTGTGCATATTCTTTGAAAGCTGGTTGCATCGCTTCTTTAAGCGCAACAGCTTTACCTGCAATAATGTGTTCTAAAGGTCCGCCTTGAACTCCAGGGAAGACAGCTTTATCGACTGCTGCAGCGAATTCTTCATCACACATAATAATTCCGCCACGAGGACCTCTTAAGGTCTTGTGAGTTGTGGTGGTTACAAAGTCTGCATAAGGTACGGGGCTTGGGTGAAGTCCTGCAGCAACAAGTCCCGATATATGTGCTATATCTACAAGAAGATACGCACCAACCTCCTTGGCAATCTCGCCAAATTTCTGGAAATCAAGAACTCTGGGATATGCGCTTGCACCTGCAACGATAAGCTTGGGCTTACATTCCAAAGCAAGCTGTCTTATTTTTTCGTAATCTACGGTGGATGTATCCTCTTCTACACCGTAAGGAACTATATTAAAATACTTACCACTCATGTTTACGGGACTTCCGTGACTTAAGTGTCCGCCGTGAGCAAGGCTCATGCTAAGGACTGTGTCGCCGGGATTTAATACCGCAAAAAATACAGCCATATTTGCCTGTGCACCCGAGTGTGGCTGAACATTGGCATGCTCTGCGCCAAAAAGCTTCTTGGCTCTTTCTATAGCAAGGGTTTCCACTACATCTACATTTTCGCAACCGCCGTAGTAACGCTTGCCCGGGTAACCTTCTGCATACTTATTTGTAAGAGGTGTTCCCATAGCTTCTATAACTGCATTGCTCACAAAATTCTCACTTGCTATAAGCTCTATTTTGTTGCGCTGTCTGTTAACTTCGGACTCGATAGCTTCGGCAACCTCTATGTCAACCTTTCTTATTTCATCTGTACTGTACATCTAAATCTCCTCCTATGATATTTTATGAAAATATTATATAACATATATCCGTTTTTTTCAAGGGGATATTTGAAATATGATGTTGAATAATGCACTTTTTTCTGTTATAATAGTATTATCGTGTTTAAAGGAGATGATAAACTGTGATAGGCTATGTTACTAACAATCAAATTCTTTGCGAAAACTGTTACAAATATTTTGTGGCATACAAAAATATTTGTTCGCAAATAGATGTTGATGACCCTGTGACACGGACAAATCTGACCTTTGACGATGCCTTGAACAGACTCACATGTCCTTTTTGCAAAAAAGACTTCACATATGAAACCGACCTCTTAATCCATTCCTTTAAGGATAAATTTGCCATCTATTCTTCGTGTACCAAGGTTTTCGCACATGTAGCAAATTTCAAGGTCGCCGCAAAAATCTGCGGAATGAGCGACTGGAACTTCAGACTGTGTACATACTCGTACGAGGCGTATGAGAAGCTGCGTATCTTTACCTGCGGTCTTGACGATGCAAAGATAACTGCATTAAAGCTAAAAGCTTTTCCAAAATATAGGGATATGAATATAAAGGCGGAATATATAAGCTTTGAAGAAGCAGACGATACCAATCTGCATTTTACCCACAGAGATTTTACGGGTAAAATCATAGATAAATACTCTCTTAATAAATCCGATTATGATACCCTGCCCGATTTTGCGGCAGAAAAAGGGAATTGGATTACACTTGACAAAACATGGGCTATAAAAAGACTGGAGGAAATAAAATGAAAAAGAATTTGCTCGTAGGACAATCAGGCGGACCTACTGCCGCCATTAATGCAACCCTTTCGGGTGTAATATCTGCAGGTATTGCATCCGATGAAATTGGCACTGTTTACGGCTGCGTAAACGGTATTGAGGGCGCTTTGAAGGAAAATTATCTGAATTTGTCCGAATTCTTTGCAGAGGATGGCAGGCTCGATGTACTCAAGCAGACACCGTCTGCCTTTTTGGGTTCCTGCAGATACAAGCTGTCTGAAAGGGATATCCCGATAATCGTTGAAAACCTTAAAAAGAGCAATATAGGATATTTCTGCTATATCGGAGGAAATGACTCCATGGATACAGTATGCAAGCTCAAAAATCTATGTATGGAAAACGGAATTATGGTAATAGGCGTCCCAAAAACCATAGATAATGACCTCGTAGGCACCGACCACTGCCCCGGTTTTGGAAGTGCCGCTAAATATATTGCAACCACAGTAAGCGAAATTGCCTGCGATGCAAGCTGCTATGATTTAGAGTGCGTGACCATAGTGGAAATCATGGGAAGAAATGCAGGCTGGCTCGCCGCATCCTCTGCACTTGCACGCATAAACGGTAAAAACTCGCCCGACCTTATTTATCTGCCCGAGACTGTATTTGATGAGGATAAATTCCTGTCCGATGTCAAAGCACAGGTGGCTATAAAAAAGAGTATTGTTGTAGCTGTATCCGAGGGTATTAAAAATGCTGACGGAAGCTATGTTGCAGAGCAAAAGCGAGCAGGAAACGATGATAAATTCGGACACTCACAGCTCGGCGGTGCAGGTAAATACCTTGAACTTCTTATTAAAGAACAGTTCGGCATCAAGGCAAGAAGCATTGAACTCAACACACCGCAAAGATGTGCTTCTCACATAGCCTCCAAGGTGGATATAGAGGAATCCGCATTGATAGGTAAAAAAGCTGTCGAAGCCGCCCTGAAAGGCGAAACAGGAAAGATGATGTGCTATAAACGCATCGAGGGTGATGTATACTCTGTGGAAATCTGCGCAATGGATATAGAAAAAATTGCAAATGAAGAAAAGAAAGTACCACTTGAATATATATCAGCAAACAACTGCGATGTAACGAAGGCATTTATCGACTACGCCTACCCACTGATACAAGGCGAGGCGAATACTGCATTTGCAAACGGTATTCCCGTACACATATCGAGATAAGGAGCACACTTATATGAAATCCAAACCAATTGTATATAGCGCTGTAATTGCCGCAATGTATGTGGTGCTTACATTTATATCTTACGCATTCGGTCTTTCCAGCGGAGCTATACAGGTACGCATAAGCGAAGCGCTTACTGTTCTGCCTTTTTTTACTCCGTATGCCATTTGGGGTCTTTTTGCAGGGTGTCTGCTTTCAAACATTCTTACAGGCTGTGCTCTGTGGGATATAGTTTTTGGTAGTATTGCAACACTGTTGGGGGCTATATTTACCTACTATGTTGGCAAGATTAAATCAAAGAATGCCTGCTATCTTGCACCCCTTGGCGCCATAATATCCAATACGCTTATTGTTCCCTTAATACTGCGCTATGTATACGGTATCAGCCAAGGATATCCTTTTCTTTGCCTTACTGTAGGTATAGGCGAAATCATATCTGCAGGTATATTTGGTATGATACTGCTCTTTGCCGTAAGAAAGCATAAAAACCGATTATTATAACAGAAAATATCACCGCATCAAAAGATGCGGTGATATTTTTATTTCATAAAAGCAAAGTATATTATAATCAAAATACCAAGTACTATCCTGTAGTAGCCAAAGCCTTTAAAATCATGCTTGCGTATATAGCCAACAAGAAATTTTATTGCCGCTACCGAAACTGCAAATGCAACCGCCATTCCCAGAACAAGCACTATCCACTCGTTCAAGGTAAATGCAAGCCCAGATTTGAGAAGTTTAAGTGCACTTGCACCGAGCATTACAGGTATAGCAAGGAAAAACGAAAACTCTGCCGCAACATGCCTGGAACAACCGAGAATTGTAGCACCGATTATAGTGGAGCCGCTCCGAGAGGTACCGGGTATCAGCGCAAGTATCTGAAAAACACCTATAAGAAAGGCTGTTTTGTAGCTTAAGGTATCGATACTCTCTACTGAGGGAGTATGTTTCCTGTTCTCAACAACTATAAATGCAATACCATATGCAATCAGTGTAAAAGCTACAGTATATGAATTATAAAAATGTTCATTTAACCAATCGTCAAAAAGAAGTCCTATTATTGCCGCAGGCACTACTGCCACGAGCACTTTGGTATACATAACTATGGTATCGCGGCTTATCGGGCTGTTTCCTATGCAAGCAATTTTTCCTCTTTCATTTGCACTTACAAAAGGATTTAGCTTTTTGAAATAAAGGAAGAGAACAGCTAAAATTGAGCCAAACTGTATAACAACAAGAAATGTCTCCATAAATTCGGGTGATACTTTCATCTTCATAAACTCATCAAAAAGTATCATATGACCTGTACTGCTTATGGGAAGCCACTCTGTAATTCCCTGAACAATGCCCATCACTATGGTCTGTAAAATCAAGATAATATCCACAAGCTTCATCCTTTCTTACACATTAAACAAAAGCTCGCTATATGTGGGATACGGCCAATAACTTGAAGCTGTAGCAGCTTCTAAGGTATTTATCACACCTCTGGCTTCTTCCATAATGCACAATACATTGTCGTGGTAGAAGTTTGCATATTTCTCGGCATTGTCGGAAATAAGCTTTGCATTTTCCAGATTTTCTTCCAATGTTTGTGTAAGGTCATTAAGCTTACATATATTGTCAGAAAGTAGTCCTGCCAATTCCAATTCTACATCGGTTTTCAGCGTCTTTGAAAATGTTCGTTTGGAATTTGCAACATCGGATAATTCCTTTATGTACTTAAATACCGAAGGAATTATTTCTTTTTTCACCATTTCCAAGAGGGTAAGTGCCTCTATGTTTATGATATTGGCATAGTTTTCGAGGAGTATCTCGCAACGGGAATGCATTTCGGTTTCTGTATAGATAGCATGTTTTGTATAAAGCTCAATGTTTCTCTTGTCCGTAAAGTGCGGAATAGCCTCGGGTGTTGTTTTGTAATTGGAAAGTCCTCTGCTTCTGGCTTCCTCCACCCACTCGTCAGAATAATTGTTGCCGTTGAATATGATGCGCTTATGCTGTTTTACGGTATCGCGCACTATTTTGTGTACGGTATCGTCAAAGCTTACCGAAGCCTCCAGAAGCTCTGCAAAGCGAGAAAGTTCCTCTGCAACTATAGTGTTTAAAACTACATTAGGCTCAGATACGGATGCCGAAGAGCCAAGCATTCTGAATTCAAATTTATTGCCTGTAAATGCAAAGGGTGATGTACGGTTTCTGTCTGTCTTATCCTTGGTAAATGTAGGGATGACATGAGCGCCTATTTCCATCTTTTCCTTTTTCTTTTCCAAATAAGCATCATCATGTTCATATGCCTCAAGTATTGCCTCAAGCTGTTCACCGATAAATATGGAAACTATTGCAGGCGGTGCCTCGTGACCGCCAAGTCTATGGTCGTTTGCAGCACTTGCAATGGAAATTCTAAGAAGGTCCTGATATTCGTCCACTGCCTTTATAACGGCACAGAAGAATATTAAAAACTGCAGGTTGTCATATGGTGTTTTACCAGGCTTTAAGAGATTTATACCATCATCTGTGGTAAGCGACCAGTTATTGTGCTTACCACTTCCGTTTACACCGTCAAATGGCTTTTCGTGTAAAAGACATACGAGGTCATGTTTTGCGGCAATCTTCTTCATAAGTTCCATTGTAAGCTGATTGTGGTCTATGGAAATATTTGCAGTAGTAAACACAGGCGCAAGCTCATGCTGTGCGGGTGCCGCTTCATTGTGCTTTGTTTTGGCAAGTACGCCTCTTTTCCACAGTTCCTCGTCTAATTCTTTCATATACGCAGAAACCCTTGGCTTAATCTGACCGAAATAATGGTCACCAAGCTCCTGACCCTTGGGCGGTTTGGCACCGAAGAGCGTTCTGCCTGTAAATATAAGATCTTTTCTCTTATCGTGTGTTTGCTTGTCTACGAGGAAATACTCCTGTTCTGCACCCACGGTAGCTATAACCTTTTTGGAATCGGTATTGCCAAAAAGACGCAAAATACGAAGTGCTTCTCTCTCTATAGTTTCCATAGAGCGAAGAAGCGGTGTTTTCTTATCCAAAGCTTCGCCGCCGTATGAACAAAATGCGGTGGGTATGTACAAAGAATTATCTTTTATAAAAGCATATGACGAGGGATCCCATGCGGTATATCCTCTTGCCTCAAATGTGGCTCTAAGTCCTCCCGAGGGAAAGCTGGAAGCATCAGGCTCACCCTTAATGAGCTCCTTGCCCGAGAATTCCATTATAATCTTACCGTCCTCCGAGGGTGAAATAAAGCTATCGTGCTTTTCGGCGGTAACATCTGTCATAGGCTGGAACCAATGTGTAAAATGCGTTGCACCTTTTTCGATTGCCCAGTCCTTCATAGCATTGGCTACGGCATTTGCAGTATCGAGTGACATAGGCTCACCGTTATCTATCGTATTTCTTAAATTCTGATATATATCCTCGGAAAGTCTTTCTTTCATTACAGTATCATTAAAAACGAGACTTCCGAAGATTTCGGTAACATTATTCATTTTATCCAACCTCCGATATATAAAATATACTACAAAAGTTCATAGTCTATGAGTTTGATTTTTTTGTTGAAATCACTTTAATTAAAAGTGTTTTTACCTCTTTTATATTAAAAATAATTGTACATAAGAAATATGTTGTGACACCGCTAAGTATGCAAAGAGCAAGCCGTACGGCAAGCATCGTATTCACAGAAATCATATCTATAGTCTTAACAACACTGGACATTATAATAGCTGATATTACAACTTTAATTACAAAAATAACAAACTCTCTCGTGAGTATGCCACTATTGCGTTTAGATGCTACAAAAAAAGCAGAAAAACCCATAATGTTTGCAGATACAGCGGCAGAAAGTGCCAGTGCTCTGTGGTCAAGGTCAAACCCTCTTATAAGGACAATACTCAAAATTATATTAAAACCTACACCAATAGCTGAAATAATCATCGGAGTCTTTCCGTCCAAAGATGCGTAAAATATGCGGTTTGATATCTCCTGCAGAGCATATCCTACCATACCGAGCGAGTAGAAAAATAAAGCAGAGCTTGTAAGCAGTGTTGACTGCGCATCAAACAGTCCTCTTTCGTACACAAGCTGTATTATAGGCTTTGACAAAATTAGAAAGCCCGCCATAACAGGCACAATCACAATAAGTGCATACCTTATCCCCAGCCCTGCTATATTAGCAAACTGTCCTTTGTCCCCTGCTGCATGTGCACGCGACATAGGAGGAAGTGTAAGGTTTGTGATTGCGTAGGCAAATACACTTACAAGAATTATGTAGAGCCTGTTTGCGTAGTCTAATGCCGCAACAGAGCCAAGCTGCTTTAAGGAAGAAGCAAGGCGGATATTTATAAGATTATTTATTGGCTGAACCCATGAGGTTAATATTATGGGTAGCGCCAAAAGACATATCCTGCGTATTCCATCATCTTTGAAAGAGAATGTAAACTTAAATCTATATCCGCATTTAATAAGTGCGGGAAGTTGTACAATAAGCTGCAAGCTCCACGAAATAAGCATTGCAAAGGCTACGCCCCGAACACCAAAGCGATTGCCAAAAATAACAAGGTACAAAATTAAAAATGCGTTTGAAACAAGGCTTATAACAGACGGAATAAGAAACTCACCAAATGATTGCAAAATACCCACAATACAAAAGGCAAGTCCTGCAAATACAATCATAGGAAAAAGAATTACAACAAGTGAAGAAATGAGATTTAAAATACCATCCTCATAACCGCCCGCAATAACCCCCACAAGCTGACGGGATAAAGCCATACCCAAAACAGCTAAAAATGCCGTCAGTAAAAATACGAGGTTTATAAAACGGTTTGCAAGATTAAAGGATTCTTCCTTTCCTCTTCCCGAAAGATACTCGTTAAAAACGGGGATAAACGCACTTGTAACCGCAGAACCAAAAGCTATATCGAAAAAGAGAACAGGTATCCTGCTTGCACTCGAAAAGGCAATGGCTTCTGCGGTTGTAGTACCGTACATTGCAGCTATTAAAATGTCTCTTAACATACCGCAAAGTTTAGCGGCAAGAGTTGCCGCAACCATAAAAGCGGCTGTGAAAGCTGTGTTCTTTCTGGTCATCTTCATAAAAATTACAATGTTTTAATATATTCCTTAACAAGAATTTCCAAAACTTCATCCGGCTCAAGCTTGCTCATGAGGTTTCGGGCATTATTATGACTGGTAATGTAAGTAGGATCACCCGACATAATATATGCAACAATCTGATTTACAGGATTGTAGCCTTTGAGTTCAAGTGCTTCATATACAACCCTGATAGTCTCTCTGACTCTTGCGGCGCTGTCTGCAGCAACCTTGATTTGTTGTGTCTTTTCAATATGATCCATATTAACACCCCTTTTAGATAAAAAATAAATACATATATATTTTATCACACAAACAAAGCTTTTACAAGTTTTTCTTTATAAAAAATATGCCTCTCACAGAAAAGGCATATTTTTGTATACTTATACTACCGAAAATCAAAGGATTTTATCTACAAATTCGAGTGCCGTCTTAAGACAATCTGAATTATCGCAAGGTGCTCCGTATTCAATACCGTAATAACCGTCATATCCAATGGACTTAAGAAGTTCTATAGCTTTTTTAATATCCACAATACCGGTCGGCATTTCCGCTTCCCACATGTACTTTCCGCCAAGGGTTTTCATGCCCATCCCATTTGGATTATCGTCTGTAATAGATATGTTTTTTATATGTACATGAACTATTTTGTCCGAAAACTCCTTTATAAACTCAAATATATCGCCGTCTGCCTGATATATATTGCACATATCAGCTACAACACCTATATTTCTGTCTACAGCATTTATAAACTTTCTGTATCCATCCATGCCGTTAAATATATAGCCCTGCTCTTCATACACCGCTTTTATGCCTTTTTGGTCAGCATAATCATAAATCTGTCTTACGGCATTAATACCCTTTTCAAAATATTCATCCCTGTGAGCACATACACCCTCGGGGTCCAGAAAATTGTTTGCAATAGTGTGATGAATATATGGTGAGCCGAGAACTTGCGCTACATCTACATAGGATTTAACACGCTCTGTCATCACTTCAGAATCTTCGCCAACGAGGTTTATATAAACAGAGAAACAACTAAATATGATATTTTTACTATCAGCATATTCTCTGATTTTCCTTGCAGCATCTATGTCGGGCAATTCAAAATCAAGCATATTGAAGCCTTCTATAGAAGATATTCCGTGTTCACACGCCGTATCGATAATATCAAAATAATCAGTATTCTTAGGATACGGACGGGAATAAAAGCTTATTTTTTCGTTCATGATATATCACCGCCAAAATGTAAATAACATAACAATATTACAGTAATAGCGAGGGATGTGTCAACACTATAACATGCCTTTTTTTTGTGGCTTTTTTAATATTTTTTGTGTTTTTGCATTATTGTTCCAACATACCTAAGGATTTAACTATACCTTCTGCTATAGCCTCACCTATCTCTATGAGCTTATCCTCATCTGCCAGTATTTCCATATCCTGTGGATTGGATATAAATGCAGTTTCAACAAGAATGGATGGCATTGTAGTGGTACGAAGCACTACTATTTTCGGACTATCCTTAAGTCCCCTGTCAGTTAGTCCTGTGGCTTTAAGCAAGGGAGTCAGAACATTTTGTGCAAGCTCCTTACTTGTAACACCAGAATATATCTTATCCTCGGTGTCGGCATAGAGAATTTCCGTACCACCTGCCGTAGGCTCGGTAAAGGAATTGCAATGGATACTTACAAAGAATGTAGCGCCCATCTCGTTTGCAATACTGCTTCTTTCAAGCAAATCATCCATTTCGGTATCACCGAGTGCGACATCTTTTGTTCTTGTCATAACGGCATTTACTCCGCCTGACGAAAGAGCATTATATACCGACTCTGCAATGGCAAGGTTAACTTCGCTTTCATACAAAACAGGCTCGCCCTCACTATCATATCCTATAGCACCGCAGTCTTTTCCGCCGTGTCCTGCATCTATTACAACAAGTGTATCTCCGTCCACCACAGGTGCAGGTTCTTCTGTTGTAATATCTTCTTCATCTGAAGTGTTTTTGGATTTTACGTTTATTATCATTGCAGAAGAGGTGTACTTAACGGTGTATGTAACCTCACAGGGCGATTCTATTACTATTCGTGTATGTTCGGGGTGGATAGCATAGCGCACCTCTGTAACATCTTTAGTATCAGCTTCCATTTTAGAACCTGTAAGTGACATCGTGGTATTGGGAAAATCCGCTATAAAACGCACAGGTGAATCCGCATAGGAAATACTTGGCTTCTCCATATTTGCGATGTTTACAACTACTTCTGTAGAACTATCCTTTTCGTTAATATTAATTTTATTTATCTTGGGAGTCTTGGAAGAAACAGAGTTCTTTTTGGTGGATATATACACCGAATTATTCTCCCATTTAACATCGTATTTGAGATTTTCGGATATAAATCGTACAGGCACCATAGTTCTTCCGTCCTTTATAAACGGCGCAACATCCATTTCTGCGGTTTCATCATCCACATAAGCTGTGGTACTGTCAACATTAAGAACTATGCGTGTATCAGAAGAACGGATTATAACCTGCTGTCTGGATTTAATCCATGTTACTTCTGCACCCATTTTTTCAAATATGCTCCTCACGGGAACAAATGAACGATTTTGAACAATTATAGGCGGTACATCTGTATTTAAAAGCTTGCCGTCAAGATAAAGCGCGGTATCTGCTGCATGAATCGTTGTATAGCCCACTATAAGAAGAATCAGAGTAAAAAATATGGTTTTTAACTTATTCATCATAATCAATCCTAAAACAAAAAGTATAGTACAATCTGTATCGATTATACTATACTTTAGAAAAAAATTCGACTAAATAACAAAACTGTCAGCAAATTGTAACAAACTTTTTATCTTTCAAAAGGTATGTTGTAGTGCTCATATGCAAGTTTTGTAACAACACGGCCTCTGGGGGTGCGGTTTATAAAACCAAGCTGCATAAGATAAGGCTCGTATACATCCTCAATGGTATTGGAATCCTCGCCTGTTGTTGCGGCAAGGGTATCCAGCCCTACAGGACCTCCGCCAAAACTGTTTATCATGGTAAGAATCATATTCCTGTCTACATTGTCAAGACCGATTTCGTCTATTTCCAATCGCGAAAGAGCCTTAGATGCAAGTTCACCCGTGATTCTGCCGTCGCCTAATATAGTGGCAAAATCCCTTACTCTCTTTACGAGCCTGTTTGCAATTCTTGGTGTGCCTCTCGAACGCGAGGCAATCTCCAAGGCACCGTCTTTATCTATATCTACTCCGAGAATCCCTGCGCTTCTTAAAACTATCTTGCAAAGTTCTTCGGGAGTGTAGAGTTCGAGTCTTGATATGACACCAAATCTGTCTCTTAACGGTCCTGTCATTGAGCCTGCCTTGGTGGTAGCGCCTATGAGTGTAAAAGGCGGTAAATCCAGTCGGATAGAGCGTGCAGACGGACCCTTGCCTATTATTATATCTATAGCAAAATCTTCCATTGCAGGATAGAGAACTTCCTCTACGCTATGGCTTAAGCGATGGATTTCGTCTATAAACAAAACATCGTGTTCATTGAGATTGGTAAGTATTGCCGCAAGGTCTCCCGCCTTTTCTATAGCAGGGCCTGAGGTAATGCGTATATTAACTCCAAGCTCATTTGCAATTATGTTTGCAAGCGTAGTCTTGCCAAGCCCGGGCGGTCCGTACAAAAGGACATGGTCGAGGGCTTCTCTTCGGCTTTTGGCGGCTTCTATATATATGGAAAGATTCTCTTTTACCTTGCTCTGCCCTATATATTCTGTAAGCTCTCTTGGTCTTAGACCCGGTTCGGAGATAACATCCTCCTCAGTAACAGAGCCTGTTACAATTCTCTCTTCGGAATTTAGCATAGCTTCCTCCTTACATAAGGCTCTTTAAAGCCTGTTTGATTATAGTTTCTGTATCAAACGCATCTGCGCCAACCTTGGAAACTGCATTTTTCGCCTCATAACCGCTGTATCCAAGCGATATAAGTGCATTTACCGCTTCCTCGCGCTCGTTTGAAGCTACGGGTATATTTTCGGAAAAGGCTTCCTTGGGGTCAGCAATAAAGCTTTCGTTTTTGATTTTGTCCTTAAGCTCAAGTATGATTCGCTGAGCTGTCTTCTGACCTATACCTGGAGCTTTTTTTATGGTGTTCGCATCGCCCGTGGCAATGGTTAGCGAAAGCTTTGACGGACTCATGGAAGACAAAACAGCCAGAGCACCCTTTGCACCCACACCCGTTACAGATATAAGAAGTTCAAAAAGTTCAAGCTCTTCGCTTGTTGTAAAGCCGTACAAATCCATGATGCCTTCTTTAATATACATATGCGTGCGGAAGATAACCTCACTGCCCTTGGTGCATTTGGTGTCTATAAGCGAATTATAGCTTGTGTAGATTTTAAAACCAACACCGCCGCATTCCACTACGGCATGGTCGCTTCCTTTATCGGCAAGAATTCCTTTTATATAGCTAATCATATGTACCTCTCCTTATTTTTGGCTTTTGATACTTGCGGATATATATCCCGAAAGTGCTCCGTTGTACGAATGTGCATGGCATACTGCAATGGCAAGCGCATCGGCAACATCGTCGGGTTTTGGTATTTGCTTTAAGCCAAGGATTGCCTTAGTCATTTGCTGTACCTGAACCTTGTCTGCCCTTCCATAGCCCACAACTGCCTGTTTTACCTGAAGGGGTGTATATTCAAAAATCTCTACTCCGTGGTTTACCGCCGCAAGAAGTATAACTCCCCTCGCTTGTCCTACTGCAATGGCAGTCTTTGCATTGTCATTAAAAAACAATTCCTCTATTGACATGTAATCAGGCTTGTACTTTTCTATAACCTCGCATACACCGTCATATATAGTTTTTAATCTCTGATCAAACGGCGTATGTGCCTCTGTTGTGATTGGCAGATAATCAATTACCTTGAATTTGTTGCCGATATACTCGATAACCCCGACACCGACTATGGCATAACCCGGGTCTATACCTAATATTATCATTTGTTCCGAAACCTTTCAAATGGATTTTTATGCATTTTATACATTCAAAATCGATATTTTTTGCATATTTATGCAAATTTAACAGTTGATATTCATAAAAATTTGAGTTATAATATTTCTATACTTAATAATAAACCATTTTAGGAGGAAAATCAATATGTCAAAGGAAAAAGTTGTTTTAGCATACAGCGGCGGTCTTGATACATCAATTATCATTCCGTGGCTTAAGGAAAACTATGACTACGAAGTTATTGCCGTTTGCGGTGATGTAGGTCAGGGTAAAGAGACAGACGGTCTCGAGGAAAAGGCGCTTAAGACAGGTGCAAGCAAAATTTACATAGAAAACCTTCAGGACGAATATGTAAAAGACTTTATATGGCCCACACTTAAGG
>JAZURE010000074.1:0-21221 GCA_045606045.1 Clostridia bacterium | reverse complement strand
ATTTTGAAAAAGGATGTAATCGATAACTACAAGGATGCAGCAAGCCTTAAGGGACTTAAGTTTGCCGCTGAAGCAGGCAGTGCCGGCGAAGCTGCAATCAAGGATAACGGTCTTGACGGTGCTTACAGCCCCGTTGCCGCACAGACAGATGCTCTCTTAGCTGTAATGGGCGGTCAGGCAGATGCTTGTGTTATAGACATCACAATGGCAAAATCCATGACAGCAGACGGCACAAGCTACGAAAAGCTCGGATACTCACTTGAACTTACTGCCGAAGAATATGGTATCGGCTTCAGAAAGGATTCTGACCTTACAGAAAAGGTAAACGCAATCATAGATGAACTCGTAGAAGACGGAACTCTCCCTGCACTTGCAGAAAAGTATGAGCTTAACCTCGCTTTCTAAGAGAGAATTTGTTTGGCAAAAAAGGGCAGATTTCGTATCTGCCTTTTTTAATGATAAGATAAGGATAAAATAATGAATTTATTTATAACAGTTACTTTGAGTCTTCTTGAGGGACTCTGGACAACTTTCAAAATTTTTGCTTTGACGCTGCTTGCGGCACTTCCGTTGGGACTACTTATTTCCTTTGGCTCCATGAGCAGATTCAAGGTAATAAAGTGGCCCATAAAAACACTCATATGGATTATCCGCGGAACTCCGCTTATGCTTCAGCTTGTAGTCTTCGGCTTCGGACCGGGACTTATGGGCATAGACGGCATGTCTACCTTTGTGGCGGTTATGCTTGCGTTTATATTAAACTATTCCTGCTATTTCTCCGAGATTTTCAGAGGGGGAATAGAGTCTATACCTAAAGGTCAGTACGAGGCAGGTCAGGTGCTCGGAATGAGCAAAAATCAAATTTTCTTCCATATTGTGCTAAAGCAGGTTATAAAGAGAATTGTACCGCCTATGAGCAATGAGTTTTTAACTCTTGTTAAGGATACTTCTCTTGCAAACACAATCATGATTTATGAGATAACATGGAATGCAAAGCGCTTTATGAACAGTGAGCACATCTTGTGGCCGCTTTTCTATTCGGGAGTTTTCTATCTTGCATTTTGCGGAATACTTACCCTTATATTCGGCTACATAGAAAAGAAACTGGATTATTATAAAGGATAATTAATATGAAAATACTGGAAGTTAAAAATTTAGTTAAAAGCTTTGGTAAAACCGAAGTATTAAAGGGTATAGATTTTTGTCTTGAAAAAGGTGAGGTGCTCTCAATAATCGGCTCCTCGGGGAGCGGCAAGACTACGCTGCTCAGATGTCTTAATTTTTTGGAGTTTGCCGAGGGCGGCACTATTGCCGTAGACGGTAAGGTTATATATGACGGCAAGGAAAACAAAGCCATGTCCGATGAAGAGATAAGAAAGATGCGTCTTAACTTCGGACTTGTGTTTCAGTCGTTCAATCTTTTTCCGCAGTACAATGTTTTAGAGAACATAACCCTTGCCCCAAGACTCTTAAAATTCGACACTCCCGAAAATATAGAGGCAAATGCTAAAAACCTCATAGAGAGGGTAGGGCTTTCCGATAAGATAGATTTCTATCCTTGTCAGCTTTCGGGCGGTCAGCAGCAGAGAGTGGCTATAGCAAGAGCACTTGCATTAAACCCGCACATTCTTTGTTTTGACGAGCCTACAAGTGCACTCGACCCCGAGCTTACAGGCGAGGTGCTCAAGGTTATAAAAGGCTTAAAGGGAGAGAATACAACAATGATAGTTGTAACTCACGAGATGGAATTTGCAAAAAGCGTTTCCGATAAGGTTATCTTTATGGCAGATGGCATTATATGTGAGATGGGCACTCCCGAAGAGGTCTTTGATAATCCTAAATCCGAAAGAACAAAAATGTTCTTAAATAAATCACTCGAGAGTATATAATAGTTGTACGGGAACGCATAAATGCGTTCCCATATTTGTAAAGGAGGAAAATTATGAAAGTTATTTTGGTAAACGGTAGTCCTCATAAGGAAGGCTGCACCTATACTGCACTCTGTGAGGTAGAAAAGACATTAAATGCAGAAGGTATAGAAACAGAGATTTTCAGTCTCGCAGGAAGGGACATCCTGCCTTGCCGTGCTTGCGGAGCTTGTGCAAAGCTTGGAAAGTGTGTTATAGACGATGCAGTAAATGAGTTTAATGAAAAGGCGAAAGAGGCAGACGGATTTATTTTCGGCACACCCGTACATTATGCGGCGTCATCGTCTCTTATCAAGTCCTTTATGGACAGAGCTTTTTATTCGGGTAAGGGCGTATTTACTCTTAAGCCTGCCGCCTGCATAGTATCTGCAAGAAGAGCAGGCACTACCGCAGCATTTGAGGAGATAAATAAGTACTTTACCATATCGCAGATGCCCATAATATCATCAAGATACTGGAACATGGTACACGGCTCCAAGGCAGAGGATGTACTTGAGGACAAAGAGGGCTTGCAGACTATGCGTGTTCTTGCAAGAAATATGGCATGGTTTTTGCGACTTAAGGAAGCGGGCGATAAGCTTGGTGTAAAGGCTCCCGAGAGCGAAGAAACCATTCGCACAAATTTTATAAGATAATGTGTTAACAAACTCTTAATTTTTCATTAACTCCGTTGACATTTGCTTCCTTTTACTATATACTATGAAAAAATTAAAGTAGGAGATGTTCTTCTTGGGAAGCTTTTTGTACAGATTAAGAATGCGCTATCAGCAGTTTATGGTAGGAAGATACGGTGTTGATGAATTAAATATATTTCTTGTTGTTTCGTCCTGTGTGTTTACACTTCTTGCGAGGGTGTTCTTTAATCCGTTTCTTTCGCTTTTTTCGTGGATATTGTTAATTTTTTGTATGTACAGGATGTTTTCCAGAAACATATCAAAAAGATATACCGAAAAGGAAAAGTTCCTTAAGTTAAAAAACAGATTCACCGCATGGTACAGGATAAAGCGAGATGCGTGGATAAACAGAAAGACGCACAAATATTTCAGATGTAAAAACTGTCATGCAAGCATAAGAGTACCAAAAGGTGTAGGCATGATAAGGGTTTCGTGTCCCAAATGCCGTAAGGAAATGATAAAGAAAGCATAAAAAGTGAGAGGGTGCCCTCTCACTTTTTATGCTTTTAGCTATCTTTGGATATTATTTCAATACTTCTTTCAAGTATGCCGTTCATATGAGCTATTGCCGTGCCGTAATTTGTTATCGGTATATTTTGTTTTGCGGCACTGTCTACTCTCGAACGCATTGCCGCATCATTTAACATACATCCACCGCAGTGTACTACAAGTGAATAAGGAGTTAAATCCTCGGGAAATGTTCCGCTCGATGTAAATTCAAAATGTATTTTGACGCCCGTATGCTTTTCTATGAGTTTGGGAAGCTTTACCGTTCCTATATCCTTGCATTGTCTGTGGTGGGTGCATCCCTCGGATATAAGCACCTTGTCACCATCTTTTAGAGTATCGAGTACATGTGCACCTTTTAGAGCACTTTCTAAAAGCCCCTTTACCCTTGCCATGAGTATTGAAAATGATGTAAGCGGTATGCTTTCGGGAACAATCCTGTTCACTATACCAAATACCTGACTGTCTGTTACCACGAGGGCGGGTTTTATATTGTTCAGAGTTTCTTTTAGTTCCGATGGCTGTACCACTACAGATACTCCGCCAATATCGAGTACATCTCTTATTGCCTGTTGCTGAGGGAGTATAAGTCGTCCCTTGGGCGCAGATTCATCTATTGGTGTTACAAATATTACAACATCGCCCTTATTTATAAAGTCTCCCACAAGACGCATTGGGTTTTCACATGGCTTAAGAGATGCAATCTTCTCTTTCAGTAAATCTATATTTCTGCCTGTTTTCGCACTTACACAAATAGCATCTTTTGTAATGTCTTCATTGTCGCACTTACTGAACACAATAAGTGTGGGGATGTTTTTTTGTTTAAATACAGCCATAAGCTCTTTTTCATATTCGCTTATTTCGAGATTTGCATCTACCACAACCACGGCAATGTCGGTCTTTTGTATTACTTCGTTTGTCTTTTCTATCCTGAGCGCGCCAAGACCGCCCTCATCGTCTATCCCTGCGGTATCGGTTATAACCACGGGACCGAGAGGACTAAGCTCCATCGCCTTGGATACAGGGTCGGTGGTGGTGCCTGCCACATCGGAAACAACGGCAAGATTTTGATTTGTTACGGCATTTACAAGGCTGGATTTTCCCGCGTTTCTTCTGCCGAAAAATGATATGTGTATTCTGTTTGAAGATGGTGTATCATTAAGTCCCATATTTACCTCCGTAATAGTACTTGACCTATTGTAACATTTCACAACCAAAGTGTCAAATAAACAGGTGAAATTTGTTGACTTTGGGAAGAATTTGTGCTATAATTCCAAGCAAATGTATTATCTTTTTTGGTGGTGACATGCCGTGATAGCATTAGAACAAAAAATACTTAAAGAAGGCAAAGTTTTACCCGGTAATATACTCAAGGTTGATTGCTTTTTGAATCACTGTATAGATGTCTCGTTTCTCATGGAAATGGGCAGGGAAATAGCGAGCCTTTACGATAATCAGGGTGTGAATAAAATCCTCACAATCGAAACCTCCGGAATTCCCATTGCCTTTGCCGCAGCGCATTTTATGGGTGTTCCTGTTGTTTTTGCAAAAAAGGATAAATCGGGTAATATTTCGGACGATGTATATTCTTCAACCGTTACTTCCTTTACCCGTAAGAATGTCTATAATGCCGTAATAAGCAAGGAATTTTTAAGTTCAGAGGACAAGGTGCTCCTTATAGACGATTTTCTTGCTAAGGGAAATGCACTAAACGGTCTTATAGATATTTTAAATCAGGCAGGGGCATCTCTTATAGGATGTGCCATTGCTATAGAAAAGGGCTTTCAGGGCGGTGGCGATGAACTTCGCGGCAAGGGAATAAGAGTGGATTCTTTGGCAATCATAGATTCTATGACAGACTCTTCTCTTACTTTTCGCAGATAATTTTGTATGTAATTTTTTTTACATAAATATTTTTGCCAAAAGGCAAGGAGGTACAAAATGAAAAAAATCATTTCATTACTTCTCGTTACCATTATGGTTGTAGCATCTGTATGCATGTTTACATCCTGCGGAAACGAAAGTGAAAAAGGCGGAAACGAAGACTTTAAGATTGGTTTCATTTTCCTGCATGACGAGAACTCTACTTATGATAAGAACTTCCTCGTTGCAGCAGAAGAAGCTACAAAGCAGCTCGGCCTTACGAGCGAACAGGTTATCTTCAAGACAAATATTCCCGAAGGTAACGAGTGCTACGAAGCAGCAGCAGACCTTGCAGACCAGGGATGTAATGTGGTATTTGCAAACAGCTTTGGACACGAACCATATATGTTAAAAGCTGCGAAAGAATTCCCTGATGTAGAGTTCTGCCATGCTACAGGTACTACAGCTCATACCGAAAAGGTAGCAAACTTCCACAATGCATTTGCATCCATCTATGAGGGCAGATACCTCGCAGGTATTGCAGCAGGTATGAAGCTCAACGAAATGATAGAAAGCGGCAAGATTACCGCTGACCAGGCTAAGATGGGTTATGTAGGCGCTTACACCTATGCAGAGGTTGTTTCCGGCTACACATCGTTCTATCTTGGTGCAAAATCTGTATGTCCCAGCGTAACTATGGAAGTACAGTTTACAGGAAGCTGGTATGACGAGGCTCTTGAAAAAGAAGCTGCTACAAAGCTCTTAAACAACAAGTGCGTACTCATAAGCCAGCATGCTGACTCCATGGGTGCTCCTACAGCATGTGAAAACGCAGGCGTTCCCAATGTTTCCTACAACGGAAGCACACAGGCAGCTTGCCCCAACACATTCATCGTTTCTTCCAGAATCGACTGGGCACCTTACTTTAAGGTTATAATAGAAGCTGCCATGAAAGGCGAAGAAATTCCTGCTGACTGGTGCGAAGGCTTTGAGGCCGGTTCTGTAAAACTTACAGATATCAACGAAAAAGTTGCTGCCGAGGGCACAAAGGAAGCTATAGAAGAAGCAAAAGCTAAGCTTATAGCAGGTGAAATCAATGTATTTGATACAAATAACTTCACCGTAGAAGGTAAGAAGCTTGATTCTTACCTGGCAGATGTTGATACCGATGCTGACTACACACCGGATACAGAAGTTATAGCAGATGGCTATTTCCACGAGTCCGAATACCGTTCAGCTCCTTACTTCGATCTTAAGATAGATGGTATCACACTTCTT
Source organism: Clostridia bacterium (assembly GCA_045606045.1). Classification (GTDB taxonomy): domain Bacteria; phylum Bacillota; class Clostridia; order UMGS1810; family UMGS1810; genus RGIG8748. The sequence continues at coordinate 14,971 of JAZURE010000074.1, read as the reverse complement.
AACAGCGCATTTTAATTGATATTTAATATAGGGCGGGGCTATCTCCGCCCTATATTAGGTTTTTGCGTTTTTTTATAAATCAAACGGGTGTATTTATAAAAGCACACAAGAATTATTAAAAATGGAGATATCTATGGAACACAATATTGCTCTTGAACTTAAAAATATTACCAAAACCTTTGGAAGCGTTGTTGCCAATAAGGATATATCCCTTAAGGTACGAAAGGGGGAAATCCTCTCTATATTAGGCGAAAACGGAAGTGGAAAAACAACACTTATGAATATGGTTTCGGGAATATATTATCCCGACAGCGGTCAGATTTTTGCAGACGGCAAAGAAATTGTTATTTCCTCACCAAAGGACTCTTTTAATCACAAAATAGGCATGATACATCAGCATTTCAAGCTTGTGGATGTATTTACTGCTGCAGAAAACATCGTACTCGGTCTCGAGGACGAAAAGGGCTTTGATATGCCCCTGTATATAGAAAAAATTAAAGAGATAACACATCAGTACGGCTTTGAACTTGACCCATACAAAAAAATATACGAAATGTCCGTATCCGAAAAGCAGACTGTAGAAATAATCAAGGTGCTCTTCAGAGGGGCAGACATTCTTATCCTCGATGAGCCTACGGCGGTGCTTACCCCACAGGAAACGGTAAAGCTTTTCAAGGTACTGCGCAATATGCGTGAGAGCGGGAAAGCTATTATAATAATTACTCACAAGCTCCACGAGGTACTTTCGCTTTCGGATAATGTTGCTGTTCTTCGTAAGGGAGAGTATATCGGCACGGTCAAAACAAAGGAAACAAACGAAACTCAGCTTACCGAAATGATGGTAGGAAAGAGAATATCGCTCAATATAGAAAGAAGCGAGAGCGAAAATTGCACCGACAGACTTGTTGTTAAGAATATAAACTGTGTAAACAGAAACGGAATTAAGCTTTTAGATAATGTATCCTTTACCGCACGCTCGGGCGAAATTTTAGGTATTGCAGGTATTGCAGGAAGCGGTCAGAGAGAACTTCTGGAAGCCATAGCAGGTCTGCAGCATCTTGACGGGGGTGAGGTTATTTACCATGACCCCAAAACAGATAAGGAGGAAAATCTTCGTGATAAGACTCCTCTTGAAATCCGTCAGTTAGGTGTAAGATTAGCCTTTGTACCCGAAGACAGACTCGGTATGGGTCTTGTTGGCAATATGGATATTGTAGATAACATGATGCTCAGAAGCTACAAAAAGGGTAAATCTGTATTCCTTCAGAGAAAAAATCCCAAAAGTCTGGCAGAAGAAATAATAGAGAGACTGGAGGTTGTAACTCCGTCTGCCAACACACCCGTAAGAAGACTTTCGGGAGGAAATGTACAGAAAATCCTTGTAGGAAGAGAGATAGCATCTTCACCCACCGTACTTATGGCGGCATATCCAGTAAGAGGACTTGATATTAACTCGTCCTACACCATATACAATCTTTTAAATGAGCAGAAGAAAAAGGGCGTAGCGGTTATTTTCGTAGGAGAAGATTTGGATGTTCTAATAGAGCTGTGCGACAGAATTATGGTCATAGGCTCGGGCAAAATAAACGGAATTGTAGACGGCAGAAACACCACAAAAGAAGAAATAGGTATACTTATGACAAAATCTGTTTCTGATGATTCGATGGGAGGCAGCGGCAATGAATAAAACAAATAATTTGCTTTGGCTAAGCCCCCGTGCAGGCTCATGCCATATTGTAAAGCGCGACGATATAGTATGGTGGAGGGCATGGCTTGTAAGAATAATTTCTGTAGTGCTTGCACTTATCGTGTGCGGATTTGTTACACTTTCGCTTACAGACCTTAACCCATTGGAAATGTATGTTACCATGGTAGAGGGCGCACTTGGCACATCACGTCTTATGTGGAATCTTTTGCAGAATACAGCCATTTTGCTTTGCGTATCGCTTGCGGTTACTCCTGCTTTTAAGATGAAGTTCTGGAATATAGGCGCCGAAGGTCAGGTTCTTATAGCTGGTCTTGCAACAGCATCCTGCATGATTTTTCTTGGCGAAAAGCTTCCGTGTTACATACTTATACCTGTTATGCTCATTGCAAGTATACTTTCGGGTGCACTGTGGGCACTTGTACCTGCAGTATTCAAAACCCGTTTTAATTCCAATGAGACACTTTTTACTCTTATGATGAACTATGTCGCAATACAGATTGTAGCATACTATACTCTGGAATGGTCTGTACCCAAGGGCTCAGGGACACCAAGAACTCTTGAGTTCGGTCAGCTTCCTGTTATAATGGGGCAGAAGTATCTTATAAACATACTTTTTGTTGCAGTACTTACGGTTATTGTATATATCTATCTTAAGTACAGTAAGCAGGGCTACGAAATCTCTGTTGTGGGTGAGAGCGAAAATACGGCAAGATACATCGGTATAAATGTAAAAAAGGTTGTATTAAGAACAATGGCTATTTCGGGTGCTCTCTGCGGTATTGCAGGATTTCTCCTTGTTGCAGGCACAGACCACTCATTAAAGAGCGATACGGCAGGCGGACGAGGTTTTACCGCCATAATGGTTTCCTGGCTTGCCAAATTCAACCCTGTATTTATGGTGCTTACCTCGCTTCTTATAGTATTTCTCCAAAAGGGTGCCTCAAAAATTTCTGAGGTTTACAGATTGAATTCATCGTTTTCCGATATTATTACAGGCATAATCATCTTCTTTATAATCGGTTCGGAATTCTTTATAAACTACAAAATCAAATTTAACAAAAGGGAGGAAAATGTATGATAGCTACAATCATTCAGCGTGCGGTTATGCAGGGAACTCCTTTGCTCTTTGGCTCCACGGGTGAAATTCTCACCGAAAAATCGGGGCACCTCAATCTTGGTATACCCGGAATAATGTATGTGGGAGCTATAAGCGGTGTAGCAGGCTCATTTTTGTATGAACAGAGTCTTGCATCGCCCGATATGTTAAATCCTCTTTTGGCGGTTATTATACCTCTTATTTGTTCATTAATAGGCGCTACTCTTATGGGACTTATCTATTGCTTTTTAACGGTGTCGCTTCGTGCCAATCAGAATGTTACAGGTCTTGCACTTACAACCTTTGGTATAGGTGTGGGTAACTTCTTCGGCGGCTCTCTTATTAAGCTTGTAGAGACCGATGTCCCCTCCATAGCTCTTTCCAACACAAGCACCGCCTTTAAAACACAGCTTCCGTTTGCCTCTAATCTCGGCTGGTTTGGCGATATTTTCCTGTCTTACGGATTTTTGGTATATGTAGCAATTATAGTTGCTCTTATATCGTCATATGTGCTTAAGAAAACCCGAGTAGGACTTCACTTAAGGTCTGTGGGCGAAAGTCCCGAGACAGCAGACGCAGCAGGTATCAATGTAACCAAATACAAGTACATTTCTACCTGTATAGGAAGTGCCATAGCGGGTCTTGGCGGTCTATACTATGTAATGGATTATGCAAACGGCGTATGGTCAAACAATGGCTTTGGCGACAGAGGATGGCTTTCCATTGCACTTGTTATATTCTCTGTGTGGAGACCTGCCATAAGTATACTCGGCTCTATACTTTTTGGATTTTTGTATGTAATCCCGACATACATTCCCGATATAAGCGTAAGCACAAAGAAGCTTTTTGAAATGCTTCCGTATGTGGTTACAATAATTGTACTTGTTATAACAAGCATGAGGAACAAAAAGGAAAACCAACCCCCCGCAGCTTTGGGATTACCATATTTTAGAGAAGAACGATAATATAAAGGTGCTGCCTCAATGTTGAGGCAGCACCTTATATGTAACTATTCAAATTTTATTGCCTTATCCTTTTTATGTACGGTGTATTCAAGCTTTAGTGCTTCATTAAAGAACTTGTCCTCCAGATACATTACTTCAATCGACGAGGCATATCTGTAATCTTTTTGGTACTCTTTTTTATTCTTGTCTGTCCATGTAACTGTGGCAGTTTTATCCTTTGTGGTATCTATCGTATATTCACATCCGTTTAATTTAACCACAGTTTTTGATGCCTCCCAATTAACCTTCCCACCAAGGCTTTCAGCAATTCTTCTTATAGGGAAAAGTCGTGTGCCGTTTTTAAGAGTGATGGCATATCCTATGGTGTCGTTGCCAAGAAGAATTTTAGTCTGATTTAGGAGCATTATGTTTTCCAGATAGAAAGGAGAGTAGCTTTCCAGTTCGTTAGTGAGCCTTTCAAAACCGTATTTTTCCGTAAGTGTAGCTTCGCCTGAAAACAGATTTACACCTAAACCGAGTCTTTCTCCTTTTATGGTACACCCCATAGCCGCAAGGGTAGTAGGAAACATATCCATGGTAGAGAATTCGCGGTTTTTGGTGTTTTTTGATTGTACAGCAGAATTTATTATGCAGTTATATACTCTGCGGGAGTAATCTTTGTCTATTGTTTCTTTGATGTATTCATTGAACATGGTGCAGTGGTCGCCTGTTATAACTATTGTGGTATCATCATAGAAATCCTGCGCCTTTATCCATTCTACAAATTCATAAAGCTGTGCACTTGCACAGGATATTACATTGTCGTATTGCCTATTATGTTCCATAGAACATTTGCTGCACATATATCCGTTGGGAAAGTGTGTGTCTACAGTAAGCATGGTAAAGGCAAACGGCTCCTCTTTTTTGGAAATTTCCGTAAGCTCCTTTTTTGCATACTCGTAGAGGTACATATCCTCCATACCCCACCACACAAAGTAGTCTTCGGGTATTATGCCGTCTTCTATTGCGGTGTTGTAGTCATACACCGCATCCGTTCCGTGCTGAAGATAGAAATTGTTTCTGTCTGCAAAGCTGCTGTCTGAACCTACCATAAGAGCCTGATAGTAGCCGTTTTTGCTGAGTATATCGCCAAGACTCACGGCACCCTTTAAAAAGGTATCATCCTCCAGGGTTTTTGCCCCGTACATATTTGCCGAGAATGGTATTCCCGCAGAGTGTGCCACCATTGCGGCAATAGTCCATGAGGCATGAGCAGATTCACGTCCTCCGCCTATACCGTCATTGTGGGAAAAGTTTATGTTTTCTTCGGCAAGCGTTGTAAGATGTGGTATGAGATTTTTCTCCATGGCGCCGCCAACCTTTTTGTCCATGTATGAGGTTTCCATGGATTCTAAGAAGATATATATCAGGTTTCTCTTTTTGGCAGGGAACCTGATGTCTGCTTCTTTCGGATTTACATACTCGCTTTCGTAGAGAATAGTCCTGTTGGAAAGGCTTGCAATGTAGTCATCGAGTTCGGCTGTTACTACTGCACTAAGGAGTGTTGAAAGACATATTATTACCGCTATTAGTACAGATATCCACTTCTTAAATGGGTAAATATGCACTTTTTTTATTTTTACGGAGAATTTGGTCTTTGCGAATAATATAAACCATAATAAAGCAGTTATAATAGCTGCAAATACTACATTTACAAGATATTCATATAACATCTTGGTATCTGCGCCCTTCATGGAGCCTGTGAGGGTGTCTATAATGGCACCAAAACCAAGACGGCCAAAGGTTTTTACATACCAGTTTGCCGAAAAGAAAGCCAGGAAGCATATAAACATAAGTGCCGAGCAAATTACTTTAAAAAAGAATTTTAAGTCTTTGTTTATCATGTAATTATCACCTGAAAAAGAATTTGAGGTTATTATGTACAAAAACAATAAAAAAACCCACCCGAGCTTTTGATGGGTGGGTAATTGGAGCTGGTGATCGGACTTGAACCGACGATCTGCTGATTACGAATCAGCTGCTCTACCGACTGAGCCACACCAGCGAACAACCGTTGTTATTATAACTCAAAAATTACTATTCGTCAAGCATTCTTGAAATGTTCTTTACAATTACATCACAAAACACGCACTTAATTGACAAGAAGCAGAGTATGGTTGTAAAATTATAAAAAAAGCAATTTTGGAGGTACATATGAAAAAGGTTATTTCTCTCATGTTGGTTTTAATCATCCTCGTTTTTTCAGGCTGCGGCAAGAAAGAAACAGTAGACACCAATGCTGACCCAAAACCAAAGGCACCTGTCACCGCCAAGGAGACAAAAGACGAATTTCTTACTCTTATGGAAAAGGATACACGTCCTGTAGCTGTTATGATAGACAATGACGGCCCCTCATCAAGACCGCAGATAGGTCTTGAGAGTGCATATATGATATATGAGGTCATAGTAGAGGGTGGTGCCAGCAGAATTATGGCACTTTTCAAAGATGCCGCTTCCATCGAAAAGGTGGGTCCCATCCGTTCCTCCAGACACTACTTTTTAGATTTTGTGTTAGAGCATGATGCAATATACTGCCATGCAGGCTGGAGTCCCAAAGCGGCTTCTGATATCCCTGCGCTGGGTGTCAACAATGTAAACGGCATTGTGGGTAATGACGGCACAAACTTCTACCGCGACAGTACATATGATAATACATGGCATAACCTTTATACAAATTTGAGTAAGCTCTATAAATATGCCGTAGACAAAAAGGGCTATAAGGCGGATACCAAGGTAACTCATACAAAATACAATGCCAAGGATACCGCTTTGGCAGATGATGCACAGAGCGCTATAGAGGTAGTGCTTCCGTATTCTTCCATGTACAAGGTTACATATAAGTATAACGAAGAGAAAAAGAACTATACCCGCTACATAGGTCAGAGTGAGCACATGTCCCAGACGGGAGAAGCGCTTACTGCAAAAAATATAATAATTTGCCCCATGCGCAACTATCCCCTGCAGGACGGTGAAAACAAGGACCGACAGGATGTTGTCACTGTGGGAAGCGGAGAGGGTTACTATGTTACAGACGGAAAGGCTGTCAAAATCACATGGTCCAAGCCGGCAAGAAACGCAAAAACAGTATACACTCTCGAAACAGGAGAAGAACTTAAATTAAACCCCGGAAACACCTATGTTCAGATAGTACCTGTGGGAAATGAGATTACAATAAAATAATTTTGAATAAATTCCCTTAAAAAAGATATAATGTTAAGGAAAGACCTGCTTATAAATTCCAAATCGAACGGAACCCATTTTGGAGGATGCGGAATTTTGAGGCAGGTTTTCTTTAAGCACACGGGAATTGAATCCCGTGTGCTTATAAATAATTGACAAAATATGAGTAAAATGCTATGATATAACAAGATATACATATAATGGAGGCATATATGGTTTGCAATAATATTTTGGAGGCAATAGGCAATACGCCTATGATAAAATTGAATAAATTAACCGGCGGGGACAGCGCACAGATTCTTGTTAAGTTTGAGGGTCTTAATGTCGGCGGTTCCATAAAGACACGCACCGCGTACAATATGATAAAGGACGCCGAAAGCAGGGGACTTATAGGTAGGGATACAATCATCGTTGAGCCTACAAGCGGAAATCAGGGTATAGGACTTGCTCTGGTGGGAGCTGTTTTGGGTTACAAGACTAAAATAATAATGCCCGACTCCGTGAGTGAGGAACGCAGAAAGCTTGTAAATCATTACGGTGCCGAGGTTATACTTGTTCACGATGCAGGAAACATAGGAGAGTGTATAGATGAGTGCCTCTCCATAGCTCTTAAGATGCAGCAAGTGGATAGCAGAGTATTTGTGCCCCAACAGTTTGAAAACCCCGCAAATCCATCCATACAACGCGAGCAGACGGGTATGGAAATAATAAATCAGGTAAACGGTCCCATACACGGCTTCTGTTCGGGCATAGGAACAGGCGGTACCATCACGGGCATAGGGGAAACGCTTCGCAAGTATAACCCCGATATAGAAATCTGGGCGGCAGAGCCGGAACATGCTGCAATCCTTTCGGGTGGCTCCATCGGCACGCATTTGCAGATGGGCATAGGCGACGGACTTATACCCGAGATACTTAACACAGAGATTTATAACGATATATACATAGTAAAGGATGATGAAGCTATACAGACCTCCAAGGACCTCGCATCCAAAGAGGGTATACTTTGCGGTATATCAAGCAGTACAAATGTTGCTGCAGCCATTGCACTTGCCAAAAAGCTCGGCAGAGGCAAGACGGTGGTAACTGTACTTCCCGATACCGCAGAAAGATACTTCTCAACTCCTTTATTTGAATAGGAGGCAGTTATGGAATTACTCGAAAAACTCACCGGGATATATTCACCCTCGGGAAACGAACTTAAAATTTGCGAATTTATATCAAGTTTGGTATCGCCCTATGCAGACGAGGTTTATACCGATAATATGAGAAACCTTGTAGTTCGCAAAAAAGGAAATGGCAAAAAGATTCTTCTTGCCGCACATATGGACGAAATAGGCCTTTTGGCGAATTATATAGACGAAAATGGATTTGTCCGTTTTTCCGCAGTAGGCGGGGTTATGCCTTACTGCGCACTCTACCAGAGCGTAGTATTTGAAAACGGTGTAAAGGGCGTTGTGGCATACGAAGAAAAAGAAGACTTAAAAAAAGACTTTAACATTCAGAAGATGTATATAGATATCGGCGCCAAAAATGCTAAAGATGCTATGGAGCTTATTTCAATAGGAGACAGTGCAGTTTTTGAGGGCAGATTTTTTCAAAACGGCGATAGAGTTTTTTCAAAGGCGATGGACAACAGAGCAGGGGTGTATGCTCTTATTAAGGTACTCATGCAGATGGAGGATTGTCCTAATGACCTTTATTTTGTATTTACTTCGCAGGAGGAACTCGGCTGCAGAGGTGCAAAGGCTGTATCAAATGCCATAAACCCCGATATCGCTCTTGCGGTAGATGTTACTGACACGGGAGACACACCCGAATGTAAACCAATGTCTGTTAAATTAGGATCGGGTCCGTGCATTAAGTATATGGATAATTCCATAATTACCCACAAGTATGTAAATGATGCCTTAAAAGCCGTTGCTAAGCGGGATAATATACAGATTCAGCATGAGGTTTTGTCCATTGGCGGAACAGATGCGGGAGCTATTCATACATCGGGTACGGGAGTTATGACAGGAGCCGTATCCATACCTACAAGATATATACACACTCCGCATGAATGTGTAAGTATGAAGGATGTAGATGGAGCTGTTAAGCTTATATCGGGCTTTGTAAATACAAATTTCAATTAATTTATAAACAATGGAGACTGTGCGGCGCGAGACTTGCGCCGCACAACTCCTATATAATCAACCGACAGTATTGTCGGATGTTATTATATATTATGTGTTTGTATGTAAGGTGGTGAGTTTTTTGAATATAATTGTAGCGGCAAATGTATCGGACAGTATAAAAAAGGTACTTATCAAAAACGGATTTGATATTTATTTTACCATTGAAAACCCGCGTGTTCTGCACGGCTTAAGATACCATCCCGACATGCAGATATCGGGCTGTGACGGTGATTTTGTGTGCGAAAGAGGTCTCTATGATTATTACAAAAAAATACTCTCATCCCATGGTGTAAATCTCTCATGCGGAGACAGCCTTCTTTCTTGCAACTACCCGGGCGATATTGCATATAATGTTAAAGTAGTCGGAAATAGTGTTTTTCACAAAAAAAGCTGTACGGACCCCGTATTAAAGCAGGTCTTGAAAAATAAAGAATTCATAGATGTATCTCAAGGCTACAGCGGATGCAGTATTTGCAAGGTATCGGAAAATGCAATTATAACTGCAGACAGGAGCATACACAAAAAAGCAATACAAAATTCGATTCGTTCGCTTCTTATTTCTCCCGCTCATATAGATTTGGAAGATTTCGATTATGGCTTTATAGGCGGAGCTTCTTTCTATGCGGATAAAACCGTATATTTTTTCGGAGATGTTTCAAAGCACCCCGATTTTGAAGCAATCGAACAATTTTGCAAATCCTCGGGGAGCAAAATCGTATCCCTCGGAATAGAAAAACTTACCGATTACGGCGGTGCAATTACTTTCTAATAAATAATTAAATAATACACATAATATTCCCGTAGCAAGTGTGCAAAATTTAAAAGGTTGTGAGAATGTTGTGTACAAAGATAGTATTTACCGGTGATAATACAGACTATAAACAAAAAATTTCGGATTATATGACAAAACGTAATATAAAGCACCATGTTTACTGCGGAGAGGATTCATCCGAGGTGGAAACAGAGACGGATGACGAAGGACTCTACGGCATTTGCTGTGAGCTTACCGGTTATATTAAAGATGTAAATGTAAAATTGGCTGTGAAGCGTTTTTTACACAATAATTACTACGCATGCTTTAATTCGGACGAAATAAATCTTATATACAGCAGAATTTCAGACAGAGAGTTTTTGGATGAGCTATCGGGAAGACTGTATGTATATACCAAGGTCAAAAATTCCGTAAACCCTTTTGCATTCTATGATTTCATGTGCAAAGATATGGACAGTAAGGTAAAGGAGATGTCTGCGGAGGAAGCAGACAGACTCATTGCGGCAAATGAAAACAGCGAATTTATAGACCTATTAAAAAATTTTACCTTTGTATCAATGGAAAGCTTCGACAAGGTTGAGCTTATTGCAGACAGCAGCGGAATCCGCATATCGTCGTGTATACCGGAGGAAAAACAGGTATGTACGGAATATGCTCTCGATGAGGAGGATATTCTGGCAGAACTTGTAACCATGAATCCAAAACGGATAGAGATTAACGGCAAAGAGGAATTTTTAAAAAACGAGATATCTTCTGTCATAACCGCTGTATTTCAAGACAGAATACAATACAAATAGAAAAGGAAAATAATACCATGAAGCTTGTACTGACTGCCCTTAACGCAAAATATATACACACCTGCCTTTCTGTAAGATGCCTTAACTCTGCAGTAAAGGATATATGCAGATGTGTAGTAAAGGAATATACTATAAACGATACAGTTGGCGACATCTGCCTTGACCTTTTTGGCGAAAAGGCAGATTGTGTTGCCTTTTCTTGTTATATATGGAATATAGATATGGTGCTTAAGGTAAGCTCGGTATTAAAAAAGGCAAATCCGAATATAAAGATAGTCCTTGGAGGCTACGAGGCTATGTATGACTGTGAGGATTTGATGAAGAGTAATCCGCAGATAGATGCTATAGTAAGAGGAGAGGGCGAGATTACCTTAAGAGAGTACATTGCCGCACTAAATGGCACGGGTGATATAGAAGAGGTTTTGTCAGTTACATACAGAACAGGTTATAAAATAATATCCAATCCAAACAGATTGGAGCTGTGCAACCTTAATGAACTGCCCTTTGTATACGATGAGAGTATTGATGCTTTCAAAAACCGCATTATCTATTACGAATCTTCGCGCGGATGTCCCTACAGATGTACATATTGTATCTCGGGCGAAAATTCAGCCGTAAGGTTTCTTGATGCCGAAAGGGTAAAGAAAGAGCTGTCGTTTTTTATGGAGCACAAGGTGCCTCTTGTTAAGTTTGTAGACCGCACCTTTAATGCAAATCCAAAGCGTGCCAAAGAGATTTTGCGCTACATTGCAGATAATCCGTCGGACACGGTTTTCCATATGGAGCTTGCAGGGGATATTATAGATGATGAAATCACAGATATCATATCCCGTATCAAGAGAGGTTCTCTGCGTTTTGAAATAGGTGTTCAGACCACAAATGAGGACACCATGAGGGCGATAGAAAGAAATATTTCCTTTGACAAGCTTTCCGCTACAGTAAGAAAGCTTATGGATTTGGATACTGTGCATATTCATCTTGACCTTATTGCAGGTCTTCCCGAGGAGGATTTAACCTCATTTAAAAAATCGTTTGACGATGTTATAGCTTTAAGACCTCATGTGCTTCAGCTCGGATTTTTAAAACTTTTAAAAGGCTCCAAAATACGCTCCCAGGAAAATTTGTACGGATATGCCTACAGTGATACCGCACCCTATGAGGTAATAGGGAATAACTTTATATCCTACGAAGAATTGTGCATCATAAAGTGCGTGGAAGATGCTTTGGAAAAGTACTACAACAGCGGAAGCTTCTTACATACGATGAATTACCTTTTGGCAAAGTGGGTATCACCGTTTGAAATGTTTATGAATATAGGCAGATACATAAAGGACAACTATCCGGTAGGCTATGCATTTTCAAAACAGGAGTTGTTTTCTGTTTTGCTTGAATGCACAGATGGCGATGAGGCTTTAAAGGATATGCTTAAAAAAGATTATCTTCTTAAATTCCGTGTAGGCAGGAGACCTTGCTGGTTTGGAGACTCAGACGATACACTTCTTCCTCTGGTGTACGATATGTTCCGAAACGAAGAACTTAAAAGGGAGAAATTCCCCGAGTACTACGATGTTCCTGCCAAGGAGATAATGAAGCATATATACGCAGAACGGTTTTCGGACGGTGTGTATATATTTGACTATAAAAAACAGACCTGTGAGAAGATAGACGAATTTTGAAGCAAATAAAATTATGGCATGAATTATATCTTGAAATATGAAAGTTTTTGTGCTATACTGTAACCTGTGAATTTTTTTGATTGTTTTTCTTAATTGTTATGGAGGCATCAAACATGATAAAACTTGATACCGTAAAAGGTTTTTTCGCATCTTTTAAAGACCAGCTCAAAACAATTAAATATACAGACATGCTTCTTTGCATTGCCATATCGTTTGTACTCACTTTTTTGCTTGAGGTATTAGGAAGACACTCTGTACCTCTTGCAGTTAGTTTTATGATATACCATGTGGGATTTTTTGCATCCAATTTTTCCATAATACTGTGTACATCAGTACTGTGCCTGTTCTTTAACCGCCGGTATTTTGTACTCAGTCTGGTGATTATACTATGGACGGCACTTGGAGTTACAAATGCCATAATCCTTACCTACAGAAATACGCCTTTGGCGGCAGTGGATTTCTCTATAGTTAAGTCCGCACTCGATATTATGAATGCGTATGTTAAGCCAATACAGATTGTGTCGTTCTCTGTAATGGCGGTGGCGGCAGTTGCCATAATAGTTGTGGTTTTAAAATTTGCACCAAGGGTTAAGCCAAATTATGCTTCGGCATCTATATATATGCTTTTCTCTGCAATTATATGCGTTGTTGCCATGGCTTCATCCTACACTATATACAATGACCCTGAGTGCTTTGCAAATCTTCCCGAGGCATACAAAAATTACGGTTTTGTATACAGTTTTTCCTGCAGTGCGGTAAATCGCGGTGTAGACAAACCTGAGAATTATTCCGAAGAGACTATAAAAGAGCTTACAGGCAGACTGGACGAAAATGTGCCCAAGCTGTCCGAGCCGCGAGTTAAACCGAATATCATATATGTACAGCTTGAATCCTTCTTTGATGTAAACAAGATGAAAGACGTTGTATATAACGAGAATCCACTTCCTGTATATACCAGGTTAAAAGAAGAGAATTCTTCGGGATATTTAAGAATTCCCGGTCTTGGCGGAGGCACCTGTAATGCCGAGTTTGAGGTCCTCACGGGCATGAGTGTGGGGATGTTCGGTACATGTGAGTACCCGTACAAGACTATCACATTAAACCATACGGCAGGCTCGCTTTGTTATGATCTCAAGAGCCTCGGATATTCCTCCCATGCGGTACACAACCATACAGGTACTTTTTACGACAGACACAGAAATTATGCCAACTTAGGATTTGACACCTTTATACCTGTTGAATATATGCACGATGTAGAGCGAAATCCTATCAACTGGGCCAAGGACAAGATTCTCACCCAGGAAATATTCAAATGTCTTAATTCTACCGAGGGCAGAGATTTTGTGTTTGGAGTATCTGTGCAGAGCCACGGTAAATATCCCACAGAGGTTGTAGATGAGAATCAACCCATTCGTGTAGAGTCGGGACTTGATGATGAGGTATACAAAATCGGTTTTGAATATTTTGTAAATCAGCTTCACGAGATGGATATGTTTGTAGGGGAACTTGTAGATGCTGTAAATAATTTTAATGAGCCTACCGTTCTTGTTTTCTACGGCGATCATCTTCCTGCAATGAGTATATCCAAGGACCAGCTTGAAAACGCAGACCTTTTTGAAACCGAATATGTAGTATGTGCCAACTATGATATTCCCGTGGTTGATGAGGATTTGTTTGCATATCAGCTTAATTCCAGAGTTACCGAGATGCTTGGCTTCAACGGCAACTATGTAAATAAGCTTCATCGTTATTACAAGGATGACAAGGACAATCCTCTGTATCACGATGAACTCCAGCTTCTTATGTACGATGAACTCTACGGTCAGAATTATGCCTATGGAATGGAGCCTCATATACAGACTACGGACATAAAGTACGGTATAGACCCGATTTATATCGAAAATATTCTGGTAGGAAATACCGCTACCACAATAAAAGGTACAGGATTTACCGAAAAGAGCAAGGTGTATGTAAACGGCACGCAAGAGGGAGCAACCTACGTAGATACAAACACCATGATATTGTCTTCTACAGCGGCGGATGTGGGCGATGAGATATTTGTAGCCCAAAGGTGCAGCGATAAGCACATATTAAGCCAGACAGAGGCATATATCGTTAAAGAAGAAAATATAATTATGCAATAATACAAAAGGCGTATTTCAAAAATGAAATACGCCTTTCGGTTTCTTAGAATCTGTCTTTGTTGTCGTTGTTTTTGTTATTTTTGTTGTTTCTGTTCTCGTTGTTATTGTTGTTCTGATTTTCCTGATTTTTCTTGTTATCTGTCATTTTTTCTACACTCCTTATTAAATTGGCGTTGCGATTATTATTGTGTGCAAATAGCTTTTAAATATACCGATGAGACCTTGGAAAATGTTACAAAATTTTATTCTGATTAATTTATAATTTCAAAATAATTTTGTTGTGATACAATTGATGGGTGACAAATAAAAAAGAAAATAGACTCCAAATATGATATAATGTTTAATGACCAAAAAAACATATGTCAAAGGAGCTATTTTCTTATGAATCAAATTATAGCATCAGAAGCTAAGTTTCGT
>JAZURE010000073.1:0-4416 GCA_045606045.1 Clostridia bacterium | reverse complement strand
CTGCTTACGCCATGAAAATATTATATCATATGCATTTTGTCAAGGTAAGACTGCATAGCAGTTCCACCTTGACAAGGGTAATTTGGAGTAACACTTTTTATTTTTTAAGAAAAGTGTCACCCATCATTGACAATCGCACATTAATTTATAATTTCAAAATAATTTAACATTGACTTTTAGATGCAAAAGACTTAAAATAGTAGTGTTGCGTTAGTTTTTAAAATGGAGTTTTTATTTATGAAAATAGGTATACCAAGAGCACTTTTGTACTATTATTATTATCCGTTTTGGAAGACTCTTTTTGAGGAATGCGGATGCGAGGTAATCATTAGTGACAAAACAAACAAAAAAATAATTTCCGAAGGATGCCATGTTACAGAAACTGAGATGTGTGTACCCATTAAGATATTCAACGGTCATGTAGCCCAGCTTCTTTCAACGGATGCGGATTACATATTTGTACCCCAGATGCACATGGTGTGCAAGGAATATTACTGCCCCAAATTTCTCGGAATAATAGAGGTTGTCAAGTATTCCTTTGCGGACAAAAAGGATAAATTCCTCTTTTTGAGCTATGATACCAAAACAGAGGATTTGAATAAACTGTCGATACATCTTCCTCTTACAGATAAGCTTGGCGTAACCAAAAAAACGCTTAAAAAAGCTTTAAGAAAAGCACAGAATATGCAGAATAAATTCCGCACTTTAAACAGACAGGGTTATACCGCGTGTGAGGCATACGATATTCTCTTTAACGGTGCGGACATAAAGCCTCATACAGACGGCAAGCTTAATATTGCACTGTTAGGATATGTGAACAATGTCTATGACAGCTATGTGAGCATGAACACTATAGAGCGTATGAGAGAGATGGGAGTAAATGTCATAACCTTTGATATGCTTCCTGATAAAGCCACAAGGCTTGATAAAAGGATTATCAAAAATCCGTTCTGGACCTTTGCCAGAAAAATATACAATGCTTCCAAGTATCTTATAGCAAGAGGCGATATAGACGGCATCATACACATTACCGCATTCGGATGCGGACCCGATTCCATAATAGGACGGCTTATGGAGGGTGATTGCGACGATGCAAACATTCCTTTCCTTACACTTCGTGTAGATGAGCATACGGGCGATAATCATACGCAGACAAGACTTGAAGCCTATATAGACATGCTTAAAATGAGGAAAGGATAGAAGGGTTGGTATTTTAAATGAAAATCAGCTTCCCCAATATGGGTCAGACAACTGCATACAGAAAGCTTGTAGAGTTTTTCGGGCATGAAGCCATCATGCCCGAAAGACCTACCCAGCGCACCTTTGATTTGGGTGTGCTTCACAGTCCCGAATTTATATGCTATCCTGCCAAGGTAATAGCAGGTACATACATAGAAGCCTGTGAAAAAGGAGCCGAGATTATAGTATCTTCGGGCGGAAGCGGACCGTGCCGTGCAGGTATGTATTGCGAGGTGCACCGCAGAATATTAAAAAAACTTGGGTTTAATACCGAGATACTTGTGTTCGATTCCATGTTCAAGGCACCTGCATATTTTCTGGGGCAAATAATGCGTCTTAAAAACGGAAAGCCTTTTATATCTTTCCTTCGCTATGGCTTATATGTTATCAAAATGATGGAATATCTTGATAATATAGAAAAGGCAATCAAGATTAAAAGGGCATATGAGGTAAACAAAGGCGATTTTGATAAATATCTTAAAAAAGTAAACGATATGTTTTACGCTACAAATAATAAGAGGGAGCTTAAGCTTGCTTATGCAGAGGCTCTTGAAATGCTCGAAAATATTCCCACAAAGGAAAAATCCGAGGATAAGAAGCTTCGTATAGGAATAGTGGGTGAAATATTTGTAGTTATGGATAGCGCCACCAATATGAATATAGAGTCCCGCTTAAATGCGCTTGGCGCAGAGGTGGAAAGCTCTCAGTATATATCCGACTGGATTTATCACAATGTAACACCGACTGTTTTTGCCAAGGACAAAACACATAGGATGCACATAGAAGGCAAAAAGTACACCACCTGCAACTGCGGAGGACATCACCTTGGCAATGTAGGCTGGATAGAGGATTATGCCAAAAGGGGTTTTGACGGCATTATACACCTTATGCCTTTTGGGTGTCTGCCCGAGCTTGTAACACGCAGTATGATATCCTCTTTGTCGGAGGAATTTGGCATTCCCATACTTTCCATGTCCATAGACGAACAGAACGGCGAAGCCAATACACAGACCAGACTTGAAGCATTTATGGACCTTTGCGCAGGAAGAAAAAAGGCAAAATTAAAGAATAAAACTACATCCGTTAAGGAACAAATAGGAAAGGAGCAATTTGTATGAGAAGTATTTATATAGGCATAGATACAGGCTCCGTCAGCACCAATGTAATTGCCATAGACGAAAATTACGAAGTCATATTTGACAGATATATAAGAACTAAAGGACAACCCATAGCGTCGGTAAAAGAGGGCATGGGCGAGCTTAACACCTTCCTTACAGGAAAGGACTATGAGGTTAAGGCAATCGGTGTGACAGGAAGCGGAAGACAGATGATAGGTCTTATGGTCGGTGCAGATGTGATAAAAAATGAAATCACAGCGCACGCAACAGCTACCATCCACTTTCATCCCGATGCACACACCATATTTGAAATAGGCGGTCAGGACAGCAAGATTATCATATTAAAAGACGGCATAGTAACAGACTTTTCCATGAATACCGTCTGCGCTGCAGGTACTGGCTCGTTTTTAGACCATCAGGCAGAACGCCTCGGTGTCGATATAAAGGATTTTGGTCAGCAGGCACTTCTCTCCGAAAATGAGGTACGCATAGCCGGAAGATGCACCGTTTTTGCTGAGTCCGATATGATAGCCAAGCAACAGTACGGATATTCAAAAGCCGATATCATAAAGGGACTTTGTGATGCTCTTGTTCGTAACTACCTTAACAATCTCGGCAGGGGCAAGGTGCTCGAGCCACCTTTTGTTTTTCAGGGCGGAGTTGCGGCAAACAAAGGTATAATAAAGGCTTTCGAACAGCAGGTAGGAAGCGAAATAATAATTCCTAAGTACTTTAATGTAATGGGCGCCATAGGTATGGCGATAATGGCACGAAAGCATGTAGAACAAACCGACAGTCCTACAAAGTTCAAAGGGTTTGACTTCCTTGAGCTTGAATTTACACCCAAGAGCTTTGAATGTACAGGCTGTTCAAACTCCTGTGAGGTTATAAAGGTCATGGTAGATGGCGAGGTTAAGGCTATGTGGGGCGATAAATGCGGTAAGTGGAGTTCTTCCCTTTGAGGTGGATTTAGATGTTAGCGAATTTTTTGGTAATATTTCAGCAGATTATAATACTTTTTGTGCTTGTGCTTGCAGGCTTTTGTTGCGGCAAGGCACAGCTTATCAATGAACAGGGTATAAAGACACTCACAAATGTGGTTTTGTACCTTGCAACGCCGTGCGTAATTATCACTTCGTACATGCGCGAATTCAGCGTTTTGCTTCTTGGCGATTTATTTATAAGTCTTGGTATGTCTTTTCTTATACATATCATCGGCATAATTATTGCAATGCTCATCTTTCCCACAAAAAACAGAACAGACAAGTCCACTGTAATGCACTATGCTGTAGTGTTCTCCAATGCAGGCTATATGGGGCTTCCTCTTCAAAAAGCGCTTCTTGGTGATACCGGGGTGTTTTTTGGTGCTTCTTATGTTGCTGTGTTTAACATAATGTGCTGGACATACGGACTTTGGTGTATGAGTAAGGAAAGCGGAAGCTTTTCTGCCAAAAGGCTCATAAACCCCGGTGTAATTTCGGTTATTATAGGAATAATAATCTTTGTTTTTTCCATACAGGTACATCCGAGCATAAAGGATGCCCTTGTGCACCTCGGAAACCTCAATACACCTGTACCGATGCTTATAATAGGTTATTATCTTTCTAAGGCGGATTTAATAAGTGCATTAAAGGATAAAATGGTTTATCTTGTATCGGCTTTGCGTCTTATAATAGTACCGCTTTGCTCACTGGGTATTATGTACCTTATTGGCATAAGAGGCACTATGCTTGTAAGCATGGTTATACCTGCAGCGGCACCTGTAGCTACTGCTACCAGTATGTTTGCACTTCTTTGCGGAAGGGACGAGCAGACCTCGGTTAATCTTGTATCGGTAACCACAGTTCTTTCGCTTATTACAATGTCAATTATAGTTGCTCTGTCACAGACCGTTGCATAAAAAAACCACCCGAAATCGGTGAAGTAGTCAATACTTTGTAGACACAAAAAAGAATATTTTAAGCTGCCTGTTCAAGTCTGTATTGAACAGGCGGTTTTCTTTTTAGTTTTCTGACTGGTTTTATGTAATTGAAGTAATACACGGTTTCATCAATGACAT
>JAZURE010000072.1:0-5214 GCA_045606045.1 Clostridia bacterium | reverse complement strand
CGATCTCCGCCACACCTTCGCAACCACATCGGTAGCAAACGGAATGGACATCAAAACCTTATCCACAATCCTCGGACATGTATCAAGCAAAACAACACTTGATATATACCTGCACAGCACCGAGGAAATGAAGAAAGAAGCAGCAGAAAAGATTAACGCACGATTCAACAAGGATACAAACGGCAACGAAGAAACAATCTCAGGTGAACAAGAAAAGCCGTCACAAGCCAAATTCGAGCCTAAAAAGGGCAAGATGAGAAAGCCCGGCACAGGATGTATCAGTAAGATAAACGACCATCTCTATGAAGGCAGATACTCGCCAAAGAATGCATACGGCAAACGAATGGCAAGAAACATATATGCTCCCACGAGAGAAGAATGTGAAGAAAAGCTCGCCATACTGATAAAGGAAATGAAAGCTGAAATAGCAGAACAAAAAGCACAACTCAGAATGGCACAGTAACATAAAAATGGCACGGAAAAAATCCGTGCCATAGCTTTTGGGTATGTTAAAATATGATACGCCTTAAGCAAAGAAAAGTGGTAAATTATATTGTTAAAATAATCAAAGTGTGATATTATATTACTAATATGAAAAGGAGATGCATTAATATGGAATTTAAAGATTGGCTTTTGATTATTATTCCAATTGCATGTAATGGGATTCTATTGTTTTTATTTCAGCAATCATATTTGACTAAAATAAAAGAGATTGAAAGAAAAAACACATATAAAATGGATGTGTTGAAAGAGTTTTTAGGATATCTTCAAGAATTTTATAAATTGATAAGAAACTTTCAAAAGGCTGATAATGTACGCTCTGGAATAACATGTGATTTTGTAGAATTATGGAATCCCGCTGCAGGAATGATTCAAGATTTAGTTGTTTTTGCAGACACTCATCCTATTGCAATTGAAAAATCCAACATAGGATTTGAAAAATGTCTAACGAAGTGGCAACAAATAGCTGATATGTTATATGATTGTAAAGTAAACAATAATGGGAGACTTTCAGAACAATGTGCCTATAAATTCAATGAATATTATATTGAAATGAATGAATTGGTTAAAAATTGTATGGAGTATTGCGAAAAAGAAATAATGTATTAATACTTAACCTTTACATTTTTACATAAGAGTTATATGGTGCTTTTCAGCAGGAAATCTTATCCCACAGTTGAATCAAAAACACATGTGGTCAAACCCGAAAAAACAGAGTTTTTCAAATATAGCAAAAACCTCAGAAACCGCTTGGTTACTGAGGTTTAAGGTGGTCGGGATAACAGGATTTGAACCTGCGGCCTCTTCGTCCCGAACGAAGCGCGCTACCAAACTGCGCTATATCCCGAAATAAAATATTTAGTTTTTTCTATATCTCCCGTGTCTGTGGGATAACATGTGGTCAAAACTGGTTTGACCACATGTATTTTGTTTTTTAGGTCGCCATAAAGTGGCGGTGTTGAACGGTTTGTTGGGGTTCGGGTATGTACTAATGAATTGGTTAGTATCGTGTCCCGAACGAAGCGCGCTACCAAACTGCGCTATATCCCGATGCAACTATTAAACTATACCATATTTTACAGGGTTTGTCAACCGGAAAACCATACAGAAATCAAAAAATATGAGGCCTGCAAAAGCAAGCCTCATATGCGTTTTTGGTTGTATTAATACATTCCCATTCCACCGGGCATACCGCCGCCTGCAGGCATAGCTGCGGTTGCATTGGGGTCTACCTTGTCGGCAACAATGCTTTCTGTAGTGAGTACCATGCTGGCAACACTTGCAGCGTTCTGGAGAGCGCTTCTTGTAACCTTGGCAGGGTCTACTATACCGTCTTCTACCATATTTACATACTTTTCTACAAGCGCATTGAAGCCAACACCTGGCTCGCTGGATTTAATCTTATCTACAATTACTGAGCCTTCGAGACCTGCGTTTTTAGCAATCTGTTTAACAGGCTCTTCGAGTGCCTTTAAGATTATCTGAACACCTGTCTTTTCGTCTGCGTCGTCAATATCTTTGAGAAGAGCTTCTACAGAGGGGATAGCGTTGATGTAGGATGTACCGCCACCTGCTATTATACCTTCTTCTACAGCAGCCTTTGTAGCAGCGAGAGCATCTTCGATTCTAAGCTTCATTTCCTTCATTTCGGTTTCTGTAGCTGCACCAACCTTGATTACTGCTACACCGCCCGAGAGCTTAGCAAGTCTTTCCTGAAGCTTTTCTCTATCGAATTCGCTGTTTGTTTCTTCTATCTGGTTCTTGATTACTGCAATTCTGTCTTGAATAGCATCGGAATTACCGTTGCCATCTACGATGATTGTGAGTTCCTTCTGAACTTTAACCTGTTTTGCGGTACCGAGCATATCTATTGTTGTTTCCTTAAGGTCAAATCCAAGCTCGTCGCTTATTACCTGACCGCCTGTAAGGATAGCAATATCACGGAGCATTTCTTTTCTTCTGTCGCCAAAACCGGGAGCTTTTACAGCTACGCAAGTAAATGTACCGCGGAGTTTATTAACTACAAGTGTTGTAAGAGCTTCGCCTTCGATATCCTCAGCAATTATAAGGAGCTTTTTGCCCTGCTGTACAATCTGCTCAAGTATGGGGAGAAGTTCCTGAATGTTGGAAATCTTCTTGTCTGTAATAAGGATATAAGCATCATCCAATACAGCTTCCATCTTTTCTGTATCTGTAACCATGTAGGGAGAGATGTAACCTCTGTCAAACTGCATACCCTCTACAACATCGCAGTAGGTTTCTGCTGTCTTAGATTCTTCTACGGTTATAACACCGTCTGCAGTTACCTTTTCCATAGCGTCTGCAATAAGGTTACCGATGTATTCATTTGCAGCAGATACGGAAGCAACTCTTGCTATATCTTCCTTGCCGCTTACTTTCTTGGCATTTTTGAGGATATATTCTACGGCTGCATCTACAGACTTCTGAATGCCTTTCTTTACTATCATGGGATTAGCGCCTGCGGTTACATTCTTTAATCCCTCACGGATTATTGCCTGTGCAAGAAGAGTAGCGGTTGTTGTACCGTCACCTGCTACATCATTTGTCTTTGTAGCAACTTCCTTTACAAGCTGAGCACCCATGTTTTCAAAAGCATCTTCTAATTCTATATCTTTTGCTATAGTTACACCGTCGTTTGTAATAAGGGGAGAACCGAACTTCTTGTCGAGTACCACATTTCTTCCCTTGGGTCCTAATGTAATCTTAACTGCATCTGCAAGCTGGTCTACACCGGACTGAAGTGCGCGTCTTGCTTCTTCGCCAAATAAAATCTGTTTTGCCATCTTAAAATTCCTCCTTATTCTACAACAGCGAGAATATCACTTTGTCTTACGATGATATTTTCGTTGCCGTCAAGCTTTACAGTTGTACCGGCATACTGGCTTATAAGAACCTTATCACCAATTTTTACTTCCATAGGAACGGTTTTTCCGTCTACTACAGCACCAGGGCCTACAGCAACAACCTCGGCAACCTGAGGCTTTTCTTTAGCACTTCCGGGGAGCACAATACCGCTCTGGGTTGTTTCTTCGGATTCTACCATCTGAATTACAACTCTGTCTGCTAAGGGTTTAATAGTCATAATTTTTACATCCTTTCGATGTGCGCAAGGCACAGTATTCATTAATTTATGTTTAGCACTCTTTTGGTTTGAGTGCTAAAATACAATAATAATATTACCCATTTGGGTAGGAGATTGCAAATGTGATAAATTGCGGTTTTGGACAATTAGGATAAAATATCTTTCTTTTTCTTTAGTTTTCATCGGTTTTTATAAAACCATGAATAAAATGTTAATTTTAGCAAATTAAGGGCTTGGGTGATAATCATACATTGAATCTGAAGAGAACTATGTCACCGTCGTTCATAATATATTCTTTCCCTTCAAGACGAACAAGGCCTTTTTCTCGCGCTGCAGCATAGGTGCCGCAAGCCATAAGGTCGTCGAAAGAAACAACTTCAGCTCTTATAAAGCCTCTTTCAAAGTCTGTGTGAATTTTACCTGCTGCCTGCGGAGCTTTTGTACCTTTCTTAATGGTCCATGCTCTTACCTCAGGCTCGCCTGCGGTGAGGTAGCTTATAAGACCAAGAAGACTGTAGCTTTTCTTAATAAGTCTGTTAAGTCCAGATTCTTCGATGCCGAGTTCCTTTAAAAACTCATCCTTTTCGCTGTCATCAAGCTCGGTTATTTCTTCCTCGATTCTTGCACATATGGGGAGTACTTCACTACCTTCGGCATCAGCAATCTCGGTAAGCTCCTTTATAAATGTGTTTTCTTCTATACCGTTTGCGAAATCATCCTCGGATACATTTGCAGCATATATTACGGGCTTAAGTGTAAGAAGAGAAATTTCTTTGAGGATTTCGTTTTCTTCCTTAGAGTAGGAAAGAGTTCTTGCGCATTTTCCTTCTTCAAGTGTAGCATATATCTTTTCGAGCAATGTGAGCTCTGCCTGATATTTCTTGTCTCCGCCTTTCATGGCTTTCTTGGTTTTGTCTATTCTTTTTTCGAGACTTTCCATGTCGGCAAAAATAAGTTCCATGTTTATGGTCTCAATATCTCTTGCAGGACCTATCTTCCCGTCTACATGGACAATGTTGGGGTCCTCAAAGCAACGCACTACATGAAGTATTGCATCAACCTCTCTTATATGAGAAAGAAACTTGTTTCCAAGACCTTCGCCTTTGCTCGCACCTTTTACAAGACCTGCAATATCTACAAACTCAACAGTAGCGGGGGTGAACTTCTGCGGATTATACATGTCTCTTAATTTTTCGAGTCTTTCATCCGGAACGGCAACCACACCCACATTTGGCTCAATGGTACAGAACGGATAGTTTGCAGATTCGGCACCTGCCTGTGTTATAGCATTAAAAAGTGTGCTTTTGCCCACATTCGGCAGACCTACTATACCTAATTTCATTTTTATCAACCTTTCGCACGGTGCACAATATAATATTCAAAATCACCGTTTTTATTCCCAATATTTAACTATTATACAGTATTTTGCCTTAGAGTGCAATAGGTTTTTTACAATATAATTGTATGAATTTGTGCGATTGTCAATGATGGGTGACACTTTTCTTAAAAAATAAAAAGTGTTACTCCAAATTACCCTTGTCAAGGTGGAACTGCTATGCAGTCTTACCTTGACAAAATGCATATGATATAATATTTTCATGGCGTAAGCA
>JAZURE010000071.1:0-10925 GCA_045606045.1 Clostridia bacterium | reverse complement strand
AGAATCCAGGTGGATAATTCTTTTTGATGTTGACGATTTTAAAATAATTAACGATACAAAAGGTCATTTGGCAGGAGACCTTGTGCTTAAAAATGTAGCTAAATTGCTTTTAGAAATTTTTTCTTCATGTCAATATAGAGTCTTTCGCATAGGCGGGGATGAATTTTTGGTTTTGGCAGAAAATGTTTCTGAAGATGAAATAGTTGAGCATTTGACTTTGGTAAAAAGGCGTTTTGAGATGAATGGTGGTATAAATTTATCAAAAGGATATTCATTGATTAAAGATACTCCAGAAAAAGCTTTTAGATATGCAGATGAGATGCTTTATGCGGATAAATTATCTAAAAAAAGGCGAAACTGCTCCGCAGAGAACATCTAAATTTTCAAATGGTAGATTTATCAAAAGTGGCATCTAAACCATTCGGCTCTTCCAACGCAAAGGACACCAAAAGGTGTCTTTTTTTATTTGACATTGTGACAAGAAACTTGTATACTTAAAACATACGAAAGACATAAAAATGAGATAAAATAGAAACTTCTTGGAGGTAATATAAGCATGGTATCACAAAAAATGTATGAGCTTGGCAGTCGCCGAAGCGAGATAAGAGAGCTTTTTGAATATGGTTTAAAGAGAAAAGCCGAGATAGGCGCAGAAAATGTATTTGATTTCAGTCTTGGAAACCCCAGTGTTCCTGCGCCCGATTGTGTTAAGGAGGCTCTTTCTGAGCTTGTACTAAACACAGACCCCGTGCAACTTCACGGTTACACCTCGGCACAGGGTGCACCCGATGTGCGCAGTAGTTGTGCTGACTACATAAATGATAATTTTGGTACAAACTATACAGGCGATAATTTCTATATGACGGTAGGAGCTGCAGCATCGCTTACAATTACTCTTTCGGCAATAGCCGAAGATGGCGGAGAGGTTATAGTGCTTGCACCATTCTTTCCCGAATACACAGTTTTTATAAATCAGGCGCGCATGACACCTGTAGTGGTAAAATGCCGTGAGGAAGATTTTCAGGTGGATTTTGACGCACTCCAAAGCGCAATAAACGAAAACACCAAGGCTATAATAATAAATTCTCCAAACAACCCCTCGGGTGTTGTACTCTCGGAGGATACTATAAAGAAGCTTTCCGAGGTTCTCGGCGATGCTCAGGCAAAGTACGACAAGGATATCTACATCATAGCCGATGAGCCGTACCGTGAGCTTGTGTATACAGAGGGTGTAACAGTCCCCTTTATACCCAATTACTACAATAACACAATAGTTTGCTATTCGTTTAGTAAATCCCTTTCTCTCCCCGGTGAGAGAATAGGTTATGTACTTGTTCCAAATACTGCAAATGAATGGAAAGATATATATTTTGCAGTTTGCGGAGCAGGCAGGTCTCTTGGCTTTGTATGCGCCCCGAGTCTCTTCCAGAAGCTTGTGCCAAAGTGTATAGGCAAAACTGCCGATATATCTATATACAAGAAAAACCGTGACATACTCTGTGATGCACTGTCAAGATACGGCTATAGGGTAGCACAGCCCGACGGAGCATTTTATCTCTTTGTAAAGGCTCTCGAGGATGATTCCCGAGCATTTTGCGAGATGGCGAAAAAATATGAACTTCTACTTGTACCGGGCGATAGCTTCGGATACAGCGGATATGTAAGAATTTCATACTGTGTGTCTACCCAGATGATACAAAAGTCTTTGCCGTCATTTGAAAAACTTGCTATGGAGTATAAGTAATATGGATAAGATAAGATGGGGTATAGTAGGCCCGGGATGTATAGCACACAAATTTGCCGACGCTATAAAGAATGTAGGCTGTGCGTCTCTAATTGCAGTAGCATCGCGTACCGAAGAAAACGGCAAGGCATTTGCACAAAAGCATAGTATTCCTATGGTTTTTGTAGGATATAAGACTATGGCGACATCGCCCGATATAGATGCGGTGTATATAAGTACTCCTCATCCCTTTCATTTGAGCTGTGCAGAGCTCTTTTTAAAGGCGGGCAAGCATGTCCTGTGCGAAAAACCGCTTTGCGTAAATGCCATGCAGGCACAAAGCTTGAAAGAATGTGCCGCCTCTAACGGAGTATTTCTTATGGAAGCCATGTGGACGAGATTTCTTCCTGCCATACAAGAGGTATGCAAGGTAATTAAAAGCGGTGCTATAGGTGAGGTGTTGTCGGTGAGCGCAGATTTCTGCTACCGCACAACCCCCGAGGAAGAAGCCAAGCTTTTTATAAATGAGATGGCAGGCGGCTCTCTTTTGGATGTGGGTGTGTACGGACTCCATTTTGCATCTCTCATATTTGGGAACAAGCCCGAATGTGTAAAATCTGTTATGCAGGTGGAAAACGGTGTGGATACCCTCTCAAATGTACTCTTAAGATATGATGGCGGTGCGGTTGCATCGATATCCTCCGCAATAAGTGTTTATAAGCCTGAAGAAGCATATGTCTACGGAACAAAAGGGTATATAAAAATTCCGTGTTTCTACGGTGCAGATGACTTCTTCATATGCACAGATGAGGGCGAGGAGCATATAAAAAAGCCGTATATGGGAAACGGCTTTGAGGAGGAAATATATGAGGTGTGCAGCTGCATTAAACAGGGTAGATTAGAGAGCAGTATGTTACCTCTTTCGGAAACCATAGCGGTACTTAAAATAATGGATACCGCGAGAGCACAAAATAACGTAGTCTATAGCGAAGATAATAGATAAGACAAAGAGCCGAGGTTAATCCCCGGCTCTTTTATCTTATTTCGTTTATCTTGTTTTTTTAACATACTTCTTGAAAGTACCGTTTTTAAATATCTCAAGTGCAGTTTTAAAGGATTTGTTATCGCTGAATTCATGCTTTTGCATTACATTTTGTATTGCAATCTGTGTATTGGTATCGCATATGCCGTCTGATGTAAGACCTTGAGTTTTCTGTATGTGAATTACAGCAGATTGTGTAGCTTCAGAAAACACATCTGTAGGTATACCCACCTCGTAGCCTAATGCCCAAAGTCTCTGATTAAGTGCAAGAACTGTAGGTCCTGTATCGCCAAGCTTCATTACCGTGTCAAAGTCAAAATCATTGAAATCGGAATTTTTCATTCGTATTATATCGTCATATACGAGTACATCGGGTTTTATACCAACTTTGTCTATATGTCGTTTGTTTCTTGTAAGATACTCCGCTACCGTCATCTTAACACCGCCGCCTATGCGGAAGTTGGTTACGGTCTGCATTGTGCCCTTGCCATAGGTTGTATCTCCAACTACAAAGCCAACACCGCTGTCCTGTACTGCTCCGCAAAACGCCTCCGAGGCGCTTGCACTGTATTCATTTGCAAGTACAATTATTGAGTACTTTGCATTGGCACATTTGGAATATATGGTAGAAACATCATTTTTGTCCTGATACTGGAAGTGTATTATTGGACCTCGTGGTATAAGTCTTTGACATATCTGGTTTAAAGCCTCTACTGCACCGCCGAGATTATAACGCACATCAAATATTATATTTTTAATTCCATGGCGGTCAAATTCATCCAAGGCATTATTTACAAGAAGAGGTGCAGAGCCGTCAAAGGACTGAAGCTCTATGTAACCCACACTGCCGTCTATAATCTGATATGTGCCGGGTTCTATCACCACGGGTTGTCTTACGATTTCAAATTCAAGATACTCGCCTTCGCGAAGAACGCCTATTTTAACTGTAGTACCTATTTCACCTATGATGTAGCTTCTTGCCTTATCGAGGCTCATTCCCACAATGTCTACACCGTCGGCTTTTATAATTATGTCTCCCTGACGGACTCCTGCCTGTGCAGCAGGGGACTCTGCTGTGGTACTCGATACAAAAAGTCCTTCGGGAATTTCAGATACCACAACACCTATACCTGAAACCTCGCCCGACATATTCTCGGTAAAGTAGTCATATTCTTCTTCGGTATAGTATGTGGTGTGTTCATCGAGGTCATTAAACATTGCCATGTATACTTCTTCTATAAGCTCGGGGTGCTTATCCATTATAGCCATGAGGGTCTTTTCGTAAAGCTCCTCTCTTGTAACAGGGTCCTTGTAGCCCGAAATTATAAAGTTTGCACTTTGTTCTGTAAGAAGCTTTGCAAGATATCCGTTTGTAAGAAGAGGTTTTTTCTCTTCTTCCTGTGCGAATACACACAAGGAAGAAAAGGAAATTATTATACAGAGTAAAAGTGATATTAGTCTTTTTGATTTCATTTTTTCACATCCTTGGGTTTACATTTTTTCGGGTGCATTGATTTTTAATATGTTAAGGGTGTTCTTTATAACTGTCTTTGTGAGAGATACAAGTGTGAGTCTTGCCTTAAGAAGATCTTCCTCTTCGCCCTTTACTCTGCAACTGTTGTAGAAAGAGTGGAAGAGTGCGGCAAGGTCAAGAAGATATCTTGTGAGTTTGCTCGGCTCAAGTGTAGCTGCGGCAACCTCTATCTCCTGAGGGAAGGAGTTTAGCTTTGTTATAAGCTCGATTTCCTCCTTGGTGTTGAGAAGACTTAGGTTTACATTGTCTGTTCCGTCTACGGTAATGCCCTCCTGTGCAAGATTGCGCAGAATTGAGCATATTCTTGCATGTGCATACTGAACATAGAATACAGGGTTGTCATTGTTTTGTGCTACTGCAAGGTCTAAGTCAAATTCAAGGTGGCTTCCAGCCTGACGGAGATTAAAGAAAAATCTTGCGGCATCCACACCTATTTCGTCTATAAGGTCGGAAAGGGTTATCATCTCGCCCGTGCGCTTGGACATTCTGGCTACATCGCCGTCTTTTATAAGGCGTACAAGCTGCATTATAACAACCTTGAGTTTCTTGCTGTCGCAGCCTATGGCATCCATAGCGCCCTCCATTCGTGCCACATGGCCGTGATGGTCTGCGCCCCATATGTTTATTACCTTGTCAAATCCACGCATCTGGAATTTGTTTCTGTGGTATGCAATGTCAACTGCGAAGTAGGTGGGTATGCCGTTTGCACGGATTAATACCTCGTCCTTTTCACTTCCGAATTCGGTGGTTTTGAGCCAGAGAGCATCATCCTTTTCATATGTAAGACCACTCTTTTTAAGAAGCTCTATTGTCTGAGCTACTTCTCCGTTAGCGTGAATTGTGCTTTCGGGGAACCATATATCGTAATTAATTCTGTACTTTTCAAGGTCTTTTTTAAGGTTTGCAATATTAATTGGCAGAGCATAGTCCACAAGAGTCTTTCTTCTGTCCTCGGAGGGTGCATCTACGAGTTTGTCACCATTTTCATCGGCATAGTTTTTGGCATGTACCTTTATGTCGCCGCCCATGTAGCCGTCCTCGGGGAAGGGGAATCCATCCTCGCCCTTATATATCTGCATATAGCGTGCTTCGAGAGATTTGCCGAACTTCTCTATCTGTGCGCCGGCATCGTTTATATAGAATTCTCTTGTTACATCATAGCCTGCAGCTTCAAGTACACTTGCTATACCGTCACCAAGAGCACCGCCTCTGGCATTTCCCATGTGCATAGGACCTGTGGGGTTGGCACTTACAAATTCTACCATTACCTTTTTGCCGTCGCCTATATCTATCTTTCCGTAGTCGTCGCCCTTTTTGTCTATAAGCTTTAAGCCATCGTAGAGCCAGTCGGATTTAAGATAAAAGTTTATAAAGCCCGGTCCTGCAATCTCACACTTTTCTATGTATGTGCCGTCAAAGCTGAAAGCATCGGTAAGGGATTTTGCTATATCCCTCGGGGGCATTTTAAGAAGCTTTGTAAGCTTCATGGCAGTATTTATGGAAAAATCTCCGTGGCTTTTATCCTTGGGGATTTCTATTTCCACATCCACAGCCACATCCACCTTTATCTCCAAAAGTGCTTTTTTTGTAATATCGGCAATCTGGTCTTTTATGTGTCTTATAATGTCGTTCATCTTTCTATCTCCTTATTTGTATATATTTATATCAAAGGTATTGTGTCCGCCCGATTGGTTGTTTATGTCTATGATGTAATCCACCTTGAGCTTGCCGCCGTTTTCAGTCACATCGGCACAAAGGCTCTTTGTATGTATATCTATTGTAAGCTCGCCAAACGGCATGGTGTACAGAGAGGTGGTCTTCTTGCCCTCCATAAACAGCATCTGCGAATTTACGGTACCGCGTCGGGTCAGGGATACATAGTCCCTGCCTATTTCTATAGATGTTTTTGTTCCGCCAAGTCCCGTGATTTCCGATTCCTCGTAGTCGCAGAAGTAAACGCCGTCTTCTTTGTAGAAGTCACATTCGCTTACAAGCTCTATGTCGCTGTCTTCGGCATCGCCTGCATAGCTTTGCAGACCTCTTATGGATATTGTGTACTTATCTGACATTTCAAAATGCTCCTTTATTGCAAACATATATACAGTATACCACAAAATAATATAATTTCAAAGGTTTTATTTACTAAAACCGCCATTTTCTCTCGCATAGTAGAATAGATATTGCTGGATAAAGCCTGCATATCTTCCGAAAAGTTCGTTTGCTCTTAATTCTATCTCTTTATTTGTAGCTTCTTCACCAAGGTAAAGAGTGCGCATTGTTCTTTGTACCCACACATCTACGGGAAAGGCTTCGCTCTTACCGAGAGAAAACAACAAGATGCAATCTGCCACCTTGGGACCAATTCCCTTTATCTTCATAAGCTCTTTTTTGGCATCGTGATAGGGCATGTCCTTTAAAGATGTCATATCCACCTCGCCTGACGACAGCTTATTTACGGCATCTACAATATATGCCGCCCTGTAGCCTGCCTTAAGAGGCTCCAAATCCTTTTGTGTTATGCCCTTAAGGTCGGAAAGAGAGGGGAAGGCATAGTGTGTCTCTTCGCCCAAAGTACAGGGTTTTCCATACATTTCGCACAGCTTTGATACAATCTTTTTAATTCTTGGTATCTGATTTTGGGAGGATATAATAAAAGAAATAATACACTCGAATACATCCTGATTTAAAATGTGTATTCCGTATCCGAATTCCATTGCTTTGGATACATACACATCGTTTGTATAAAGCGCCTTTATTTCCTTATAATCTCTCTTTAAGTCAAGGTAATTAAGCCATATATCCTCTACATCGGCAAGGCTTGTATTGTATATTGTGAGGCAGTCTTCGCAAAGCTCCATTCTGACCGCTTTTCCGTAAGCTATGCCCGAGTATGAGCCGTCTTCATTTTTTGCCCATCTGAAGCACTGTCCGCAGTCAAAGGTGTGTGTAAGGTTAAAATGCTCTATACCGCCTATCACGGCGGTGGTATTATCTATCATTTGTATATTCATTTTATCACCACTAATATTTTATATTATATTGCCACTTATGTCAACCGCAGAGGCTTGACTAATCCCTGAAAATTGATATAATTATAAAGGAAGGCACAAAAAAGTTTCATAACCGCAGCCGTGAAGGGTGATAATATTTATGGTATGTTCGGAGGAAATATAATATGTTTGATGCATTAAAGGTAAAAAACGATTGTGTAAACTGGATAAGAGAATTTTTTGAAGAAAACGGTAAGGGCTGCAATGCTGTTGTAGGCATATCGGGCGGTAAGGACAGCTCGGTGGCTGCTGCGCTTTGCGTTGAAGCTCTTGGAAAGGACAGGGTAGTGGGAGTACTCATGCCCTGCGGAAATCAGCACGATATAGACATGGCGTATCTTCTGTGCGATCACCTCGGTATTAAGAAATACGAGGTTAATATAAAGGACACAATAGATGCCATAAATTCAGCAATGCCGAAGGATTTGGAGGTAAGCACTCAGGCAAGGACAAATCTTCCGCCCCGTATACGCATGAGTGTGCTCTATGCTGTGTCGCAGAGTGTAAACGGCAGAGTGGTAAATACCTGCAATCTTTCGGAGGACTGGGTAGGGTATTCCACACGCTACGGCGATGCGGCAGGCGACTTTTCGCCCATGAGCAACTTAACCGTTACCGAGGTTAAGGAAATAGGCAGAATTCTCTCTCTTCCCGATGTGCTTGTGGATAAGACTCCCATAGACGGTCTTTGCGGAAAGACAGATGAGGAAAACCTTGGTTTTACCTATGCCGTACTGGACAGATACATCCGAGAGGGTATAATAGATGATGAAGCAACGAAAGAGCTTATAGACAGAAAGCACAGGGCAAATCTTTTTAAGCTTCAGCTTATGCCTGCGTTTAAACCTGATAATATCATATAAAAAAGAGGTCATGTCTCAAAGCGGGGCATGACCTTGTAACATTTATTTGCAAAAAATTTTAGAAATTATTGACAAACTCTGATGTATATGTTAAAATAACAAAGGTTAGTGATGACTAATCGTTTTTTAAACATCATTAGTTAGTTGCATCTAATCAATACTAAGTAAAGCAAGGTATAGTTATGAATCTGACATTGGCACAAGAAGGAACAGAATATATAATCCGTAAAATAGAAACAGATGATGAAGAATTAAACGCATTTTTGTTTTCCCTGGGTTGCTACTCGGGAGAGCCCATTACGGTAATCAGGCATTCAAAAAACAACTGTACGGTTGCCATAAAGGATGGCCGTTACAACATAGATAAGCAGTTGGCTGAGGCTATAATTATAGGTTAAAGCGCCTACCAGCTGCAATTTATTTTTGGTTTTAAGTTAGTTAAAACTAACTTAAAACACAGGAGGATATTTATATGAGAATTGCATTAGCGGGAAATCCCAACAGCGGTAAGACAACCATGTACAATGCCCTTACCGGTTCTAACGAAAAGGTGGGTAACTGGGCAGGTGTCACCGTGGATAAAAAGGAGCACACTATAAAAAAGAACTTCTGCACCGATGCGGAGCTTATAGCTGTGGATTTGCCGGGTGCTTACTCCATGAGCCCGTTTACCTCGGAGGAAAGCATAACAAGTGAGTATGTAAAAAACGAAAATCCCGATGTTATAATAAACATAGTGGATGCAACCAATCTCAGCCGAAGTCTGTTTTTTACCACGCAGCTTCTGGAACTGGGAATTCCCGTAGTTGTTGCCCTTAATAAAGCAGATATTAATAAGAAAAAGGACAATAAAATAGATGCTAAGCTGCTTTCCAAAAAGCTTGGATGTCCTGTAATACATACTGTATCAACCTCTTCAAAGGGTCTTATGGAGGTTGTGTCCTGCGCATGTACACTCTCGGGCAAAAAGCAAGGGGCACCTTATGTTCAGGGTAATGTAGATTTAAACAGCAAAAAGTCGGTAGAGGAAGCAGACAGAAAAAGATTTGAGTTTGTAAATAAGATTGTAGATGAGGTGGAAACTCGTAAGAGACTTACCAAAGACAAGAATTATCAGGATAGTATAGATGCTTTTCTTACGAATAAGTGGCTTGGAATTCCGATTTTTGCAGTTGTTATGTGGTTCGTCTTCTGGATATCTCAAGCATGGCTCGGACCAATGATTTCGGATTTGCTTGTAGGCTGGATAGAGACTTTTGGTTTGATGGTGGAAGGTTGGATGGCAGGGGCAAGCAGTGCCTTCCTGACCTCACTTGTTTCCAGCGCTATAATAGATGGTGTGGGTGCTGTTGTAAGCTTCCTTCCGCTTGTAATGATAATGTACTTTATGATTGCACTTCTGGAAGATTGCGGTTACATGGCTCGCGCTACTGTTGTGCTTGACCCTATATTCAAAAAGGTAGGACTTTCCGGAAAATCCGTTATTCCCTTTGTAATAGGTACAGGCTGTGCTATCCCGGGTGTTATGGCATGCCGTACAATTCGCAACGAACGTGAAAGGCGTGCTACCGCAATGATTGCCCCCTTTATGCCTTGCGGGGCAAAGCTCCCTGTTATTTCGCTCTTTGTGGGCGCGTTCTTCCCCAAGAGCTCGTGGATAGGTACGGCTATGTATTTTGTGGGTATAGTTATCATACTTCTTTGTGCTCTCCTTATTAATAAGATTACAGGATATAATGCAAAGAAATCCTACTTTATTATAGAGCTTCCCGAATACAAATTCCCCAGCCTTTGGAGAGCAGTCAAATCTATGTGCAGCAGAGGTTGGGCGTATATAGTAAAGGCAGGTACTATCATACTTGTATGCAATGTCATAGTTACCCTTATGGGCTCGTTTACCCTCGGGTTTAGCGAGGCGGCTTCGGACGGCTCG
The DNA here is from genome assembly GCA_045606045.1 of Clostridia bacterium. Taxonomy (GTDB): domain Bacteria; phylum Bacillota; class Clostridia; order UMGS1810; family UMGS1810; genus RGIG8748. Next base: position 780 of record JAZURE010000071.1, on the reverse strand, counting down.
AATTCAATCCTTGCCGCAATATGCAGACCTATTGACTGGATACTTGTACCTGTAATAGGTGTGGTGTCATGGAAGCTTGTTGCTTCTGCCGTTACAGGTTTTATAGCCAAGGAGAATGTGGTTGGAACAGTTGCAACTCTCTTTGGACTTTCGGCAGTTATAAACGGTGACCTTGAGCTTGTGGGCGAGGGGGCACTCGTAGCCGAGAAAATGAATCTTGTACCTGCAGGGGCTCTGGCATATATGATGTTCAACCTATTTACCCCTCCGTGCTTTGCCGCGATAGGTGCCATGCGCTCAGAAATGAAGAGTGCCAAGTGGCTCTTTGGCGGAATAGCTCTTCAGCTTGCGGTAGGATTTTCTGTAGGCTTTTCTGTATACCAGATTGGCTCTGTTATCACAACGGGGACTGTTGCAAACGGATTTTTCCAAGGACTTGTTGCAGTAGCCGTATTTGCGGTGGTATGTGTGTACCTGTGTGTAAAACCAAAAAAAGAAAAGGCGTGATTTTATGATTACAGATATCATCATTTCTTTAGTACTCATAGTTTTGGTGGGCGGTGCCATAGCCTACATATACAGAGCAAAAAAACGAGGGGACAAGTGCATAGGATGTCCTTATGCAAAGGACTGTGCAGATAAAAAATGTAACAGATAACACAAAAAGCAGAAACAATTGAACCGACCCCCAAAAGTTAGACCATAAATCTAACGATTGGGAGGTCGGTTTTTTCATGGCAAAATATAGTTATGAATTCAAGAAAAAGATTGTACAAGAAT
>JAZURE010000070.1:0-2714 GCA_045606045.1 Clostridia bacterium | reverse complement strand
GAATGGCTGACACTCTTTATTGCGGATGCGAAATCCAAGGGACTGTACGTCAGACCATTTCTTCTCTTATTATAAAAAAATAAGTGCAAGCAATCAACTATGTAAACAGTTAATTTACTTACACTTTTATTGTACCAGGGAATGTAAAAAAAGCGCAGAGCGCTTATAGGGTTTATTACTTACATGCCATAGTGTTAAATTACAGTAAAACATTCAAAATCATGTAGAAATCTGCAAAATTTGCAGATTTCTATTGTTTTTAGCCTATAAGCTCTAAGCGAATTTCACCTCTCGACGTGCCCTCGCAAGGCAAGCCTTACTCGGTTCAATTCGCTTATTCTGCATCTTTTTTTCCTATCCCCTTAAAAAGGCAGTAGGTGTAAAAAAACAAAAGTCGTTTTTTACACCTACTTTAATTATTTGATATTAAGTATTGATTTAAGCTGTTTTACAGACGATGCTCCCACCACAGGGAACACATCGCAGGATACGGACTCTGTAAGAAGTCTTAAGTTGGTATACGATATGGTATCGCCCGTTCTTTCGGCTTCCGCCTTTATCATAGCATAGGTTTTAACTGTCTTCTCACAAAGATATCTTTCCTTTGCCTTTAAAGAAAGGATACCCTGGGCATATTTTTCAAAAAATCCCTTTGCCTGAGGCGAATATGCAAATATGGGAAATCCCTCATTTTCATACCGTTTTTTCTCGTCTTCATCAAGGATTACCACAGTATCATCCCACACCATGTTGCAGCTTGCAAGGTTGTAGTGCACCTGACTTGCGATAAAACCGTCTCTTCCGCTTTCGTACGCATAGCGGTTGGCGCTGTCTATCCTGTCAAATGTCCAGTTGGATGCACCGAAATTTCTTATCTTGCCCTTTTGCACCATGTTATTTAGGGCATCTATCATATGACGAACACCTTTTCTCTCGTCATCCCTGTGAAGCCATAGCATATCTATGGTGTCTACTCCAAGGGCGATTAAGCTCTTATCTATATCGGCTTCTATCTCTTCGGGGGTAAGCCTTGATAAATGCATATCCTCCTTATGAGGAAATGAACACTTGGTGGATATAAACACCTTATCCCTTATTCCCTTTTCTTTTATAAACTTTCCAACAAGCCTCTCCGCCTCGCCGTCCGCATAGCTTCGGGCGGTGTCTATTACATTGCCGCCGTTTTCTATATATAAATTCATGATGTCAAAGGCTGTATTATCATCGATTCGCTCACAAAAGCCGTATGTTCCCAGAACTATCTGCGAAAGGCTCTCGTCGCAAAAATCAATATACCTCATAATAACACTCCTGATATTTCATACTTGGCAAAGTATACCATATAAACTCCCTTTTGTAAAGCAAAAATTTTTACCTTGACAAAAACTATTGTATGATGTATAATACATGAGTATGCATATGCATACTTTCCTTGCTTCAGGCATAGGGTCTGAGGCCAAAGTCCAAAAGGAGGTGAAACGACATGGAAAATGTTAAGAACAAGTACGAAACCATCTTTGTTATTGATGCGTCTTTAGCAGAAGACCAGATCAATGCCACAACAGAAAAGTTCAAAGCTCTCATCGAAGCAAACGCTACAGTAGAATCCGTAGACGTTTGGGGCAAGAGAAGACTGGCATATCCTATCGATTACAAAACAGAGGGATACTATGTTTTGGTTAATTTCGAAAGCCAGGCTGAATTCATTGCTGAACTCGAAAGAGTATACAACATCACTGACGGTGTCTTAAGAACTATAGTAGTAAGAAAATAGTAAAGGCCGGTGAAAACTAATGAACAAAGCAATTCTGGTTGGCAGACTGACAAAGGACCCTGAGCTTAAAACTACAGGAAGCGGTGTTTCGGTATGCAGCTTTACGCTCGCTATAAACAGACGCTTCAAAAACGCTGAGGGCAACTATGACGCAGACTTTATAAACTGCGTTGCATGGAGACAGCAGGCGGAATTTATTTCCAAGTACTTCTCTAAGGGACGTATGGTAGGCATTTGCGGTTCCATACAAACAAGAACCTACGACAGAGAAGACGGACAGAGAGTGTATGTTACAGAGGTTGTGGCAGACGAAGTAAGCTTTGTAGACAGTAAGTCTCAGACTGACAGCGTAGCTACCCCTGCAGCATCAAACACAAATACCTCTTCAAATTCCTTTAGTGCAGACGATGGCTTTATCCCCATGCCTGCAGACGACGACCTGCCGTTCTAAGTTGTAAAGACGAACTCAATAATAAAAGGAGGTTTTAATGATGGCTGAAGAAAGAGCTTTCCGCAGAAAGTCCAAGAAGAAAGTTTGTGCTTTTTGTGTAGATAAAGTAGCTGAAATCGATTATAAGGATATAGCAAAGCTCAGAAGATATGTATCTGAAAGAGCTAAAATTCTTCCCAGAAGAATAAGCGGTAACTGTGCTAAGCATCAGAGACAGCTTACTACTGCTATAAAGAGAGCAAGACATATTGCACTTCTCCCCTACACAGCGGATTAATCGACGCAATAAAATGAATGCACCGCAAGGTGTATGCATAAATATTTAAAACTTTAAGCCTTTCGCGTTTGTGAACAGAACCAGTAAAAACGGACAATGACAAAAAAGACCTCCTATGGTAGAATAAAATAAACTACCATGGGAGGATTTTTTATGCCAAGAAGTTACAGACGTATGAAAGATTATGAATTAGAAATATTGGAGTTAAAAGC
>JAZURE010000069.1:0-25656 GCA_045606045.1 Clostridia bacterium | reverse complement strand
AGATGCGTCAGTATCCGAACTCGCCAAAATCAAGTAAAATAGGCGTTTTTCTTCGTTGTCGGTCTTGAAATACGACAGTATTCCTGCGACCTGTCGCCTCGAAAAACAAACTATTTTATCTTGATTTTGGTTGAAAATTTTCGGCATTAGGTTTTTTGCGTCGATGCGAGGCAAAAACGGAGCTAATGCTGACGCCTTGCGAGGACGACAAACAAAAAGTGTGCAAATTTTAAAAATTTAAGGCATACGGGGTTTGACTCCCGTGTGCTTAGGCGGTGATTACTTGTCTCTTATTTTAGGTATTGAATCTTCCTGCGACGAAACCTCTGTCGCTGTCGTTGAAGACGGAAGAAAAGTACTTTCAAATGTTATTTCTTCACAGATAGAGATACATAAATTATACGGCGGTGTCGTTCCTGAAATTGCTTCCCGAAAGCATCTTGAGGTTGTAAATTCCGTTATAAAAGAAGCATTGAATTTGGCAGGTAAGACCCTCGCAGATATCGATGCCATAGCAGTTACATATGCTCCCGGACTTATAGGCGCACTTCTTGTAGGAGTATCGTGCGCCAAGGCGCTCTCATATTCTCTTTCCAAACCGCTTATACCCGTACATCATATAAGAGCGCATATATGCGCAAATTATATTGAACATCCCGAGCTTAAGCCTCCGTTTATGTGTTTGGTTGCTTCGGGAGGGCATAGCCATATAATACTTGTAGAAGATTATACCACCTACAAGGTAATCGGTCAGACCAGAGATGATGCTGCAGGCGAAGCTTTCGATAAGGTTGCACGAGTTCTGGAGCTTGGATATCCTGGAGGCCCCAAAATAGACAAGCTTGCCAAAGAGGGAAATGAGAATGCTATCGCATTTAAAAAGGTCAGCTTTGGAAAAGACAATTTTGATTTTAGCTTTAGCGGCATTAAAACCGGTGTTATAAATTATATACACAATCTTAATCAAAAGGGGACAGAGCCAAATAAAGCTGATATAGCTGCAAGCTTTGAAAAGAGTGTTGTAGAGGTACTTTGCGACAATCTCATTTCTGCTGCAGATAAATACAATTTAGACCGCATAGCCCTTGCAGGCGGTGTTGCTGCCAATTCCAGACTAAGACAGGAATTGGAAAACAGAAAGGGCACAAAACAAGTCTTTTATCCGTCACCAATTCTTTGTACGGATAATGGAGCAATGGTTGCTTGCTGTGCATACCATGAGTGGTTAGCAGGAAACATTGCAGATATAAGCTTAAATGCGACTGCATTTTTAAGCGTGGAACTCAATTAGTACAGGAGGGTAAAAAAATGAAAAAAATCAAATTGTTATCGGTGGTAATGGCACTTATACTTGTAATGTCTGTGCCTTTTTATGCAAGCGCCAAGACATTTAACGATGTTTCGGAAACTTCGCATAGTTGGGCAATAGATGCCATTGAAAACATGGCTGAAATCGGCGTTATTAACGGCTACTCAGACGGCACATTCAAACCCAATAATGTTGTTACAAAACTCGAATCACTTCTTCTTACTGCAAGAATTCTTGGTGTAAGAAGCGAAGAAAACAGCGATCTTCTTGAAGCAGCTGTAAAAAAATTCGGTGAGACGGTTGATTCTTACAATTTGAGCTTCGGAAACGACGAAGTTTGCTACCTGCTTATTAAAGATATTATTTCCGAGGACGAGCTTGATGACTATATCAGCAAATCCAATGCTTCAAGCGGAATGAGAAGATACGAAATAGCTGTACTTCTTACAAAAGCTCTTGATGCAGAAGATGAAGTGAGCAAGAATCTTATTACTACTCTTGATTTTGCAGATACCGAAGAAATCCCTGCATATGCAAAAAAGTATGTTGAGTATGTATCTGTGAATGAAATCATGAACGGTGTTGGCGACAATAAGTTTTCACCCAATACCAATGTTACAAGAGCACAGATGGCAGTTCTTATGGACAAGCTCTCCAAAATAACAGGTTATTCCTATGTATACGGACAGGTTGCAGAGCTTGACTATACATCCAAGGTAATAAAAGTTAAAACTTCCAAGGAAAACACTCGCTATATCATAAACAGCGATGTAATCTTACGCCTTGAGGGTGTATCTGTTACACTTAGTGATATTTCAAACGGATATGATGCTTTTATAACCACAAAGGGCGATGCTCTCTATGCTATTGATTTTGTTGCTCCTCTTGTAGAAAAGGAAGTAAACGGTGTTCTCACAGGTAAAGCCACCGGTGCAAATAATTCCATTTCTTTCTATGTAATCGAAAAGGATGATCCCGCACCCGATACAAACGTTAAAGAGTCATATCCTTTAAGTGATGATGCTGTTGTTACATATAATGATACATCAGCTACTTTAGGCGAACTTGCTACAGGTTCATACCTTAGTGTAAGCATAAAGGAAGGCAAAATAGTAACTCTTCGTGCATATCCCAAGAACAAAACTGTTGCCGGTAAGGTTTCTGCTGTAGAAATCACTCCTGTTCCGAAATTATATATTTTGCTCGATGACGGCACAGAAGAAGGATTTGTTTTAGATAGTGAAGTTGAAACTACAAGAAACGGCAAAAACGCGAACATATCAAGCGTTGTAGCGGGCGATACCATAACTGCTTCTGTAGTATATAACAGAATAACTAAGGCTATTACAACCAGCAAAACCCAGCAGGTAAATGGTGTTATAAAAGAAGTAATCATATCTGCAAATCCCAAGATTACAGTTAAAACTTCGGATGGAGATATTGTATATCCTGTTACTAACTTCTGCAACTTTGAAATTGCAGGAAAAGCTTCACCTACATTCTACGACCTTCGTGTCGGTGAAACAGTTACTCTTACTCTTGAAGGAGAAACTGTTGTTAAGCTTGTAACCAATGCAACTGACGGTGTAACTCAGATAAACGGTATTGTTACAACAGTAAGTGTTTCTCATGGACTCATTCAGGTTAACTATACCGATCCTGTTTCAGGGGTTTCTGTAATTGAACCTGTATTTGTAAAATCCAAAGCTACTATCATTGACATACTTACAGGTAACACCATTAAGCTTTCGGCAGTTAAAGAAGGCTCAAAAATCACAGCGTTTGGTGTACGCAGCAGCGGTATATTTGAGGCAACTACCATAAATGTAACCAACTAATCGACTATTAGTTTAAATAACAGGAAATGTGTCTTGCCTGCGCAAGACACATTTCTGCACTTAATTAAGAGCAGTTTGGAGCCGAGAAAATGATAGAAATTAAACAAAAACCAGATTATTTTTTAGTTAGTAATTATTTTGTAGATACTTTTTTGTGCGAGTCCAATGGCTCGTTTGTAAAGGTATACTTATATGTTTTAAGACATGCAAATAATCCGAATATGGAGTTATCCGATATTGCCAATGCTCTTAATTTACTCGAGTCAGATGTCATTCGTGCACTCAAATACTGGCACAAGCAAAACCTGATTATCTTTTCTAAAAAAACGGATAGCGATTTTTCTATTGAATTTATAGACAAAGCGCAAACCCAGGAGTCCGAAAGCACGGCAGAAGACAAAGGCGACAGAACCTTTTCTCCCAAAACCACCTCGCCTACGGCTGTTGTTTACAAAAAGAGCGATTTAAACACCTATATGAAAAACAATGATGGTATCCGTCATATGTTTTTAATATCTGAACAGCTTCTTAATCGCACCTTAACCGATACGGACAGAAAGATATTATTCGGTTTCTACGATTATCTCGGTCTTCCCATTGAGGTTATTTTTACTCTTTTGGAGCACTGTATTTCAAACGGCAAATCCAATATGCGTTATATTGAAAAGGTGGCATATTCGTGGGCAGATAAGGACATAAACACTCTTGCAAAAGCGAGCATGCATGTAAAGGAAGTAAATGAACTTGTATCACTTTACCAAAAATATAAAAAGATGTTCAGAATAACAGGAAGAGAGCTTACATCCACTGAAGAAGCCTACATAAAAAATTGGGTTACAGAGCTTAAGCTTTCGGATTCTGCTATTGAGGCTGCATATGAAAAAGCCGTGGCTAATACCGGTAAAATTGCATTTGGATATATGGATGCAATACTTAAGAATTCCCCAAAATCCTCAAAAAGCTCACCAAAACCAACAGTAAGCGAGAAAAAGAATTTCTTTCAGGATTATGACGAAGATATCAGCGAGTTTGAATTGGAACTTATTAAAAATCGTATTAATAAAAATTAATTTTAAGGAGCACTTATATGACAAATATGCTTCATGAAATGGTACTTGGCGAATACCGAAAGAAGGAAGAACAACGAAAAAAAGAATATGAACTTAAACTTAGTGAGTTGTATGCTATGTTTCCCGAAGTGAGAGAAATTGACGACGAGATATCTTCACTTGCCATAAAACACGCCGCAAGAATTATAAAAGAGGGAATAACACCCGAGCAGGCTGTAGAGAGTGTGCGTAATGAAAAATCCACTCTTGAAATCAGGAGAAGTTCTATTCTCAAGGATGCTTCATATACAGAAGAATTCTCTCCTCACTATGATTGTACCATTTGCAAAGATACCGGATTTGTAGACGGTCAGAAATGCAAATGCTATATGGAAATCATGAAAAAAATCATGCTTTCCAATGTAAACGGTGCAAAAACAATTATTTTCGATTTTGAAAAAGATACATTTGATAATTTTTCTTTCGAATGGTATTCCAAGAAAATTTTGGATTCAAAGATAAATATATCGCCTTATGAAAATATAAAATCTGTATATAAGGTTTGCAGAGACTTTTGTAAAAATTTTAATAGCGAGACTCAAAACCTGTATTTTTACGGCTCTTCGGGAACAGGAAAAACTTTCCTTGCAAGTTGCATTGCAAATGAGCTTGTATCCGCAGGACATAATGTAATATATCAATCTGCATATAAACTTTTTCAGTTTATGGAAGACTATAAGTTCTGCCGAATAGACAGAGAGAATCCGTTGTATGACAACATATACAACTGCGATTTACTCATAATAGACGATTTGGGTACAGAGTTTAGTACTGCATACACTTGTTCTGTACTTTTCGATATTCTTAATTCCAGACTTTTGAATGGAAAAAGCACAATCATAAGTTCCAATCTGAATCTTGGCAATCTGGAAAAAAAATATACCGACAGAGTTCACTCCAGAATCGTAGGAAACTTTGAAATGTTGAGATTTTTGGGTGACGATATAAGAATACTAAAAAAACAGACCGGGAGATAAACATGTTACTTGCAAATGAATGGACAGACTATGAAATAATTGATGCCGCCGACGGAAAAAAGCTTGAAAGGTGGGGAGATATTGTTTTAAACAGACCCGACCCGCAAATAATATGGCCAACAACAGCCCCAAGTAAATCGTGGGAAAACGCCAATGCTATATACCACAGAAGTAAGTCCGGCGGTGGCCAGTGGCAGTATTTTACCGATGTTCCCGAAGCCTGGCAGATAACATATAAGCACCTTACGTTTAACGTAAAACCCATGGGCTTTAAACATACAGGACTTTTTCCTGAACAGGCTGTAAACTGGGATTTTATGTATAATGCTATAAAAGGACAGGACAAAAAAATATCTGTACTAAATCTTTTTGCATACACAGGTGGTGCTACTGTAAGCTGCGCCTCTGCAGGCGCCAAGGTCGTGCATGTAGATGCTGCAAAGGGAATGGTACAGTGGGCAAAAGAAAATGCCGTATCATGCGGTCTTTCTGATGCACCGATAAGATATATAGTAGACGATTGCACAAAGTTTGTCGAACGCGAAATAAGGCGTGGCAATAAATATGATGCTATAATAATGGATCCTCCGTCCTATGGCAGAGGACCAAAAGGTGAGATATGGAAGTTCGAGGATGAGCTGTATGGTTTAGTATCAAAATGCTCACAATTACTTTCGGACAATCCCATCTTTTTTATAGTGAATTCTTATACTACGGGTATTTCACACACGGTTGTTGCTAATCTTATTACCATGGTTTTAAAGACAAAATTCGGAGGAAATGTTACCTCTGACGAAATAGGCTTGCCTATTAAATCCTCGGGTTTAGTACTGCCTTGCGGAGCTACTACAAGATGGTTTAATCTGTAATTGGAGGAATTGCTTTGATTTCTGCTCAAAATATCACATTTTCATATACTAACGAGTCTACAAAAAAAGATGTCCTTAAAAATGTAAGTCTTAGCATTAAAAAGGGTGATTTCGTTGCCCTTTTGGGACAGAATGGTTCGGGCAAGTCAACCCTTGCCAAACATTTTAATGCCATACTTTTGCCGCAGGGAGGAAAGATTTTAATAAACGGTTTTGATACCACGGAGGAAAAGCACTTGTGGGATATAAGGGCTACCGCTGCCATGGTCTTTCAAAATCCCGATAATCAGCTTGTTGCAACTGTTGTAGAAGAAGATGTGGCATTTGCTGCCGAAAATCTTGGCATACCGCCAAAAGAAATAAGAAAAAGAGTTGATGAAGCTCTCGAAATAGTAGGTATGTCCGAGTTCAAAAAACATGCACCGCATCTTTTATCCGGCGGACAAAAACAGCGTGTTGCAATCGCCGGTGTTATAGCCATGAGACCTCAAATTATAATATTTGATGAGCCTACTGCCATGCTTGACCCGAAGGGCAGAAAAGAAGTTATGGAGTGTATTAAATCCCTTAACGAAAAGCACGGCATAACCATAGTTCTTATTACTCACAATATGGACGAAGCAGTCCTCGCCAAGAGAGTTGTGGTGCTTGATAACGGCAGGATTGTGATGGACGATGTGCCCAATAAAATTTTTTCAAATGTCAAACAGATAAAAGCTCTTGGTCTGGATGTTCCTCAGGTTACTTACCTTGCGTATTTATTAAGAGAAAAGGGCATCGATATTTCAAAAGAAGTTTTGACTGTTGACGATTGCATTATGGAGCTTAAAAGATTATGTCAATAATTGTAAACAACTTAAAACATATATATTCCAAAAATGGACCGTTTGAGAGGGTTGCCATAGAGGATATTTCCTTTACAATAAATGACGGAGAATTTATCGGTCTTATTGGTCACACGGGAAGCGGCAAATCCACTCTTATAGAACATTTAAACGGTCTTTTAAAAGCGGATAGCGGGCAGATTATAATAGATGGTGTCGATATCACCGATAAAAACTGCAAACTTTTCGAAATTCGCAGCAGGGTAGGGCTTGTGTTTCAATATCCCGAATATCAGCTTTTTGAAGAGACTGTATATAAGGATATTGCCTACGGTCCGTCCAATATGAAGCTTAGTGATGAAGAGGTTCAAAAACGAGTATTTCAAGCGGCGCAATTTGTAGGTCTTGACAGTAATGTTATGCAGTGCTCTCCCTTCGATTTGTCAGGCGGACAAAAAAGGCGAGTGGCTATAGCAGGTGTTCTTGCCATGGAGCCAAAGGTGTTGATTTTGGATGAGCCAACTGCAGGTCTTGATCCTGCAGGCAGAAATGACCTTTTGGCAAGGCTTAAATTTCTGCACAAGGAAAAGGGTATAACCATAATACTCGTATCTCATTCGATGGAAGATATTGCCGATACTGTGGAAAAGGTTATGGTAATGTCAAAAGGCAGACTTGTTGCTTTTGATACAATAAACAATATTTTTACAAAGACAAAGCTTCTAAAGGGAATTGGGCTTGACATTCCACAGATTTGTCAGGTAATAGACTTTTTGAAAACGCAGGGACACTCATTTCCAAAAGAGGTGTGCAGCGTAGAGGATACGGCAAATATAATTTTTGAAATATTAAAAGGAGCACACGATGCTTAAAGATATCACACTTGGACAGTATTTTCCAATGGATTCTGTTATCCACAGAATAGATCCGCGTATTAAAATACTATCGGTTCTATTTATAATAATTGCTGTTTTTTTATGCAAGACACCGTTGTCATTTGTTATGGCTGCGGCTTTTAATATTGCTGTAATTGCAGCATCAAAAATCTGTTTTAAAACGGTCCTTTCTTCATTGAAACCCGTTTTGTTCATTATAGTTTTTACTGCTGTTATAAACCTGTTTCTTACAGGCGGTGATGACTATCTTTTAAAATGGAAGTTCATAACAATAACCCGTCAGGGTGTAGAAGCGGCTCTTACTATGGCAATACGAATCATACTTTTAGTATCCTTTTCGTCCATGCTCACTTTTACGACTTCACCTATAATGCTGACAGACGGAATTGAAAGTTTACTTAAGCCTTTTTCAAAGATTGGAATGCCTGTTCATGAACTTGCTATGATGATGACCATAGCACTTCGCTTTATACCCACACTTTTAGAAGAAACCGATAAGATAATAATGGCTCAGAAATCGCGAGGAGCTGATTTCGAAAGCGGAAGTATTGTGAAAAGGGCAAAATCACTCATACCGATATTAGTGCCGCTTTTTATAAATTCTTTCCGCCGTGCAGATGAACTTGCTACCGCTATGGAATGCAGATGCTATCGGGGCGGTGACAACAGAACAAGACTCAAGGAGTTAAGATTCAAAAGAACTGATTTTTTATCTTTTGTAATAATGCTCCTTTGCGTAAGTTTAGTAATTACAATTGGAGTTTTTGAAATATGAACCCAAGAAACCTTCTTTTAAAAATTCAATATGACGGCAGCGGTTATCACGGATATCAGATACAGCCTCAAGCTATAACCGTACAAAAAGTACTTCAGGATGCACTAACTCATATAACTGGTGAACAAATCCGAGTTAACGGTTGCTCTCGTACGGATGCAGGTGTACATGCTGTTGAATATGCTCTCTCTTTCGAGACCTCTTTTCCCATACCTGCAGTAAGACTACCGATTGTGCTAAATAGCAAGCTGCCGAATGATATAAAGGCACTTTCTTGTATTGAGGTTCCATCTGAGTTTCATGCAAGGTTTGATACAGTAAGCAAAACCTACAGATATGTGATAAACACAAGTGAAAATCCGCAAGTATTTACCCGAAACTACGAATGGCAACTAAAAAAAAGCGTAGATTTGCAAGCAATAAATGAGGCCTGCAAGTATTTTATAGGCGAAAAGGATTTTGCATCTTTCATGACTTCAGGAACTGATGTTTCTTCAACAGTCAGAACCGTATATTCTCTCGAAACGGTTTCAAAGGACAACATTTTAGAAATTTATATAAAAGCGAACGGATATTTATACAATATGGTCCGTATAATAGTAGGGACTTTGGTAGACACAGGGCTTGGAAAGTATGAGCCTCATAAAACACAGGAGATAATTGATGCAAAAGACCGTTCTCTTGCAGGTCCTACTGCACCGCCGCAGGGCTTATCTCTTTTTAAGGTTGAGTATAAGGAGGTAACATTTTGAAAGATGAAAAAGTAATAAATTTCCCAAAAAACTCTAACAAAAACAAGAAAAAAAAGCCCCTTGTACTTTACACTGTTTTAGTAATCGGTTTTATAGTTATATTATCCAAGTTATTTGGCGGCTCTTCCTTTGAATCCACAAACTCTGTAAACACAGAAACGATACCGCTTGCAAGCGCAAATAATTTTGATTTTGCATCATACAAAGATGGTTACATACTCGCAAAAGACGGAAAAATCTCGTGTTACAATACAAATCAAAACGTGCAGTGGGAGATAAAAGGCTCAAAAACTGTTCCGAATGTTAAGGTAAATGGAGATTATGTACTTACTTACTATGACAATGACACCCTTGCAGTTGTAACAAACGGAAGAAAAACGGTAGATATATCCACTCCGGGAAGTGCACAGTACGGTTATGTAAATACCAATGGTTATTGTGCGCTTTTGGTTGATGAATTCGGTCTTAAAAATAAGATTGTAGTCTACAACAAAAAAGGAGAAATGATATACTACCGCGATAATCCCGATAAATTTATAGCTCAAATTATACTATCAAATGATAATAAATCGCTCGTAACAGTTGAACTTGTTACCAGTGAAAGCAGTATATCTTCTGAACTTGTTGTTACAAATATAAAAACTAACAATGAGGAAACAAGAGTTGCGTTTGAAAACACAATGCCGGGAGGATGCATTTTTACCGATACAAACAGCATCCTTACCATTTTTGACACAAAACTTCAATGCTATGGGTTAAACGGCAGATTAAGATGGGAAACTAAATTTGACGGAAAAACTATATATGAATACTCATATGACAACGAAATCCTTGCCTGTGTTTTCAATACAGATGATTCTGCTGGTTCAGGTTCTGAGGTTGCTTTTTATAACAAGCGCGGAAAGAACATCGGTAACTTTACGGCAAATGAAAAAATCCGAAATATAGATTTAAAAAATAAAAATGCTTTGCTTACATATGGCAAAAGACTTGTTCTTACAAATTTTAAAGGAAAGGAAATTACACAGGCAGATATAACATATGACATGAAGGATTCTCTTTTTATGGGTACTAAAAAATGTGCATTAGTAATTTCTGCATCACAAGATGCAAAATTATTGCCCCTTAAATAGCATTGCTTAGGAGGTATAACGAAATGCTTTTTGATTTTCTCATAATTTTGATTTTTCTTATTGTCGCATTTTCAGGATATAAAAAGGGTTTTGCCCAGATGCTTATATCCCTTGGCGCTTTTGTATTGTCAATATTTTTGGTTGCAGGAATTTATAATTATCTCGGCGATGCTTTTTTTGCCTCGGATTATGGCACTTCGCTTGTAGAAAGTGTTTCCCATGGCATAGAAGAGAGAATTACCGATGCGGCAAATTTCACTGACAATGTACCATTTTTAAACGGTGTTATAAAAGGTGCAGCAGAAAATAGCGGAATTGTGCACACGCTCGCTCAAAAAGCTATTAAGACGCTGATGACAATACCGCTTCTTATAATCTCGTTTATACTTTTAAGGTTGCTTCTCTTTTCGCTCCGGAAGATTGTTTCCAAAACAACCACTATTCCGATTATAAGTACAGTAGACTCTATGCTTGGCTTGGCACTTGGTGCGGTTTCGGGAGTTATCATAGTAGCTGTATCATATTTTATACTTGGGTATATACAACTTTTACCATCAATGGATTTTATAACTAAACAATTTGACTCATCACTTATCATAGCTTTAATCAACGATATTTTATAAAGGAGAATAACTATGGTTTACACTTTATTGGCAAATGGTTTTGAAGAAATCGAGGCTCTTGCTGTGGTAGATATTTTAAGAAGGGCACAGATTCCCGTAAAAACTATTTCTGTTTCAAATAACCTTACTGTAAACGGTGCACATGATATCAAAGTTGTGGCAGATGAAATACTAAATAATGCAGATATGAATTTTAATTTGCTTTTTTTGCCAGGCGGATATCCAGGATATGTTAATCTTGAAAACGAGCCAAAGGTTATTGATATCTTAAAAAAGGCCTGTAAGGAAAACAAAATAGTTGCCGCAATATGTGCAGCACCTTCAATTCTTGGCAAGGCAGAACTTCTTGTAGGCAAAACCGCATGTTGCTTCCCGTCTTTTGAAGAATATCTTACAGGTGCCGAAGTTTCCTTTGAAGATGTATGTGTAAGCGATAATATTATAACCTCCAGAGGCGCAGGCACAGCACACAAATTAGCCTTTAAGCTTGTAGAAATTATTAAAGATAAGGAAACAGCAGATAAGCTTAAAACTGCCATGATTTACGTTAATGAATAAAAAAGAAATAAGAAATAAAATTCTTACTGCAAGAAATTCGCTATGTACAAGTGAATCTGTACGAATGAGCAAACAAATTTTTCAAAATTTAAAAAGTACAAAAATTTTGGATTTTAAAAACATTCTTGTATACAACGATTTTAAAAACGAGGTAAAGACTGATTTACTCATCGAATATCTTCACCAAAATAATAGGGAAGTATATGTTCCTAAATGCGATATTTCCACCAAAACTTTTTTACCTGTACGACATACAGATAAAAATAACATGAAAACCAATATTTACGGAATTTATGAGCCTGCAGATGATTTTAGCTTACCGTCACATATAGAATGTGCAATAGTACCGGGAGTAGCATTTGATATCAAAGGAAACCGCATAGGTTTCGGTGCAGGATATTATGATAAATATTTTTCTATGAATGCACAGATATTTAAAATTGGTTTGTGCTATGAATTTCAGCTTTTGGATGAAATAAACGCAGACGATTATGATGTTCCGATGGATGTTGTAATCACAGAAAATAGAATTATTTACACAAAGTAGGATATGTTGAAAGTTTCACATTATTTCGCAAAATAAAAATTTTGCGAAATAGAGGAGGGTTAAAATGCTGTCTTCCAATTCAAAAGATAAATACTCGGATGTACCGCAAATACTGAGAAACTACCTAAATTTCATGACAGTAATAAAAGGTAAATCTCCCAATACAGTTAGAGAATATTATTATGACTTAAGACTTTTTCTCAGGTATATTGTTTGTTGTATTAATAATCTTCCTCTTGACTTAATTCAAACCGTCAGTTTAGATGAATTCAATGAAAATCTTCTAAGAGAAATCACTCTTAACGATTTGTATGAATTCATGGCATACATTAATAATGTACATTCCTCCAACGACAACTACAGAGCACGAAAAGTTGCCAGTTTAAAATCTTTTTTCAATTATTTGCATATCAAAATAAATTTTATAGAAACAAATCCGGCATCAAATCTTGATTCGCCCAAAATAAAAAAGCGTATGCCCCGTTATCTTACTCTTGATGAAAGTGTAAATTTTTTAAGTTGTATAGATGGTAAATTCAAAGAACGAGACTTGGCTATTTTTGCAATTTTCCTTAATTGCGGTTTGCGATTATCGGAGTTAGTTGGGATTAACCTTAAAAATATTAATTTTGAAAAACGCACTTTGAGAGTTGTCGGCAAAGGCAACAAAGAACGCATGGTTTACCTTAATGACCTGTGCATTGTTGCTATAAATAATTATTTGCCTGTACGCCCCGAAGTAACTTTTCACTCAGATATAGATGCACTTTTTATAAGCTCACAGGGGCGTCGAATCAGTAATCGCATGGTTGAACTGCTTGCAAAAAAGTATTTTGAAAAAGCAGGTCTTGATTATGATTTATATTCACCGCACAAATTAAGGCATACGGCAGCTACACTTATGTACCGTGAGGGCAATGTGGATATAAGAACACTTCAGGAGCTTTTGGGACACACTTCTCTTGCTACAACGCAAATTTATACACATATCAAAAACGATGATTTGCGTGATGCGGCAAACAGCAATCCCCTCTCCTCTTTTAAACCAAGTCCTCCGGAAGAATAAAAACATCAAAAAAGAGAGCATTTTGCTCTCTTTTCGTGTTTTATATACTATTCGTCGAGTTTCAGTACCGACATAAATGCCTCCTGAGGAACTTCTACACTGCCCACCTGACGCATTCTCTTTTTACCCTCTTTCTGCTTTTCAAGAAGCTTTTTCTTTCGGGTTATATCACCGCCGTAACACTTGGCAAGTACATCCTTGCGCATAGCTTTAACGGTTTCTCTCGCTATAATCTTGTTTCCTATAGCAGCTTGAATGGGAATTTCAAAAAGCTGTCTGGGTATAGTCTCTTTAAGCTTTTCAGCTATTCTTCTGCCTCGGGGGTAAGCTTTGGATTCGTGTACTATAAAGGAAAGTGCATCAACCATGTCGCCATTTAAAAGCATATCAAGCTTAACTAAATCGGATTTAGCATACCCTTTGAGCTCATAATCAAATGAAGCATATCCTTTTGTGCGCGATTTAAGTGCATCAAAAAAGTCATAAATTATTTCATTCAGAGGAAGGTCATAATGCAGTATAACTCTTGTATCATCCATGTACTGCATGTTTTTGTAAATTCCTCTGCGCTCCTGACAAAGCTCCATTATGTTTCCGACAAATTGTGTAGGAAGCATAATATCCGCATTTACCATAGGCTCTTCCATATGTTCTATTTCGGACATGGGCGGAAGATTTGTAGGATTGGAAATATCTACAACTTCGCCGTTGGTTTTGTAAATCTTATATACAACACTGGGTGCAGTTGTTACAAGGTCAAGATTGTATTCTCTCTCTAATCTTTCCTGGATTATTTCCATGTGCAAAAGACCAAGAAATCCACATCTGAATCCAAAACCCAAAGCTACGGAAGTCTCAGGTTCATAGGACAAAGCAGCATCATTTAACTGCAGTTTTTCGAGTGCATCTCTGAGGTCACCGTATTTTGCTCCGTCTGCAGGGTATATACCTGAAAAGACCATAGGATTAACCTTTTTATATCCCGGAAGAGGCTCTTCAGCCGGTCTGTCTGCGCATGTTACAGTGTCACCGACCCTGGCATCCGATACGGTTTTTATAGAGGCAGCAATATAACCAACCTCGCCTGCCTTAAGCGATGAAGCGGGTATAGTTCCAAGAGCAGAAAGATAACCTGTTTCCACAACATCAAACGACTTGCCTGTCGACATAAATTTAATCGTATCACCCGGTTTAAGCTCACCATCCATTACCCTCACATACACGATTACACCCTTATATGCGTCATAGTATGAATCGAAAATTAATGCCTTGAACGGTTCAGAGGAATCGCCCGATGGCGGAGGAACAAGTTCAACTATTTTTTCCAGCACATCGTCTATTCCAATGCCTTGTTTGGCAGAAATAAGCGGTGCATCCTGAGCATCAATACCTATGACATCTTCTATTTCATTTTTTACAAAATCAGGTCTTGCACTGGGCAAATCTATTTTATTTATAACAGGCACAATTTCCAAATCATTATCAACGGCAAGATAGGTATTGGCAAGCGTCTGCGCTTCTATACCCTGTGAGGCATCTACAACCAGAACTGCCCCTTCGCAAGCCGCAAGGCTTCGTGAAACCTCATAATTGAAGTCTACATGTCCGGGTGTATCAATGAGGTTAAATATGTACTCCTCACCGTTTTTTGCGTTATACACAAGCTTTACAGCGCGAGCCTTTATGGTTATGCCCTTTTCTTTTTCCAAATCCATGTTATCAAGGACTTGATCCTGCATTTCACGCTGTGTAAGCACACCTGTCTTTTCAAGCATACGGTCAGCAAGTGTAGATTTACCATGATCGATATGTGCTATTATGCAAAAATTTCTTATGTGATCCTGTCTTTTTGACATCTATGTCTTTCTCCTTGAATTAAAATTCTTCAAATATTATACCACAAAAATATCTGTGTTTCAATAAGAAAACACGAAAAAGAACACAAAAGTCGCAGAAGTTTATCCTGCGACTTTGTTATTCTTTGTAATGTTTGGAAGGAACTTTCTCTTTAAAAAGGATTCCTACAGACCACAGACCGCATATGCCTACCAAAGTATAAATTATTCTTGAAAGCAAAGCACCTTGTCCGCCAAAAATAAAGGCCACCAAATCGAAACCGAAAATTCCTACGAGAAGCCAGTTGATAGCACCGATTATGACTACGGTTAACGCTGCATTATCCAACACTATTCATTCTCCCCTTTCATTTTTTGTGCTCTAAAAGAGTTCAATTTTATTCTTTTCAGATTGTCAGTTAAAAATACGCACAAATAAATATTTATTTTTGTTAAATAATAGTAAATATTATATTATTATGCTTGCCAAGACTCTCTAAAAGTGTTATAATATCATGATACTAATGATATATCAGCGGAGGTAGTAAATGTCTAAAAAAAGCACCGCAACTTTTCAAATAATATCAGCTGTTTTTATGATTTTGAGCGTTTTTCTTTCAAGATACAGCGGTCTTGTGTTTTTTGTGTCTTTTTTTATTAACTCTGCGCTGATTTCATATATTATATGTCAGTTTCCCTTTTTAAACACACTTTTCATTCTTGCAAGTTCTGTTGTATTCTTCGGTGTTTCTTCTTTTGTTAGTCATACCCTTTCCATATCGGATATATTAATTCTCAGCTTGCTTTTTATTCCGGGATGTGTTCTTGGAATTTCCTTTAAAACCAAACGTTCATTCCAGGATACATTTATTATTGCCATGGCTGTTGACTTTTTGCTTCTCACAGTATCGGTATTTGTATGTAAATTTGTTTTTGAATTTAATATAGCATCGGAACTAAGAGAGATATTTCTTAATAATTTCAATGATAATCTCAGTATATTAAAAAGCCTTTCCCCTGAAGCTGCAGAGCAATTAAAAAATTCTGAACATCAAATATTCAATACCTTATATGTTCTTGTTCCGGGAATATTACCGTTTGTGTTTTCTTTGGTTTTTATTTTTACATTTTTGCTGCAATACGCAATGTCCAAAATTGTTTGCACGGGTTATTTTGTGCGTAGCTCACATTTTCAAGACGGATTCGAAAGTTTTAAACCCGGTATTGTAACAAATATAGTTTTAGCTTTTATGATTATGACTATTCTATTTGAAACTTCCAACAACATGGTTATGATTTGTTTAAATATTGCTATTATTATACTGATGTTGTACTATGTAACAACAATTTCTTATATTGAATTCAAATTCAAGCAGCGCGGATATTATGCCGGTAAGCGATTCGGGTTAATTGCAGCTATAGTTGCTATTTCTGTTGTATCGTCACTGTTTCTGCCTGTTATTAATATGATATACATCTTTGTATTCTTTGGTTTTTTAGACAGCATTTTCGACTTTAGAAAATTAAATGTAAAAAAGGTGAACTAAATGAAGAAAAGAATTTTTACGGGTATCTTCAATACAAACGGATATTATATATGGCTTCTTGCTTTGTGTTCATTTACTATATCTTTATATGATATCGGTGTAGCTTTGGTTTTGGGGCTTATTACTGCAGTTTGCTTTGGATTTAATTTGTTTTTTGGATTTTCCCGAAGAAAAAGCATAAGGAAGTTCTTAGGTGTTCTTACGGACGGCTTCCACAATGATATAAAAGAAGTTCTCGGAGGAGATCTTATTCCCTTTGTTATAATAGGCCATGACGGGTGTGTGCTTTGGGCAAACAGCGGTTTCCTTAAGATTATAGAAGGTACTGTAACCAAAAGAGCACACATTACAGAGCTTATACCTGAGTTTGATTTGTACCAGTGTTTAAACACTACGGCAGGCACGTTTTACAGAATAGAACATTTTGGAAGAACATACCTTATAGACATTTCCCTGTCACAGAATGATAACGAAATATTGTATGCTCTTCATTTTAAGGATTGCACCGAGTACGAGAATTTAAAAGAAAAATACAATAACGAAAAATTTGTTTGCGCTACAATCATCGTAGATAACTATGACGATATCATGCTCGATGTAACAAACGCAGACAAACCCAAGGTGTCTGCCGCTATAGAAGAATCACTCAATCTTTGGAGTCAGAGTGTAAACGGCATTTTGAAGAAATACGAAAAAGATAAATTCACTTTCTATTTTTCCAATGAAGGTCTGGAGATTTTTACAAAACAGCGATTTGATATACTTGAAAAAATAAGAGAAATTGCAGTTGGCAATCGTTTGTCCCCTACCCTTAGTATCGGTGTAGGATGCGGCGGTGAAAATATGCTTCAGAACGAGTCCTATGCATACAGTGCACTCGATATGGCATTGGGACGAGGCGGAGATCAGGCCATAGTAAAAAATGGCGAAAAATATGCATTTTTTGGTGGTAAAACACAAGAAACGGAAAAGAGAACCAAGGTTAAGGCCCGTGTGATAGCTGAAGCTATAAAGCAACTTCTACTTGAAAACGACGAAATCATAATCATGGGACACAAAAACCCTGACTGTGACTCTTTTGGTGCGGCGATAGGTCTCTACCGTGCGGTAGCTGCACATGGCAAGATGTGCAAGATAGTCATGGAGAACTACAATGACACCGTATCAAAGGTTGTGGACACTCTAAATGATTCAGAATATGAAAACGTAATTATAAATAAAGCTTATGCAAATGAGATTGTAAACAGGAAAACACTTATTTTTGTAGTAGACACTCATGTAAAATCCATGGTAGAAGAGCCATCGCTTCTGGATGTGTCTAAAAATATTATCATCATAGACCATCACAGAAAAAATGCGGGCTTTATTCAGAATCCACTTATTTCCTATCATGAGCCGTATGCTTCATCGGCTTCTGAACTTGTAACCGAAATTATTCAATACATGGGTGACAAGGTTCGCCTTAGCAAAAAAGAAGCAGAGGCTCTTTATGCAGGTATTTATCTGGATACCAAAAACTTTACCTTTAAGACAGGTGCAAGAACTTTTGAAGCAGCATCGTTTCTAAAAAAGCTTGGTGTAGATACTATTTCCGTAAAGAAGCTGTTTCAGGTAGATATAAATACTTTTATTAAAAAATGGGAAATAATGCAAAGTGCTACAACCTATAAGCACTCCATATCTATTGCAAAATGCAACAAAAACGATGTTGATATGCGTATTATTGTAGCACAAGCAGCAGATGAACTCCTAAGTATAACCGATATCACCTGCTCTTTTGTTCTGTGTGATATGGGTGGCAGCATATATATAAGCGCCCGTTCGCTTGGAACCTACAACATTCAGATAATCATGGAAAAACTTGGCGGCGGCGGGCATGCCACGAGCTCTGCTGCAGTTCTGAGCGGTGTGGATATAGACAAAGCAGAAGCTATGTTAAAAGATGCTATTGATGAGTATTTAAACGAGATTTAATTTATAAAGGAGAATAGAAATGGAAGTTATATTTATAAAGGATTTAAAAGGTCAGGGCAAGGCAGGAGACAAAAAGAACATAAGCGACGGATATGCCGTTAATTTTCTCATTCCAAAGGGTTATGCAGTTGAGGCCAATGCCGCGAACTTAAATAAGCTTAAAGGCAAACAAGATTCAGAAACATTCAAAAAGCAGCAAGAGCTTGAAAGTGCCCAGATGCTTAAAGAAAAACTCGAAAATATTACCGTATCCATTAAGGCAAAAGCCGGAGATAACGGCAAGATTTTTGGTTCTGTAACCTCAAAAGACATTGCCGACAGCCTTTCCAAAAATCATTCCCTTACCGTAGACAAAAAGAAAATTGTTCTTCCCGACGGCATTAAGGAAATAGGCACATTTAATATCGATGTAAAGCTCTATCCTTCCGTAACAGGAAAGATAAAGGTATGCGTTGAAAAAATCTGATCGAATTATCGGGGTGATTGTAATGGCAAACGAAATAACTCGCAGTATGCCATGTAATTTAGAAGCAGAACAGTATGTTCTCGGTGCTATAATATTTGATAATGAGTGTATAGGAGATGTTGTCTCAGTACTTAAACCAGACGATTTCTACCTTGAACAGCATAAACGAATATTTGAAGCAATGATAAACATATCAAATAAGGCAATCCCTATTGATTTGGTTACATTAAAAAGTGAGCTTGAGAACATATTTGACAGCATAGGCGGTGTTGATTACATAACACAGATTTGTCTTATGGTAAACACAACCTCCAACCTCAAATACCACATAAAAATCATAGAGGAAAAAGCCATACTCAGAAGATTAATACGCTCTTCGTCGGAAATTACGGATTTGTGCTTTGATACCGAAAAGGAAGTTTCTTTGGTACTAAATACTGCCGAAAACAAACTCTATGATGTTCTTCAGAGCAAAAAGATTACGGATTTATTTCCCATAAAAGATGTACTTGCGGAAAATCTTTCAAGGCTTGAAGAGCTCATGAAGCAAAACTCAAAGGTTACAGGTGTTCCCACCGGATTTAAAGAGCTTGATATTCGCACTACAGGTCTTCAACCGTCCGATTTGGTGCTTATAGCAGCAAGACCTGCAATGGGTAAGACAAGCTTTGCATTAAACATTGCTACCAATGCTGCAGTTCGTTATAATGTACCCGTAGCAATATTCAGTCTTGAGATGAGCAAGGAGCAGCTTGCAAACAGAATATTAAGCTCCGAAGCTCTTATATCCAGCGAAAAACTAAAAACGGCGGAAATAGATAATAACGATATGGCAAAGCTTGCAGGTGCGATAAATACCCTTTCCAAAGCACCTATATATATAGACGATACTGCAGGCATCACTGTTTCCGAAATAAAAGCCAAATGCCGTCGTCTTAAAATGAAAAACCAGCTCGGACTTGTAGTAATAGATTATCTCCAGCTTATACAAGGTAACAGCCGCGAAGGCAGGCAACAGGAAGTATCCGAAAACAGCCGTTTCTTAAAGATAATGGCAAAGGAGCTTTCCGTTCCTGTTATTACCCTTTCGCAGCTCAGCCGTGCACCTGACCAGCGTTCCGACCATCATCCCATGCTAAGTGACTTAAGAGAATCCGGCTCTATTGAACAGGATGCGGATATGGTAATGTTCCTGTATCGTGAGGACTATTACGAAAAGGAAACCGACAGAAAGAATATTGTGGAATGTATGATAGCTAAGTTTCGAAACGGAAGCACAGGCAGTTTGGATTTGGGTTGGCGCGGTGAGTTTACTAAATTCATGGATTTGGACACCTCGCATCAGGAACCTGCTTTTTAGCTTAAGGAGTTGAATTTTTATTGAGTTTTAATGATAAAATCATATCTGTCATCAAAAAATTCAATATGATACAAAATGGCGACCGTATCCTTGTAGGCTTATCGGGCGGTGCAGATTCTACTGCTCTGCTGTATGCTTTAAGTGTACTTGCTGATAGTTTAAAAATTACTGTTGTAGCAGCACATCTTAACCATGGCATTAGAGGATTGGAAGCCCTTCGGGATAAAAATCACTCAGAGAAATTTGCAGGTAAATTAGGTGTTCCCTTTGCAAGTAAGGATGTTTCCGTGCCCGAATATGCCAAATCACATAAGCTTTCGGAGGAAATGGCTGCCCGCGTTTTGCGATACGATTTTTTCAAAGAAGTTTGTGATGAATATAATTGCAACAAAATAGCAGTAGCGCATAACAAAAATGACAGCATAGAAACAATACTGCTCAATATCATACGCGGAAGCGGCTCAAAAGCCATGGACGGTATTAAGCCTGTAAATGGCAATGTAATTCGTCCTCTTATCGAAACGAGCCGTGAGGAAATCGAAAATTTTCTTGGTGAGAACAACATAGATTATGTTACTGATTCAACAAATCTTGAGGACAGTTACGCCAGAAATATTGTCCGAAATCATATCATCCCTAAAATGCGAATGATAAATGAAAATGCCGTAAATAATATTTTGCGTACTTCTTCCATAATCCGTGCTGAGAGCGAATATTTAGAAAGCGAAGTTGAAAAGCTCGGTATAATTTCCGCTGATTCAGACATTGTTTCAATAAAACGACATGAGTTCTCCGTGCTTAATACAGCACTTGCAAGAAGAATACTTATGCAGGCAATAAACACTCTATGCGGTAATACACTTAACATATCAAACGCTCAGATTGATTCTGTTATATACAACCTTAAAACAGGAAATATATTTTCTTTTGGAAACGGTACGAAAGCCTGTGTAACTGCAGATGAAATCATCCTTTATAAATACCTTGATTCAATACCCGAATATGAGTATGAGATTACTCTGCCGTGTGATTTATATGTAAAAGAAAGTGGTATATCATACTCTTTTGAATTTGCAGATGTATACAAGCCCAAACCAAATACCCTCTTCATCTGTGCAGACAATCTTGACAAGATAACGGTCCGAACCAGAAAAGACGGTGATGCTTTCATACCATATGGTATGAAAGGAACAAAAAAGGTTAAATCATTTTATATTGATAATAAAATTCCATCCATTAAGAGAAACTGCTACCCCGTAGTTACAGCAAACAACAAGATTCTTGCTGTTCTGCCTTTAAGAATTAACGATGAATTTAAAATAACAAAAAACACAAAAAAAATACTAAGGATAAGTTCATTCGGAGGTACATATGATAAAACATGATTCATTTTGTAAGAAAATCCTTATTTCCGAGGAAACTATAGAAAAGAAGGTTTCCGAGGTTGCCGAAAGAATCAACAATGATTTTTCGGGTCAGGAGGTTGTTTTCCTTACGGTCTTAAACGGTGCATTTATGTTTGCTACAGACCTTATTAAAAAGGTCGAACTTAATTGCTATATTGATTTTATACAATGTTCATCTTATGGGAATACTACTGTTTCAAACAAGAAATTTAATATGAAGAAAGATGTCAGCCTTGATATAACAGATAAAAATGTAATAATCATAGAGGATATTTTGGATAGTGGTCATACCCTTAAAAATCTTATAGAATATCTTAAATCCAAAAATCCAAAATGCATAAAGACTGCTGTGTTTATGGACAAAACTGCCCGCAGAGAAGTAGAAATAAATGCAGATTATGTAGCAGTAACCCTGGAGGATGATGAATTCATAATCGGATATGGTTTGGATTATGCCCAAAAATACAGAAATCTCCCCTTTGTGGGCGTTCTTAAAGAAGAAATTTATAAATAGTAAAATATCAACTTTAATAAGGAGGTGCTTATTTTGAAAAAAAATTTCAAAGGCATTGCAGTATATATTATTTTGTTTCTAATAATTTTTGGTATATATTCTTTTATGAATTACGATGCAAGTCCTGCAAAAATCACTTTTTCAGAATTGGTACAACACATCGAGGATGGGAATGTTTCGGAGATTAAAATCATACAAGACGAAGCAGAGGTTAAGCTCATTAAAGGCGATATAACCAATGTAGTGTGCGAAATTCAGTCAAGTGGTCTTCTTAATGCCGTTTCTGGCGAAACACTTTCCAACCAGGTAAAAAAAGGTACATTAAAACTTGAGATTCAAAAACCTGCCGAGCCACCTTGGTGGGTTACCATGCTTCCCTCTGTTATAATTTTTGTTTTGTTCATAGGCTTTTGGATTTTCTTTATAAAGCAATCCAAGGGCGGCGGTGCAGGCGGCATGAATTTCGGCAAGAGCCGTGCACGCATGCACATACCCGATAAGGACCGCGTTACATTTGAAGATGTTGCGGGTGCTGATGTAGAAAAAGCAGAGCTTGAGGAAATAGTAGAATTTTTAAAATCACCTCAAAAATTTACAAGTCTTGGTGCCAAGATTCCGAGAGGTGTTCTGCTTGTAGGACCTCCGGGAACAGGTAAAACACTTCTTGCAAAAGCCGTTGCAGGTGAAGCCGGTGTCCCCTTCTTTAGCATAAGCGGCTCGGATTTTGTGGAAATGTTTGTAGGTGTAGGCGCTTCCCGTGTTCGTGACCTTTTTGAACAGGCCAAGAAAAACAGTCCGAGTATCGTATTTATAGATGAAATCGATGCCGTAGGCCGTCAGAGAGGTGCAGGTCTCGGAGGAGGCCATGATGAAAGAGAACAAACATTAAACCAGCTTCTTGTAGAGATGGATGGCTTCTCAGTAAATCAAGGTGTAATTATAATTGCTGCCACTAACAGACCCGACATACTCGATAAAGCTCTTTTAAGACCTGGTAGATTTGACAGACAGGTTGTTGTTTCTACACCCGGTATGCAAGGTAGAGAGGACATCCTCAAAGTACACGCCAAAAACAAGCCTATTTCTCACGAGGTTGACCTTAAAATCGTAGCAAAGGTGACTGTAGGATTTACAGGAGCTGACCTTGCAAATCTTTTGAACGAAGCTGCAATACTTGCTGCAAGACGCAACAGAACTGAAATAACTATGGAAGATATAGATGATGCTATGATAAAGGTAGAGGTTGGTACTGAGAAAAAAGGAAGACAGTACACCGAAAAGGAAAAACGCCTTACTGCATATCATGAAGCAGGTCATGCTGTAGTATCAAAGCTTTTGCCTGACAGACATCCTGTTCATCAGGTGTCCATAATTCCAAGAGGATTAGCAGGCGGCTACACCATGTACCGTCCCACAGAAGATAAGTTCTACTCTACCAAGAATGAAATGTTTGCTGAAATCGTAGAACTTCTCGGAGGAAGAGCAGCAGAAAAAATTGTGCTTAATGATATAAGCACAGGCGCTTCCAATGATATTGAACGCGCATCCTCAATAGCCAGACACATGGTTACCAAATTTGGTATGAGCGACAGCATAGGTCCTATAAACTACGGAAGTGACTCGGATGAAATATTTATCGGCAGAGATTTTGCTCATTCCAAAAACTTCAGCGAAAAAATCGCTTCCGAAATTGATGATGAGGTAAGAAACATCATAACCGACTGCTATGATAAATGTCTTTCTCTTATAAGAGATAACATCGATAAGCTTGAAAATGTTGCAAAAGTTCTTCTTGATAAAGAAGTAATCACAGGCGAAGAATTTGAACAGGTTTTTGAAACCGGTAAGCTTCCATCTGATGAAACTCCACTTGAGATTACACCAGAAAACGAATAACAAAACTAAAGCACCCAGAGGGTGCTTTTTTGTAATATTTCTCCCATTTGAAAATATACATTTTATATAATGTTTTTGGGAGGAAATTATGAGACTATATGTTTTCAGACTAAAAAAACTTGTTGTAAATATCCTTGGAATTGCGGCAGTATTTGCACTTATAGCAATGAACCGTACGCAATCTCAGACGGTATTTCGTACCGAAAGTGTAAAGAAGCTTCCTATATACTGCGTTGATACCGACAAAAAGGTCTGTGCACTTAGCTTCGATGCAGCCTGGGGTGCAGAGGATACGGACACACTCATTGACATCCTAAAGGATTATAACGCCAAAGCAACATTTTTTGTAGTCGGTGATTGGGTAGACAAGTATCCCGATGAGGTTAAAAAGCTCTACAAAGCAGGTCATGATGTAATGAATCATTCAAATACACATAAATACATGACCAAGTTAGACAATGCGGGCATGGTGGACGAAGTAGAAAAGTGCAGTGATAAAATCGAAAAGTTACTTGGAAAGCGCCCTCACCTTTTCCGTGCGCCATATGGTGATTATAACAGTCAGGTTGTAAGTAAACTACTTAGTATGGGGTATTACACTATACAATGGGATGTAGACTCCCTTGACTGGAAGGATTATACAGCAGATGATATATACAACAAAGTTACTCAAAATGTGAAAAACGGCTCTATAATACTATTTCATAACGCAGCCAAGAATACACCCGAAGCACTGCCAAAAATACTGGAAAAGTTAAAAAACGATGGCTATTCATTTGAGAAAATATCCGATATGATATACACAAAGGATTATTATATAGACAACACCGGAAAACAGATAAAAAATGATAATGCTCCAAAACAAAATCCTCAATAAAAAATGACAAATAGCCAAAAAAATTCCGGCTCTATAATAAATGTTGGGGTGTCCAACAAATAGAGCTCAGAAAAATTAAAACACGTAATATAAAAGGGAGCATATTTGTTCAAAATCCGTTATAATGGAATTGTGCAGAAACCATGAACGGAGGAACGAAATATGCTCTCTTGCCATTATACTAAAGATTTATTAAATTTACAAGATGTAATTGTTATTAAAATCGAACATTTTGAATCACATACACTGATATATACACAATTACCTGTTAAACCTCATATTTGCCCCTGTTGCAAACAAGAAACATCATATATTCACGATTACCGAAAACGACAAATCAAGGATATTTCTGCTTTTGGAAAACATGTTACTCTCATTCATAATCACAGAAGATATGTGTGTAAGCATTGCGGGAAAAGATTTGCAGAAGATAATCCCTTTGCTCCCAGATACTATCGTGTTACATTACGGCTAATCAACGAAATATTTAAGAAAGCCGAATCAG
>JAZURE010000068.1:0-37163 GCA_045606045.1 Clostridia bacterium | reverse complement strand
TTATACGAATATTTAATTACCCGTTGACGAAACTTAGCTTCTGATGCTATAATTTGATTCATAAGAAAATAGCTCCTTTGACATATGTTTTTTTTGGTCATTAAACATTATATCATATTTGGAGTCTATTTTCTTTTTTATTTGTCACCCATCAATTGTATCACAACATTATTGATAAAAAAACTATAAAAATGTAAATTTCTCTTTTCAAAGCGTCTGTAATGTGATACAATGTAATAAATGTTGTAATTTTAATGGTGATACCAATGAAAAAGATATTTCTTTTTATACTTATAATATCCCTTGTTTCCTCCGTGAGCGTATCTGCGCGGGAGGAAGAGTTTCTGTCTGTATTGGATGGAGGCTCCATGCTCTCCGAGGAGGCAGAAAGGTATATATATACACAAAATAAAATCATTTCCGAAAAGACAGGTGCCAGAATAATAATTGCCACCACACTCGAAACAGGCGAGCTTACTGTAACAGGGTATGCCCAAAAACTCTTTGACGATATGGGCATAAAGTCCATAGGCAGAAACAACAGTATACTTATCCTTCTTTGCAAGGAGGAAAAGGAATACTGCATTAAGCTCTCGGACGGCATATCCGCCGCACTTACGGAAGGTTATGCACAAAGCTGTCTTTCGCAGTTCATGGAAGATGATTTCGCAAAGGAAAACTATGACGAGGCAGTTTTAAAGACCTTTAACGAATTTGCAAACTGGTATGCAAAGCAATATGCCGTAAAACTCTCACTCACCGAGGACATGTCCGACTATAAGAGCATCATAAAAACGGAAAAGGAAAGAAAACTTCTAAAGACCGTACTTATAACTCTTGGCGTAATCCTTGCGACGGGAGGAGCTTTGTATGCCCTCATCCACATTCGCAGGAAGAAGCGTATGCAGAGGCTTCTTAAAAAGCGTCAGGAGCGCAGAAGACGCTATGCACAGAGCTTGCACGGGAAATAATTCATAAAATGTTCATTGACTTAAAGCAAGACTGTATGTATAATAGAATAGAGGTAGGTAAAATGAATAACCAGAAATCATGTCATATAACATCAATAGGCGGACAGGCGGTTATAGAGGGCGTTATGATGAGAGGCCCCAAGGAGACCGCAACTGCCGTGCGAAAATCTGATGGAAGTATTGTCATAGACAAAAAACCTGTCGGAAGCTTTGTTACAAAATATAAACTAAATAAGATACCCATAGTAAGAGGTATATTTTCCTTTGTAGATTCGCTTGTTACGGGCATGAAGTGCCTTATGTTTTCTGCCGACCAGATGGATTTGGAGGAGGAAGAGGATTACAAGCCCTCAAAGGTGGAAAAATGGCTCGAAGATAAGCTTGGCGATAAGATAAAGGATATAGCAATCTATTTTGCTGTATTTGTTTCCGTGATATTCAGCATAGGTCTTTTTATGCTTCTTCCCAATGCTCTTGCAAGCGTAGCCGACATATTTACCGACAACCGAATAATATTAAACCTTTCCGAAGGTGTAATACGTATGCTTATATTCCTCTCGTACCTTATACTTGTATCGAGGATGAAGGATATAAAAAGGGTATTTGAGTACCACGGTGCAGAGCACAAGACCATAGCCACATACGAAAGCGGTGAGGAGCTTACTGTAGAAAACGCAAGGAAACACTCCAGACTCCATCCCAGATGCGGTACAAGCTTTCTGCTTATAGTTATGGTAGTGAGCATCGTTATATTCTCGTTTTTGCGTTGGGGTGCAATGTGGCAGAACATGCTCATGCGTCTTGCGCTTATGCCTGTAGTTGCAGGTATCTCCTACGAGATGATAAAGTTTGCAGGAAGAAGCAGACTAAAGGCTGTAGCTATTCTTACAAAGCCCGGTCTGTGGCTTCAGAAAATAACCACAAGAGAGCCGGATGACAGTCAGCTTGAGGTAGCCATAGCTTCCTTAAAAGCAGTTCTTACCGATAACAAAGAGGATGACAAATGGTAAATCAATACACAATAGGCGATGCTCTTAAAAAGGGCATCGCCTTAGTTAAAAGTACAATAGATGCAAGGGTTCTTCTGTGCCATGTGCTCTCGTGTGACACACTCTACCTGTCAGTTCACAGGCAGGATGTTTTGGACGCAGACAAAGCACAAAGCTACTTTGAGCTTATAAAAAGGCGCTCTTTGAATGAGCCTGTAAGCTATATTACAGGTGAAAAGGAATTCATGTCGCTAAAATTTAAGGTGGAGCAGGGTGTACTCATACCCCGCCCCGATACTGAAATTTTGGTGGAGACGGTGATAGAAAAGCTAAATGACATTCCAAATCCTGCCATAATAGACATGTGTACAGGCTCGGGTGCTATTGCGGTGTCTTTGGCAAAGTATCTTGATAAAAGCAAGGTAACGGCACTGGATGTAAGTCCTGTTGCCATTAGAATTGCGAGGGAAAATGCCTCTCTTAACGGTGTGGATATTTTGGTAGAGGAGCACGACGTTCTTACTCCATACAATGCTATGGCAGATGCGGTGATATCCAACCCGCCGTATATACCTACGGAAGTTATATCAGGTCTTGATGCTGATGTATCGGACTACGAGCCTCACCTTGCGTTGGACGGCGGTAAGGATGGGCTCACCTTTTACCGTGCTATTATAAAGAACATTCATACCTCTCTCAAAAAAGGCGGTCTTCTTGCATTCGAGGTGGGTTGCGGTCAGGCTCATGATGTAGCACAGCTTATGGAGCCGTATTTCTGTGGCATAGACACCGCAAAGGACCTTGCAGGTATAGACAGGGTAGTGTACGGTTTTTTACGCTAAGGAAATTGCCTTTGAAAGAAGACGAAGATTTGCAGGATAAATACTATCAAAGTCCGAAATCGGCAGGGGATTTATTCCCCTGCCGATTTCTACTGTATAGCCGGGGCGGTTGTAATATGATATGTACCAGTCCTTGTAGCCTGCAAAGCCCGATGCATAGGGGGTAATTGCCTTAGTATAACCGCTTACGCGTGCAAGCTCATCGGCTATTTCTTCGCTACGGGGCGGGAGAAAGTCCTGATACTTCCAGTATATAGTGTCACCCTGAGTGTGCATGGATACCGTGAGGGCAAAGTCATTTGCAAGGCTAAGGTTATACACATTTCGGCTCTCTATTGCCGAAAGGGGTGCCGCACCGACAAAGTCTCTGGGGGCAGGGGAGGTAAAGCCCTGTGCATATTTTATTTCCTTGGCTGTATCCCATGAGGCAGGGTAATTAAGATTTAAATCTGTACCTGCAATGTTGGCTTTCCAGCCGTTTGGAAACGGAATGTCGGGATAGTTCTGCGATATCTCGCGCGCTCTGTTGTAGTAGGTTGAATCTTCGCTTATGGCACCTGTTACAAGGTCTACGCCGTCGGGATTTACAAGCGGCATTACAAAGAGTTTTTTTGTAGCATATAAGTTCTGTGCGCTTTCTTCGCCTATGTTGGAGCCGTCGGCAATCGCCTTAAGGTAGTCCTCGGTGAATTTTAATACAACGGGTGTTGTTATCCATTCGTTTGCATGGTGCGATGCGTTTACAAACACATTTTTGCTTCCTGTGCCTATGGAAAGATACCAAAGGTCTCTTTCCATTACGGAGGTGCCTGCACTCTCACGATTTACAAACGGATAGCGCGCTATAAGGCCGTCGGTTATGTAGCTCACAAGCTCATATGAATAGTCCACATCGGTAGGTACCACATCAAAACCAAAGGGTACAACTACCGTTGCATACGGCAAATACTGCGAGAGCATGGGATTTGCTCTGCGTATGGCTTCGGCAGTAGTACCATAGTCCTCTGCGAGGGTCTCGGGGGTATCGCCCTCGGTAAGAATTACGGTGGTATAGCCTCGCAGGTATGGCAGCAGGTTTTCGTAGGTTATCTCTCCTGCAACGCCGTCTGCGGCTATGCCAACGCTTTTTTGAAAGGCTACGAGTGCATCGTGGACATTCCGGTCAAAGGTATTTTTGATTCCGCCTGTACTATATCCTGCGCGGTCGAGAGCGAGAGAAAGATACTGTACATCCGTTCCGCTGTCTCCAAGTTTTAATATTCTCATTAAAGCAACTCCTTTGAGCATACGGGTACTTTTCTCCCGTGTGCTTAAACATGATTTGTATAATTATATGTTTGCTCCCTCTAAACTTTGACGGAAATTTTGATAAAAAAGAAAAATTATAAAAAGTCCGAGGTTTACATAATGTATAAATTTTAAAAATTTGTCGGTGCGTTTTTTCTTTTTTAATTTCCTTTGTCAAGAAAAAAATCTCATAAAAAATTAAATTATTTTTGTTATTTTTTTTTGCTTGACAACATATCTGCACAAAAATTTTTTAAAAATTCAAAACTTACAAAAGGTAGGTTTTATGTGGGTTTAATCCACATATCCACATTGTTATCCACAAATTTCAATGAGGTAAAAACAAAAAAACTTTCAAAAATCTGCAAAAAGTTTTAAAAAAATTGTGGGGTTACATAATATTTTATTTAACAATTTTGTAATAACTTTTTTGGTAAATTTTTATCAAAAATCCGCGAAAAAATCTTGTCCAAAAAAGCTGAACTTTTTTGCAAACATCCTCGCAAAGTGGCTTAAATACTGGGTTTTTAGAGGTTGGGGCGGAATTTGATGCATAATTTTGCATAAAAGACGGCAAAATCTGCATTTTTAAAAAAATATGAAAAAACTTTAAAAATACTCTTGACAAATCGTTAAAAGTGAGTTATAATGCGCTTGAAAGTCAAAGAAAGTCAAAGTCAAAATAATCAGGAGGTTATCCCCATGAAGATAAGCGACTCTATAGAGAGCTTCATAATGGAGCTTCTCACTGCCAGGGAGAGCGTGGAGCTTAAGCGCAACGAGCTTGCACAGTACTTCAACTGCGTGCCCTCTCAGATAAACTATGTTATTTCCACGCGGTTTACCACCGAGCGTGGCTACACCGTAGAGAGCAGACGAGGAGGCGGCGGATATGTTAAGATAAGCCGTGTCGATTTGTCGGGCAGAAATATTATAGAGCACACCTTGAATACTATAGGCTCCAGTGTGGATATAATGACGGTAGAAGCCATAGTGAATTCACTTTATATTAATGAAGTCATAGGTGCAGGTGAGGCAAAGATTATCATGACAGCCTGCTCGTCGGGGGCGCTCTCTGCCATAAGTGACGGCACTTTAAGAAACAAAGTAAGAGCAGATATATTTAAGAATTTACTTTTGTTATTTGCGTGAAAGGATGATGGATTATGCTATGTACAAATTGCGGTAAGAACAATGCACAGTTTCATTATAAGAAGATTATAGGCGGAGCCAAGACCGAGCATCACCTTTGCACCCACTGTGCGCAGGCTTTGGGATATATGGGAAAGACGGAGAGCTTTTTTGATATAGGAAGCATTTTAAATGACTTTATATCCGTACCCAAGACTGCTGCATCGTCAAGGGCGGTTTCCAGATGCGAAGCGTGCGGTACAACCTATGATGAGTTTCGCAGAAGCGGTCTTCTGGGCTGTGATGCCTGCTATGATGCATTTGGAAATATTATAGAAAACTCGCTTTCGCAGATTCAGCCCTCCACCACGCACAAGGGAACTCTTGGCGGTGAGGCAGGTAAGAAGATAGAAAGACAAAACGAGCTTTCCGCTTTAAAGGAAGAGCTTAAAAAGGCAATTATAGATGAACGCTACGAGGACGCCGCTTCCATCCGCGATAAGATTAAGGAACTGGAGGAGAGGGAAAATGGCTAAATGGTATGATGATACAGGTTTTCAGAACGATATAGTACTAAGCACAAGGGTGCGCCTTGCAAGAAACCTTAAGGGCATACCATTTCCGTGCAAAATCACAGATGACGATGCAAAAAAGGTTATACAAACCGTAGAGGATGCTCTGTCGGATGCAAAGCTTGGCTTTACGAGGACAGATATACTCACATCAGACTCTTTGGAGCTTCAAAAGCTTGTGGAAAAGCGCTATATAAGTCCAAATCTTGCAAGGCAGACAAAACCCTCTGCGCTTTTTCTTGCTGCAGACGAGAGCCTGTCTGTAATGGTAAACGAAGAAGACCACATAAGAATTCAGGCAATATTTGCAGGCTTTGAGTGTCAGAGGGCGTATGAGATGATATCAAATCTTGACCAGTGTATGGCGCAAAAGCTGGATTACGCAGTTCATCCCAAGTACGGCTACCTTACAAGCTGTCTTACAAATGCGGGCACAGGCATGAGGATATCGTGCATGATGCACCTACCTGCACTTTGCAAATCCAATATGGCAGAGAGCCTTTTTGCCGCACTCGGTAAGCTGGGCATAACCGTAAGGGGTATGTACGGCGAGGGGTCAAAGGCATCGGGCTATCTTTTCCAGATTTCCAATCAGATGACGCTTGGTATATCCGAAAAAGAAATTGCCGAAAGAATGAATGATGTAGTAAACGAGCTTATATCCAAGGAGAGAGAATTAAGGCAGGCGCTTCTTCGTCAGGATACGGCGGCATTGGAGGATAAGATAATGCGTTCTGTGGGTATACTTAGAACAGCAAGACTTCTTTCCACCAAGGAGATGCTCACACTTTTTTCCAATGTGCGCATGGGAATATCGCTTGCTCTTGTAGAGGGCATAGAGCCTAAAACACTAAATAAGCTTATGGTGGAAACCTCCCCCAATCACCTTGCCAACGGCAACGATGACCCGAGGGAAAGAGATATATTAAGGGCAAAAACTGTCCGCAGTGTATTAGAAAGTGAGGTATAGTACATGGATTCAAGATTTTCTGATGTATCGCGTAAGATATTAAGACTCTCCCACGATATAGCCGCAGAGCTTGGCTATAACTATGTGGGCACAGAGCATATAGTGGCAGGTATATTAAGAGATGCCACCACAGAAGCCTCAGCCGTGATGGAGCAGGGCGGAGTTGATTACGACAGCGTAATCGCCAAGATAACAGAGTACAATGCTCCAAGCGGTAAGGTAAATCCAAATCAGGCGCTTCCCATAACCCCGCGAACAAGAGCAATACTTGAAATAAGCTTCAACGAAGCCAAGAAGGAAGGCTCGCTTTTAATTGAGCCTGAGCACATATTCTCGGCAATAGTCCGTGAGGGACAGAGCGTAGCCGCTAAGATATTAAGGGATTTGGGCTTCGATTTTTCAAAGTCATCCGAGGCGGTATCGGGCTTGGGCGAAAACCACAGTGCAAATTCATCCTCGCACAAAGGAGTGTCCTCTAAAAACTTAGAAAAGTTTGCCACAGACCTTACCCGTCTTGCCGAGGAGGGCAAGTTTGACCCCATAATCGGCAGAGACAAGGAGATAGAAAGGGTAGTGCAGATACTTTCCCGAAGAACAAAACACAACCCCTGTCTTATAGGTGAGCCGGGTGTGGGTAAGACAGCGGTTGCAGAGGGGCTTGCACTTAAGATCGCCGAGGGGAAAATACCCGAGATTTTAAAGGGCAAGCGGATATATTCCCTTGACCTTTCGGGCATGATAGCAGGCACCAAGTACAGAGGTGAATTCGAGGAGAGAATAAAAGCGGCACTTGATGATGTAAAGAAGAACAAAAACATCATCCTCTTTATAGACGAGGTGCACACTCTTGTGGGTGCAGGTGCGGCAGAGGGAGCCATGGATGCGGCAAACATATTAAAACCGCTTCTTGCAAGGGGTGAGCTACAGTTAATAGGCGCAACCACTCTCGATGAGTACCGCAAAAACATAGAAAAGGATGCCGCTTTAGAGAGAAGATTTCAGCCGATAAATGTGGGCGAGCCAACCGTGGAGGAAACCATAGAAATCCTAAAGGGCATAAGAGAAAAGTACGAAAACCATCATAAAGTAACCATAACAGACAGCGCCATAGAAAGCGCTGCAAAGCTATCGGACAGATATATAAGCGACCGATTCCTGCCCGACAAGGCAATAGACCTTATAGACGAGGCATCCTCCAAGGTGCGCATGAAAGCTTTTACCGCACCGCCCGATATAAAGGAAGCGGAGGAAAAGCTCGAGGGCATATCCTCGGACAAACGAAAAGCCATAGAGAATCAGGATTTTGAAAAGGCGGCAAAGCTAAGAGACGAAGAGGAAGCTCTGCGCAAGGAGCTTTCGGACAAAAAGGCAAAGTGGGAAAAGACAAATTCCAAAGAGGAGCTTTGCATTACCGAGGACGAAATCTGCGATGTTATAACCGATTGGACATCCATACCCGTGCGCAAGCTGGCAGGTGAGGAAGAAGAGCGCCTTAAGAATATGGAAGAAATAATCCATAAGCGTGTAGTAGGTCAAAGCGAGGCGGTTGTGGCGGTATCCAAGGCAATCCGCCGAGGCAGAACAGGTCTTAAGGACCCCAAGAGACCTACAGGCTCGTTTATATTCTTGGGACCCACAGGCGTAGGTAAGACAGAGCTTTGCAAAGCGCTTGCAGAGGCGGTATTCGGCGACGAGGATGCTGTAATCCGCATAGACATGAGTGAGTATATGGATAAGCACAATGTATCCAGACTCGTAGGCTCACCTCCGGGATTTGTGGGTTATGAGGAGGGCGGTCAGCTTACAGAAAAGGTAAGACGCAAGCCATATTCCGTGGTGCTCTTTGACGAAATAGAAAAGGCGCACCCCGATGTGTTCAACATCCTCTTGCAGATTCTTGAGGACGGCATACTCACAGACTCGCAGGGAAGACGTGTGGACTTTAAGAACACCGTTGTCATAATGACATCAAATGTGGGCGCAAGGCTCATAACCGAAAAGGCTAAGATGTCGCTTGGCTTTGGCTCTGCAGAGGTTAGTACTGATGCAGACTATGAAGCTACTAAGGCAAAGGTTGTCGGTGAGCTTAAAGAGGTATTCCGCCCCGAGCTTATAAACCGTATAGATGAGATTATAGTGTTCAGAAAGCTCACAAGTGACGAAATAAAACAGATAGCAGGCATTATGCTTTCATCGCTTAAAAAGCGTATGGCAGAGCTTGGCTACAATGTGGAATTTACACCCGAACTTGTAGACCACCTTGCAGAAGCAGGCTATGACGATGTGTACGGAGCAAGACCTTTAAGACGCGCCATTCAGTCGCAGGTGGAGGACTTCCTTGCAGACTCCATACTTGGCGGTGAACTTAAGGATAAGGAAAAGATTACGGTGGGATATGACGGAAAGGTCAAGATTTTATCTTGAATTGTAGGGAAGACTGTGCATGTTCCTCATGTTCCCTTTTCGTCCGCTACGAAATATGCGGAGAAAGCAAAAATAAAAAGACCGCTCAATACCGAACGCTGCGGAGGCGGCAATTTTTGCCGCTTGTCCTCGCTAAACGGCAAACGCATAATGCAACTTAAATTTTGCGTTTGCCGTTTTCGGTTGAACGGATTTTTTCTTTTTGGCTTTCTTAATCCCGCATATTCCGATGCGGATTATAAGGGAGCATGAGGAACATCGATAGAAAAGAGCAAAAAAGTTTTGTTTATTACAAAATGCGACATGTTTCTCGGTTGACTTTTGGATATATATATGTTACCATAAAGCTACCACACGAATTGAATATATATCTTTGACA
The DNA here is from genome assembly GCA_045606045.1 of Clostridia bacterium. Taxonomy (GTDB): domain Bacteria; phylum Bacillota; class Clostridia; order UMGS1810; family UMGS1810; genus RGIG8748. The sequence goes on along the minus strand of JAZURE010000068.1, from coordinate 27,598 downwards.
ACGTATGATTTTTGTTTCGGCAAAAATGCATACTCTATTAGTATACGTTGTCATGTATATCAATTTGTGTGGTAGCAAATAGGAGTCGTGCATTTTTCATGCGTCGGCTCTGCGCCGGCGCATTTTTTAATTTATACCAAAATAGAGAGGAGAAAAATGCAAATGGAAGATTATAAGAAGATGTATTATGAGCTATTTAATAAGATAACAGATGTAATAGAAAATCTTAAAAAAATCCAGCAAGAAGCAGAAGAAATATATTTATCTGCTACTGCAGACAAATAATATGCTTTGCGTAAGCAAAGCTACCTTATTTCAATGCCGCATATTTCACGGCGGAGGGGCGGGGTTAAGGGGCATGCCCAAATGCCCCTTAGGCTTTGCTTCTTTGACCGCAAAGAAGGTCTTTTATAAAGATTTTCGTAAAAGAAAATCCAAAAAATGCTTCACATTTCCATAGTAGGCATTTTTTCTGTAGAAGCAGTATACATCGTATCTTTCGTTAAAGTCTGCCACATCAAGAAAAGCCACCTTGTCGGATTGGGGTTTTCGCTCAAAATCAAGACCGAGACCTATGCCTATGCCTGATTCTATGAGCTTTTCGTGGCAGTCTATATCGTTGCATTGTACGGCTATATTTGGCAGAAAGCCTGCCCTGTCGCAAGCGTTTACAAGTATTCTGTGGGTGTTGCTCTGCTCGCCAAAGGATATAAAGTGCTCGTTTTTGAGTGAGGCAAGAGTGTGCTTTCTTTTGCACAGAGGACTTTTTGCCGAAGCCGTAATCTTAACCTTAAATGAACAAAGAGGAAAGCTTTCCCATTCACAGTAGCTTTCTTTTTTTTCGTCTATGATTATATCGTAGCTGTCTATGTCCTTTTCGCAGAAATCGAACACGGTGCGAAATCGTATGTCGGGGCATCTTGCGTTGTACTCTACTATGTAGCTTGTTATCTCCTTACGGATGGAGCGAACAAGCATTTTTACTTCTCTTGTGTCGCATTCGGGTAGAGAGAGACTCTCCACCGCCCCCTCAAGCTCGGAGAATACAAGGGTGAGAGAGCTTTTCAGTCTCTTGCCGTTGGAATTTAAGGCTATGCGGTTACTCATGCGCTCAAAAAGAGAGCACCCCAATTCGTTTTCCAGTCTCTTTACCGATGCCGATACAGACGAGGTAGGCACCATGAATTTTTCTGCCGTTTTGGCAAAGCTTTCGGTCTTGGCACTTTCAAAAAAATATTTAAGTTGAAGAAGCTCCATAATAACCCTCCTTTCAAAGCATTTTACCACACTTTTAAAGTTATAGCAAGGGCATTTTATAATATTATTTACAGTATTCTTATGCCATGGTACAATAATGCCAAATGAACACAAAGGAGTGTATTTAAGTGAGCAAGGCAGATTTAATCTTTTTGAACAACATAGCTATGGCTTCTCTTGGCGCAAATGATATGAAAGCGGTTATAAACGATGTAGAAAGGGTATATGTACTAAACAATGAGGGCGATGTTATAGCCCCCGGCAAGTGCGTAATGCGCTGGGGCAAGACCGTAGAGGACGAAAACACATTAGGCAGAATAAATGCAATGCCCGGTTACATAGGCGGCGAGTACGATATGGCAGGTATCAAATGGATAGGTAGCGGTCCTCAGAATTACAAGAAGGGTCTTCCCAGAGCAAGCGTTACCATAATACTTAACGACCCCGATACCAAGCTTCCCATATGCGTAGCAGACGGCACAGAGGTGAGCACCATGAGAACAGGTGCATCAGGCGGTGTTGCAGTTAAATATCTTGCAAAGAGCGATGCAAAGGTTATGACAATCTGCGGTGCAGGTGCACAGGCTCCTACACAGCTTGAAGCGGCACTCATAGGCAGACCGAGTATAAATACAGTATATGTATATGATATCCGTCCCGAAAACGCAGAGCGTTTTGCAAAGGCTACTATGGAAAAATATCCGCATATCAAGGCTATAGCAGTATCGGATGTGGAAACTGCAGTAAGAGAGAGCGATATAATAGATTGTGTTACACTTGCATCCGAGCCTTTTATAAAGGGTGAGTGGTTAAAGAAAGGCGCTCTTGTAATGAACATGGCAGACTATGAGGTGGATAACGAGTGTGTTAAGCGTTCCTCAAAGGTAGTTGTAGACTACTGGGAGAATGTAAAGCACCGTATGATAAGCACGGTATCTCTTATGTGGAGAGATGGTCTTTTCAAGGATGAGGACCTCTATGCAGAGCTTGGCGAAATAGTAAATGGCACAAAAGCACCAAGAGAAAACGATGACGAAATCATATATTTTAACGCAGTAGGCGCAGGTATAATGGATATAGCGGTAACTGCACGATGCTATAAAAACGCTATTAAAGAGGGCAAGGGTATCACACTTGCGTACTGGGAATAAATTACAAAAAATAAAGACGATTTTATCATGGAAAAATCAGATATTGCATTGACTTTGCGGTGTCAGAATGATAAACTTAGAGCACACGGGGATATCTCCGTGTGCTTTATATTAACTAAATGCTTTAAGAGGGTGAATTTATGCAGAAATTACTAAATGCGGTAGACAAATACCGCAAGCTTATTCTGGATTCCGAAAGATATATATGGAACAATCCTGAAACAGGCTACAAAGAGGTAAAAACCTCTAAATACATGCAGGAAACATTCGAAGACTTAGGCTATGAGCTTACACTTGCAGGCGACATACCCGGCTTTTATACGGTAGTAGATACAGGCAGACCCGGACCTACCGTACTCATTATGGGCGAGCTTGACTCCATAATCTGCCCTCAGCATCCCGAGTGCGACCCCGAAACGGGCGCAGTTCACTCCTGCGGACACAATGCGCAGTGTGCGGCACTTGTGGGCATTGCGGCGGCTCTAAAGGAGCCTAATGTATTAGATGACCTCTGCGGCAGAATAAAACTTTGTGCAGTACCTGCCGAAGAACTTCTCGAAATAGAGTACAGAAGCGAGCTTAAAAAGAAAGGCATCATAAAATACTTCGGTGGTAAGGGCGAGTTCCTTTCCAGAGGATATTTTGACGATGTAGACCTTGGCTTTATGGTGCATACAGGTACAGGCTTTGCCGTGCGCAACGGCATGGTAGGCTGTATGGCAAAGAAGGTTACCTACAAGGGCAAGGCTTCCCATGCGGGCGGCTCTCCCTGGAACGGCATAAATGCACTCTATGCGGCATCAAACGGCTTAAATGCCATAAACGCAATCCGCGAGACCTTTCAGGAAAAGGATATAATCCGTGTTCACCCCATTATGACAGAGGGCGGTGCTATGGTAAATGCAATTCCCGGCAGTGCTGCTTTGGAGAGTTATATTCGAGGTAAGACCTTTGAGGGAATTATAGATGCCAATAAGAAAGTAAACAGAGCACTCGTAGGTGCAGCGCTTTCGCTCGGCGCCAATATAGACATAAACGACTTCCCGGGTTATGCACCTGTTATAAACGACAAAAACCTCATAGAGGTAACCAAGGAAGCTATGGCACTTGCACTTCCCGACAGAGAATTTACATATTATGATGTTACAAGCTCGGGCAGCTCCGATATAGGAGACCTGTGCACAGTAATGCCCATAGTTCATCCCAATGCGGCAGGCATGACGGGCACAAGCCACGGAAGCGATTACTACATCACCGACCCCGAGTCTGCTTGCGTAGACAGCGCAAAAATGCAGCTTGGTATGCTGTACATACTCCTCAAAGATAATGCCGAGAGGGCAAAAAAGGTTGTAGCAGAATACAAACCTCTGTTTGACGGCAAAGAGGGTTACATGGAATATATGGATGCTCTTATGGATAGCGGCGACAGAATAGAATATAACGAAGACGGAAATGCGAAGGTGAGATTATAATGCAGTTACTCAGTAATGCAGTAGAAAAGTACGAAAAACTCATACTCGATTCGGAAAGATATCTTTGGAAAAATCCCGAAACAGGATTCAAAGAGGTGAAATCCTCCAAGTACATTCAGGAGGTTTTTGAAAGCTTTGGTTACGAGCTTACACTTGCAGGCAACATACCCGGCTTTTACACAACTGTAGATACAGGCAGACCGGGTCCCACTATCCTTATACTTGGTGAGCTTGACTCGGTTATCTGCCCTCAGCATCCCGAGTGCAATCCCGAAACAGGCGCAGTTCATGCCTGCGGGCATCACACGCAGGGCGCGGCACTCATTGGTATTGCGGCGGCATTAAAGGAGCCGGGCGTACTTGATAAATTCTGTGGCAGGATAAAGCTCTGTGCAGTACCTGCCGAGGAGCTTCTTGAAATTGACTACAGAAGCGAGCTTAAAAGTAAGGGCATCATAAAATATTTCGGAGGCAAGGGCGAGTTTCTTGCCAGAGGGTATTTTGATGATGTTGACTTTGCATTTATGGTACATTCAACAACACAGTTCTGTATAAAAGACGGCTCTGTGGGTTGTATGGCAAAGAAGATTACCTATAAGGGTAAGGCTTCTCACGCAGGAGGCTCACCCTGGAACGGCATAAACGCACTCTATGCGGCAACAAACGGTCTTAATGCCATTAACGCAATCCGCGAGACCTTTCAGGAAAAGGATATCGTAAGAGTACATCCCATCATTACCGAGGGAGGTGCCATGGTAAATGCCATCCCAGGAAGCACCACCATGGAAAGCTATGTGCGCAGCGCAAGCTTTGAAGGAATGGCTGAGGCTAATAAGAAGGTAAACAGAGCACTCGTCGGCTCTGCTCTTTCACTTGGTGCAAACATAGATATAAACGATTTCCCCGGCTATGCACCTCTCAAAAATGACAAGGAGCTTATAAATGTGGCAATAGAGGCAGCTGCAATGGCGCTTCCCGACAAAAAGTTCAGTTATCTTGAGGGTATAGGCTCGGGAAGTACCGATATGGGTGACTTAAGTGCTGTAATGCCCGTTGTACATCCGTATGCGGGAGGAAGAGTGGGCACAGGTCATGGTGCAGACAACTTTGTGGCAAATCCCGTGGATGCTTGTATAGGAAGCGCCAAGCTTCAGATGGCAATGCTTCTCATTCTTTTGGGAGACGATGCAAAAAGGGCAAAGAAGGTTATCGCAGAGTGCAAACCGCCTTTTGCCACAATCAAGGATTACCTTGACTATATGGACAGTCTTATTGACTCTGGAGACAGAATAGAATATACCGAAGACGGAAATGCGAGGGTGAGATTATAATGCAGTTACTCAGTAAAGCAGTAGAAAAATATGAAAAGGTAATGCTTGAAGCCGAAAGATACCTGTGGAAGAATCCCGAAACAGGCTTCAAGGAGTACAAAACCTCGGCATATATGCAGAAAGCTTTTGAAGATCTCGGCTATGAGCTTACGCTTGCGGGCAATATCCCTGGTTTTTACACAACTATAGATACAGGAAGACCAGGACCTACGCTTCTTATATTAGGTGAGCTTGATTCCATAATATGTCCTCAGCATCCTGAGTGCGACAAAGAAACAGGTGCATCTCATTCCTGCGGACATCACGCACAGTGCGCAGCTCTTATCGGTATAGCAGGCGCTCTTAAGGAGCCTGGTGTACTTGATAAATTTTCGGGCAAAATCAAGCTTTGCGCAGTACCTGCCGAGGAGCTTTTAGAAATAGATTACAGAAGCAAGCTTAAAGAGCAGGGCATCATAAAATACTTTGGCGGTAAAGGAGAGTTTCTTGCCAGAGGATATTTTGACGATGTAGACCTTGCATTTATGGTGCACACAAGCTCGGGATTTTCCGTACGCGGAGGCTCTGTGGGCTGTATGGCAAAAAAGGTTATATACAAGGGCAAGGCTTCCCATGCGGGAGGCTCGCCATGGAACGGTATAAATGCTCTTTATGCGGCAACAAACGGCTTAAATGCCATAAACGCAATCCGCGAAACCTTCCAGGAAAAGGATATAATCCGCGTTCATCCCATAGTTACCGAGGGCGGTGCTATGGTAAATGCAATTCCCGGAAGCGCCACACTGGAAAGCTATGTAAGAGGCTCCTCGTTTGAGGGCATAGTAGATGCCAACAAGAAGGTAAACAGAGCGCTCGTGGGCGCGGCTCTCTCGCTCGGGGCGAATATAGAGATAAATGACTTCCCTGGTTATGCACCTCTTATAAATGACAGGAACATGATGCTCGTAGCAAAGGAAGCGGCGCAGCTTGCTCTGCCCGATAAGGAGTTTACATATTCAGATTACATGGGCTCGGGCAGTACCGACATGGGCGACCTTTGCTGTGTAATGCCTGTAGTGCATCCATATGCTGCAGGTATGACAGGAACAAGCCACGGAAGTGACTACTACATTACAAATCCCGTAGATGCGTGCGTGGGCAGTGCCAAATTGCAGATGGGAATGCTTCTTATCCTTTTGGGAGACGGTGCAAAGAGAGCAAAGAAAATAATAGAAGAATTTAAGCCCCTTTTCGCCACCAAGCAGGAATATCTTGATTTTATGGATTCTCTTGTTGACAAAGGGGAACGAATAGAGTATACTAATAGCGAAAATGCGAAAATAAGGCTGTAAAAGCCATATTATAGGAGATGACAAGAAATGGAGAAATTAAGTTACTTTTTTATCGATGATGTTATCTGGGTTATGAGAGACATCGCAAGACAGAAGCCCGCATCTATCTTTGACAACGATTACATGAAGATGTTAAAGAGAGCACACGATGACAACGGTCTTACTGTTCAGCTTAACCTTTTCTACAGAACAGACTTTTTCTATGGAAACGATGAGTTCACCCTTTCTGAAATGCCTGACACATGGAAAGACGAATTTCAGGCAAACAAGGATTGGCTCCGCCTTGCATTCCATGCAAAGCAGGAATTCCCCGACTATCCTTATGTAAATGCTACATATCAGGATGTATATGACAACTTCAAGACAATAGAAAGAGAAGTAGAAAGATTTGCAGGTCCCGGCATGTATGCAGATGTTCTCTGCACACATTGGCTGCCCCTTAGTAAAGATGCCTGCAAGGCATTAGTAGATTGCGGCATAAGACTTGTATCCCCCTCTGTAGGCGACAAGTGGGAATTTGATGGCGACGAGAGCAAGCTCCCCTATGGTCATGCAGCAAGACTTAAGCAGAACAGACAGCCCGAAACAATGCTCTTTACAAGACAGACAAACGATGCAAGAATCCGTGCTTCCATCTGCGGTTACAATCATGTTTCCAGTGAAGAATTCGGGCCTTGCAGATGGAGAAACTTTTCCATTAAGGACAAGGAATTAAACCTTGGATACAGACAGCTTGGCGGTGGTCCCTGCCTCAACCTCTATAGCTTAAAGGAAATTGAAGAAAAGCTTAATGAACTTATAGCAAAAGACCTTGAATACATCGGTGTAGCTACACACGAGCAGTATTACTACGAGGATTATCTCGCATATCAGCCTGATACTCCCGAAAAGGTTTACCTTATGAGTAAGTTGCTCCATGACGCTGGTTATAGATTTGTAACTTGCGACGAATTGAAATAATAAGATATACGGCGGAAGCAGTCTTGCCTCCGCCGTAATTTTTCAAAATAAATGCAAAAACAGTTGACAATGACTCATAATTGTGTTAAACTATTTAAGTCACACGGAGAGGTGTCCGAGTGGTTTAAGGAGCTAGTCTTGAAAACTAGTGATGCGAAAGCACCCAGAGTTCGAATCTCTGCCTCTCCGCCACCTTATTAAAATTCCATACTGTTTGAGTCTTACTGTCCAATTCGGCGGACAGTAACACACACGGAGAAGTACTCAAGAGGCCGAAGAGGCGCCCCTGCTAAGGGTGTAGGTCGGGCAACCGGCGCGAGAGTTCAAATCTCTCCTTCTCCGCCAAAACAGAAAAGATACCGCAAGGTATCTTTTTTGTTTTGCGTCGAATACGGGATATAAACTCGAGCGCCGGTTGCTTGCAGAGGCGCGGGGTTCGAGGACTGCCGTTGCCGGTGGCAGAGGAAGGCAGTCCGCAGAACTGGCAGAAACCCAATGAATACGAGTGCGCTTTAGCGTGCGAAGAATGAATTGCAGGTTTCAACGGGGTGATTCAAATCTCTCCTTTTTCATATACTACGACTCAATTTTCCTCTCTTTTACAATTTTGTTTTCCTCCGAGGGTTTATAGCCGAAGTGCTCTGTGTAGTTTCTGAAGAATGTGGCATAGTCGCCAAAACCGCAGGAGGAGTAAATGGCGCTTGGCTTTCCGCCCATACGGATTAGCTTTTGCGCTTTGCCGAGGCGACGTATGTTTATGTACTTTTTGGGAGTTATCTTCATATACTCTGCAAAAAGGTGGTGCAGGTGGCTCTTTGTTACGCAAAGGTGGGCAGACATATCATCTATTGTTATATCTTCGCTGTAATGCTTGTTCACATACTTAACTGCTTTTCCCACGATTGGATGCATAGAGAGTATGTCGCTCTCGTGTTCATTGGCAGACGACAGATACAGATTGAAAACAAGCTCCTCTGTGATGTTGGGTATAAGAACATCCAAATCACTTTTATCAAAATTTTCACAATAGAAGTCAAATCTTTTAAATATATTTGTTATGTAATCGTTTCCCGAGCAGTCAATAAGGGCAAGGTCTGATGGCATTCTTTCAAAGATTTTGTTTGCAAGAGAGCTCTCATCAAAGAGTATGTCGTACCTTTCGTAGTCTGCGCCGTCCTCAATTACAATTTTGTGGGGGATATTTGCTTTAAATATAATTATGCTGTCCTTATGAAGCTTGTATATCTTGTTTCCTATGATTGCCGAGGCGCTTCCGCCTTTTAAAAATATAAGCTCGCATATGTCATGTACGTGGAAATCAAAGTGCTTGTTTTCGGAAGATAAGAATAGCTGATGGTTGTACAAAACCTTTTCATTTCTAAATGAAGATATAAACTGAGGCATGTCAAAACTCCTTTCTAAAGACATCATACACCATTATTACACTTTTTGCAATGCAAAACCATATTTTTGGTATTTACTTTGGGAAAAATATGGTTTATTCTTAAGTAAAGGTAAAAATGCACAAAAACGGAGGTTTGAACATGAGTAAATTAAATATCGCCCTAATAGGGCAGGGCAGGAACGGAAGAGACATTCATGGTGCATACTTAAAATCCGAAAACAACAAGTTTTTTAATGTTGCATATGTTGTAGACCGCGATGAAAAAAGAAGAAAAAGAGCTCTTGCGGAATACTCGGGATGTGAGGTTTTTGAAAGCCATACTGAGCTTTTCGGCAAAGACGATATAGACCTCGTGTTAAATTCCACAATTTCCAATGAGCATTTCGAAATCACAAAGGATTTAATAGAGCATGGCTTTAATGTATTGGTAGAGAAACCATTTGCACGAACAAGATATGAGTGCGACACTCTCATAAAGCTTGCAAAAGATAAGGGAGTTAAGCTTGGAGTTTTTCAGCAGACGTTCTTTGCTCCTTATTATGACGGCTTAATAGATGTAATAAATGGCGGTAAGCTTGGCGAAATAAAGCAGGTAGACATTACCTTCAGCAATTTTTCAAGGAGATGGGACTGGCAGACCACACAGGTTAAGCTTGGCGGAAACATTTACAACACAGGTCCGCACCCCATAGGTATTGCACTTGGTGTTCTCGGCTTTGACGAAAACACAACCGTTGCGTTTTCAAAGCTCGGCCATGTTATATCCAGCGGTGATTCTGATGACTATGCCAAGATAATCCTCACTGCACCAGGTAAGCCTGTAGTAGACCTTGAGATAAACTCAACCGACGCATTTCCTGCCGACACAATCAAGATAATAGGTACAAAGGGTACATATAAATCGGGAGTGAATTCATACGAAATGAAGTACATCACAGATGGTGAAAATCCTGAAAAGAAGCTTGTACTTGCATCTTATGAAAACGAAGAGGGACTCCCTGCGTATTGCTCGGAGGAGCTTATCACCCATGAGGAAAAGGGCGGGTATGTAGGAAGTGCGTTCGATGTGGGAACAGCTCGCTTTTATGAAATGATGTACGATGCCCTTGCAAACGATGCCGAAATGAGTGTAAAGCCTGAGCACGCGGCAATGATTATAGGTGTTATAGAACAGGTGCATGCACAAAACCCGTTGCCTGTTAAGTTCTGAGGGAGGTAATCTCATGTACAAAATAGCTATACTCGGATGCGAGAATTCACACGCAAACATATTTTTGGATTATATAATAAAGGAGAAGCTTTATACCGACATAGAGGTTCTTGGTGTATACAGTCACGAAGCCGAAGCGGCAGAAAAGCTCAGCGAGGAATATGGCGTATATGCTGCAAAATCTTATGATGAATTTGTAGGCAAGGCAGATGGTATCATAATAACCGCGCGCCATGGCGACAGACACTATGAGTATGCAAAGCCGTATATTGCATCGGGAATACCCATGTTTATAGACAAACCCATAACCGTAACCGAAGAAGATGCCGTAAATCTTAAAAAAGACCTTATACAAAACGGTGTAAGGGTATGCGGAGGCTCTGTGTGCAAGTTCCCCGAGCTTGTCGGGGAGCTGAAAAAGGCTGTAGCGGAAAAGACCTACGGCGAGGTATACGGAGGATACTTAAGATTCCCCGTAAGCCTTGAAAACCCCCACGGCAACTTTTTCTTCTATTCACAGCATCTTGTAGAGGTAATGTGTGAGGTTTTCGGCTATTACCCAAACTCTGTATCTACATACCGGAACGGCAATGTGGTTACCGGTGTGGTAAGATATGATAATTACGATGTAAACATCGTTTTTGTTGATGGCAACGACGATTTCTACGCAGGCATAGACTGCGAAAAGGGTGTGCAGCTTTCAAAGTTTGAGCTTGATGGATGCTTCGAGCAGGAATTCGAGTCATTCTACAAGCTTCTTAAAGGCGAGGCGCAGAGAGAAACCTACGAAGATTTCATTGCCCCCGTATTCATAATGAATGCACTTGACAAATCCCTTAAAAGCGGAAGGGAAGAAAAGGTGGCAAGGCAGAGATGACAGTTAAATTTGCGCTCATAGGCTGCGGCAGAATATCGCCTAACCACACAGACGCCATTAAAAATGCTCCGCATGCCAGACTTGTTGCAGTATGCGACATAGTGGAGGAAAGGGCAAAGAAAACCGCCCTCGAAAACGGACTGGGTAAGTGGTATACTGATGCCGAGACCATGCTCAAAAATGAGGACATAGATGTATGTTGTGTGCTTACACCAAGCGGTATGCATTGCGAAACAGCCTGCCTTGTGGCAAGACACGGGGTACATGTACTGTGTGAAAAACCTCTTGATATATCCTCCAAAAAAATGCAGAAGATGATAAACACCTGCAGGCAAAATAATGTAAAACTTGGTGCCGTGTTCCAACGCAGAACATATGACGGAGCCATAAAGGTGAGAGATATAATACAAAACGGCAGAATTGGCAAGGTGGCTCTTGCTGATGCTTCGCTGAAATACTACCGCGACCAGGAGTATTACGACAGCGGTGAGTGGCGCGGCACCTGGGAGCTTGACGGCGGTGGAGCGCTTATGAATCAGGGAGTCCACGGCGTGGACATGATATCGTGGATTATGGGTGGAATTCATTCTGTATATGCCAGATGCGAGACACTCGTGTGGGATATAGAAACAGAGGATACAGCCGTTATAAATGTCAGATTCAAAAACGGCGCTCTGGGTGTGATACAGGCGGCAACCACTGCATATCCTGGTCTTGATACCACGTTCAGCTTCCACGGCACAGAGGGAAGCATATCCTTTGGCGATGATGATGTATACCTTTGGGAGCTTAAGGATAAGAGTATTGAGAAACCGCAGGTATACGGCAGTATGGGCGGTAAGAACTGCCAGTACTCCTCTACAAACATAGGACATATCATTCACATAGAGGATATGGCAATGGCGGTTATAGAGGACAGAGACCCTCTCATAACGGGCGAGGAGGCAAAAAAGAGCGTTGAAATAATCCTTGCAATATACGAATCGGCAAGGACAGGTAAGGAAATAATAATAGACTGAATAACATAAAACCCGTAAGGTTTTCGACCTTACGGGTTTTATGTTATTCAAAATGTACATTTTCTATTATTCCATATCCTGTACCGCCCTTGGGCTTGGTGTTGGGATAATCATTATTTACGGTTTGCGATACCTTGCGGATTATAATATCCGTATCCTCTTCGCTTGCTTTTTTACCTGCAAATTCCACATTCTTTATGTATGTATCCTTTGCAGTATTTATGTGGTCAGGGTAGAAGAGCTCTTTCCAGTCCTCAGGGTTATCCGAGCCGAATGTATAGGTTTCGGAAAGGGGTCCTACCTTTATAACGGGAATTCCCTTTTCTTTAAATTCATCGGCATCGTACAGAATCTTTATGTTTTCAAAATGCAGATTGTTTGTATCGGCACATATATCAAAAAGTCCGTTTACACTTATGCCCGCAATGCCCTCAGAAGCCATCTCAGGGAATGAAATGTTTTCAAAATACACATTTTCTATAACACCGGGGATGGGAGAAAAGTCTCTTTCGGGGTCACGGAAAAGAGGCTGACCGTATAACTTAAAGGTGTATACACCCTCTATGTTTTTAAGTATGCAGTTGCGTATTGCACATTCATTGGAGGAGCCGTCATCGTACACCTTTCTTCCGGGGAGAAGTCTTAATTCGTTGTGCTTGCTCTTTAAATTTTCTATGATAAGGTTTTCTATATTGCCGTAGGTAAGAGCCGAAGAGTACCAGTCCCACGCATTTAAGGCAACCATATCGTCACCCATATCCTTTCCCGAAAGGTTTCGGATTATGCCGTTTTTAACATGGCCGTTTACATGGATACCGTCCTTGTGATAGTTTACAAAATTGACATTTTCTATACAGAATCCCTCACAGTTGCATATCTGCACGCCGTAGGAGAGTGCGTTGGATGGGGTGATGTTCTTTACTATCACATCTTTAACATTGGAGAAAATCATAAGTCCAAAGCTTCCGCGCATGGGGTTTTCCTTATTTGCCTGAAGCCTTGCGTTGCCGTTGAACATGGTGGGGGTGTATCCCAATGCATCCCATATACCGCCCTCAACCGCTATATCGCAGGTGGGGTTATTAAGGTGCACCTCACTGAATGCGCCGTCTAATATATTGTCACTTATTACAAGACTCTGCGACATATTGGGCACAGATGATATTCTCTGCTCGGCATCTGCCTTAAGCTTATAGCCCGAATGGAGTACAATAGGTCTGTCTATAAACACTGTATCATCCATTTTGGGTATATAAAGACAGGGCGAATCGGCAAATGCCTTTTCTATGGCATCGGACCATATGGATACTTCCTTTGTCGTTTCACCATCGGGCGTTTTTATGGTAACAGTGTCGTATCTTACAAATTCTGCATAGTCTGTAAGGTTTACGGGGTTTTCAAAAACATAATCTTTTTTAACTAGATTTTCTATCTTTGCATAAAGCTCATCCTTTGAAATTAACATAAGCTCATCCTCCTAATATAAATCATACTTTTTCAATTCTATCACACAGGACATAGGAAAAAAAGAGAAAATTGTTTTTTTGGGGTAAAAATGTCTTGATATATTAACTAAGTACTGTTATAATCTACTTGAGGCGATAATATGTTTGATACCGAAAAAACCACAAAGCTTTTAAAATCATTTTATACGGTAACAGGTATTAAGGTTGTAATATTTGATGTGTTTTTTAATGAAATTCTTGCTTATCCCGCTTCGAGCTGTGAATTCTGCCGTTTTGTAAAGCGGAGGTACGGGGAGGGATGCAAGAAGAGCGAGGAGAAATTCTGCAACAAGGCAAAGAGTATGATGAATCTGTACACGGGCAGATGCCATGCAGGACTTGTAGAATCTGTAATACCTATTACAAATGACGGTCTTATAACCGGGTATATAATGTTCGGTCAGCTCCGTATGCCCGGCGATACACCGCCTCAGGGGGAACTTGAGGACCTGTTTACTAAAGCGGTGTGCAAAACTCAGGAGGAGATAGAGGCGTGCACGGATATACTGCGCACACTCGGTAAATACATCATGTCATCCAAACCCAAAGTACTTCCGCGCAAGATAACGGGTGAGGTTATAGCAGAGTATATAAATGCCAATCTTTCCTTGGAGCTTTCGGTAGACTTTCTGTGCAAAAAATTCCTGATATCCAAAAGTAAGCTTTACAGTCTTACATCGCCCATTATGCCAAAGGGGATAGCCTCGTATGTTAAGATGCAAAGGCTCAAAAAGGCAAAGGAGCTTCTTGGCGAGGGTGAACTTTCCATACAAGGTATAGCTTCTCGACTGGGTTACAATGATTACAACTATTTTTGTAAGGATTTTAAGAAGAATTTCGGTATGTCTGCAAAAGAGTACAGTCTCGGATGCAAAATTAAATAAAAAGTGCAACCTTTTTGCATTTAAAAAGGTATTATATATGAAATAAACAAAAGGAGAAATCACGATGAAAAAACTTTTATCTATTCTTATTGCTCTTGCCATGGTATTTGCACTTGCATCCTGCGGCGGCGAAAAGGCAAATGACAAAAAAGACAAAGAAACAGTAAACAAGCAAGAGGATGTTACATCCATCGAAGAGGAAATGGAAGAAACCTCTGAAGAAAAAGAGGAAGTAAAGGAAGAAAACAAAAAGCCCTCCGAGGATAAGAAAGGGGACAGCGTTCCTCCTGCAAACAGCGGAAACACTACCACTCCCGAAGAGCCCAAGCCCTCAAACCCTCCCAAAGAGGAAGAGAGCACACCTCAGTCCAAGACTGTAGGCTACACCCTTGCCGATGTGTTCAAGGCAAACGCATCCTCCGACTGCAACACTATAGCAAACAAGCTCATAGCCCACTCCGTGCTTGCGCCCATAGGTCAGTCCCTTGGTACCATGGAGGTAGAAGAGGGCTATCTTACAGGCTTTGACAACGAGGAGATAAAGGGCTTTAAGAAAGGAGTAATGTTTGCTCCCATGATGGGTACAATACCCTTTGTAGGATATGTATTTGAGCTTGCAAGTGCCAATGATGCAGATGCATTCACCGCCAAGCTCCAGGCTTGCTCTAATTTAAGATGGAACATATGCACAAGTGCTGACGAGAAGGTTGTCCTCTCTGCAGGCAACAAGGTATTTTTCGTAATGAGTCCTCTTAGTTTTGAAGAATAAGGAGTGATATGCTTGGTTTTTTCAAGTATACCGTTTTTGTACTATTTTCTTCCTATGGTGCTGTTAGTTTACTTTGCCGTGCCAAAAGTGTTAAAAAACACAGTTCTTCTTGTGTTCAGCCTCGCATTCTATGGTTGGGGCGAGCCAAGATATGTGTTTCTTATGGCGGCAACGATATTTGTAAACTACATCTTAGGAATCCTTACAGAAAAATTCAAAGGAAGACCTCTTTCGAAGGTCTTCCTGTCTTTATCGGTTATATTTTGTCTGGGTGCTCTTGCGTACTTTAAATATGCCGACTTTTTTATAGAAAATCTTAATGCCGTATCGGGCGCCCGAATCCCGCTTCTTAATATAACCCTGCCTATAGGCATAAGCTTCTACACATTTCAGATAATGAGCTATGTTATAGATGTGTACAGGGGGGATGTAAAGGCGCAGAGAAATATAATAGACTTAGGTGCTTATGTGTCTCTCTTTCCCCAGCTTATAGCAGGTCCTATCGTGCGCTACAGCGATATAGAAAAGCAGTTAAAAAACCGTACCCACAGTTTTCAAAAGGCACATGAGGGGATAGTGCGCTTTATAGCCGGTGCATCCAAAAAGATTCTTATAGCAAACACTTTGGGTGAGCTTTGCACATCATTTGCGGCAGCACCCGATAAGTCGGTTGCATTCTACTGGCTCTATGCCGTAGCCTTTATGCTCCAGATATATTTTGACTTTTCGGGTTACAGCGACATGGCTATAGGCCTTGGCAGGATATTCGGCTTTGAATTTATGGAGAATTTCCGCTATCCCATTGCATCGCGCAGTATAACGGATTTCTGGCGCAGGTGGCATATATCGCTCGGCTCGTGGTTTAGAGACTATGTATATATACCTCTTGGCGGCAACAGAAAGGGCAGCATAAGACACATCTTCAATATATTTGTGGTGTGGTTTCTTACAGGCTTCTGGCACGGTGCAGAGTGGAATTTTATAATATGGGGACTTTATTTTGCTATTCTTCTTATGGCAGAAAAGTTCGTGATAGCAAAATACCTCAAAAAGACAAAGGTTATAGCGCATATTTACCTTTTGTTCTTTATTACCATAAGTTTTGGAATATTCAGCGCCTCTTCGCTTAAGGGCGCATTTGAAGTGGTGGGCGGTATGTTCGGTGTAGGCGGTATGCCTCTTGTTTCCCAAAGCTTTTTGTACGGCATAAGAAATTATGCCTTTGTTATAATAATTGCTGCGCTCGGTGCTACGCCTGTTTTAGCACGCATCAAAGGTATGATACACCAAAATAAGACACTTACCAATATATATAATGCATTGGAACTGCCTGTTTTGCTTTTGCTTCTTTTTGTGGCAACGGCATATCTTGCAGACGGCTCGTTCAATCCGTTCTTATACTTTAGATTTTAGGAGATATCTATTATGAAAAGGAATGTATTTACTGTTATAATATTCGCTCTTTTTCTCTACGGTGTAAGTGCGCTGTGCATATTCGGCCCCAAGGACGATTACTCCGTGAGCGAAAGGCGTGCTCTTGCCAAGATGCCCGAATTTAGCATGAACACTCTTCTTAGCGGTGAATTTGCGTCGGGTTTTGAAAAGTACGCTACAGATGCTTTCCCCGCCAGAGATGCCATGCGCTCTGTAAAGGCACTTTTTGCAACAAGATTCTTTGGCAAAAAGGACAACAACGGACTCTTTACCGCAGACGGTCATATATCAAAGATAGATAGCCCCGTAGATTACGACATGCTCTCTATGGCGGCAGATAAGTTCAAAAGTATTGTAGAAAAATATGTAAAGGATAAGAGTACTTCGCTCTACTTTACCATAGTTCCCGATAAGAATATGTACCTTGCTTCCAAAAACGGTTATCCCGCCATGAATTACGAGGATTTAATAAGAACCATGAGGGGTAAAACCGAATTCATGGAGTATATAGATATAACAGGGCTTCTTAATGAGGATTACTATTATTTTACAGATACTCACTGGAGACAGGAAATGCTGATTCCCGTAGCAGAGCATATTGCAAATGCCATGGGTCAGGATGTATCCGCCGAGTATGATGTAAATACCCTCGATATCCCATTTAACGGTGTGTATGTGGGGCAGTATGCCATGGAAGCTTCGCCCGACACCATACGCTACCTTACAAATGATACCTTAAATAATGCGATAGTAACCTATTACGATACAGGTATGCCCAAAAAGGGCGATATGTACAATATGGATAAGGCAAAAGGTCACGATGCATACGAGATGTTCCTATCGGGTGCTATGCCCATAGTAAGCATAGAGAATCCCTCCTCCGAAAGCGAAAAAGAACTTATATTATTCAGAGATTCTTTTGGCAGCAGTATAGCTCCGCTTTTTGCCGAGGGCTACAGCAAGGTGACCCTTGTGGATATCCGCTATGTAGCAAGCGGCATGATAGGAGGATTTTTGAATTTCGGAAATGCCGATGTGCTGTTTATGTATAGTAGTTCACTGCTTAATAACAGTACGGCATTAAGATAATCTTCTTTACGCTCCAAAGTCCAATGCGGATTTTTTAGCGGTAAGGGGAAAGTTTGATAACAACATGTAAAAAAGTTTCGTGTTTTACAAAATGCGACATGTTTCTCGGTTGACTTTTAACTTTGTATATGGTACTATAATCATGCGAAACAACTTTCATATCAGTCTAAAAAAGGTCGTGTTTTTTCCGTTTGGAAAAAACGCAGGCTCATTTTTAACACGCCTTTTTAGACATGTTGAAGTTGTTTCGCGACAAGAGTCGTGCGTTTTTCATGCGTCGGCTCTGTGCCGGCGCATTTTTTAATTTATACTAAAACAGAGAGGAGAAAAATGCCAATGGAAGATTATAAGAAGATGTATTATGAGCTATTTAACAAGATAACAGATGTAATAGAAACTTTTAAAAAAGTCCAACAAGAAGCAGAAGAAATATATTTATCTGCTACTGCAGACAAATAATACGCTTTGCGTAAGCAAAGCTACCTTATTCCATTTCCGCCTTGAAATATGCGGGAAATAGAAAGTAAAAAGAGAAAAGGCAAAGCTATCGCAAACGGCACTTGATATATTTAAGTTCCCTTATTCAAGTGCCGTTTAGTGAGGACAAGCGACAAAATTGTCGTGTCCGCAGCGGCGATAAAGCTTTGCCTTTTATATTTTTGCTTTCCCCGCAGATTTCACAGCGGACGGGGAGGGGTGGTAGGGGTGACACCTGCAGGTCACCCCTACGGTCTTTTCCCAAATAATTGAAAATTATAATCTTAAGTGCGCGATAAGGCACTTATCAAAATTACATATTCTTAATTATTCTAACCCTTTGCACACCCTCTGTAGCTTCTATCTCTTGCTCTACGGCATCAGGGATATTGTCTACATCTATTATTGTGTATGCGTTTTCGCCCTTGGATTTATTCATCATATTTATGATGTTTATATTTGCATCGGACATAAGTCCCGAGAAAGTAGCGAGCATGTTGGGGATGTTTTTGTGAGCTATTGTAACTCTGTATTTGCCCTCCATTGCCATTTCGCAGTTGGGGTAGTTTACGGAGTTCTTTATATTTCCTGTGCACATAAAGTCGGAAAGTTCTTTTGCCGCCATTACAGCGCAGTTGTCCTCAGATTCAGGTGTGGATGCGCCAAGATGGGGTATATTTACCGTGTTTGGCATATCGAGTGTTTCTTCCGAGGGGAAGTCTGTTACATAGCAAGCCACCTTGCCGGATTCTAACGCCTTTTTCATAGCGGCATTGTCTACGAGTGCACCTCTTGCAAAGTTAAGAATTCTTACGCCGTCTTCCATACATTCGAGGAGCTCTTCGTTTACCATGCCCTTTGTGGAGTCAAGCAGGGGAAGATGCATTGTGATGTAGTCGCATTTTGCAACCATAGCTTTTATATCGGACGATTTCTTAACTGCTCTGGAAAGGTGCCATGCCGCATCTATCGAGATGTAGGGGTCATAGCCTATTACATTCATACCGAGTGCTACGGCAAGGTTTGCTACCATTACGCCTATTGCACCAAGACCTATAACGCCAAGGGTCTTACCCTTGATTTCAGGACCTGCAAATGCGCTCTTGCCCTTTTCTACGAGCTTTTCTACATTTGCGCCCTCGCCCTTTAAGGTCTTTGCCCAGTCAGCTGCATCGGTAATCTTTCTGGATGCCATAAGAAGACCTGCTACCGCAAGCTCTGCAACTGCATTTGCATTTGCGCCGGGGGTGTTAAATACAGGTATACCCATTTCGCTCATTTTGTCTATGGGAATATTGTTTACACCTGCGCCTGCTCTGGCTACTGCCTTAAGGCTTTTTGGAATTTCCATTTCGTGCATGGAAAAGCTTCTTAATATTATGGCATCGGGATTATCCGATGTATCTGTTACGGTAAAGATGTCTTCATTTAACATATCAAGACCGCATTTTGCTATTTTGTTTAAAGTTAATACCTCGTACATTTATTAAACCACCTTATTTGTTTTCTAATTCAAACTTCTTCATAAAGTCTACAAGAGCCTTAACACCGTCTACACCCATTGCGTTGTATATGCTTGCTCTCATACCACCTACGCTTCTGTGACCCTTTAGGTTTACAAAGCCTGCGGCTGTAGCTTCTTTAATAAACTTAGCGTTTAATTCGTCATCGCCTGTAACAAAGGGAACATTCATTAAGGAACGGTCTTCCTTTGCTTCAACTGTAGCATTAAACATAGCCGACTCATCGAGGAAGTTATATATAATGGAAGCCTTTTCTTCGTTTATAGCTTTCATAGCACTAAGACCGCCGAGACTCTCGAGCCACTTGCACACAAGGCCGCAGATGTATATGGGGTATGTGGGGGGAGTGTTAAACATAGAACCGTTCTCGGAATGTGTAGCGTAGTTGAACATTGTGGGAGTAATGTCCATAGCATTTCCGATTAAATCTTCTCTTATAATAACAACGGTAAGACCTGCAGGAGCCATATTCTTCTGCGCGCCTGCATAGATTAAACCAAACTTGGATACATCTACAGGCTCACTCAAAATAGAAGAGGACATATCTGCTACAAGCGGAACATCGCCTGTATCGGGAAGAGAGGAGAACTTTGTTCCGTAGATTGTGTTGTTGTAAGTGATGTGGAAGAAGTCCGCATCGGGAGTAAATGTGCTCTTGTCGAGCTTGGGAATATAGGAGAAGGTCTTATCCTCGGAGGATGCAAGCACCTTAACCTCGCCGTATCTTGCGGCTTCCTTGCTGAACTTCTTTGCCCAAAGACCTGTGAGCACGCAATCTGCCTTTTTGCTCTTGTTAAAGAGATTTAATGGAATCATTGCAAACTGGCTGGATGCTCCGCCCTGAAGGAAGAGCACCTTGTAGTTATCGGGTATTGCCATAAGCGAGCGAAGGGAAGCTTCGCATTCATCTATAATTGCCTGATATGCGCCTGAACGATGGCTCATCTCCATAACGGACATACCTGATGTACCGTGGCAAATAAGTTCTTTCTGCGCCTGCTCGAGTACGGGCAGAGGAAGTGCAGAAGGACCTGCGGAAAAATTGTAAACTCTGTTCATTACCTAACGCCTCCAATTCTATATTTGTTATAGGTTAAAACTATAACTGGTTAAAGGTAAAATGTATTATTATTATACACAAAATGCGGGCAGTACGCAAGTACTTTTCCCGCATTTTGTATGTTATGACTTAATTTTATCTTATAATTAGTACATTTTTATTAAAATTATATGTTCACTTTATAATATTATACAATTCCTCTTCGGAAATTATTTTTATGCCAAGCTCCTTTGCTTTTGCAAGCTTGCTTCCTGCCTCCTCGCCTGCCAGGAGGTAATCGGTCTTTTTGGATACTGAGCCGGACACCTTTCCGCCGTTTTCTTCTATGAGGGAGGTGGCTTCCTTTCTGCCAAGCGTGGGCAGAGTGCCTGTTATTACAAAGGTGAGGTTGGATAGGGATGTGCCCTTTGGAGTATCATCGGTGAGTGCCTTTGTATTCACCCCGAAGTTCTTCAGAGACGATATAAGCTCTTTCGTGCTTGGCTGGGCAAAGAATTCCGTAATACTCTGTGCCATCTTTGTGCCTACATCCTCTATGGTGCAAAGCTCCTCAATGCTTATTTCAAAGAGTTTTTCAAAGCTTCCCACGGCTTTTGATATATTCTTTGCCGCGGTAAGACCTATGTGGCGGATACCCAGACCAAAGAGAAGTCTGTACATATCATTGCCCTTGGATTTTTCCAGAGCGGATACAAGGTTTTGTGCGCTCTTTTTGCCCATCTTGTCGAGTGCGGCAATGTCCTCTTCTTTAAGAGAGTATAGGTCGGCGCAGTTTTCTATAAGTCCTGCATCCATGAGCTTATCCACTACAGACGGCCCCATTCCTTCTATATCCATGGCGTCTCTCGATACAAAGTGTTCTATGCTTCTCGTAAGCTGTGCTCTGCAAAGGGGGTTTGTGCACCGTATTGCCGCCTCACCGTCCTCACGGTGTACGGGGGCAGAGCATACGGGGCAGTGTGAGGGCATGGTAAACACCCTTTCTCTTCCGTCTCTTTTGTCCGTAATTACCCTTACTACCTCGGGAATTATATCGCCTGCCTTTTGCACTAAAACTTTGTCTCCTATGCGGATGTCCTTTTGCCTGATATAGTCCTCGTTGTGAAGCGTGGCACGGGCAATTACGCTTCCTGATACGGTCACGGGGTCAAATTCGGCATTGGGTGTGAGCACACCTGTTCTTCCTACATGAATTACTATATCGTTTATTGTGGTTTCCTTTTGCTCGGCAGGATATTTAAAGGCTATTGCCCACTTGGGTGTCTTGGCATTGGAGCCGAGGATATCTCTGTCGGAAATAGAATTTACCTTTATAACCGCACCGTCTATATCATAGTAGAGGTCGGGTCTCTTAGCACCTATGATTTCCACCTCTTTTATGGCGGATTCTATGTCGCTATGTGCTTTTGTACCCGAAATTACCTTAAAACCGCATTTTCGCAGGAACTCAAGTCCCTCAAGATGAGTTGCAAATTCCCTGCCCCGTACTCTCTGGATGTTAAATACAAATATATCGAGCTTGCGCTCTCTTGCAACTGAACTGTCCAATTGACGAAGCGAGCCTGCGGCGGCATTTCGGGGGTTGGCAAAGGTAGGCTCTCCCATGGATTCTCTTTGCATATTTATCTTTGCAAAATTCTCCTTGGATATAAACACCTCTCCTCTTACCTCAAGGTATTCTACATCTTCCATGAGTTTAAGGGGAATACTCATTACAGTTTTCAAGTTTTCGGTTACATCCTCACCTACATTGCCGTCACCTCGGGTGGAGCCTCGGGTGAATATGCCGTTTTCATATTCGAGCGATACGGAGAGTCCGTCTATCTTGTGTTCTACCGCATATTCGGTACCTCTTCCAAGGGCGTCTTTAACTCTTCTGTCAAAGTCACGCACCTCATCGTGCGAAAAGGCATCCTGCAGGCTTTGCATCTGTACCTCGTGTACCACTTCTTCAAAGCCGTCCAATATAACTCCGCCTATCTTTTGCGAGGGGGAGTCGGAAGTTACAAGCTCGGGATGCTCTTTTTCGTAGTCTATAAGCTGTCTCATGAGCTTGTCATACTCGGCATCGGTTATGGTGGGGTTGTCAAGCACATAATACCTATGGCCGTGGTAGGATATTTCTTTTTTCAGAGCTTCATAGTCCATTTTAAAACACCTTCGTCATGTCTCCAAAATAAATTTCTTTTCTTTCTATATGGATATCCGAAATGGATACTTTGCAAAAATCACCTATGGATTTAAGCACAAGCTCAGGCTTTAAGTTTGAGGTATTTCCTGCATTTAACCGCATTTCAAGTCTGTGGCTTGTACCGTCTGTGGAAGTAAGCTTAATTTCTCTTACAAAGTCCTTTATGTTTACTTCGTTTATTTTACGCTTGGATTTCTTTTCTATCATAACCTCGGGTGCGGCAATGTATTCTTCCAAATCCGCATTCTTGTCGGTGGTAAACGACGCTTCGTACAGGGCGCTGTCTATAAGGTGCATGGGTTTAAGGTCTTCTGCCTTTTTGATGCCTGTAAATTCTATTCCGCGCGGACACACGGCATTTATGTCCTTTAGTGCGCCCTGTGTATCTATCTCTTCGGTAAGCTCAAGCTCCAGACATTCGCACACGCTTGTAGTACCCACCGAAAGCGGAAGACCTATGGTCATAACCATGTGGGGATTAAAACCCTCGGAATACTTAACGGGCAGATTGGCTCTGCGGAATATTCGTACCGCAGTACGCAAAAAGTCAAGGTGCGATATGAACTTAACCTCTTCGCCCTCTTTGTAGCAAAATCTGTATTTACTCATAGCACACACCGCCTTTGAAACAATTTGCACCGCAGGAAGAGCACTTTTCACGGCAGTTGGGGGTTACCTCTGCACGCTCGGCTCTTTTGGCTTCTTCTATAAGGAAACTCTTCTTAACTCCGACATCTATCATGTCCCACGGCAGTATCTCGTCAAATGAGCGTGCCCTTGTGTAGAAATCGGGAGAAAGACCGCACTCGTCGAAGCACTCAAGCCACTTTTCCATACTGAAAAATTCACTCCAGCCGTCAAAGCGGATGCCCTTTTCGTGTGCCTTAAGAAGCACAGCGGCAAGGCGCCTGTCACCACGGGCAAACACGCCCTCAAGTACGCTTACGGGTGCTTCGTGGTAATTGTACTTTATCTTGCGTGAGGTTATGTTGTCTTTCAAAGCATACTGTTTTACTCGGAGTTCATCCATGGTGTCCTGCTTTGCCCATTGGAACGGCGTAAATGCCTTTGGTACAAACGATGATACCGAAAGGGTTATTCTAAGGTTGGGTGCACGCATATCCTTGGGTATGTTGTTGTACACTCTTTCCACCTTTTTTGCAAGCTCACCTATACCCTCTACATCCTCTAAGGTTTCAAAGGGCAGACCTATCATAAAGTACAGCTTGAGGTTGGAGTAACCGCCTCTGAAAGCCATCTCCGAGCTTGACATAAGGTCTTCTTCGGTTATACCCTTATTTATAACATCTCTCATTTTTTGTGTGCCTGCCTCGGGCGCAAAGGTAAGAGAACTTTTGCGCACCTTGGACACCTTGTCCATAAGCTCCATGGAGAATGAGTCGAGCCTTAGCGACGGAAGAGCCATGTTCATGCGCTTTTCCTCTGTCATGTCAAGCAGAGCATCGGTAAGTTCTTTAAGTGAGCGATAATCCGATGTACTCAAGGAAGAAAGGCTTATTTCCTCATAGCCTGTGGAGTCTATGAGGGCCTTAGCCTGCTTTATGAGAGTTTGTGCCGATTTTTCACGCACGGGTCTGTATATCTGCCCTGCCTGACAAAAACGGCATCCGCGTATACATCCGCGGAATATTTCGAGCATTATTCTGTCGTGAACGATTTCTACAAAAGGCACTACAAATTTATCGGGATAGAAAGCCTCGTCAAGATTTTCCACCACGCATTTGCGCACCTTTTCGGGCACGAAGTCATAAAGGGGTCTTATATCCTTAACCGTTCCGTCATCATTATATGAAACATCGTAGAACGAGGGCACGTATATGCCCGGTATCTGCGATACCATTTTTAAGAATTCTTCCCTCGGAAGATTAGCTTTTTTCCACTCTCTGTATGCATCCATGCACTTATCCATTATAGCCTCGCCTTCGCCAAGCTGGAAGAAGTCGGCAAACGGTGCAAGACACTCTGCACTATACGCACAGGGACCTCCCATCATTACAAACGGGTCGCCCTCTTTTCTGTCTTTTTGCAGAAGCGGTACTCCTGCAAGAGACAGCATGTTTAATATATTGGAATAGCTCATTTCATATTGCAGGGTAAATGCAACAAAGTCGAAATTTGCCACAGGATCCATGCTTTCAAGAGCATATAGGGGAATATTGTTTTCCCTCATTTTGTCTTCCATGTCCACCCACGGAGCAAACACTCTTTCGCACCATGTATCGTCTCTGCGGTTTAAAAGCGAGTAGAGTATCTTCATGCCGAGATGGCTCATGCCTACCTCATACACATCGGGAAAGCAGAATGCCACACGGATATCCACGCTGTCCTTATCTTTAATAATGCTGTTGAGTTCTCCGCCTGCGTATCTGGCAGGCTTCTCCACAAAGGGGAGAAGGTTTTCTATCTTTTGTTTTAACATTATATCAATCCTTTGTTTGTTATAGCAATATTTTAACACAAAAATTATTTTTTTTCAATACATTCTCCGAGGGTTATCATGCTGTTTTTTAAAACACATTGTATAAGTCTGTCCTGACTTATTATTCCCATGGTTTTTCTGCCTTGTGTAATATGTACCTCTATAGTGTGCGAGGGACTTATGCGGTCCACAAGGCATATTGCATTGCTGCCAAAGTCGGCATATATTTTCTTCGGACGGGGTTTTGATACAATTTCGCCTGTTAAGATACGCTTTCTTATGCACATACTGAGCTGTTTTTCGTGTTTCAGATTGTATAGTATAAATATGCCTGCCACAAGGTACGAAGCATTTGAGCCTGTAGCAGAAAATATGTAGAGTCCAAGCACCATAACAGATGTGCCTATTACCGCCGTAATCTTAAGCATCCTGGAAAAGCCGCGCACAAGACCCATCCGTGCGCACAGAAAAGCTTTCAGTATTATACCGCCGTCAAGCGGGAGGGCGGGCAGAAGATTTAACAGTCCGTCTGCAAGGTTGGCAAGCGCAAAGAGATTCGCTGCCTCATCGGAAAACCACGCTTTAATAAAAGGACAGAAAAAGAGAAGAAAAAAGTTACACATCGGCCCCGAAAATGATATCACAAACTGTGCCGACGGCTCGTACATAATGGGTGTGGCGGCTGTGAGACCCCACGGGAGGGCTTTTATTTCAAGTATCCTTATGCCAATTAGCCTGCATGCTGTAAGATGTGCGGCTTCGTGCATTATTACGGCGGCAGACACAGCCGCAAGCCAGCTTGGAGGAAAAAGTGTAATCCACAGAGCGAGCATAAGAGAAAATTTGAGACGCTTCTTCAAAAAATTCACCTTTCATTAAAAAAATCTGCGGGATTAACGCTTTTTTCGTTTACTTTTATTTCAAAGTGCAGGTGCGGACCTGTGGATATGCCCGTAGAGCCTACAGTACCTATTGCAGTTGATATATCCACGCTTTGCCCCTCGGATACCGATATTGTATCTAAGTGAGCATAGACGCTTTTTGTGTTTTCGCCATGGTCTATTACAATGTAATTTCCGTTTGCATCGTCACTGCCCGTACTTACAACAGACCCTTCAGATGCGGCATTAACCGTCTGCCCCCTGGGTGCGGCTATATCTATTCCTGTGTGCAGGGCATCTTCACTTGTTACGGGGTGAATTCTTGCACCAAACTCCGAGGTAATCTCGCCCTCTGTGGGAATTTGCCATTTCGGAGCGGGCTTCTCGGGTGCGTCCTCCTCTTTTGTTTCGGGCGGTATTTCTTTCTTTTGCGCCTTTGCCGTACCTGATTGAGGCTTGGTTATGCCGAGTCGGTTTTCTGCGGAATCTATAAATTTGGCATAGGCATTTACAACCGTATGAGCTTTTGATTTTATGCCCGATGCTGTATTTTCGAGAAATATTTTCCACATATTTGAATTGTAGGTGGTATAAAGATACCTTTTTGTTAAGGGAGAGGGCGACATAAATGAAGCGATAACAAATACTGCCAGAATAACAAGCGAAGAAACAGATTGTATGAGAGTCTTTTTTTCAAAAGACATTTTTTCTCTCGGTGTTTTTATATTGTATCTTCGGTTGGTCCTTTTGTAGCGGGGAGACATATTATCACTTCCTTTGGCTTTTTACTAATTATATGTTCTTTGTAATAAGTTTTATTCATTTTGAACATAATTGATAAAGAGCAAAATAAATTGTTGACAAAGTGCAAAGGTGATGATATAATAGCTACTGTCAAATCACATATTTGGCCGAGTAGTTCAGTTGGTTAGAATGCCAGCCTGTCACGCTGGAGGTCGAGGGTTCGAGCCCCTTCTCGGTCGCCAAACAAAGAAGACACCGCATGGTGTCTTCTTTGTTTGTAAAATAATTGTAAAAAAATGGACATCTAATTAACATTGACTATACACGGATTTGATGTTATTATTATAATAACTTAATGTCTCTTTTCGAGACAATACAAAAGGGAGGTTTTCAAAATGAAAATTACAAAACGCGTAATTGCATCATTAATTGCGACTCTCATGGTAATGATATGCACCCCAAAAGTTAGACACTTTTGGAGGTGCATATTTTTATGAGTAAGACAGGAAAGAAATATCAAAAGTATAGCGCAGAATTCAAATTATGTGTTATAATGGATATGCGTGAACACCATCTAGGATTATTAGA
>JAZURE010000067.1:0-13561 GCA_045606045.1 Clostridia bacterium | reverse complement strand
AAATGAGTGCCCCGCATGGGCGAGACCTTATGTAAATAAGGCAGTCGAAAAAGGCTACATAAAAGGCACCGATACAGGCTCTCTCAATCTCGATGATATGAAGATATGGTGCCTTGTGGTAATGCTCAGAATGTGCGGAATAATGGAGTGATACCATGAGCGAAAAGAAAAAAGGCAGATTCAGTAAGGTGATAGTAGTTTTTTGCATACTCGAAATGGCATTTATGCAGGTATGGGCAATGAGAATTGCAAGCCATAAATCTTTCCTTACAGATGGGCTTATACTTGCAAACCATGCCGTGTTTGGCGGTGAGCTACTGCTCCTGTGCCTTAAGAGGATATTTGCAGGAAGAGAAAACAAAGATAAGTAAGAAACGCCGGGGAGAAATCCTAGGCGTTTTTATGTGCAATTATTTAAATTGTCCGATAACTGTCTGTGCATAATGAGATAATTGTTTTAGAACAGTTATTATTTTCAGGAGGTGATTTAGTGTCCGTTATATCAAAAAACAAATTTAGGAATTTAATTCCTGATATTTCGTTAAAGACAAGTTACGAAAGTCCTTTAAAAAAGTTAGGTCTGCTGGGAGCGGATGCACAGAAGAATGCAATATTTGGAAAATACAAATCGTATTCAGACATAGCTAAACAAAAAACGCCAACCGCAGCAAGCCCAATTGCTTTACCGGCAAATTATGTGCCCGGCTTGAGGGTGGCAAATTCAGCCTCGTACAACAATGATGCTGCAAAGGGACAGTGTGTTTGGTATGTGCGTGGAAGAGCCAAGGAAAAGCTTGGTGTTGATACAGGAGCTATCGGTAATGCAAATGAAATGTACTACAACGCCAAGGAAACCGCAAAAGTGTCTGCAAGTGCTCAGAATATAAAACCAAATATGATTGTTTCGTACAGCAAGGGTACAGGCTCGGCAGGACAGGCATACGGACATGTAATATTCGTTGAGGATGTGGTTGGCGATACGGTGTACTACACAGAAGGCGGAAGCGGATATTACAAAAACGGAACAGATGGTGTGGTAAAAACGGCAACAAGGCAGGGCATCATAGAAGGAGTAAACGCTTCGGGTGCAAGAATGGGCAGCGGAGTGTTGGGTTTTATTGATTTATCTAAGTATTAAAAGGAGGAATAAAAATGTCAACAAAATACAATCTATATGAATCTATCAAAAGCATTTATGACTTAAAAAAACAGTGGGATGATGAAACTAAGGCGGGCAACAGTACGGGCGCAAATAATGCTGCCCAAAATGCAAAACAATACTATGACGCACTTAAAAATAATGGGTATGCGGATGTAGCAGACCAGTTAAGCAAAGTCGATTACACAGGGGCAAAGGACATACTCAATAAATATGCCGGAACAGGTGGTAAAACAGCGATAAGACCATATTTCCAAACGCTTGGCAAATCTGCAAATCTTTCCGAGGATGAGGTTAATAGTCTCATAAAATACAACGACAAAACAGGACATGTTTCTTTTGCCGGAACCGACATTGGAAAACCGGATGCATTGGCAAACGGCGTTTCGTATTGGGACAAAGACTATCTAAAGGGCGTATGGGATGGCTACATGAAAGATAGCAAGCTCGATGATTACAATGGCGTAAAAGGAAATGCAACATACGCTAACAGAATGGAAAGTGCAACTAGCAAGAACGACGAACAGTATAATCAGCTCAATGAACACAATTCATATATCAGAGGTAAATATGATGAGCTTCTTGCTCTTGCAAATACACCATATTCCGAAAGTGAAGAGTATAAGGCGGCTATGAAGGCGGTTATGCCGTACTATGATTACGCAGGACAAAAAGCAGCTTATGGTGCGGTGGCTGATGGTGCTTCGGCAAATGGCGGTAATGTGGATACTTTTGCGGCAGCAAATGCGAGGAGACAACGCAATGCACAGATAGCGCAGGGCACACAGATGGCATATCAGCTTGGACTTACACCATATCAGCAGAGAATTGATAATATAAATAATATCCTTTCTTCAATAGGCACCCAGAGAGAGTCGGTTACAGGTCAGCAGAATTCAAATATAGCCAACGATATGACTATGGCTCAGATGGCTTTTGATAACGGTGAAGCTCAAAGAATGAATGAGCATACTATGAGTGAAGAAAAGTTAAACAACGAAACTGCAAGGAAAGAGGTCGACGCAGGAATAGAACTTGCTAAAAACACACTCGCTGCAGAGACTTCTTTGGGCATGGCAGAACTTGACGCTAAGAAAAAGGAAGAGAACGAAGATATAGTTGTAGCAGAAATATCTAAGATTCCTAATACACTTGAAAAATCAGCATCCGATTCCGAAGAAAGAAAGGTTCTTTCGGCACATTCCAATATAGGACTTAACAATTTAGGAGCAAGATTTATTAACGAAAAATTATATCCTCAGAGAGACCAAAGCGATAATACAATTTCGGCACAAGATGTGGTGGATGCGATTAATACATATTCTGATTCTTATGGGCTTACACAAGGAGATGTCAATGCAATTCTTTCATATCTTGGTTTAAATGGATACATAACAATAAAAGAAAGGGAAAAGGGTAACAGAACAGACAATCCTGGAGTAGATGCAAGCCTTAAAAAGTAATTGAGGAGGTGGTATTGTGGCAATAAAACTAAAAAGTGCTTCTGAATATAAAACCAATCAGCAAGGTACTAAAAAAGTTAAAGTTAAAAGTGCTTCGGAATATGAAGCAAACAAGACACAGAGATATTCTGTTACATTGGGGAACGAAAGAATAGACGGTTTTACTAAAGGCGCAATAGAACATTTGCAAGAGGGTAAAGCCATAAAGGATTACAGTCCTGTTGACGAAGAAGAGAAGAAGGCTTTAGTCAAGTATTCAATGAATATCATAAAAAACAACAAGAGTGGTGCTCTGTATGCTGCAGGCAAAAGAAACAACACTGTGCTTACAGGACCGGGTGGTGCGTGGGATGGATTTGGAACAGTGGCAACCCAAAGAGCAGCGCAAGGGTTGATTCCCACATCACCACAGGAACTGCTGGAGGTTGATTGGAATTATGTAAATGAGAATAATTACATAAAACAACTTAAAAAGGAAAAGGAAGAAATAGAAAAAGAAATAGAACCGCTTTCTGCCGAAAAAGGTAAATATCAAAGAGAGATGGCTGCTGCCAAAAGGTCATATTTACCTTCCGAGGTGGCAAAGAATCAAGAAAAAGTAGACTACTATAACGGCAGAATAGAACCTCTAGTAGAAAAGTCCAGGCAACTTGAAGAACAGATAAAGAATTATAATGCAATGGACGAACACACAGAAAATCTATTAAGAGTTTCCAGAAACTACGGCATAGATGTGGAAAAGTTTGATTACAACGAGCTCAACAAGTGGGCAAAGCAACACGGATATGTTTTATTAGGAACTACTGCCGGAACAGATTACCGCCCTACATATAAAACCTCGGAGCAGGAAAGAGAGGATTATGAGGTTTTATCTTATTTGGCAAGTATGGACCTTGCAGAAAAGCTCGCTTTGAAACATCCTGTCGTTTCAAGCGTCGGAACGGTTGTAACAGCCCCGCTCAGAGGAATGACAAGCGCTCTTGGCACAGTTGAAGATGCTGTGGATACAGTTACGGGAAAAGGAATTAATCTATATTCAAAGGCCCGTCATGTGTCGGATGGAACAAACACCATAAGAAATACTGTAAAGGGTGAACATGCGTCTAAGTGGTTTGGCGGCGCAGAAAACAAAGTGATTGGTAATGTTGGAGAATTTGTGTTCGATACAGCAATGTCCATGGGCGATAATATTGTAAATCTTCTTACTGCAAAGGCTCTTGTAGGCGGTTTGGGTCTTACGGGAGCACAGGCAACAAAATGGACATCCAACATTACATCAGCCCTTTTGTCTTCCGATGCAACATATAATGGCATTGCAAACGCCAAGAAAAAAGGTTTAAGCGACACCAAAGCTTTGGTTTTGGGTATATCTACGGGAACAGTTGAACTGCTCACGGAAAAGTATAGCTTGGACAATATTCTGGGAAATCCAAAGGGACTTACAAAAACGCTTTTGAAGGGTTTTGTTGCCGAAGGCAGCGAAGAGGTTGCTGCTAATGTATCAGGTAAACTGCTCGATAGAATTATAAGCGGAGAAGAAAGCGATATTGTTGCTGCCATAAATGAGTATAAAAAAGATGGCAAAAGCGACAAGGATGCACTTATATATGCCATAGGCGATAGCTTGCTTGATGATTTGCGGGCAGGACTGTCGGGCGGTTTTTCCGGTATGGGAATGAGCGGTGCTTATCATGGTATAAACAGAGTTAAAACGAGTCGTGTAGGAAGAAATATAGTAAACGGCAAGTATTCTGATGTAAGCCTCAAAAATGTTATAGCTAAAGGCTTAGACTACAAAAGCGGTACTGACATCCGCCAAAAAGCAGAAGCCATAGCTGCCATGGAAATAGGCGATAATAAGAAAAATAACTATCACTATAAAATTGGCGAGCTTGCCATGGAAATTCTTGCAGATGATAAAACCGCTTTTTGGAAAAGCAAGTCAAGGGAACAAGAAACAGAAAGCTCCAAAAGCACAGTCGGTGCCTCTGAAGAAACGAGTCAGTCCGCTGATGCGCCTGCAACCGATGATATAGACAAAGTTAAATCGATTGTTCACCCGGATAGTGTGGAGGCTCTTCTTGATGAGCGTTCCAAAATTCTGGCAGATAAATATAATCTTGACTACCAAAAGGTGTTTAATGCAAATTTTGAGGCTATATCAAGTAAAGAAAGTTCTGCACTTACGGATAATGTGATAATGCAGTATGCAGATGCACTGGCACAGTCTATAGATCCGAACACCGACTTATGGTTGGAGCTTGCAGAATACACAGATGATATAGGACAGTTTATATTTGATTCTTATAAGAATGGTTATAACTCAACATCAGCCGATGTAGACGGACTTTTAAAGAAGTTTACAAATATATTGGATGCCGTGTCGGAAAATGCCGTCGACATGCATCGAATTATATACGGCGACCTGTCGAATAATGCGAAGCTGACAAATTCGACAAATTATACTTTGACAGACGATAGCAGCGCACCTAAAATGAGGGTAGAATTAAGTCAAAAAGAGGTGGATAGCGTTGTTTCTGTTATGCACGACACGCTTAAACAAAACTCGTTACATAGCCTTAGTAATCACATGAAAAAAAGCGGTAATTTGTCCGATATCGATAAGCTTGCACGGATGCTCGTAAATATATATCGGGATAACGGCAATATTGTTGAATTTGGCAAATTTTTCAAAGATGGCGGTATGGCAGTAATAGATGCCATAGAAAGTATTAAAACCGAAGGCGCTGACACTCATAGAAAGGCAAAGTATAAACTTTTGGATGATTTTTCGGATAGAGCACTTCCCTTAGGTAGCATGAAGAATCAATTCCATAATGAATTATCGCCATATGAATGGAAAATGTATTATGCTGTAGTTAATATGTTTGATTGGGATTCAAATACCAAAAAAATGGAGTTTATGTTTGCTGTCAAACTTGGAGACAAGACAGTTTTGAGTACATACAAAAAGGGAAAACCTGAAGTTTATTTTATAACAAATGAACAAAATGATTTTGAGGAAGGTGTTCTATATGACAGAAGCGATGCAGAAAGAATTCTTGGACTTATTGGAGAAAATGAAGTTCAACGCAACAAAACATCAGGCTATGGCATTGATGCAGTTGGCGAAAGAGCCAACAAAAATGATAATAATATTGACAGAAATATTGAAGGAAGTGGAGACGGACGGAGAGTTTCTTATGGAAATAAAGAAATATATGAATCCGATATATCTAAAGATTTAGGAGGAAAAAACGATGAAACTACGAGAACTACTCAAAAATCAAACATTCGTTACGATGAAAACTTGGGACGGGAATTTGGCAAGCGTGCCGGCAAAAGCGGCGAAGAAATTTCAAGAAAGGCAAGAAATGCTCAAAGCGGAACATTTACAGAAATTACAAGAAGAGAAACAGTAGATGGAATAGAGTATTTTGAGGTATCAAAGTCACAATATACCGAAGAGATGAAAAATATCGATTTAGAAAACCAAAAGAAATATGGTGTAAAAACAAGATATTTTTCTGGTGCTGCATCAACATACGATGGAACACTTATAAATGGATTTTACAGTAATGGTATATTGTATTTACAATGTGATGATACAGATTCAATTGAAACAATACGTAATCATGAAATCACACATCATTTTGAAGACAGTGTAGCATATAAAACCTTGCTTGATTCAGTAAAAAATAAAATGTCCGAAAAAGACTTTAAGGCATGGAAAGCAGAAGTATGGAAAGTATACGGAACAGTTATATTCGAAACTCTTAGTGAGGAATATGACGAGGCAGGCGGCACTTTGAGTACTGAGGAGTTGCTGGACATTATGAACGATTATCTCGAATCGGAAATGATGGCTAATCTCAATGCAGGAACTGTTGATTTTGCAAAAGAATACGCAGGAGAAATTGCCGATTTCCGAAACGGAATTGACATGACATCCGATAGTTCTAAGGTGGAAGTTTCCACCGAGAGCAAGGCAGAAAACAAGGTGAGCGAGTATGCAAAACAGATAGATACAGGAAAAGAAGATAAACTTAACGATTATCCTCGTTTTCTGATAGTTGGTAAAAAATCACTTACGGCAGACAAAGAAGCATATAATAGGGCTGTCGAAATGGACAAGCAAGGCTATGACATTGAGGAACTATGGAAAGAAACCGGATGGTCTAAAGGGGTAGACGGACATTTTAAGACCGAACTTGATGATAGTAAATACGAATTTATGATGCCGTCTACTTCAAAAGAAAATCTGTATGTAAAAGACTTCGTAAAACATGACAAACTTTTTGCGGCATATCCACAGATAAAAGATATCCCTGTTTTATATGATGAAAATATGGATGACGAGGGCGAAGCATCGTATGTGCCAAATATGGGAGAACATATTGGCGATGTGGGTGAACTTGGTATTATACGCATAAATCCTCAAAAGAGCATATATGAATTGAAAAAAAGCATGCTTCATGAATTACAACATGTTATTCAATTCATAGAGGGATTTGAACAAGGTGCATCAGAAAGCTATTGGCGTCAAAGAATAAAAGAGGGATATGATATTGGTAATATCAATGACTATCTTCAGTTAAATGTTTCCCCGGCACATCAATTATATGAAGATACTGCCGGAGAAAGGGAAGCTCGTGATGTAGTTGACAGAATGAATTTTACACTTGAAGCAAGAAGAAAGATTTTTCCCTATTCTATGGATGATTCTGAGGGCGTTGTTTTTGCAGATGGTTCATCTGTGGCGGCGTTTGAAAAAGGAACAAAGCAGATCGGCGCCATGTGGACTATACAGCAAGGCGTACTTGACAAAAAAGAGGTTGCTGCGTTTTATTCGAAGGTGTCGGAACTTAGAAATAATAAGTATCGTACATTTAGGCAAAGCGCAGACGGTAACTATATCTTTTCTGTTGGCAATAAATTAATATATTCAGATGCAGATTATGAATATCCGAAAATCAAAACAGTCATAACCTTTGAGACAGATGACGAAAATTTAATCGATTATGCAAGGGAGTGTTTCTATGAAGGAGAAACTTACAGACGAAGGTTTGAAGATACTAAAAAAATTGCTGAAATTATGCTCGGAGAAGAAACTGTCAAGCGAGCAGATTATAACTCTAATGCAACCAATGAAAGAGTGTCAAACCATAGCAGAGAAAGTGAAAGTGGCACAGCGGCTGATAGCAGAAGTGGAGAAGATGTAAGGCGTTCCATTTCCGCCGACACTCAAGACCGTATTGAGAGGATTGGCAGGGAAGAAATATTTAGTGTTCCAAAATCTGTAACAAGTAAGCTTTCAAATCAAATTGAAAGATGGCTCAATGGGGAAATGACTTCCAATGAGATGTTTGAATTTGGAAATACGCCAGTTGTACTCAGAGAACTCGGTGCAGAAATTTTGCCGGTAATAATGAGCCAAAACACTATGGTTAAACTTAATGGTGAAAAGCATAGTGTAAGTCTTGAAAACATAAGAAACTTACCGCAAAATCTTGCAGAGCCATTGATGGTATTTAAATCTGCAACTGTTCCAAATGCGTTTTTAATATTGACGCAGATTGAAGACATGAACGGGAACCCTGTTGTTGCGGCGCTTCATTTGAACAAAAAAGAAAAACATATTGAGGTCAACAGAATAGCAAGCGTTTACAGTAAAAATAATATTTGGGGCTTTTTAAGTACTCAAACAGAAAAAGGCAATCTGAGATATATTGACAAAATAAAAAGTCAGAATTGGTCGCAAAGCAGAGGGCTCCAATTGCCCAAGCTGGCAGACACCAATCCTGACAATAACAGTATACTCGAAAAAGAGGATATTGTCAACAAATATTATACGCAGAAAAAATATAAGAATTCAGAAAGAGCAGGCAATGTCAAATTTTCTGTGGCGACAAGTACTACAACGCAAGACCGCATCGAGGAAATAGCTAAGGAAGAAGTATTTCACGAGGAGCTTACAGAGCTTGCAAGAAAGAATAAGCAGGAATTTATATCCCGTGTCCGTCAGAACGAGCAACTTCAAAAAAGACTTGATAATGCTCAAAGGCAGATGCGCCTTACAAAAGTGCCCTTGGCAGACAGGGCAAAGGTGGAAAAACTCATAAAGAGCATTGTTACCGATATGCATTCTGTAATAAACCCCAGAGATATTCACGCAGAAGTGCTGAGCATATACGACGAATATATTGCTGCAGTTAAAAAAGCAGGCAATGTTCCTGAAAGTGTACAGAGCGCTACCGACAATATGGTTAAGCGGTTTACTGATGTGGCAGCAGATATTATTGACAATGCGCAGGATATTGCGGTGGATGAAGATTTTGCAAGACTTAAGGGATGGTTAAAGAATACAGATATCAAATTCCCGGATGACGCAAAGGCAGAGGCACATTTTGCAGAATTCCGTAAAAGGCACTTTGGCTCAATTAGTCTTACTAACGACGGACTGCCTATTGACATGGCATATAATGAGTTATGCGAAGTATTCCCATATATCTTTAACAAATCCGTTACTGCACCTGCAGACCAGTTAAATGCTATAGCAGATGCTTTGCAGGCATTAAAACCGGAAACATATAACCCGCATGCAGAATACATAGAGGATGCCATTGAGCATGTTGTGAGTCTCTTTGCGCTTGAAGCAGACGGTATATCCGTAACCAAAGATACTCGCGCGGACAGGCTTGTTAAAAAGGCAGAGAGCCAAAAAGTGACGGCTCTTGAAAAGCAAAAGGAAGCTTTCCAAAGGAAATACGACAAGCACAAGGAAAAATCCGACGAGCAGATAAACAAGCTCAAGGAACAACTCAAGGCTCATAGCTATACTCAGTATTGGGAACGGAGACTATCTTCCGAAGAAAAATCTGCCGCAATCAAGGCTGTGCGTCAAAACCAAAAGATTTCTATGGCAAAGGCACATATTCGCAAAATGGTATCTGAACTAAAACACGGACTTGATACCACAGAAAAAAGCGGCGGTATTCCCAAGGAGCTTGTCAAGGCAATAGCCGAGGTGTGCTCTGCAATCGATTTCCATACCGACCGTATCACACCAGAGGGCGATGCAACAAAGGCAAGTCTTAAACTGGATGCTCTGCAGGTACAGTATGACAACCTTAAAAATAATCCTGATTATGATATCCAGAGCGAGTGGCACGAGGAAATAAGCGAATACATAAAACAGCTGAATAATACGGTGCGAAATAAGCGCGTTATTGACTTGAATCTTATGGAGCTGTCTGCTTTGGAAGATATACTTGTGCAGATACGACATACCATATCCAATGCCAAAAAACAGATTGGTATAGATAACGCTATGGAAAACAGAGAGATAGGTATGCAGATATGTGAAGACTTAAATGGCAAGGCGGATTTTATTGCCCCTACCAAAAAGATGCTTGTTAAAAGAATTGGCACAAATGTCTTTGCGGCAAACACTCTTAATCCCATGCGTGTTGCGGAAATGATTTCCGGATATAACAGAGACGGAGAATTCTACAAGCTTTTCCGTCAGCTCAACGAGGGTGTCCACAAAGGGGATATGTTTAAAATGGATGCCACAAAGCCATTTAATGTGCTTATGGAAGGCCCCGGAAACCAAGCTCTTATGTATGACTTCCTTACACAGTTGCACGATACAGGCATTAAAGATACAAATGGTAATACTGTAATGCTACCCAAAAATATGATATGCGAGGTTATAATGCTTTGGGAGCGTAAGCAGGGCAGGGCGCACCTTGAGACTGGCGGCATGACAATCCCGAATATCAAGTTATTCAATACCGGCAAAACACAGGAAGCCTATACCGAGGGTGCTGTAAGAACCGTGGCAATTACAGAATGGGACATAACAAGGCTTCGCTCAATGCTTGAGTCTTACGACAAAGCCTGGATAGATGAAGCAAGAATATTGTTTAACGAAAAATCGCATAAGGCAATTAACGAGACTTCGCTTCAACTTGTTGGAAGAACACTTGCTAACGCAAAGAACTATATACCTATACACACCGACACAAAATTTGTCCACTCAGATATCGAGGGGCTCAAGGTTGATGCAACCTTGGAGGGAGCGGGTTCTCTTAAATCAGTGGTAGAAAACGCAAAACAACCTGTTCTTATAACGGGATTATCCTATTCAACGAGTGAACATATTGATTTCGTGGCAAAATACCACGGACTTGCAATCCCCATAAGAAACTTTAACAAGGTTTACAATGTGACATTTGCTGATGAAAACGATACCACGCAGAGTGTGAAGGACACAATCGGTCACAAGTGGGGTGCCAAGATACAAAAGGGAGTTATAGAACAGACATTAAGGGATTTGCAGACTACCAGAAACAGAGAGAGCGATGTATTTAACAAGGTAATGGGTACCATACAAAGTAATTGGGTAGGGGCTACTTTGAATTCTAATCCTTCTGTAGCACTCAAACAGCTTACTTCTTATGTTACTGCAAGCTCTGTGCTTGGAAGTACACCTCTTGTAAAAGCTCTGCCGTACTTTACAAGAACAAAAGCTACTATAGAAGAGATAGACCGTTACACAGGGATACACTTTAAACGAAGATTAGGATATTCTACTCAGGAGCTTGGAGACCGTGCAAATAGAAAAACCGGGCAGGGACTTGCAAATAAGGCTCGTAAGGCAATGAGTCAATCTCAAATAACGGCATGGGTTAATCATCTTCCGAAAGGCTTTTTCCCGACTAACTGGATGCAGTCGGTAGATTGCAGGGTTGCGGCTGTTTTGTGGGAAGCCACCAAATATTATGTAAGTGATACTCTTGGCATTGCAAAGGGAAGTGAAAATTACTGGAAAGAGGTAACTCAGATTTACGAGCGCACCATAGAGGAAACTCAGTCAAATTATGATACACTTCATAAGCCGGAAGTGTTAAAGAGTACAAGCGAGATGACAAGGCTTATATCAATGTTCCAAAATGATGCCCTGCAGGGTTCGGGACTTTTATGGACGGCATATAATGATTGGAATACAAAACATCAGAATTACAAAACCCAATCCACATCGGAAAACAAAAAAGCTCTGGAAGCAGCTCAAGAACGCTTCAAAAAAGCTGCATTTGCACAAGTTTCCTCGGCTATTACTCTCGCAACACTAACACTTGTTGCAAGGACTCTTCTTCGAAAAGTCAAGCCATATAAGGATGATGAAAAGAACGAAGTTAATGCCAGCAGTATATCCAAGCAGGTGGGAATGGACACTCTTGAAAATCTCTTTACTAATGCTATTCCAGTGCTCGGTAATTTGCTTGTTTCAGCAAAAGATACATTTGTATACGGTTATGACCTTGCATCGGTACCTACTTTTGACACTGTGCAGAATTTGATTGATGCGATATCCGGTGTGTACGGCGTTATTGACAAGTGGGATATAACTGCGGGCGAAGATAAGTGGAATAAGGTCCGCGAAGCTCTTGCTGAACTTGCTATAAGTACTGCAACGGCATTTGGTATACCGGCACAGAATGTAATTAATATGTTTAATGGTGTAAAAGGCTATGTCGGAGATATTAAGGAGGGGGATTTCTTCCATGATATTGATGAGATTATCGCCACGAGTCGCAGGGTGTTCTCTTATGCTGACCTTGCTTCGGCTATTGCATCAGGTGACCGCAAGAAGGAGCATAGAATTCTGGACTATTACAAAAACATTGGTGTAGAGGTGCAAAAGGGTTCTCTTACGACACAACTCAAGCCTGCATATGTTAAGTGCTTTGTGGACGAGCCGGAAAAAGCCCATGCTATCCGAAAATCGCTGGTCCTCAGGTACGACTATAGTGATGACGCCTTTAATGATTGGATATACGAGGCATACGCAAAGGCATTAATATCCGATGAGGAATATGCTGTCGAATTGGAAAATGCTGCAAAACGTGCAAAAATTCCCTTCAACTACGAGGATATACATTCGTCAATAGGAAGTGTATACCGTAATTTGCTAAAGGAAAATCCAGAAGAAGCTTCGAAAATTAGGAAGAAACTATCCAAAAAGTATGGAAGTGCCGATTTTGATAGATGGGAAAAGGATGTTATTTCCAAGCAACAAAAGGATAGAGATAAGGCGAAAGAAGATAAAGCTAAATATGAATAAAAAATCTGGCGGGCGTAGTGCCTGCCAGATTTTTTGATATGGTTACAATGTCATTTGTTTCTTCTCCGAGGAGTTTGTTGTTTAATTAGTTTTACTTGTTCCGGTGTTAAAGGAAGAAGTTTTTCGTATATAAGAGCTTCTACATATGATGCGGGTTTTGATTTTCCGATTTCCCAATCTTCTAATGTTCGAAGTGGCATTCCAATGTAATATGCAACATTCGCTTGTGATAACCCGAGTTTAATTCGCAGTTCTCTAATGATTGTAGACATAGTTAGTTTCCTTTCGCTGATATCTATGTCATATTTTAATAGAAAATAGCGAATTTTGTCAATAGAGTATATTCGAAGATTGCATGGATTTTGAAGTTTGCAGAAGAGGCCTTGTAAATATAATTTTGAAACGAAATTGTTCACAAATAATATTTGGGTGTCAAAATAGCGTCAACTCTTTTTAAAATGCCTTAAATACTGATAAAACATTTGACTCTTAATCAGGGTGTCCCGGGTTCGAGTCCCT
Organism: Clostridia bacterium; assembly: GCA_045606045.1. GTDB lineage: Bacteria > Bacillota > Clostridia > UMGS1810 > UMGS1810 > RGIG8748. The sequence continues at coordinate 291 of JAZURE010000067.1, read as the reverse complement.
GATGGTGCACCACTAAAAGGCATTCACTCTAGTGAGTGCTTTTTTGTTTTATCCTTGTAATCTTAGAACCATTCAGCGTTCGTGCTCTGCACTCCGCTTCATGGCAGGGACTCTCGGCTACAAAACAATCCACCGGATTGTTTTGCTTACGCCTCGTCTGATGGTGCACCACTAAAAAGTACACACGCAAGTGTGTGCTTTTTTGTTTTATCCTTGTAATCTTAGAACCATTCAGCGTTCGTGCTCTGCACTCCGCTTCACGGCAGGGATTCTTTAAGAGAGTCTGCCTAT
>JAZURE010000066.1:0-12474 GCA_045606045.1 Clostridia bacterium | reverse complement strand
ATATACGACCATTACGAAAAAGACCTCAAGGAAAACTCGTATGTGCATGATAAATGGGACCGTGTTGTAGGACACGGAAATAATTAAATTACGGAGGTAATACATATGGACAAGCTTATTTGTGCTACTATCATTCTTCTTGCTATAGTAAGTCTGATAGTAGGCGTGCTTACAGAACTTACAAAAGAGCTGCGGTTCCTAAAGAAGATACCCACCGTATTGCAGGTGATGACAACTTCGATTGCGTTGTGGGTTATAATCTACTATGCAGCATGTGATATGGGATATTGCATCAGAGCATGGTATGTCCTATGCACATCTGTGGTGCTGGGTATATTCAGCGCATTTGGTGCAATGTTTGGATGGAAAGAATTCTATGTAAGGATTAAAAAGTATGTTTTAGAACTAATTGAAATTGCTAAGAAACATCATAAAGGAGGCTGACCCCTTTGGTAGATAAACTTATACAAATTGCCCTTGCCGAAGTTGGATATCTTGAGAAGCGAAGCACCGCTTCTCTTGATTCCAAAACCGACAATGCAGGAAGCAAGAACTATACAAAATATGCAAGGGATATGTGTAAATGCCATGCAGGAATATATGTAAATGGCTATGCATGGTGCGATACCTTTGTAGATTGGTGTATGGTACAAGCCTTTGGCGTAGACAAGGCATTAGAGCTTATTCATGGATGGTCTGCGTATACGCCCACCTCCGCATCATACTATATTCTGCATAAAGAATGGCACACGAAACCCCAAAAGGGAGACCAAATATTCTTTAAAGATAAAAGCGGAAATATATGCCATACGGGCATTGTGTATGCCATAGATTCCAATTATGTATATACAGTTGAGGGCAATACCTCTACTGCAAGTGGCGTAGTAGATAATGGCGGTTCTGTGGCAAAGAAAAAATATGCGCTTAATTATTCAAGAATAGCAGGGTATGGAAGACCGAAGTATCCTGTAGCAAAGGAGGAAGCAAAAAAGATGATTTACAACACAGTAAATGAGTGCCCCACATGGGCGAGACCTTATGTACAGAAAGCAGTAGATAAGGGCTACATAAAGGGAACCGACACAGGAAGCCTTAATCTTGACGATATGAAGATATGGTGTCTTGTGGTAATGCTCAGAATGTGCGGAATAATGGAGTGATACCATGAGCGAAAAGAAAAAAGGCAGATTCAGTAAGGTGATAGTAGTTTTTTGCATACTCGAAATGGCATTTATGCAGATATGGGCTATGCGGATTGCAAGCCACAATTCATTCCTTACAGACGGGCTTATAGTGGCAAATCACGCAGTATTCGGTGGGGAACTACTGATGCTGTGTGTTAAGCGGATATTTGCAGGGAGAGAAAATAAAGATAAGTAAAGGCAGGGGGATACCATGAGATTTCCTACATTACAAGAGGCATCAAAATACAGAGATATGACAACCGTATTTGGTGGATACAATCACCAAATAACGTGTCAAGAAGGACAGTTTTTTGATATGCAAAACATGACTTCAAGTTATTTTCCTGTCCTCTCTCCAAGAAAGGCCAGAGGCACGGTAAGGAAATTCACCAAGCCTCAAGGAATACTTGATAAAGAAGACCTTTGGTGGATAGACAACAATGTTATGTACAAAAACGGGGAAGCAATAACATTGGGAGGCATTGCCTTATCGGATGAAGCTCCGAAAACCATGGCAAAAATGGGTGCATACATCATCGTAATGCCCGACAAGATATGGGTTAATACCAACGACAAAAATGGCGAGTATGAGTGCGGATATATGGAAAACAAAGTGGCGATTAAGGAAGGAACATCTATTACATTTTCCATATGTGAGGCATCCGGGAAAACAATCAATTATCACGATGCAGATTACTATAAAGAGAACGAGCCAAAAGACGGGGACTATATGATGAGTGTTAATTCAAGCGGCAAGCCATCTCTTAAGGTTTACTCTGCAACAACAGGCATTTGGATGACCGTTGCTTCCGCATATGTGCAGATACATGCAGACGGTATCGGAAAAGGCTTTGGAAAGGAAGACGGAGTCAAGATTATACTTAAAAAAATGGACATAGGTGGCCTCGATAGCATCTTTGTCAATGAAGAAGATGACGGGACAAGGTCTGTTAACACATACATTGTGGACAGGAATGATAACAACATCACAATCCCCGGCATTATAAGTGGAACCATTAAAGACCTTACGGATGTGTCCTTGGTTGTTGAAAGAAAAGTGCCTGAAATGTCCTACATTACAGAGTGTAACAACAGACTTTGGGGATGCGCAAAAGATGGTCATGAAATATATTGTTGCAAACTTGGTGATGTCAAGAATTGGAATTGTTTTAGAGGAGCATCTACAGACTCGTGGGCGGCAACAATAGGCTCTGATGGTAAATTCACAGGAGCAATAACCTACCTTGGTTATCCTATATTTTTTAAAGAAGACAGCCTTATAAAAGTAGCCGTAAGTGCGACAGGAGGACACCAAACGAAAGAAACAAGGTGCAGAGGGGTGCAAAATGGCTCGAATGCGAGCTTAATTGTACTCAATGAGGTTTTATACTATAAATCCTCAAAAAGTGTCTGTGGCTATAACGGAAGCTTGCCATACAGCATCTCGGATGAGTTGGGCGAAATAAGTTACTTTGATGGTGTTGGTGGTGCCATCGGTGACAAATATTATATATCTATGCGCGATACCAAGGGCAAATATAGCCTGTTTGTATATGACACCAAAAATGGAATATGGTGCAAAGAGGATAACACAAGGGTGTATGCCTTCTGCAAACATAAGGATGACCTTTACTACATTGATTTTGACGATAACACGATGAAATCTGTAGGCGGTACACTTATCTATGATGTGCCTGAAAAAGCCACAGAGGGAAGAATAGATTGGTTTGTGGAGTCAGGTCCCATAGGTTACTCCTCGCCCGACTACAAGTATGTAGGGAAAATAAACCTAAGAATCACATTAGAATTTGGTACAAAGGTGGACTTTTTTCTTCAATACGATTCAAACGAAGCATGGGAGCATAAATTCAATATGAGCGGTACCGGCACAAGGACATTCTCCATTCCCATCATACCAAAGAGATGCGACCATTTTAGGTACAAGATAATAGGTAATGGCGCTTGTAAGATACATTCCATCACCAAAACTATAGAAGAAGGAAGTGATATCTAATGCAAGATATATTTCCTTTTCTGAGGATAACAGGAAGCACAAGCAAAGAACAAGTTTTGCAGCTTGCAGATTATATTACACAGTTTAAAGAAATTCTTGAATTTACACTTCGCAATATAACTGTCGAAAATTTATCTCCCGACTTGGTTAATAAGCTTAACGAACTCGGAGCAGATATTCAAAAGGCAAAGGATGACAAAGAGGAAGAATTTGCACAGTTGACAGGGAGTACACTCACAATCTCCGATGTGTGCGAATCAAATCAATTCAAGGATGCAGTGAACAAAGAACTTTCGGGAACATTTACAGTAAACTACGATACAGGTCATTTGGAATATGGCTTGCCTGATGAGGAGGGGAATTAATAAATGGGTATAATCAAGGATGATGAAAAAAAGACAGTAAATACAAATAATGAAAAGCCATATGGTGTGAGCGATTCTGCGTGGCAAGCTACAAAAGAATCCCATACCGTAAGTGATAAGGTTAATGAGGCTCAAACAAACAGAGATAAAGCATCCGAAAAGTATGCAAGCCACACCAACAAAAACATGATAAGCTCAAGCACCCAAAAGGCAATGAATCAGACCTTTAAAGTACCTACTGCCGTTAAAGAAGCAGATGCTTGGCTTTCTGAACAGTTGAAAGCGATACAGAGTGGGAAAACATCATATTCCGACCAAGTAAGAGATATGATGGACAAAATAATGAACAGGGAAAAATTTTCTTACGATGTAGATAGCGACCAGTTATTTCAGCAGGCACTTGCTTCTGCTATGAATAGCGGTAAACAAGCAATGCAGGACACAATCGGGCAAGCTTCTGCGCTTACGGGAGGATATGGCAGCACATACGCAACATCGGCAGGAAATCAAGCTTATAATGCGTTTATAGAGGATGCATATGACAATCTTCCTCAGTATTACAAAATGGCAATGGAAGCGTATCAGATGGAAGGTGACGAAATGTATCGTCAGTATGGTATGCTCTCTGCAGAGGATGACAAAGAGTACAATAGAAACATTTCTGCTTACGATGCTACATATCAGCACAGAAACCAAATGTATAATGAGGCATATGCACAGTACCGAGATGCCAAATCCGATGCTTTTGCCAAGGCAGGCATTGAGATGGAAGAGCATTCCCAAAAGGCGAGTGACCTGTACAATCTTTATTCTATGGCTTCCAATACATATGAGAGTATGTACCAAAAAGAGTATCAGAGTTGGCAAGACAGAATTAATAATGCTTGGAAGCAAGTTGAAGTACAGAATACAGATGCTTGGGCGAATAAGAACTTTGATGAGGGTGTTCGTCAGTATGAACAAACCTTTGCAGAGGAACAAAGACAGTATAACGAAAGCCTGGCATTCAGCAAGCAACAGCATGCAGACCAAATGAGCTATAATTGGGCGTCACTTAATTCGAGAAGCAGCGGAAGTGGAGGCGGTGGTACAACATTAAAGGCTCCGTCAGAGTCTCAAATGCAAAAGGCATTAAAAGCCTATAACGAGGGTGGAAAAAAAGAATTTAACAAGTATATGAACTCTTTGGCTGACTCCTACGATAAGAACGCTATTTTGGATTATGTAGCGGAATATGGCGAGCTACCATACTCACAAAGAACATACACTGTAGTAAATGATGGTGGTTGGAATGGTGGTTGGGGTGTTGACAATAACGCAATTGTTAAAGACCAATATGGAAACAAGTTTACGCTCAAAGAACTTGCAGAGCATGATAAAGATATAGCTCTCGAACTAAGCAATAAAAAATATACAAAGGGAGAATCTTACACAAAGAAATAAGAGGTGTGTATTATGGCGATTAAAGACTATTCGAAAATTCTCAATGATAAAATAAAAGCTAAGAAAGAGAAAAGCACTCCGGCTAATGTTTCGTCTAAACATAGTGATTATTCATCCGAATTGGACAGACGGATTCTCTCAAAATCCATAAATTTTGACACCTTCGAGTCTGATATTGCTTCGTTATCTAAAACCATAGACAAGGCATATAGCGGATGGCAGACACAGGAAACAATGAAAAATACTCTGTCATCCGTGCAGAGTATGTATGATAGGCTTGGGAAATATCAAGAATATCAGAAAAAGTATGGTGGTGCTGACCTTTCTGAAATTCAAAAATCCTACAAATCTGTCCTCGATAATTGGGAAGGTCTTTCCACAGAATACGGTAAGTATAAGAATGCCGAAGCTTATACCAACGAAAAAACAAAACTGACCGAGTTGTATTCGATGAATTCAAAACAGCTTAAAGGCAAGAAGGGTGTTGCCTACACTACTTCTGACGGATATAACATAAAGTGGGAAGATTTGTACAATGATGCGTATTCAAGGGAATACGAATCAGACATTGACAAGACGGTTGATATTGCAAAGAGTGGTAAGTATAAGAAAAAGGATGCTAAACTTAGCAAAACTTTGAATGGTTATGCAGTTATCGGGGATGAAGATGCATACCTATACAATTATGTTAATGGTGACAAAGAGGCAAGGGATTACGGAACACTTACTAATGTGCATATGTCAGGCACATATGATTTCCTGAAAAACAAGCATTTAACTGAAGATGAGAAAAAGAGGTTTAATGCATTGTGGGAAACACAAGGCCCGGAAAAAGCAAAGAAATACTTGGAAATGTTAGACTCTGATTTGAGACAACGAAGAGTAGAACACGAAAAAAATATTACTTCCCAAATGGCAAAGGAAAGTCCCGTGGCAACTTCTACTGTTAGTGTGCTTGACAATCTTGGGAACAATGCTTTAGCTTTGCCTTTTATGGCTATGGATTATGCCGAAGATGGAAGTATAGACACAAACTCATCCCTATACACGGGGAGAAGACGTGTACAGACACAAAGAAGCACCATAGAAAACGATGTCATTGATAGTGGCATAGGTAAATTCTTTTATCGCCACGGTATGAATGCTGCTGACAACGTTGCTGCAATGGTCATGAGTGGATTTGGTAGTCTTGGCGGAGTGAGCAAATCCATTCAATCGGGTATATTAAGCTCGGGCGCAGTTGTTGATACTACAACGGATGCCAAAGCAAGAGGATTATCTGATGAGCAAGCATTTGGTCTTGGTGCTATTGCAGGTGCAGCAGAATACTTCTTTGAGAGCAAAGGCTTTGAGGCAATGTTTGGGAAAGAGGCATTGACAAAAAGCGCTTGGGGTTATTTATTAGATAATCTTAAAACTGAGGTGATTGGAGAACTCAGCACAGAGGGTACTAATGATATAGCAGATTACCTTATAAGTCAAGATTTGAACAAACTAAATACCGAGTTTAAAAGCTATAAGGCAAGCGGTATGTCGGGCAAGGAGGCTTTTGGTAAGGTTGTAGGGAATGCTTTGGTAAGGTATGCCGATATTGGTTTGGGTACTATTTTTTCCTCGGGGTTAATTAGTAGCCCCTCTGCCATGGGTGTACATTCTGCCAATAAGCACATTGGTCAAAACATCAGAGACAACAACCGAATATCCGATGTATTCGATATGGCATCCAATCCCGAAATGGCATCGGCATATGAGGCATACACACGATATGCAAAAAAAGGTATAAATGCGGAGAATGTTTCGGACGCTCAGCTTGGTAGCCTTTGGCAGAATGCGAGAGTAGACACAGAGAACATCGCACACAACAAGAAGTCCACAGGCAATCAGATTTTCTTTGCCAAGGATGACTATGCAAAATTGGGGGATATGGCAAAATACAATCCCGAGGCAAGAATCAATGATGTCATTTCAAAAGAGATTAATAAGGAGTCTAAGAATACAAAGAAAGCTCTTGGCAAGGATGTCGATGTTGAATCAGTAAAGGAGGAAACTGTTGATAAAGCCACCGAGAGACTCACGGACCTTGGAGAAACAAGGAATGTAGAAGAAATCGCCAACATCATAGCCAAAAAAAGTGTCGGTGAAGATATATCAGCAGAAGAAGTAAAAGTACTTCGTGGAAGTGAATACGGTGAGAGGGTTTTTGTCGAAAATGACAAGGGAATTTCCGAGTATGTCAAGGGAATGGATACGGAGGAAGCGGCAATTTTTACAAGACATTACGACAAAAAAACCGACCTCGAAGAGTATGCAAACTCCTTTAACCTTGTTGCAGAGTATTCCAAGCATCCCGAAAGCTTTACTGTAGATAAGATTCTTGAAAGCAAAGGACCTCTCTCTACAGATGCCGTAAAGGAAATATATGCTCATATGATAAAGAAGTCAAATGAAGCCTCCGACAAAACCAATGCCGAACTTATGGCAAGGGTGAGAAGTGGTGTAAGAGGAATCATAGATGAGTCGGCTATTAACTATGGCAAGGAATATGTTTCGGGTAAGGTTAATTGGAACAATCTTGATAACAGACAGAAGCAGGCGGTTATATTCGCTAAAGGTCTGTACAAAGCTTTGGGTTCTAACCTTGTTTTTGTGGGTAAGAACAAAAAGTTTAATGGTATGTACAATGTAGGCAAGGATATAACTTTCATAGATGTGTATGCAGGCAAGAATACCAAGGACTGGACAGGAACAGACCTTATCATTACAACCATAGCCCACGAACTCACACACGAAATGGAGGTCAAGTCACCTAAGGCATTTAAAATGCTATCTGATATTGTGCTTGACGGTTTGGAAAAATCCCCCGACTATAAGGGCAAAACAAGGAACGACATCATTGCCGATGAAATTGAGCGACTTGATAGAGAGCATCCCGAAGAAGGAGAGCATACAGAAGCAGATGCTATTAGTGAAATTGTGGCAAGAGCATGTGAGGACCTTCTTGCAGGAAGTAAGGAAACACGGGCTATGTTCAAGTCTCTATCTCCTGCCGAACAGAAGACTTTTGTCGAAAAGATACAGGATTTAATACAAAAGGTTATAGATTGGATAGATGAATTTTTATCTTCATATGTTAACCAATCCAACTCTGCAGAAGCCAAAGCCTTAAGAGAAGACAAAGAGCGACTTGAGGCAATGCAAATTCTTTGGGATAAGATGCTTCGGGAGGTTCAAGCCTATAACAAGGCTGCTGAAGAGATGAATTCCACAAAGGAAAATTCTACTAATGATGATGTATCTTCCGAGGGTGATGTGAAGTATAAATTGAGGGAAGAAGCAATATCGGAAATAGAACAGGCTATAACAGATAAAAACTATGACAAAGAAATCAAATTAACAGACAATAGCCCTGCTATTCTTGTTTCGCAAAAAGGTGTGAAAAATCTTCCTATGATGATGGTGGCATCTCATCTTCGTGAAAATATCCTTACCGAGAAAGAAGCGAAAATCTTGGGGTTAAAAGTGAATAGTGGTATAAACTATCACGGGCTTGGAAAATCATTATTTATGAAAGTGATAGACGGGTTAGATAATGTAACTGAAGCGTATAGGGGGACGAAAAATGCTGAGGATAGTTCACGTAGGGAAAACTATTTTCTTTTAATTTCTCAATACAAAGATTCTGATGGCAACACTATCAATGTACCCGTATATGTAAATGAAAAAGGCAGATACAATAGAATTTTTATTGACACCAACAAGATTGCTACGGTTTTTGGAAGAGGTGAATTACAAAAATACCTAAAAAAACAAATTGCAAATGGAAATCTCGTGCGTATAAAAAACAAAAGCACTCAAGCCAGTGAATCACAGTCACCAATTGACAGTGATTATAGCAAGAATGCTTCTAAAGATAGTATACCCAATCCCACCGAAAAAGTCAACACAAAATTTTCGGATAGAGATTCCGAGTATATGGATGCTGTTGAAAAGGGTGATAAACTTCATAAAGTTTTAATGTTAGATACCATTGTTGATAACAAAAAAAGAAGCAATGCTGAAACGGCGGCAGCTACAAAAGTAGTCGACACGCCAACAGACATTACTTCCAAGGACAATATACCACAGTCAGAAGAAAAAGGCAAGTACATGGACCGCCAAGAAGACATCTACGACCTTATGGGTGAAACTGAGAGACTTCGCAAGGAAAACGAAAAGCTCAAGGAAGATTTTGATAGGCTTAAGCGAAGACTTGCACTCGAAAGAAAAGTCACCAAAGGAAATCACTTCAACGAGAATCAGCTTGGAGCAGTTGCAGGACACCTTAGAAATATCGGAAGAAGCAATATGGACAAGGTCGAGCTTATGAAAGCACTTAGAGATGTTTACTCTTTCATAGCACACACAGAACACCTCACTCGGGAAGATGTGTTCGAGAGATGCTACAATCTTGCGAGGGATATGCTCAAAGATTCCAAACCTGAAATAATGGTTGATGACTACTCCAAACAAATTTTAAGAGAGATAAGGAACACCAAGATATCCTTAAGCGAAACTCAAAAAGCAGAGGCACAACATATATTCGGCAAGAATTGGAACAGGCATTTCTTTAACCGAGTAACCATCACAGATAGTGGAACTCCTATCGAGTCAATGTGGCAAGAGTGGGTGAGACAATATCCGGGTACATTTGATGCAGACATCAATCCTGCAGATATGCTCCAGGAACTTTATGATATTCTTGCAAACCTTAAGGATTCATCTGAAATAATATCAGATTACAACAACGAGGAAACAACAAGATGGCTTGCCAATGAAATCTATAATCAATATTGGAATGTGTCGCCTATTCGTACAACGGCAGACAAGTATGACAAGCAGATAAAACTCCTTAATTTTGAACATCGTAGAGCCATGAAAGAATTCCGAGAGGAATATAATTCAAGACTTGAGGCGCAAAAACTTGCAGACACCATTCACTACAAGAAACAAATGTCGGAATTGAGCAGGAAACTCCGTGAACGCAAGGACAGAGATGTTGCAAGAGCCAAGGAACTTGGTAGACAGAGGCTTGAATCCTTCAAGGAAAATGCGGAGAGGAAGACTCGAATTCAAAGTATTACAGCCAATGCGCTTTCTCTTAATGAATTGCTTGTGAAGAACTCAAAGGACAAGCATATTCCCGAAATCATGAAAGAACCTGTAGTTGCACTTCTTCAGGCAATCGACTTCTCTTCAAAGCAACTTCTAAAAAAGGGTGATCCCACCAAAAAGGATATTTCTTTGTCAAGGGCGCTCAACAAGGTCAAGGATATGATGGTTAAAGCTTCTAACGCACACGATGAGCTTGTGGAATTGTACGGTCATGGCTTAGACGAAGACATTGAAAAGATGATAGACTCCGTAGAAAATATCAGAAACAAGGTTGGTGACAACGAGTTTATAATTAACAGAATGACTCTTACTGACCTGCAGACACTTGACAGGATGGTTAAAACCATCAAACACGCAGTTACCAAGCTGAACAAATTCCATGCCGTACACCACGCACGGGGTATTGCCAATCTCTCACAGGAGTCAATGTTATATCTCGATAGTTTGGGTAAAGGAAAGATTTACGATGGCAAACGTGGAGCAGCCAAAAAACTTCTTGACTGGGGCAACGCTCTTCCTTATTATGTTTTCAAAAGATTTGGAAGCGGTGGAATGAAGGTATACGAAGCCCTTCAAGATGGTTGGGATAAGTTTGCATTCAACATAAAGAAAATCATTGATTTTGCAAAAGAAACCTACACAAGCAAAGATGTTAAGGAATGGAGCAAAGATGTAAAGACTTTTAAAATCCTTGCCCCTGCAGCCGAATATGAGTTGGCAAGCGAGGATTATGTTCCTCAGTATCAGACAGTACAATTAACGGTACCTCAGATAATGTCGATGTATTGCCTCAACAAGAGAGAACAGGCAAGAGGGCATTTATTCCAGGGTGGTATAAGAGTAGCGGATTTTAAAGACAAGAAGGGTAACATTGTTTCACAGTCAGAAGGCGTTGTGTTTACCGAGGAAGATGTTCGCAATATTCTCGATTCCCTCACGGAAAAGCAGAAAGAAGTTGCAGACAAATTGCAAGAGTTTATGAATACTGTTTGCTCTGATTGGGGAAATGAAGTGTCAATGGCTCGTTTTGGTTACAAAGCTTTTGGCGAAGAAAACTACTTCCCTATTCAATCAGACAAGAACAATCTTGCAGTAAATGATGAAACAGATCAACTTAACAGTTTGTTTAAACTTCTGAATATGTCATTTACAAAGAGTACAATCGACAAGGCCAACAACAGAATTGTAATTAGCGACATATTTGATGTATTCGCTCAACACACTTCTGATATGGCAAAATACAATTCCTTGGCACTCCCGGTGCTTGATTCTTTTAAGTGGTATAATTATACGGAAAAGGAAACCTTTAAGGATGGTACTTTCCGGGCAAGTGGTGTTAAACAGTCTATTGAAAGAGCTTTTGGTAAGGATGGACAAAATTATTTTACCACATTCCTTAAAGATATCAACGGACAGCAGGAGGTAAGTAGAGATACACTTGGCAAAGGATTCTTCTCAAACGCAAAGATTGCTGCTGTTGGTGCTAATTTAAGGGTAATACTCCTACAGCCTACATCTTATGCAAGAGCGAGTGCAGTCATAGACAATAAATACTTAGTAAAAGCTCTTGGACATAAGCCCAAAGTGAAAAAAGCAGAAACATATTGCGGTATTGCTCTTTGGAAATCTATGGGTTATTATGACACCAATGTTCAAAGAGGTGTAGAGGCACAAATCAAGCATAATGACACATGGAAAGACAAGGCAACAGATTTGGCTATGAAGGGAGCAGAGGTGGCAGACAAAATCACTTGGGGTTATTTGTGGAACGCTTGCGAACTTGAAGTAAGAGACAAACGGAAGGAATTAAGAGTAGGCAGCGAAGAATTCTATGCAGAAATCGGGAAAAGATTGCGTGAAGTAATCTACGCAACTCAGGTTGTAGACTCAACTATGACTCGCAGCCAAATGATGAGAAGTACGGACAGAGGTGATAAATTCCTCACGGCTTTTGCATCCGAGCCTACACTTGCTTATAATATGCTTCAGGATGCCTATATGGAATACAAACTTGATGCAAGACGAATGGGTAAGTCACAGGCTATAAAGAAAAATAGAAAACGAATAGCGAGAATCCTAACGGCTTATACGGTGACAAATGCTTTGGCGGCTCTTGTTGAATCCGCCTTTGATGCATTTCGTGATGACGATGATGAGGAAATGGATATGGTTAAATTTATGAAGTTGTACTTATCCAATTTTGCAAGTGATATGAGCATAACTGCAAAAATCCCTTACATTAAGGAATTACATTCTGCAATAAAAGGATTCGGCTCATCTCGTTCTGATGCACAATGGATGGAAGAAACAACAAAAG
>JAZURE010000065.1:0-22874 GCA_045606045.1 Clostridia bacterium | reverse complement strand
ATGGCAAAGAAAAAGAAAGAGCAGATGGAAAAGGAGCGAGAGGTCTTTATAAACGGCATTACCCTGTCCGACGGCACGATAGAGGTCATGGGCACAAGGCGAAACGGCATAGATGATGATACTGCCAACCGCATATTTGATTTACTCTCCGACTTTGCCAACTATGCCTTTAACAAATCCCATGCCGCATGCTATGCGAGAGTTGCTTATCAGACAGCGTATCTCAAAGCAAATTACCCCACAGAATACCTTGTGTCGCTTCTTATAAGCCTGCTTGGAAATTCGCACAAGACATTTAAGTATGTTACAGGCTTTGCCCGTTACGGTATAAGACTTCTTCCGCCCGATGTAAACAGAAGCTATGCGCTTTTCACTCCTGAGGGCAGAAATGTCCGCTTCGGACTTTCTGCACTAAAGAATATGGGCATGAACTTCCCCGATGCCATAGCGGAGGAAAGGCGAAAGGGCGGGCTCTTCCGAAGCTTTCCCGACTTTATAAACCGTATGTCCTCATATGATATAAATAAGCGCTGCGTAGAGGTACTCATAAAGTGCGGTGCATTCGACAGTATATTTCCAAACAGACGGGTACTGCTTCTTAATTACGAAACCATTCTTGATGCCTTAGTAAAGGATAAATTTGCAAGGTCAAAGGACCAAGTGAGCTTCTTTGGTACGGATAGCGATGATTTTGCCTTAAAGGAGCTTTCGACAGACGAGGTAGAGGATTTTACCACGGGGGAGCGCTATGCGTTTGAAAGCGACCTTGCGGGTATGTATCTTAGTGGAAACCCCATGACACAGTATTCTCTTACCGCCGCTATGTTTTCGAATACACAGGTGTACTCTGTAAATGACGGCGACATAGAAGAGGGAAAGAAAGTTAATATTTGTGCTGTTATATCCAAGGTTACTGCCTCAAGGACAAAGAGCGGAATTTTCCTGTGTACCATGAGCGTTTCAGACTATTACGACACGGTAGAGGTTACCGCCTTTGAAAATACTTACAACAAATACCGCGCTTGTCTTACAGAGGGTACAGCACTGTGTATTACCGCCTCCGTCAAAAAGAGAGGAGATGATATATCACTTTCGCTCATATCTGCACTACGGGCGCAGGAGGTAGGAATAAGGCAAAATGCCGTATTGTATCTAAGGCTTGCAGACAAAAGTGCTATGGATGAGATTAAGGATATCCTTGCAAAGTTTAAGGGCACAAACACGGTATGTCTTTATTTTGAAGATACCTCCGAGCGTGTCATGACAGACAAAAACCACGGTGTCAGTCTTACAAATGAGCTTGTAACAGAGCTTTGGGATTTGATTGGTGCCGATAATGTAAAAGTAAAATAGAAAGGACGAAAGAAAAATGAATTTTGAACCTTTAAAAGAATTTATGGACCACCTCACATCTTGGAGAATCCCCGGAAACTGCATAAGAATAGCATTAGACGGCAAGGAGGTTTTCCGCTATGAGTCGGGTTACTCCGACCTTGAAAACAAAGTTCCCATGACAGGCGAAGGACTTTTCAACATCTATTCGTGCTCAAAGCCCATTACGGTAACTGCCGCACTTCAGCTTTACGAAAAGGGAGTATTTCTTTTAGATGACCCCTTGTACGAGTATATACCTGAGTTCAGGAAGATGTATGTAAAAGAAGGCGATGATGTAAGGGAAGCCAAAAATCCCATAACCATGCGCAATCTTTTTACCATGACAGCAGGATTTAGCTACGATATGAGTGCTCCCGGCTTTAAAAAAGCAAGAGAAATCACAGACGGCAGGATGGATACCCTTACCGTTGCAAAGTGCATTGCAGAAGACCCTCTTCACTATGAGCCGGGTACAAAGTGGATGTACAGCATAGGTCACGATATTCTTGCGGCGGCGGTAGAGGCAATGTCGGGCATGAAATTCAGAGACTATGTAAAGAAAAATATATTTGAGCCTCTCGGGATGAATGATTCATACTATCACAACGACGAAGTAATAGACAGGGTAAATAATCTATACAACTTTGTAGATGGTGAAAATACCGACATAGTAAAGCTTCAGAGCGGTGAGGTAAAGAGTCAGGGCGGAAAGATAGTCAAAAAGGATAAAAAGGTTACCCATGTCCTTGGAAGCGAATATGACAGCGGCGGTGCAGGTGTTACCACCTCGCTTGAAGACTATATGAAATTTGCAACTGCACTTAGCCTTGGCGGTATAGGTACAAACGGAGAGAGAATTCTCTCACAGGCTACGGTTGGACTTCTTAAAACAAATCAGCTCACAGAGGATCTTCTTCCTTATCTTACATGGCCTCAGCTTACCGGCTATGGCTACGGACTTGGTGTTCGTACCATGATAGACAAGGCAAAAAGCGGCTCTAATGGCTCTTACGGTGAGTTTGGATGGGGTGGTGCCGCAGGTGCAAATGTTCTTGTTGATACCGACCTTAAGCTTGCGTCGTTCTATACCCACCATATGACAAACCCTCAGGAGACATACTATCAGTCGAGACTTAGAAATGTTATTTACAATTGTATAAGCAGATAATAAAAATATCAGAAGTGTTGGGAGAATACATAATGGAAAATTTAAAAATTCTTGTTGCGGGGGATTTCTGCCCGAGATTTAATGCAAAAGAACTGTTAGATGAGGATTTGCAGAGAGAAATCACAAAGGAAATTGCCGAAATTTCTGCTTCTCATGATTTTTCAATGTTAAATGTTGAGACAGTATTTACAAAAAATGACACACCGATTGTAAAATGAGGACCAAACCTTCGTACTGATTTGGAGTATCTTGATTTCTTGAAAAAATTCAACTTTAATATAGGTGCCTGTGCCAATAACCATATGGGAGACCAAGGCGATGACGCACTTTTAGAAACCATAGAACATATAAAAGAAATCGGTATGTTGACAGTAGGTGCGGGAAAAAATAAGGCAGATGCCGAAAAGGCACGCTTTGTAGAGAAAAACGGTATAAAGCTTGGTATCGTTAATTGTGCAGAACACGAGTTCGGCATAGCCGAAAAGAATAAACCAGGTATGGCAGGGCTTGACTTTTATGACACATCAAGAATAATTATTGATGCAAAAAAGAAAGCGGATGTTGTTTTGGTCTTTATCCATGGCGGTAATGAACATAACCCTCTTCCGAGACCGGGAATGAAAAAGATTTGCAGGTTTTTTGCCCAGTGCGGTGCAGATGCAATAGTGGTTGGTCATGCTCACTGCAGACAAGGTTATGAAATTTACGAAAACACCCCCATCTTTTACGGTATGGGAAATTTCTACATGCAAAACAGAAACCAGAGTTATGGTTGGGAGCATGGATATATGGTGAGCCTGGAGTTTACTAAGGAAAAATGTGTAAAGTATGAAATTATCCCGTACTATCAGGCTTATGACGGTACAAAATTTGAAATCAGTAAGGGCGAGGAAAGGAAAAAAGCCTTAGATTACATAGACCATATATCAGAAATTATGAATAAAGAGGATTTATATGAAAAGCTGACACTTGCATGGGCGGTATATTATCTCAAAATTGCCAATGGATGGCATGTGAATGAGGGAAGAGAGTTTTTTGAACTTTCAGGCAGAACATTTGACGATTTCAGTACTCTGTTTGTAAGAAATACCTTTACTTGTGAAAGTCATGCAGAGCTTATGGCAAACTTTTTAAAGGCATACTGTGAAGAAGGCTTGGATGGCATAGGTGAATATATCGAAATGATAGAAACCTTGCAAAACGGCGGACATATAAACATCGGATAAATAAAACATTATGTAAAGCCATGGCTTGTGAAATGCGCAAACCATGGCTTTTCCATATGTTGCATTTGAATTATGTAAACCAATATGATATAATTGAGGTGCATTTTGCGGCATAAAAAGTGCCGAAAAAGGAGGTTTAGTTATGAAAAAGACATTTTCAGCTGCACTTATAATAGGTGCGATAATTACTACAGGAGCACACGCAAGCACTACACACAGGGTAATAAAAGGCGACACCATGTGGAAGATATCCGTAAAGTACGAGCAGGGACTTACCGAGGTAATCGGAGCAAATCCTCAGATAAAAAACCCTGCACTCATATATCCCGGACAGCTTGTTACAATCCCCGCTGCCGATACAGCGGTAAGCGAATTTGAAACCGAGGTGGTCCGCCTTGTAAATAATATAAGAAAACAAAACGGACTAAAAGAGCTTACACACAACTGGCAGCTCAGCCGTGTGGCTCGTTACAAATCGCAGGATATGGCGGACAAGGGCTACTTTTCTCATACAAGCCCCACATACGGCTCACCCTTTGATATGATGAAGAAGTTTGGCATATCCTACAGTACAGCAGGCGAGAATATAGCCAAAGGACAAAAAACACCTGAGGCAGTTGTAAATGCCTGGATGAATTCCCCCGGTCACAAGGCAAACATCTTAAGCTCTTCATACAAGGAGATAGGGGTTGGCTATGTCAAGGGTGGAAACATTTGGACTCAGATGTTTATAGGCTGATTAAATTACCAAAAATCGTGCATAATACTTGATTTTTTGCCGAAAATGTTATAAAATGTATGTTATATAATGGTATATTAGTATTTTTGTGCATTTTTATATAACATTGGAGGAAGTATTATGGAAATCAAAACAATAGGAGTACTCACAAGCGGTGGTGATGCACCGGGTATGAATGCGGCAGTAAGAGCCGTTGTGAGAACAGGACTTGGCTATGGCTACAGGGTCATGGGTATCAAGGAGGGCTATCGCGGACTTCTGAATAATAATATGATAGAAATGGATGCAAGATGCGTAAGTGAGTATCTTCAGCGCGGAGGCACCATGCTGGAAACGGCGCGTTGTCCTGAATTCAAGGAGCTCGAGGGTATAGCTAAGGGTGCCGAGGTTTGCCGTGAAAACGGTATTGACGCACTTGTTGTCATAGGTGGTGACGGCTCATTTAAAGGCGCAAGAGCACTTGCTGAGCACGGTATACTCACCATTGCCGTACCGGGTACTATAGATAATGACATCGCATGCAGTGAATACACTATAGGCTTTGATACTGCATTAAACACAGCTCTTGAAGCGGCTGATAAGCTTCGTGATACCTGTACCTCCCACCACAGATGCTCGGTTATCGAGGTTATGGGTGCAAGGGCAGGCTATATAGCTGTAGAAACTGCCATAGCATGCGGTGCGGAGGTAGTGCTTACCCCCGAAGTTCCTTTTGATTTTGAAAAAGATGTTATAGATGTTATAAAAGATGGCAGAGCCAACGGCAGAAAGCACAATATCATAGTAGTTGCCGAGGGCGTGGATATGGATGTAAGCAAGATGGCAAAGCGCATCAAGGAAGAAACAGGCATAGACACCAGAGCTACCATACTCGGTCATATACAAAGAGGCGGATCCCCCACAGTACGCGACAGAGTTTCGGCTGCTGTAATGGGCTCAAGGGCAGTAGACCTTATATCTCAAGGCAAGACCAACAGAGTAGTTGTTATGAAGGGCGGAGCGATTACCGACCTCGATATTACAGAGGGTCTTGAGATGAAAAAGGTCTTAAACCGTGATATGTATGCACTTGTGCGTAAGCTTTCGGTATCAAGATAAAATTTCGGATACAATAGTATCCGAAAGTACATAGGAGGAACATATGTTAAAATACATATTGTTTGCGGTGTTGGTACTGCTTTTGGTATGCAACTACCTTTCCGGAAAAATACTTGCTCTAACTTTAAAAAGAGAGCCTTCGCAAAGCGAAGAAATGGCGTACAAGCTTATTTTGTATGGCATCACACTTGCAATAGTTATATACATAATGGTTATTAGCTGATATAGGGAGGATTGACTTTAATGGCTTCAAAAAGAGAACTGGCAAAACAGTATAACCCCGCAGATGTGGAGGACAGAATATATTCCATGTGGACAGACGGCAAGTACTTTAGTGCAAAGCCCGACGAAAGCAAGGAGCCTTTTACTGTGGTTATACCGCCCCCGAATGTTACAGGACAGCTCCACATGGGACATGCTCTGGACGAAACACTTCAGGATATACTTGTGCGTTATAAGAGGATGGCAGGCTACAATGCACTCTGGATTCCCGGTACAGACCACGCAGGTATAGCTACTCAGATTAAGGTTGAGGAGGCTCTAAGAAAAGAGGAGGGTCTTACCCGCTATGACCTTGGAAGAGAAAAGTTTCTGGAAAGAGTGTGGGATTGGAAAAACCAGTTCGGCAGCCGCATCATAAATCAGATTAAAAAGCTCGGTTGCTCATGCGATTGGGACAGAGAGCGTTTCACCATGGACGAGGGCTGCTCCAATGCGGTTAAGGAAGTATTTGTAAAGCTCTACGAAAAGGGACTTATATATCAGGGCAACAGAATTATAAACTGGTGTCCGCATTGTATTACAGCACTTTCCGATGCAGAGGTTGAGTACGAGGAGCAGGAAGGCTTCTTCTGGCATATCAACTATCCTGTTAAGGATTCCGATGAGGTTGTGGAAATTGCTACCACAAGACCCGAAACTCTCATTGGCGATACTGCAGTTGCAGTTCACCCCCAGGACGAAAGATATGCTCACCTTGTAGGCAAGACTCTTATTCTGCCCTTAGTAGGCAGAGAAATCCCCGTTATAGCCGACGACTATGTGGACAAGGATTTCGGTACAGGATGTGTTAAGATTACCCCTGCTCATGACCCCAACGACTTTGAGGTTGGTTTAAGACATAATTTAGAGCAGATTAAGGTATTAAATGACGATGCTACCATAAATTCCTACGGCGGCAAGTACGAGGGCATGGACCGCTACGAAGCACGAAAGGCTATGGTAGAAGACCTCGATAGAGCAGGTCTTCTTGTTAAGGTTAAGCCCCACAGCCACAATGTAGGTCAGTGCTACCGCTGCGGAACAACAGTTGAACCTATCACCTCAAAACAGTGGTTTGTTAAGATGGAACCATTAAGTAAAAAGGCAATAGAGGTAGTTAAGGACGGTACAATTAAGTTTGTGCCCGACAGATTTAGTAAGACTTACTTAAACTGGATGGAAAATGTACACGACTGGTGTATTTCCCGTCAGCTCTGGTGGGGACACAGAATTCCTGCATATTACTGTGAGTGCGGTGAAACTGTAGTTTCCAAGGATGAGGTTACCACCTGTCCCAAGTGCGGCGGCACACTAAAGCAGGACCCCGATGTGCTCGATACATGGTTCAGCTCAGCACTCTGGCCGTTCTCTACACTCGGATGGCCCGAAAAGACAGACGACCTTAAATATTTCTATCCCACAAGCGTGCTTGTAACAGGCTACGATATCATATTCTTCTGGGTTGCAAGAATGATTTTCTCTGCAATGGAGCATATGGAAGAAGAGCCGTTTAAATATGTATTTATCCATGGTATAGTAAGGGATAGTCTTGGAAGAAAGATGAGTAAATCCTTAGGCAACGGCATAGACCCGCTTGAGGTTATAGCTGAGTATGGTGCAGATGCACTTCGCTTTACCCTTGCTACAGGAAACTCCCCTGGTAACGACATGCGTTATTACAAGGAGAGGGTAGAAGCAAGCCGTAACTTTGCAAACAAGATATGGAATGCCTCAAGATTCCTCCTTATGAATCTTGATATAGACAAGGTAGAGCTTCCCGAAGTATCCGAAATGCGCCCTGAAGACAAGTGGATTGTAAGCTCATTCAATACACTTGCCAGAGAAGTTACTGAAAACTTGGATAAATTTGAACTTGGTGTTGCCGTATCCAAGCTCTATGACTTTATATGGGACAACTACTGCGACTGGTATATTGAACTTGTTAAACCCCGTCTTTATGAGGCTTCGGGTGCAGACAAGGTTGCACAGAAGGTACTTTCGTATATCCTTGTAAATACATTAAAGCTTCTTCATCCCTTTATGCCCTTTATAACTGAGGAAATATTCGGATACCTCCCCACAGGAGAAGACAGCATCATGGTATCTGCATGGCCTAAGTATGACGAGGGTCTGTCATTCCCTGAGGACGAGAAGAGAATGCAGATAGTTATGGATGCCATAAGAGCTATCCGTAACTTAAGAACACAGATGAACGTAGTTCCCTCCAAAAAGGCAAAGGTTATCATAGTAACCGACAAAAAGGAAATTTTTGAGGGATGTGAGGTATTCTTCGAAAAATTAGCAGGTGCATCAGAAACCCTTATAAAATCCGACAAGACAGACATAGATGATAATGCAGTAAATGCAGTTGTGGAGGGTGCAGAGGTTTACATTCCTTTGGATGAACTCGTAGACAAGGCAAAGGAGATGGAAAGACTTTCTCAGGAAAAGGCAAAGCTTGAAGCAGAAATCAAGAGAGTTGAGTCCAAGCTTTCCAATGAATCCTTTGTAAGCAAGGCACCGCAGAAGATAGTAGACGAAGAAAAGGCAAAAGGTGAGAAATACAGAGAAATGCTTTCTAAGGTGCTCGAAAGTATAGAAAAAATCAGGTGATTAATTTGCTAAACACAGAAAAAGAGTGTATAGAGTACATTCATTCTGCCGGCAGATTCGGAAAAAAGGCAGGGCTTTGTAATATCAAAGCCCTGCTTAATACTCTGGGCAATCCCGAGAGGGATTTAAAGTGCATACACATAGCGGGGACAAACGGCAAAGGCTCTGTGTCCTGCATGCTTATGAATATATTAAAAGAAGCGGGATATAAGGTGGGCATGAATACTTCGCCGTATATAGAGGTCTTTAATGAACGCATTACAATAAACGGAGTAAATATCCCTGCCGACAGTCTCATACGTTATACGAATCTTGTGGCAGAAGCTATAGAAAAATTAGATGATGTACATCCTATTGAATTCGAGATAATTACTGCAATAGGATTTTTGTATTTTAAAGAAGAAAACTGCGATTATTGTGTAATAGAATGCGGTATAGGCGGACTTATGGATTCCACCAATGTCATAGAAAATCCCGCACTTTGCGTAATAACCCGTCTGGGTCTTGACCATACCGATATACTCGGTAATACCTTGGAAGATATAGCACTTCAGAAAGCGGGTATCATAAAGCCGAATTCTGTAGCACTTGTCCATCCTGATACAGAAAAAGAAATTTTTGCTGTAATACAGAATTATGCAAATAAGCAGGGTGCAAAATGTCTCCTTGCAGATTTGGATTACGCCATAAAGGAAGCCAATTTGAATTATACAGATATTACCATAGGCTCTCTTACTGTGACACTTAAGCTTTTGGGAAGCTTTCAGGCATCCAATGCCGCATTGGCGGTGCAAGCCTCAAGAGAGCTTGGTATAGATGATGATGCAATCGTAAAAGGTATAGAAAATACAAAATGGAAATGCCGTTTTGAACGCGTAAGAGAGCGTGTTATAATAGACGGTGCGCACAACTTTTGCGGGGTGGAGGCATTTTGTAAAAGTGCAGATATGTACATCCCTTGCAAAAACCGAATCTTTGTAATAGGTATGCTAAATGACAAGGATTTTGAAGAATGTGCCAAGTGTCTTTCAACACTTAACGGCACCTTTGTAGTAACGGATGTTCCAAGCGCGAGACAGACAGAAACTGTATATGACAAAATCCGACAGTTTATACCCGATGCTCTGTATGAAGACGATTACAAAAAAGCAGTGGATAAAGCTATATCCCTCTCGGGTGAAGACGGCTTTGTGTGTGTAGCAGGCTCTCTTTATCTTGCAGGCGCGGTAAGGACATATTTGTCATAATATTTCATTTCCCGTCAAAGGAAAAATAATTCTTTCGTATAACTATTTAGTATTACAAAAGGAGGAATTATTTATGATTAAGTTCAACATGAGGCAAAAATGCCTTATAGTATCCGTCACGGGAGACATAGATCAGCACAATGCCTCATCCATACGTGATGAGATAGACCTCAAAATAAGTCACGAAAATGTAAGGAAAGTGGTATTTGATTTTTCGGATTTGGATTTTATGGACAGTTCGGGCATAGGCATAATAATAGGCAGATACAAGCTTATGAGAGCCATAAACGGCGAGGTGTGTATAGTAGCAAACAAACCCACTTTGCGAAAGCTGTTAGAGCTTTCGGGTATGCACAGAATTACAAATATATATGATTGCCTCACCGATGCAATTAAGACGGCGTAAGAGAGGGGAGGTAATACATATGAACAAAATAGAATTAAAATTTTTGGACAAAAGTGAAAATGAGAGCTTTGCACGCTCGGTAATAGCCGCTTTTGTGGCACCGCTCGACCCCACATTAGAAGAGCTTGCGGATATTAAAACTGCCGTAAGCGAGGCGGTAACAAATTCCATAGTTCACGGCTACAGCAAATCGCATGGATTTGTGTATATGGATTGTGAGGTGACGGGCGATACCGTAACTATCATTATTAAGGACAACGGCAGAGGTATACCCGATATAGCCAAAGCAAGAGAGCCGCTTTTTACCACCAATACCGACGGCGAGCGTTCGGGAATGGGCTTTACCGTTATGGAAACATTTATGGACAGCGTAGATGTGGAGTCCATAATAGATGTGGGCACCAAGGTGACCATGGTAAAGCAAATAGGCAAAAACAGACTTTGAGTCATCGCTGTGAGGTGGCGCAAAGTGTACGAATTATTAAAAGAAGCTCAAAACGGAAACGAAGAGAGCATGAATCTTCTTACCTCAAAAAACGCAGGTCTGGTTTACAGTGTGGCATCACGCTTTGAAAACAGAGGCTACGAAGCTGAGGATTTGCATCAGATAGGCATGATAGGTCTTATAAAGGCAATAAGACGCTTTGATACATCATATGAGGTTAAATTTTCCACATATGCGGTGCCGCTTATAGCAGGTGAAATCAGGCGTTTTCTGCGCGATGACGGCATCGTTAAGGTGAGCAGGACCTACAAAGAGCTGTCCTCTGCAGCAGCAGCGGTTTCAGCCCAGCTTTCAACTGAACTTATGAGAGATCCTACTCTTACGGAAATAGCACAGAGGATGGATGTTGACCTATACACCCTTACCGAAGCTGTCACAGCATGCAGTCCGTGCGATTCCATATATCGTACGGTTTCGGATGAAGGTAAGGGAGAGGTATTGCTTTTGGATACACTAAAGCAGGATGAAGAAACATGCCGCGATGATATAATAGCCTTAAACTGTGCAGTTCAAAAGCTGGACAAGCGTATGCGTGAGGTTATTGCATACAGGTATTTTATGGATGAAACACAAACTTCCGTAGCCAAAAAGCTCGGCATTTCGCAGGTGCAGGTATCACGGATAGAAAAAAAGGCGCTTAGTGTCCTTAAAGGAATGTTATACAATGGAGAAACTTCGTAGGGAATTTTCAAAACTGAATATAGACACCTTCGGCATATGCGATGCTTCACTTTACAATGACGCAATGGGTACGGAATATAAGAGTTGTATTGTCGCCCTTTTTCCGTACTTTTGCGGTTACAGAGAGAATTCCAATCTCAGCATATATGCCCACGGTACAGATTACCATATTGTTACAAGAAAATTGCTTACCGAGGTGGCGGAAAACTGCGGCATATCTGACTATAAAGTGCATGCAGACACAGGTCCTTGTATAGAGCGTCAGCTTGCAGTTAATGCAGGTATTGCCTTTATGGGCAAAAACGGTCTTTGCATAAACTCAAAATACGGCTCGTACTTTTTTATAGGCTATATTGTTTGTAGTGAGAATTATGAAAAATCATCCGTGTCGCATCTTTTATGTATGGATTGCGGCAGATGTATAGCTTCATGTCCGTCGGGTGCGCTTGCAGACAGCTTTTGCGAAGAAAAATGCCTTTCTGCCATAACGCAGAAGAGGGGAGAGCTAACAGACGAAGAGATAACCTTTGTAAAAAGACACAATACCATATTTGGGTGCGATATATGTCAGAGGGTATGTCCTCATAATGATGGTGTGCCTTTTACGGATATATCCGAGTTTAAGGAAGGACTTATTTCAAGGCTTGAATATAAGGATATAGAAAATTTGTCGGAAAGACAATTTAGGAAAAGCTACAAAGACCGTGCATTTGCATGGCGAGGCAAGGCGCCGCTTATAAGAAATCTTTTATACCAAGGAGGAGAGGAAAATGAAGATAACAATACTTGATGCAAATACCCTTGGCGACGGCATTTCCATAAAACCTATAGAAGAGAAAGGATATTGCACAGTCTATCCCTCTACACCCTGCGATAAGGTTTCGGAAAGGATTGCCGACAGCGATATTGTTATAGTAAATAAGGTTAAGCTTAATAAAGATAATCTTAAAGATGCAAAAAAATTAAGACTCATATGCCTCTTTGCCACAGGATATGACAATGTGGATGTAAACTGGTGCAGACAAAACGGCATCGCCGTGTGCAATGTAGAGGGCTACTCTGCGCACAGTGTTTCTCAGGTTACGATAGCCACAGTATTGTCGCTTGCCTGCCACCTTAGAGAATATACCGATTTTGTAAGGGACGGCTCATATACCAAAAGCGGTATTGCAAACCGCCTTAATCCCATGTACTGCGAGCTTTTCGGCAAAACATGGGGTATAGTAGGCTACGGCAATATAGGAAGATGCGTTGCAGATGTTGCGAAGGCTTTTGGGTGCAATGTCATAGTATCCAAAAGGACACCCGAAGCAGATTGTAAAATTGTGGACATAGATATCCTATGTAAACAATCTGATATTATAACCATACACACACCGCTTAACGATTCTACATATCATCTCATAGATGAAAGGCGCCTTGCTCTTATGAAGCAAAGTGTAATAATAGTAAATGCCGCAAGAGGTGCTGTAACGGACGAAAAAGCAGTAGCTGAGGCAATAATGCAAAATCGTATAGGGGCCTTTGGTACAGATGTATATTCCCAGGAGCCGCTTAGAGAGGAAAGTCCTCTTTATGAGATAAGAGATTACTCCAATGTTATATTAACACCACATATGGCATGGGGTGCTTTGGAATCAAGACAGAGGTGCATAGACGAGGTTGGCAAAAACATTGAGGACTTTATAAACGGCGGTACAAGAAACCGCGTGGATATGAATTTATAGTTTGTTTACAAATATATTACAAATTTTTCTTGCTTTTTCCAAAATTCTGTGTTATAATGCTAAATTGTGTTTTGCATTTTTGCATAATAAAGACTTAGAAATTGAAAGACAGACCATTGAGGTGACATAATGCTATTTAAAGAAAAGTTGGCAAATATCTGCCAATGGCTCAAAAAGAAGTCATTTGTTTTATGCTGTGGTGTTGCTCCGGTGATTCTTCTATCTGCTTTATTAGTAACATGTGATTTTGGATGCAATGTAATTGTAAACGGTGAGGTTATAGGTACTGCTCCCTCGAGTGAGTATGTACAAGGCCTCATACACAGCATAAATACAGAGCTTTCGCCCTATCTTGACGGCATAGAAGCTATAGCGGTTAAACCCGTTACAACACCCAAACTCGTTGTGGGCAAGTGCTTTACTCCCTCACAGGAGCTTGGCGAAAAGTTAAAAAGCTACTGTCCGTATATGGAAAAGGCATACACCGTTAAATCCAACGGTAAGACCGTAGCCGCCTTTACCTCCCGTGAGGAGAGGGCAGACTCCTACGATAAATTCATTGAGGAGATGAGCACATCTGCGCAAAACTACGAGGTTCTGGATGAAGTAACTTTTGAATATGAGCTTGTGCCGTATGGACTTATAAAATCGGGTGAGTCGGCATACAGGATGCTTATGAGGACATACGAATTCTCGGATACAGTAAATATAGCGGAAAGTTCGGATTTGTACAGCGTTCTTACTTCCTACTGTATGACGGAAGAGGATTTTATGAGCTTAAATCCCGACTACCGTGAGGGCAAGACAAAAAAGGTAAAAATAAAATCAGATATTCCGTATATAAGGCTTCTTGCTAAGGAAAACTACACCGAGACAACCATCATAAAGCACATCACAAGATACGAAGAAAGTGCGGGTATGTATGAGGGTACGAGAGATATCAAGCAAGAGGGAAAAAGCGGTTTTAACAGTATCAAAAAGACCCGCTATGTTCTAAATGGTACAGAGCTTGGCGAAATATCGGTAGAGGAACTACATGAGGATGCAGTAAATGAAATCGTACTCTACGGTACCAAACCCACACCAAAGGGTAAATCCTCGGGAAGCATAGCCAATCCGTTTGCAGGAGTACTCACATCCCGATACGGAAGCCGTGAGGGAAGAAGACATGCAGGCATAGATATAAGCGGTGCCGAGGGAGCAGACATCAAAGCTGCAGACGGCGGTAAGGTAGTATTTGCAGGATGGGATGACAGTGGCTATGGAAACATGATTAAGATTGAGCATAGCACGGGCTATACTACACTTTATGCGCATTGCAGTAAGCTCTATGTAAAAGAGGGCGACAAGGTAGGTCAGGGCGATGTTATTGCCGCAGTCGGCAATACAGGCAGAAGCACAGGACCGCATCTTCATTTTGAGGTTATAGACACCAATACAAACAAGAGTTTGAATCCGCTTGATTTTTTTGATTTTTAACTAAATAAAATTGAAAAAGGTATTGACTAACCCTATAAAAACTGATATAATACTTAAGTCGGTGTACTTAATGGCATGCACCGACTCCATATGGAGTTGTATCGAAGTGGTCATAACGAGCACGATTGGAAATCGTGTTGCCGTGATGAGCGGCACGAGGGTTCAAATCCCTCCAACTCCGCCACGATGAAAAACCCTTGAAACTGCTTGAAACATAGCAATTTCAAGGGTTTTCTCGTATTTTATAACCAACTTAAAACAACATATAAAAGTATGTAAAAACAAGTAAAAAGGTGTCAAAAAAGGTGTCAAAAAAATAAAAGGTATTAGTTCATATCTACAGAATATACTTTTCTGAAAATCGAGTTCCTTTTATCATCTCTGAGGTCCGTATAAATATCCATTGTGGTAGAAAGCTGAGCGTGTCGTAAGAGCACTTGAGCTTCTTCGGGTGGGATACCTGCTTCAAAAAGCATCGTTGCATATGCATGGCGAAACTGATGTGGTGTACTTTCAATCCCAGTAGTTTCTTTGTATATGCGCCAGTTCTTTTCAAATTGACCTTGAGTGAGATATTCTCCTTGTTCATTGCAAAAGACAATGCCCTTACTTTTTAATGATTCCAAAACGGTAAAAAGCTTGTCTAATATCGGGACACTACCGATACTTGTTTCTGTTTTTGGGGGTTTTAATTGTGGTTTATTATTTACATGTTCCAAAGATTTGTTAATTCGTATGGTTCTGCTTTTTAGGTCGATATCGGACCAAGTGAGAGCGAGAAGCTCTCCGCGGCGCATACCTGTATACAGAGCCATATATGCGAATAAACCAAAGTGTACATTAACGGAATTTTTCACGGTGTTTATATCTGATTGAGTAGGGGACGTTCTTTTTTGTTTGGGTAATCCGGCAGGAACCTTTATATCCCTTACCGGGTTAAAAAGAACATATCCCATTTCCACCGCATATGAAAATATGAGATTGTAGACCATAAGCTGTGTGCGAACTGTCTTGTCGGCATGAATTTTAGAAAATTCTTTGATATGCTGACTTATTTGTGGTGGTGTGATTTCTTTTATGGGAATATCGCAAAAACGCTCTATGCCACGATTTTTGGCGGGTATGTAGCCTTTCTTGGTGTTGTTTGATAGTTTAGGCTCATGTTCTTCCCACCATTCAAGAGCAACTTCTTTGAAATTAAGGCCCTGCTCCTGCTTTTCGGTATATTCTCTCAATTTACGAATTACCTCGGCTTTGGTTTTGCCGTAAAAGTATCGCACCTTTCCGTTAATTGTTATTTTTTCTTGCCATCTTCCATCCTTTCTGCGTGTCATGGCATATCTTTCCTTTCTTGACAAAATAAGGTAGATATGCTAAAATACTTCTGAATAAGTGGTGTGCATTTTAGCATATCATTATATGGGCATTGGTAGTGCCCTTTATCCGTCCTGTTGGTAGCAGGGCGGATTTTTTTATTGTTCGATTTCTCTTATTAAATATTGAGGAATTCCAAGCACTCTGCAATGTTCAAGGGCTTCATCCTTTATATTCTTGATAGGGTGGTTAGGGTTTATGGGAACCAGGCGCATCCAATCCTCGCCGAATTTATATTCTATCTTTTTTAGTGTGGCGTTTTCATCATCGTATATAACGGCACCTACTTGTCCACTATAGTCCATAGTGGACTGTTTTAATATAAGGACTTTATCATTTTCGCGGTATTCGGGGAACATACTGTCACCTTTTACACAGAGAACAAAGAAATCGTCCTTGTTTCTTCCTTTAAGATAAGATGCGGGAATTTCAACTGTATCTCCCGACCAATCTTCAAGGGCTATATTATCATATCCTGCAGCGATGTTTCCGATTACAGGGAATGTTACAGTGTTATCTGCTATTGTTGGAGGTTGAAGATTTACTTTGTTTTCTGCTTCTCTTTCGCGTTCAACATCAAACCCCATAAGCCATGCTTCGCTGACATTAAGTGCTTTACTAATTAAGTATACTCTTTCACTATTCGGTTTTACATGACCAGACATATATTGACTTATAGAGCTTTTAGGTATCCCTGTTTTTTTAGATAAGTCAATTGGCTTCATATTCATATATGCAAGAGCTTGTCTAAGCCGATTCTTTAATTCATCTATAGGTACTTGCATGCTCGAAGCACCTCCTTCTATTTTAAAATAACACAAAAGTTCAACGATGTCAACAAAAAAGTTTAAAAAAGTTTAAAAAAGGGGTTGACAAATAGAGTTTAAAATGTTAAACTATTATTGTAATCAACGAGAGAGGAGTAATGCAATGAGCAGGAAAGAAAAAAGCGGTAATCAAGCTACAACCCAAAATGTACTCTTGATTACCGCAGTCCTAAACCTCATCAGAGCGTTAATCGAATTGATTAACAGGCTGATAGAGTGAGAGATGAGGGCAGAAGCCCTCTCTCTAAGGATATATAATATACTTTTTTTTGCTTATTGTCAATATATTTTTTAGGAGGTAATGTAATGTTTGAAACTATTGTAAATGTCGCGGAAATTGTTGCATATGCAATAATGGTATGGGTTTTGGTGAAGAAACGGAGGTGAGGATATGTGTTTTGATTACAGTAAATTACGCGGAAGGATCGTAGAAGTATATGGAAGCCAAACAAACTTTGTTAATGATTATGGGTTATCAGAAACTGCATTCTCAAGGAAACTAAACAACAAAATTAGGTTTTCGGTAGATGATATTATCAAAATTGTAAGGCTGCTTAAGATTCCATTGCACGAAATAGGAGAATATTTTTTTAAAGTTAAAGTTTAAAATATTAAACTAAGGAGGATGGAGGCGACTAAAGGATGCATGAAAAAATTAATTTTTTGCAGCTTTTTAATTTTATAGTTTCATGCTCAGCGATTGTAATATCAGTTATTAGTATATGCAAGAATTGAGATAATTAAGGAAGTAAGAGCAATTAAAGTGTTTATTATTGTAACCGAATAATGCATTTTACTTTTGACAATGTTTTCTATGTGATTTTCTAAACAGGCTTTACCTTTGTTGGTCAATTCATATGGTGAATATAACACTTCTTGGTGTCTACCATTGATGAATTCGATTTTTCTATAGGTACCAACAATATACTCATTTCGTTTGAGGTAAATAATGGTTTGTTCGGTTTTGCGTTTATCACCAATGAAATTAAAGATGTCTTCTTTTTCTGCGATGTTTTTACGGTGGATGAATTTTAAGACTTTATAGCTTGTACTGTCTAACATTAACTAATTCCTCCTGTGTTTAATATAAAGTATCGTTTTTGGTAATTATACCATATTCAACGGAGGGATTCAACCAAACAAAAAGGAGCGAGAAAATGAACGAAACGACAATTATTTATATTTGCCAAGGTATAACGATAGTTGCAGGAACAATCGCCATTGTACTTAATTTAATAACAATTATTATCCGACGCCGTCATAAGTGAGTATTGGCTTTGTTGATATCGATTTTAAAGGTTTTAACTAATTTGCGATTGGTATGTACTGTAATAGAAACATCTTTTTCAAACAGTTGACTTGCCTCAAGCAATGGAAAATCTTTCGTGTTTACATTGAAAAATCCACCGACCGCACCAAGACCAGTAATTTTTAAAGGTAATTCTTTTGAAAATATGTGGTTGACATCGTATGGTGAAGAATACTCCATAACATAATTAGGAAGTGTGTCGAACTCAAAAGAGACATCGCCTATGTGTAGGAACATTCTGGATATGGACACATCAAGGTGGGAAAGGTTTTCTATAGTTAAATAAAAAGATAGTGGCTTTCCGTACACATTGCCTAAGTGTTTGCAAGATTTAAAAATGAGATTGATATTTGCTTTGTTGTGAACAAAGTCATAATACCAGTTGTAAATGGACAAAATCAGTGCTAAAAGAGCGATAACTGCTGTGGCTATTGTGGCTATGAGCATAGTTGGTGTCCTCCTGTTTGAGTATTTACAAAATTATACCACAAGAGGATGTAAGTTTCAAGAAATGAGAAAGGATTGAGAAGGGTATGGAAGAAAAAACATTAAAGCCTTTGGTTATTTATAAGGTTGAGCAGATTACAGAGTCGGGAAAAACAAATTTTATATTGAATGATGAGTTTTTGCTGGGCGGGTTGCTTCGAGGACAGATTAATATGGAGCGTGTTCCATACATAAATACTCTAAATTTGGAGTTTGATGTTGTTTCAAGAGAAAAAGCAGAAGCGATTAGTGAATCGTTATGCGAGAAAATTAGAACAGTAACATCGAATTTCTCAATAGAAAATCCGACTCGGGATTTTATCGAGACAATACCTACAGCAACATTAGTGAGCGAACTTGCTCGTAGAGAAGGGGTTAACCGCATCATTGTACACCCATACAAGAAAAAGGAAATTATAACTGAGGGACCTGCAACTATTCTTGAGATTATTGATTAAGGGAGGAAAAATAGATGTTTGAAAAACTTATAGAACTTGCAAAACCATTGCAGGAATTTTTAAACGAGAATTATCATCAGAATTGTGCGGTGGTAGTTACATCGGATAATGCAAAAGTAGTTGAGGTGCAAATTAGTGCACCGCTTGAAAATTCGGAAGGAGATACAAAATGATTTACTTTATTTGTTCAGCCTTATTGGCAGCAGTAATTATTCTTGCGGTCCAGAGCATCAAGTGGTACATCGCTACTATTGCTCTTATAAACTGGATTGCAAAAGCAGGGCTTACACCGCCCGAACTTAATGAGCTTACGAATAGCGTAGGCAAGGCAATAGGTCAGATTATTAAAAACATATTCAAAAGATAAAGGAGGGAATAGCCTTGGATAGTGCGACTTATGAAAAAAATCTTGAAAAAATATATGAAAAATTTGGCAGGGTTGCTCTTATACCGCTTTTGCCTGTCGCGGAGTTTGTGGGGCGCAATTACAGGACCTTACTTATTGATAAGAAGTTCCCTGTAAAAAAGTTAGGCAGAAGATATTATGTAAATTCGACGGCACTTGCCAGATGGTTGTCGTAGAAATGGAGGGACAAAAATGAAATACAAAGTTTGCCCGTTGTGCGATTCAGCTTTGGATTTCGGGGAAAAGTGCGAATGTCAATTTACAAAGGGGGAAGAGCGACATGAGATTCAAAATAATAAACCCTCTAAGGTTTCAGAGGGCAGTAATAACGATTCTTGTGATAATGTGCTTGTTATGCTTCGCGGTCTTGTGCAGCAACTACGAGAAGCATGATGCATACGAGGTACATAAAGTAACGGTTTGCAAAGGTGATACAGTGTGGAGCATTGCAGACAGTTACAATGGCGAGAATGTGGACATAAGGTATGTCATATATACCTTGGAGGAAATAAACGGTCTTGATAACGGTGAGATATATCCCGGGGAGGAGATTTATGTTCCGGTTTACATTTCCGAGTAAAAGGGAAAAGCCCCGGTGCGAACACCGAGACTTTTTCAAAACCATATATAAATTATATCATAAAAAAATGCATTTGTCAAATATGAAAGGAAAAAAGTTATGAAAAAGAGTGAAATTTATGAAAAGGCGCAAATGTCTGTATTACATGATGGGAGACTTTCCGATCTCGACATATTAGAAATATTGCGAGTTTTGATGTCAGAGGAAGATGTAGCGAAGTTGTTAGAGGAAAAGGAAGAAAGCTACAGAGGAGCCGAAAATGTATGATAATTATGATGCTTTTAGTTGGCACGATGCACAGCAAGAGCGAGCAGAAAAAGCATGGCTTGCAAGATGTCCAGAATGTTGCGAGTGCGGCAGAAAAATAGAAGATGAAGAATGTTATGAGTTTGGCGGTGACTTGTACTGCGAAGAGTGCATGGACAAGCACAAAGTATATACAGAAAATCACATGAGAGGATGAAAAAAACATGAGTAATGAAGTAGTAGCACAGAAACCTAAATTTTCAGTAATGGTAAATACTAATGCATTTCAGAATTCCATTAGGAACACGCTTAACGACCCGGAAAGAGCAAGGAGATTCACAGCAGCTATTGTATCGGCAGTATCTACTAATCCTGCACTTGAGGAATGTGATGCAGGTACGATTGTAACAGCGGCTTTGCTGGGAGAGAGTCTTAACCTTTCGCCTTCGCCTCAGCTTGGACAGTATTATCTTGTTCCGTTTAATGACAACAAAAACAGCCGTAAGGTTGCTCAATTCCAGTTGGGGTACAAAGGATACATACAACTTGCAATTCGTTCGGGACAGTACAAAAAATTGAATGTACTTGCTATTAAAGAGGGTGAGCTTATAAAGTATGACCCACTCAATGAAGAAATTGAGGTTAATCTCATTGAAGATGACAACGAACGAGAACTTGCACCTACAGTAGGATACTATGCAATGTTTGAGTATACAAATGGCTTTAGAAAGACTCTTTATTGGAGTAAAGCCAAAATGGAAAAGCATGCGCTTAAATACTCAATGGGGTATAAAGCAAAAAAGGGTTACACCTTCTGGGAAAAGGATTTTGACGGCATGGCATACAAAACAATGCTCCGACAGTTGATATCCAAGTGGGGCATTATGTCGATAGAAATGCAGGAAGTATTTGCAAAGGACATGGCAGTCCTCGGCGATGATGGTTCGGTTGATTACCTCGACAACGATGCGGAAAATGAAATAATCGGACAAGCAGATATTCAACCTAATAGCGAAGACGCAATAGAAATGGTGCAGAAAGATGCTTTATGATATCATTTCTACCGGCTCTAAGGGTAATGCGGTTTTGTTGTGCGATAAGCTTCTTATTGACTGCGGTGTGAGTTATAAAAAGCTCGCACCGTATGTGCAAAAAATCAAGCTTGTGTTTATAACACATGAGCACGGAGATCATCTTAATAAGCGGACGATTAAAAGACTCGCTTCTGAGAAGCCTTCGGTTAGGTGGGCTTGCGGCGAATGGATTACAGATAAGCTTATGGAGTGTGGAGTAGCCTTCGAGCAAATAGATGTGGTAAATATTCCAAAAATCTACGATTACAGCTCTTTTATGATTGCACCAATCAAATTATATCATGATGTTAAATGTTTTGGATTGAGGATATTTGAGGGTGAAGAAAAGGCAATATTTATTACTGATACTGCAACGGTTGAGGGGATAGAAGCAAAAAACTACGATTTATATTTTGTAGAGGCAAATTACACTGAGCTGGATTTGAAGCGCAGGATTGCAGAAAAAGAAGCTCGGGGAGAGTTTGTATATGAATACAGAGTACCATATACACACCTATCCAAAGAGCAGGCAGATGATTTTATATACTCTAATATCGGAAAAAACGGACAGTACATGTATTTGCACGAACATGAGGATAGATAAATGAAAGGAGACGGGTATGACCGAAGCTGTTGGAAGTATACACAAAGTAAAAGATAATATGGCAATAATTGTTGCTGCAGTCGACCCGTACCTTATCGAACGGCAGAACATTACAAAATGCCTGGTTAAGTATGACGATGGCCGTCACATAACAGCCCATCAGCGCAAGAAAGCCTATGCGGTTATCGGGGATATTGCAGAATATACAGGCAATGTTCCCGAGTACGAAAAGGAACTGCAGAAGTGGTTCTTTATAGAACGATACGGCGGTGAGGATTTTAGCCTTTCCGATTGCTCTGTAAGTACTGCGAGGGACTTTATATCCTACCTCATAGACTTCTGCTTTGAGAACAACATAGGCACGAGAGATACACTTCTGAACAATACAGACGATATAAACCGATATTTGTATTCATGCCTTGCAAATCGTAAGTGTGCGGTATGCAATAAAAAAGCAGAGATACATCATTGCGAAGGCTCAAGAGTAGGTATGGGCTTTAATCGCCGAAAAATTGACAATGTAGGCAGATATGCCATTGCTCTATGCAGGAAGTGTCACAACAAAGCTCACAACGATGAAAAAGGCTTTTTTGACAAATATCACATATACGGAATAAAGCTTGATAAGTATTTGGTAGATAAGCTTGGACTGTAGGAGGGAAAAGTATGGAAAAGTTAAGTCAATGCGAAATGATTATTAAGTACATAAGGGAATTTGGCAGTATAACGACTTTGCAGGCATTCAGAGACCTTGGGTGTACAAGGCTTGCAAGCAGGATAAACGACCTTAAAAACCGAGGTTACAGATTCAGAGATGAGTTTGTGACAGGCAAGAACAGACGCGGGGTTAAGGTGAGCTATAAAAAGTACTACTTGGAGGGAGCAGATGGAACCGTGGATAAAACTATACCGAAAGTTTAAGGAGTGGGAATGGTATAACGACCCGATTGTTAAAGCGGTATTCATAGAATTGTTGCTTACTGCAAA
>JAZURE010000064.1:0-112214 GCA_045606045.1 Clostridia bacterium | reverse complement strand
CGCCGCAAACACGCCTATACATATAGCCAGTACCAGTTTCTTCATTATATATAGCACATCCTTTAAGCACACGGGAGTCGAACCCCGTATGCCTTAAATTTTTAAAATTTGCACACTTTTTATTTGTCGTCCTCGCAAGGCGCCACATTTGCGAGTATTTTAACAAAGCAGCGGCGTAAAAAACCTTGCCCAAAACGGGTTCGGATACTGACGCAACTGCTTAAGGAGGTAATGATATGAATATAAATGCTTTTTTAGCTACCCTCCCCATAATGGGCAAGGGAATGCTCGGAATATTTGTTGTAACAATAATTATAATAGCGGCAATGATTATATTAAATGCTACCACAAGCAGTAAAAAGTGATAAAACGAGGCTGTAAAAAACAATGTTTTTTACAGCCTCGTTTTTATAAGCCTAAAAGATTATACAAATCTTCCATAGTAAGCGAAGAATTGCCGAATAATGTCCTTGCATAGTCAAGAATACTGCTGTTTCCTATGCTTCCGCGATAGGAGGGGTATCCCTTTTTGTATGCGTTAAGGTTGTGGTTTACTCTCCATTTTTCGTCATCTATACTGTCACGCATCAGGTCATAGAGTATGTCCAGATTTTTCATAGATGCGTCATTTGCGGCAAGTGCAAGCTCAAACTCTCTGTCCATTTGGTCGGTAGCAGTTTTGTAGCTTCTGTCGAGCATATCCTGCTCTCTCTCATACGCATAGTTGCGTATATCCTTTTGATTTGCGAGTTTGTCAAGGTGTCTGGAATAGTCTCTTTCCTCTCTGTCAGATATCATGCCGTATGCATCAATGAGACTTCCCAGGCGGTTTTGCTCATCCTTGTAATGTCTCTCGTAAGCTGCCTCGTAAAGCTCGGGTATCTTGGCGGCAAGCTGTGAGTTGTAGTAACCAAGTGCTTGCATGGCGGCACTTTGGGCATTTGAATTTTGGACACCGCTTGTCTTTAATGAGTTTTCAGCGAGTGCTCTGTCGTAGGCAAGCTGTCCCTGCTTGTCGTATACCGCCTTGTAAGCCTGATATGCAGGGTCTTTGGTATAATCGTAGCTGAAACTGTCGCGGCTTTTTGTTATGGAATCATACAGGCTGTCGAGCTCGTCCTCGTATTTGGAAGTATAATCCTCGTATGAGGTGTCGGCATACACAAAGGGTTTATACTCATTTCCTGAATTTCCTGCGGTATAGCTTCCGTATTTTGCACGGACTGCATTTGCTACATTGTTGGAACGGGTCATCTCTGCCTTGTCGCCGTCTTTGGCGGCTTGTGCGTAGCGTTTTTTAGCGTCTACTATCTGGCTTAATGCATCGTAGCTTAAGGTTTTGTCGTATTCGGATATGTATATATCCTTGTTGTCGTCGAG
Source organism: Clostridia bacterium (assembly GCA_045606045.1). Classification (GTDB taxonomy): domain Bacteria; phylum Bacillota; class Clostridia; order UMGS1810; family UMGS1810; genus RGIG8748. The sequence goes on along the minus strand of JAZURE010000064.1, from coordinate 110,834 downwards.
AAGTTTTTTCTTTTTGCTGTAGTCTGTCATAGGTACCTCCTAATTCTTTATTCCTGTTTCTTTGTATCTTACTGTAAGGGATGTCAGTATAAATTTGCCTTTCCCCTCAAACATCAAATCTGCATCCTCGCTGCAGCTTACGGGTATATCTATAAAAAGCGGCTTGTTTTCAGCACTTTGGCTAACTTGTGCAAGAGTGTATGAATCATGCTTGTTTTTAAGTGTTACCGTAAAGCTTGCTTTGTCCTCCAGATAATAGCGCATAAGAACGGCACATACATGCTTGGATGCGAATTCTTTCTTTGCAAAGCTTAAGGCAAATTTCCAGTTATCGCAAAAGGACTTGGAATTTTTAAATACTTCGTTTTCACATATAAACAAAAGTTCGCCATCGCCAAAGATTATTTCGTTAAGGTTTTGCGGGCAGTCTGTTATGTGCCACACTCCCCTGAAGGTATCGTACACATAGAGAGAGTTTTCGCTGTCGGACTTAAGATTAATAACATAAAACCGTTCATTGCCCGATGCGGAAACTGCCGTAAGTGCCGATATGTCCATATTGGTGCTTATGCACCTAACACTGCTTCCGTTAAAGCAGTATATACCGCCTCTTGCCATGTAGTAAAGCGAGCCGTTTACTGTGGCAAGAGTTTTGTGAGCGTCTTTTTTAACTCCTGCACAGTTTATGCGTGTAAGACTGTATTCGTTTGGTTCATTTCCGTATACCTTGTAGATGCAGTCTTCTTTAAAAGCAAGTATATTACCCCCGTAGGTTGTTACTGCAGTAAATGAGCCGTCGCTCTCTACCTCGGTGCAAAAGCACGATGATGGCAGGGTGCCGTATTCATCAACGGAAAAGTCATACCATTCAGAAGCATCGCCAAGCTTGGAGGCACGAAGCTCTTTCTCGGTTATGCCCCACATTCTGTTTTCAAATGAGCATATGTCTACAAATTTCGGTATGGATTTTTCTACCGTTACAGTCATTACCACCACATCGTCATATCCGCCCAAATCTATTGAGTAGTCGTCAAATATCAGCTCAGTTATTTCGGTCACTGTACCCGTGGGGGTGCTGTGAATGGTTTTGGTCAGGTTTTTGATTTTAAGGGTTATACCTTTTTGCATTTTTTCAACATAGTTAAAATATGCGCTGTTTTGAGAAACATCTATAGGCTTTACGCTCATTTTGAGTGTTACTACATCTCCTATTTCAATTTCGCTTGTAAGGCTGAAATGGTAAAATTTGTAGGATGTGGATGACACTGTGTAGCTCTTGCTCATGGCGGTTATGGAATTGTGTGTAAGTTCAGCGCTGTACCATATATTATATGGCATGGGCATTTCTGTAGTTTTTCCCGATTGTCTCTCGAAACGCTCCTGACAGTTTGTCTTTGTAGTGGTTATACGTACATCGCCTTTTTGAAGCTTGTCCTCTTTTGTATGATAGATAACATTTTCGGGTATCACAAGTGCACTGTCTTTTAGAAATTCTATGTTGTGGTTTTGCGGTATCTCCCCGGCACTTTCAAACGAAGAGATTTTCTTTTCCATATCTTCGCACCGCAGATATATGTCACCCGAGTCGGCATTGGTTCTCTCTACGGTATAGAGCTTGTCAAAAAAGCTTGCCGTACATATCGAATTTTCAAAAGTCTGCATACTTTCAAAATCTTTTGCCGTTGATATGGCAGGGAAAAGCTCAGACGACATGTTTTTAGATTGTGTAAGCTCATTTACTGCTTGCGAAAAACCCGTGTTTATACCGCCAAATGCAGTTATCACATATTTGGAAGAGGAATTCTTTGAACGCATTACAGGAAGCATTACACCACCGCCTCTGTTCTTTTTTGGGGGATGTGTTCTCTGCGCCACTTCTTCTGCCATGTGCGGTACATATCGTTAAAGAATGTACAGCTGTTGTTGTACATGGCTATGTCCCCATTGGCAAGGTCTATCATAGATATTACATAGTACACATACATATCCTTATATTCCGTTCCCAATAGGAGAGTGTCCCCGGATATTTCGGGGGCAAATTCTCCATGTTGCGTCATGTGGCATAAAATCAGATTTTCGACAACCTCTAACCAGTGATATTTGTCCACGGGTTTTATGATGTTTGGTCTTAACGCATCTACAGACTCTATGATATCATCTCTTGTCATGCGCTCACCTCCGTAATCTGTGAGATTTTTTCCTTTAGAATTTGTGTCAAAATTTCCAATGCACTTATTTTAACTGCGGTTTCTGCCTTTATATCCTCTATATAGCCGAGAAGAAGTCCGCAGTCCTCCGAAGAGTCACCGCTTAAGACGGGCATGGTTCTTTTGTATTCCAAATAAATACCTCCTTTTAAATATAATAAGACATCTTCAAGTCTATTTTAATTCGTTTTGTATACTGATTTCGACTACTGTAACAAAAAAAGACAGCCTCGCTTTCTGCAAGACTGTCAAAATTTTTATATATTACATTTTACTGCCCTTTGCTCCGCCGAATGTCATACCCTCAAGTACATTTGTATCGAATGCGTAGGAAATTTCCTGACTTTCTCTGTGGCGCTTTTTGCCAAGTTCTATCATTCTGTCTAAAAGCTCGGGATATTTAATTCCAAGTGGCTCCCAAAGGTAAAATGAGAGCGAGCCGGGGATAGTGTTAATTTCGTTAAGATATATATCGCCCGAGGCGGTATCTATCATAAAGTCAATTCTTACTATGCCGTTGCATCCGAGACACTTGAAGGCATCTACCGCCATCTTTCGTATGGTGTCTCTTTGCTCTTTTGTTATGTCTGCAGGTATCTTTCGCTTAAGGCTTGCCATACCCTTTGAGCCGCCCTTTGCACCGCCTTTTCCTCCTGATGTGTATTTGTCTTCATAGCTTAATATGTTGTCGCTTCCTACAGGCTCTTCGCATTCGCTCGCCTCGGCATCGTCGCAGTCACCAAGTACGGAGCAGTTTATCTCCTTAAGGTTTTCCACAGCCTTTTCTACAAGCACCTTGCTTGCAAAGTTAAAGGCATTTTCGAGTGCTTCCATAAGCGAAGAGGTGTCAGTTGCCTTGGTTATACCTACACTTGAGCCGAGGTTAACGGGCTTTACTATTACAGGGTAGGGGATTTTGTCCTCAATGGCTGATATTACGGCACTTGAATCATCACTAAATTCCTTTGCAGTAAAGCACTTGCAGTCGAGTACGGGTATGCCGTTATCCTTAAATACGGTCTTCATGTAGTATTTATCCATGCCTATTGCCGAAGCGGTGAGACCGCATCCTACTATGGGCAGATTCATCATGGCAAGGTAGCCGTGAAGAGTTCCGTCCTCGCAGTTTGTTCCGTGGACTATGGGAAATGCCATGTCCACATGGGTTATTTCACTCTTTTCAAAGAGCTTTGCACTAAGTTTCTTAAGATATGTCTTACCACCCTCGGTCACAAAGGTAACCTTTTTGCACTTTTTTAATAGTGCGGATATATTGGTGTATTCTTCTATCTCGGTAAGACACTCACCGCAGAACATTTCATTTGATTTTGTAATGTATACGGGTATTACATCGTACTTGTCGCGGTTTATGTGGCGCATTGCCTGAACGGCAGAAATAATGGAAATTTCGTGTTCTACACTTTTGCCGCCAAAAAGTACACAGAGTTTCAGTTTCATATATATATCAGTCCTTTTTAAGATTATTAATAGTTGTCGGGAAGGTCATTTTCAAGAAGTATTATCTTCTTGGAGGAACACTTAAGGGCATATGCGTGGTTTATGGCTTCTGTAAAGTCAGAAGCTATATACACCTTGTTTTGGGGATAGCCTGCATCGCCCAGACCTTTGGCAATGGGTTCTGTCTGATTTCTGCCCACAAGAATCACATAGTCGCATACCTTTGCTGCATTTACGCCGAATTCACGGTTTAATTCGTCCTGCTTTTCGCCAAGCTCCACCATACCGGGAGTAAGAAGGATTTTCATACCCTCAAAGTATGAGAGGGTTTCAAGTGCCGCCTTTGTTCCGCTTGGGTTGGAGTTGTATGCATCGTCTATTATGATGTCTGCGCCCCGCCTTACAAGCTCAAGTCTGTGGGGCACGCTCTTTAGCTTTGACACCTGTGCTTTAAGAAGCCCAAGTTCAATGCCCAGACTGTGAGATACCGCAATAGCGCCTGTGATGTTTAATACATTGTGAGTACCTATAAGCCTGGTGGTAAATTCGCACTTTTCGCCGTTTGGTGCAGTTACGGTAAAGGAAGTTCCTTTTTCTGTTACGGTAATGTCCGAAGCGTTATATGCGCCCTTGCCGTTAACGGAGTAGCTTATGTTTTGCCTTGTTCCTTTAAACGAATTTATGTTTTCATCGTCTCCGTTAAGAAAAAGCATACCGCCCTCGGGCAGAGAGTCTGCAAGCTCGAATTTTGTCTTTTTTACATTATCAAGCGATTTAAAGGTTTCAAGATGCTGGGGTCCAACAGAGGTTATAACTCCCAATTCGGGGTGAACTATATCGCATATTTCCTTGATTTCGCCCACGCGCTTTGCACCCATCTCGCATACGAAAATCTCGTGGAATGCATTTAACGAGGAGCGAATGGTCTTTACAATGCCCATAGGGGTGTTGTAGCTCTCGGGAGTCATAAGTACATTGTACTTTGCTTTTAATAGGGTAGACAGATAGTACTTCACACTTGTTTTGCCGTAGCTTCCCGTTATGCCTATCACTTTTGCATTGGATGAAGAAAGAAGCTTTTTTGCATCGTTTATATAGTAATTACTTATGGCACTTTCCAAGGGTCTGTTTATAAGGTTTGCCAGAATTATTATAAACGGGCAAAGTATAAAGCATAGTGATGCACCCAAAGAAAGCCCCCAAATAATAAGTATTGTAAGAATTACAAAGCATGTTGCAAGAAGTCTCTTGACGCGCATGGTGTATACAAGAGGCTTTTTTGCTTTTTTGGGCAGTGATGACAGAATTGCCAGAACAGACGAGGCTGTAAATACTATATATCCTGCAATGCCTTCAAACAATGCACCAAAAAACATAAAAGCGCCAAAGAATATATTCGGAAACAGTTTGGAAGAATTTAGTTTTATCCATTTAAACTGCAGAGACGCTCTGTATGAATTGAGCTGAAAGAAATGTGTGAACTTAATGAGAGAAACCGCATATGCAATGCATCCCAAAACCGTACACAAAGTAAGAAAGAATGTGTTCATGTAGGATAGGTCCTTTCGTCAAATATTCATAAATGAGGCAAGCACTCTTAAAAAGGTGTAGCTGTCTTCCACAAATGAAAAGTGTCCGCAGTTTTTTAAAATAACCTTCCCTGCATCGGGCATGAGCTTTTCCATGATTTCGGCATCAGATACGGGCGTTGCGGTATCGTTCTCACCCCAAATAAGAAGAGTGGGAGGGGAAACTCTGCTAAAAAGATGTGTAAGGTCTTCGTTTACAACCTTAACCATAGTCTGCCTCATAACTGGCGATGCCGCCCTGTAGTCTGCCGAGCCGCTTTTTGATGCGAGCTTATTTAACGCATCGGGAAAGAGGTTTTGCATAACTGCAGTTTTAAGTATTTTTTTACCTGTTTTATATGTGGCGATTTTTATTTTTTGCGAAATTGTCTTTTTGGGTTTAACGCCTGCGCTGTCCACAAGTATTACCTTGGGTATTTTAAAGGGCAGGCTTTGTTTTTCAAATAATTTTATTATCACCCTGCCTCCAAACGAGTGCCCAAGAAAGCAAGCCGATTTCACATCGAAGTGCGATAAGAATTCTATAATAAAATCCGCATAGTCCTCCACGCACCACGGATTTGAAGGCTCGTCGGAAAGACCAAAACCGGGCATATCAAGTGCCAGTACCTTGTATTTGGTTTTAAGAAGCTCTGTCATACCTTTAAAGAGGGTGATGTTTGAGCCCCAGCCGTGAAGCAGGACAACGCACTCGCCTTCGCCTTCGCATATGTAATTTATGTTTAAACCGCGTATATTTATGTTCAATTTTCAAAAAGCCTCGCTTTCCAAATCATACATAATTAAGTATATCATATTATTATATGATATTGCAACAATTTTTGAGTGTAAATTATGTAAAAAGAGGTGTGATTGGAATTCATTCACACCCCGGGGATATTATATATGTTTTTTCATGTGAGACAACGCACTTTTTTCAAGTCTTGAAACCTGCGCCTGACTTATACCAAGCTCTGATGCAACCTCCATCTGTGTTCTGCCCTTAAAAAAACGCAAATCGAGAATGCGTTTTTCCCTTGCACACAGCTTCTTTAATGCTTCTTTTAGTGCGATTTCCTCCAACCAGTTTTCGTCTGTGTTTTTGGTGTCACCGAGCTGATCCATTACGAATATCGCATCGGCTCCGTCATTGTATATAGGTTCGTAGAGCGAGACGGGGTCCTGTATGGAAGTAGTGGCAAGTACCACATCCTCCTTGGACATATTAAGCTCTTTTGCAATCTCACTTATTGTAGGCTCCTTTCCGTTTTTTATGGTAAGCTCTTCTTTTACTTTGAGAGCTTTGTAGGCGGTATCTCTTAAGGAACGGCTTACCCGTACAGAATTATTGTCTCTTAAATATCTTCTTACCTCGCCTATTATCATAGGAACGGCATAGGTGGAAAACTGGACATTCTGGCGAATGTCAAAATTGTCTATGGCTTTTATAAGTCCTATACACCCAACTTGAAAAAGGTCGTCGGGATTTTCGCCTCTGTTTGCAAATCTCTGTATTACACTAAGCACAAGTCTTAAGTTTCCCTCCACAAATTCCTCTCGTGCAAAGGTGTTACCCTCTTTTATTTTTTTGAGCAGCTCGTCCTTTTTCTCTCGGGATAGGGTGGGAAGCTTGGCAGTATTTACACCGCATATTTCAACCTTGTTCATGATAAGCGCTCCTTTTGAAATGTTTTAATACGATTTTTCCCATGTGGATATTTATATATACTGTCATAAATTAGCACATAAAGTTAGTATTTTTTTTGAAATTTAAAATCCGTCTGCTGTTTCATTGACAAAAATATACTTTCTTGATAATATTTAGGTATAAAATGGGAGGTGTTTTTATGAATGCAATCATAAACGGACAAATCATTTTAAAAGACAGGATTCTTAATGGATTTGCTCTTTTGTATTCGGACAAAATTGAGGGCATAATTGCTATGGATAAGGTGCCTCAGGGTGCCAATGTTATAGATGCCAAGGGAGGCTATGTTGCCCCCGGACTTATAGATTTACATATACACGGCTACAACGGCTGCGATGTATGCGATGCCAATGAGGAGAGCATACGCACTATTTCTAAGGGAATTGCGGCAAACGGTGTTACAGGATACCTTCCTACTACCATGACGGTAGATATGGAGGTAATAAAAGGTTCTCTTGAGGTTCTTAGAAAGCTCAAAGAGGAGAGTAAGGATTGGGACGGTAGTGCAATTCTCGGCTGTCATGCAGAGGGACCGTTCATAAGCCCTGCAAAAAAAGGTGCTCAGGACGAAAGACATATTAAGAAGATAGATGCAGACTTTGTTAAAGAATATGCAGATATCATAAAGACAATCACTCTTGCTCCCGATGTGGATGAAAACGATTTTGAGGGTATAAGAGCTATAAGAAGAGATACCGATGTTGTGGTATCTATGGGGCATACTTCGGCAGACTATAAGACTGCATGTGACTCTGTGGCAGCAGGTGCTTCGCATGTTACACATCTTTTCAATGCCATGACACCGCTTTCTCACAGAGAGCCTGGCGTGGTAACGGCGGCACTTAATACCGATGTATCCTGCGAGCTTATTGTGGACAAATTCCATGTTTCATCGGCATTTTATGACATGCTCTTTAAGTTAAAGGGCAGAAAGCTCTGCTTTATAACAGACTGTCTCCCTGCGGGCGGACTTCCCATAGGTGAGTACACCCTCGGCGGAGAGAAGATAATTTACGACGGTATAGTATGCCGACTTGCAGACGGAACAATAGCAGGAAGCACATTAAAGCTCAATAAGGGCGTATGGAATGTATATACATCCTCTTCCATTCCGCTTTGGGAGTGTGTAAACTGTGCATCATTAAATCCTGCAACAGTTATAGGATTGCAGGATAAAAAAGGATCTTTGGAAGTGGGCAAGGATGCGGATATCATAATTACAGACAATGAATTTAATGTAAATACAACAATCATAGGAGGTAAGATTAAGTATGAAGCTTAAGGTAAATGCAAAATTAGACCCCGGCTTTATGCCTCTTTCTGTAGTATGCAGAGAGATGCGCGAAGCCACAAAGGAAAACGGACAGGATATGGTAATAGCCATAGAAAGAAACAAGGGCTATATAACCACTTACAAAACACGCATTTATAAGGACGGCACAGGTTACGATGAGGAGAACTTCAACTTTGTGGAAAGAATGGCAAAATCGCTTCTCTGGGTGGCGGGCGGCTACAGAATAATAATCGCAGGAAGCGAGATTGTGGGAAATAAGATTAAAGAAGCTTATACCCATGGCGGACTTAGGGATTTTGATGTATGCTTTATGGAAAGAGTATACGAGAAGCCCTTTGAAGTGGAAGTTCGTGCATATGAGGATGCTCCCTCCGATGTATCGGGCGCCGCACCCATAGGAAGACACTTAGACGGCTGCAGAATCGGCTTTGATGCAGGCGGAAGTGACCGTAAGGTAAGCGCTGTTGTAAACGGCGAAAGCGTATATTCCGAAGAGGTAGTATGGTTCCCCAAGATAAACGAGGACCCCGACTATCACTACAATGGTATTTTAGAGACTATGAAGACAGCGGCTTCGCATATGCCCAGAGTAGATGCAATAGGTGTATCGAGCGCAGGTGTATATGTAGATAACCGCATAATGGTAGCGTCGCTCTTCCTTAAGGTAAGTGACGAAGATTTTGACAAGAAAGTCAAGAATATGTACATAGATGTAGCAAAGGAAATCGGAGAGAATATTCCGATAGAGGTTGCAAACGACGGCGATGTTACAGCGCTTGCAGGAGCAATGGACTTAGACGATAATTCCGTTCTTGGTGTTGCAATGGGTACCTCCGAGGCAGGCGGATATGTAGACCCCAATGGCAACATTACAGGCTGGCTCAACGAGCTTGCATTTGTTCCCTGTGATTTCAACACCGATGCAATGGTGGATGAATGGTCGGGCGACTACGGCTGCGGTGTTAAGTATTTCTCACAGGACGGCGTAATTAAGCTTGCTCCCTATGCAGGAATTGAACTTGACGAAAGTCTTTCTCCTGCCGAAAAGCTTAAGGTTGTACAAAAGCTCATGGCAGAGGGCGATGAAAGAGCCAAGGATATCTACGATACAATAGGTGCATACTTTGGTTATGCAATAGCTTTCTATACAGAATTCTATGATATAAAGCATGTTCTTATAATGGGCAGAGTTACTTCGGGAGAGGGCGGAGTAATTCTTCTGGAAAGAGCACAGGAGGTACTCGACAAGGAGTTCCCCGAGCTTTCAAAGAAGATAAAGCTTCACATCCCTGATGAAAATTCAAGAAGAGTAGGTCAGTCCGTTGCTGCGGCAAGCCTTCCTGAAATAAAATAATTTAAGGGTTTTAAAAAAAGAATCTGCGAGCGCGGATTCTTTTTTTGTTACAAATATATTTCTTACATTGAAATTGTTGTTGGCTTGTGGTATAGTGTAAACTAGGAAAATATGTAAAAAAACAAATGACAGATTAAAGAGGTATTCAAATGTTTAAAAAACTCAACACACCTACAGACATGACAAAGGGAGCACCATGGAAGAGCATTATAGCATTTACTCTCCCTATGCTTATAGGAAACATTGCACAGCAGCTTTACAGTACGGTAGACAGTATAGTCGTAGGGCAGTATGTTGGCGATAATGCGCTTGCGGCGGTAGGGAGCGCCCTACCGATATTAAATATGCTTCTGGTACTTTTTATGGGTATATCCTCGGGAGCAAATGTTATGGTTTCGCAGTATGTCGGTGCCAAAAACCGTGAGGCTATTTCGCATACTGTAGGCACTTCCATTATAGTTACATTAGTTTCATGTGCGGCGCTTATGATTTTTGCAACCCCGCTTATAATGCCTGTGCTAAAACTTCAGAACACACCGGACAGCATTATAAATGATTGCTATTGGTATCTTTTTATATCTCTTATGTGTATTGCGGGCATGGTCTATTACAATATATTAAGCGGTATATTAAGAGGTCTGGGAGATTCTTTTTCTGCACTTATATATCTTCTTGTGGCTACAGGTATAAACATTGCGCTTGATATATATTTTGTTGCAGAGCTTGGTATGGGAGTTTCGGGTGTTGCACTTGCTACAATCATCGCACAGTTTGTGTCTTCGGCACTTTGTGTGATAAAGCTTTCCAGGATGAAGGAATACTTCGATTTCAACCTGTATTACCTTAAGCCCAAGGCAGAATATGCAAAACGAGTTATAAGCCTTGGCATACCTGCAGGTCTTACACAGGCTATATTCTCCTCTGCAATGATAGTGGTGCAGTCGCTTACAAATCAGTTCGGAGAACTGTTTATTGCGGCAAATGTTGTAATAATGCGTGTGGACGGCTTTGCCATGATGCCAAACTTTTCCTTTGGACTTGCACTTACCACATATGCAGGTCAGAATATCGGTGCGGGGCTTCACGACAGAGTTACCCAAGGTGCAAAGCAGGGAACATTAATTGCGGTTGCCTGCTCTGCAACCATAACGGGTATACTGCTTATATTCGGTAAGTATCTTATGGCTATATTTACAGATACCAAAGAGCTTGTAAATATGAGTAATTACCTCATGAGAATACTTGCCGCAGGCTATATTGCGGTGGCAGTTACGCAGTCTCTCTCGGGTATAATGAGGGGTGCGGGAGACACCATGACGCCTATGTGGATTTCGCTTATATCCACAGTAGCCATAAGAATACCGCTTGCTTACGGAATATCGTATCTTACAAGAACACCCGACCTGCCCAACGGTCAGAGCATATGTATACAGATTTCACTTCTTGCGTCATGGGTACTGGGTGCAGTTATAACAGTTATTTTCTATTTAAGAGGCAAGTGGAAAAATAAAGCTATACAGCAATAGGAGGATATAAAAATGATTTATGCTACACTTAAAAATTCAAAAAAATACTATGGACTAAATAAGTATTTTAAAGAGGCTTTTGAATTTATAGATAAAGCCGTATCAGAAAATCTTACTGCCGGCAAGTACGAAATAAACGGAAAAGACCTCTATGCTTCCGTGCAGGAGTACAACACAAAAAATGCACAGGATTGCAAAAGCGAAGGACACCGAAACTATATAGATATCCAGTACATAGTTTCGGGCGTGGAGACCATGGAGGTATTCGATATTTCCAAAGCTATCGTAAAATCCGAATACAACGATGTCAAGGATGTGGAATTCTATGAGCATTTTTCGGATGCTGCGGTATGCAATGTATCTTCAGGTGAATACGCAATATTCTTTCCCGAGGATATACATAGACCGGGTATGGCGTATAATGGTATAAATGCACCTGTCAAGAAGATAGTTGTAAAGGTAAAGGCAGATTAATGTCATTGTAAATATACGGAGGAAAATTATGAAAAAAATTTTTGGGTATTACACTAAATCACCGCTTATCTTAAGGATAGCTCTCGGACTTATTATAGGTATATGTCTTGGCCTGTGGGTTCCTGGGGCAAGCTTTGCAGCGGTATTTGGAACCATATTTGTAGGTGCGCTAAAAGCCATTGCACCAATACTTGTTTTTGTACTTGTTATTTCTTCTCTTTCATCGGCTTCAAGCGGTATAGGTAAGAGGTTCACCAAGGTTATCTTCTTCTATATACTAAGTACTTTCCTTGCCTCTGTGGTCGCCGTAATAGGAAGCTATATGTTTAAAGTAACAATTCCTCTTTCTGCAGCAGCAGAAAACAGCGCACCTTCGGGACTTGGCGAGGTGTTCTCGGTACTTCTTTCCAACATGGTTATGAATCCTGTAAAAGCTATAATAGAGGGTAACTATGTAGGTATTCTTACATGGGCGGTTGTGTTGGGACTTGCTCTAAGAATAGGAGCAGGTGATAAGACAAAAGAAGTTCTCACCGATGTATCCAATGCTGTATCAAAGGCAGTTGCATGGGTTATTCAGCTTGCACCCTTTGGCATAATGGGTCTTGTGTACTCTTCTGTAAATGAATACGGTCTGGAGATATTCACAGATTACGGTAAGCTTCTTGCAGTGCTTGTAGGATGTATGCTTGCGGTGGCACTTATAGTAGACCCGCTTATCGTGGGAGTCTCTCTTAAAAGAAATCCTTATCCGCTTGTATTTAAGTGCTTTAAGGAGTCGGGTGTAACCGCATTTTTCACAAGAAGCTCTGCGGCAAACATACCCGTAAACATGAGCCTTTGCGAAAGACTCGGTTTAGACAGAGAGTATTACAGCGTTTCAATACCCCTTGGTGCCACAATCAATATGGACGGTGCAGCTATAACTATAACTGTAATGGCGCTTTCCGCAGCTTTTTCACAGGGTATTAATGTAAATATCGTCTTTGCGGTTTTATTAAGTTTTGTGGCAACTCTGGGTGCCTGCGGTGCTTCGGGTGTTGCGGGCGGCTCGCTTCTTCTTATACCTATGGCATGTTCGCTTTTGGGTGTAGGTCAGGATATTGCCATGCAGGTTGTGGCGGTAGGCTTTATTATAGGAGTAGTTCAGGATTCTTTAGAAACCGCTATCAATTCCTCGGGTGATGTGCTTTTCTGTGCAACTGCAGAATTCATGGAGTGGAAGAAAGAGGGAAGAAAGCTTCCTTTCTGACAGAATATAATGTCAAAACCGTTCATATAATTTCACAAAAAACATCAAATCGGAGATGATGGCTTGAAAGCAATAGTTATATATAAATCAAAGTACGGGTCTACCAGAACATATGCCCAGTGGATAGCGGATGAACTTTCATGCGAGGCAGTAGATGTAAGGGATATCAGGGCAGAAGACCTAAAAGACTACGATACCATCATATACGGCGGAGGGCTCTATGCTGAGGTAATTGCAGGGGTAAGCCTTATTACAAAAAACCTCGATGTATTGAAAGACAAAAAAATTGCCGTATATACCACAGGAATTACTCCGATAGATTGCAGAGATTATTATGATAAGCTTGTAATAGAAAAGAACTTTAAAAAAGGTCTTCCAAAGGAAATTAAGGTGTTTAATTTCCTTGGCAAGATGGTAGTTTCCGAGCTTTCCGTTGTGCACAGAACTGCTATAAAGAGTCTTAAAAAGCTTATGTCGGGAAAGCAAAACCCAACCGAGATGGAAAAGCTCCTTATAGACCTTTGCGACTGTGACGGAGATTATACAGACAAGACGGCAATAGGAGAGCTTATAGACTACATAAAAAAATAAATTATGATTCAAGGGCTTTTTGGGAATACTTTTGATAAAAAGATATAAGAGGTAAAAATGGATAGAAAACAAACTATATTAAACTTTTTGTCAGACGAAAGCTATCCTCCGGTAAATATAGAGGAAATAATGCTCATGCTGGGCATCCCTTTCGATGACAGAGAGGAACTTATGCTTATATTGGATGAGCTTGTAAAAGAATATTCAATCATAAAGACATCCAAGAAAAAGTACGCCTCGCCCGAAAAATTAGGTTATCTTAAGGGAAGTGTAGCTCTTGCAAGAGGTGGCTTCGGCTTTCTCGAAAGAGAGGACAGAGAGGATATATTCATACCCCCGTCACACCTTGGCGGAGCGCTAAACGGCGACACCGTTCTGGCAGAGCCTTTGGCTAAAACTGAGAGAGGACCCGAGTGCAGAGTTGTAAGGATTATAAAAAGAAAAACCGATCTTGTGGTAGGTACCTTTGAAAACAGCCGTAATTTCGGCTTTGTAATTCCCGATGACGAAAAGATACCGTTTGATATATTCATATCCAAGAAAAGATTTTTAAATGCCCGTAGCGGTCAGAAGGTGGTTGCCCGTATTACCAAGTGGCACGACCCCAAAAAGTACAATTCCAAGCCCGAGGGCGAAATAGCCGAGGTTCTCGGCTTCCCCGATGCAAAAGGAGTGGATATGCTTTCTGTAATGCGTGCCCACGGTCTTAGGGAAGAATTTCCGCCGAGAGTTACCCTGCAATGTGACAATATAAATGACACCATATCCGAGGCGGATATAGCATCAAGAACGGATTTTCGGGGAGAAAAAATTTTTACCATAGACGGTACAGACAGCCGTGATTTTGACGATGCTGTAGGCATAAAATACGAGGACGGTATATACACCTTGGGCGTCCATATTGCCGATGTTACCCACTATGTTACAGAGGGAAGTCCTCTCGACAAGGAGGCGCTTTCCAGAGGAACAAGCGTGTATTTTCCCGGCAGTGTGGTACCCATGCTTCCCAAAAAGCTTTCCAACGGAATATGCAGTTTAAATCCCCGTGAGGACAGGCTCACACTGTCTGTTGTAATGAAAATAAACGAAAACGGCGAAGTGACAGACCACGAAATTTGCGAAGGAATAATATGCTCATGCGAACGCATGACATACGATGATGTAACGGCAATTCTGGAGGGTGACAGTAAGCTTACACAAAAGTACAGTCATATAGCAGATGAACTTAAAGCCATGGAGACTCTTTCGGGTATACTCCGTACCAAACGAATGTCACAGGGCAGTATAGACTTCGACTTCCCCGAAATTAAAATTATAACCGACGAGAACGGCAGAGCTGTAGATGTGTACAAGCACTACAGCGGTGTATCAAATAAAATTATAGAAGAATTTATGCTTCTTGCAAATAAGGTTGTTGCAGAGCAGTTTTTCTGGACGGAAATCCCCTTTGTATACAGAATTCACGAGAAACCGTCTTCGGACAAAATTCGTGCATTCAATGATTTTGCATCCAATATGGGCTACCATCTTTCGCACAGTGCCCACCCGGGTGAGTATGCAAAAATCGTAAATGAGGTAAAGGGCAAGAGGGAAGAGCTTATTGTAAATAAGGTTATGCTTCGTTCGCTTATGAAAGCCAAATACAGCCATGAGTGCCTTGGGCATTTTGGACTTTCGTTTAAGTACTATTGCCATTTTACATCGCCCATAAGGCGCTATCCCGACCTTGCTATACACAGGATTATAAAGGAATTCATTTCCTGCGGTATTTCAGAAAAAAGAGCAAGGTACTACAAGAAGTTTGTGGCTGAGGTTTCCGTAAAATCAAGCGAAACCGAGCTTGGAGCAATGGAAGCGGAGCGCGAGGCGGATGATATCAAAAAGGCAGAATATATGCACTCGCATATAGGTGATGAGTGCAGTGCTATCATAAGCTCCTGCACGAATTTCGGCTTTTATGCCCAGCTTGAAAACGGCATAGAGGGGCTCGTGCGGCTTTCTGATTTAAGAGACGATTACTATGTGTTCGACTCTAAAGACCTCTCGCTTACGGGCGAGCGCACTGGCAAGTCATACCGCATAGGCGACAGCGTGGATATTATTGTAGCATCTGCAGACATGCAGAGCGGAAATATAAATTTTGAACTAAGGTGACTTATATGGAAGACAAAGAGAGCATTAAGCTAATATCACAAAACAAAAAAGCATATCACGACTACTTTATAGAGGAAACCTATGAGTGCGGAATATCTCTTGCAGGCACGGAGGTTAAGTCTATAAGGGCAGGGCAGGTAAACCTTAAGGACTCCTTTGCTTCCGTGCAAAGCGGTGAGGTAATGCTTATAGGTATGCACATAAGTCCTTACGAAAAGGGAAATATC
Source organism: Clostridia bacterium (assembly GCA_045606045.1). Taxonomy (GTDB): domain Bacteria; phylum Bacillota; class Clostridia; order UMGS1810; family UMGS1810; genus RGIG8748. The sequence continues at coordinate 95,021 of JAZURE010000064.1, read as the reverse complement.
TTTAACAAAGACCCCTTAAGAGAGCGCAAACTCCTTATGCACAAGGCGGAGATACGCCGTCTTATAGGCAAGGTAAAAGAGGACGGGTATTCTCTTATACCCACCAAGGTGTATCTTAAGGGTTCAAAGGTTAAGATAGAGCTTGCACTTGCCAAGGGTAAAAAGCTCTATGATAAAAGGAATGCCATAGCGGAAAAAGAAGCAAAGCGCAGAATAGACCGCAAAATAAAAGAATATAATCGCTGATTTATTTGTGCACAAAAAAATGTTAAAAAACGTAAAAGATTTATAAAAAATTATTGTTGAAATATTGACAGCACGGTGATATAATGTCATCGTGCGTTTTTTTGGCGAAATTCTAAGAAAGAGGATGTTTTAAAAATGAGTACTTTACTATCTGTATCCATAGCCCTGCTTGCAGGACTTCTTATGACAAGAGCGTTTAAGCCCTTAAAGCTTCCGTCTGTTACTGCGTATCTTATTGCAGGTGTGCTTATAGGACCTTACTGTCTTGGTGCACTTGGCATAAACGGTCTTGGCTTTAATACACATGATGCAGTATCAAGACTTGCACTCATATCCGAGGTGGCGCTTGCGTTTATTGCCTTTTCTATAGGAAATGAGTTCCGTGTGGACGAGCTTAAGAAAACAGGAAAGCAGGCTCTTGTAATAGGTGTAGTTCAGGCACTTGTTGCGGCACTTTTAGTGGATGCTGTTCTTATTGCTTTGCACTTTATGATGCCCGACAAGATATCTCTTGCTCAGGCAATTACACTCGGTGCCATAGCTACTGCCACAGCACCTGCGGCAACTCTTATGGTTGTGCGTCAGTACAAGGCAGACGGACCCCTTACAAGACTTCTTCTTCCTATAGTTGCTCTTGACGATGCCGTTGGTCTTGTAGTTTTTGCAGTATCGTTTGGTATAGCAAAAACTTTAAATTCGGGCGATATTGACCTTATATCCATAGTGGTAAATCCCTTGGTGGAAATTGTACTTTCGCTTGGCCTTGGTGCAGTGATGGGAATAGTACTTACATATCTCGAAAAGCTCTTTAATTCCAATACAAACAGATTGAACCTTACAATAGCTTTTGTATTTCTTACAGCATCGCTTGCTATGCTTGACTTCCATATAGGACCTGTACATGTAAGCTTTTCTTCGCTTCTTGTGTGCATGATGTTAGGTACTGTGTTCTGCAATACATGTTCACTTTCACACGACCTTATGGGAGCTTCGGATAAGTGGACATCTCCGCTTTTTGCACTCTTCTTTGTTATAAGCGGTGCAGAGCTTGAGCTTGGTGTATTTACAGATATAGCCATAGTTGGTATCGGTATCGTTTATATTTTGTTCCGTTCCATAGGAAAATACACAGGCTCCTTTATGAGTGCAAAATGGGTTAAGTGCGAAAGCTCTATTTGCAAGTACCTTGGTATTACGCTTCTTCCGCAGGCGGGTGTAGCTCTCGGTATGACAATTACCGCAATGCAGCTTGGAGCCGAGGGTAATCTTATAAGAAACATAACCTTGTTTGCAGTTCTCATATATGAACTCTTCGGACCTCTCTTTACAAGAATGGCACTTACTGCCGCAGGAGACATTAAGTCTATGCCTAATGAGGTTAAGATGCGCCGTCATATTAAGCTTGAAGAAGCCAAGAACAAAAGGTAATTAAAATGAATTTATTAAAACAAACGACAAAAAATATAAAAGAACATACAAAAGCCCTTGCAAAAGGGCTTTTAATTGCTTTACTTACAGGTATAGCGGGAGGATTTACAGGGAGCTTATTCCATGTGTGCATAGATTTGGTTACGCAGCTTAGGACGGAAAACACCTGGATAATTTATTTTCTTCCTATAGGCGCTTTGTGTGTGATGTCGCTCTATGCAATTTTTAAGAAAAGCGCCCCTATGGATACAGACCGTGTATTTGACTCTGTGCGAGGGGACAAAAAGGTACCACTGCCCATGCTTCCTCTCATATTTACAGGCTCTGCCCTAAGTCATCTTGTGGGAGCATCAGTAGGCAGAGAGGGTGCGGCACTCCAACTTGGAGGAAGCTGCGGCTACGGTATAGGAAGACTTTTTCACCTTAAACCCACAGGTATAAGGATAGCAGTTATGAGTGGTATGAGTGCGGTGTTTACTGCACTTTTCGGTACACCTGTTGCGGCATCGGTTTTTGCACTTGAGGTTACTTTGGTGGGCAGTATGCACTATGGGGCGCTCTTTCCCTGTGTGCTTTCTTCTGCTGTTGCATTTGGCATAAGCACGGCACTCGGTATAGCACCCGTAAGATTTGCACCTGTACTGTGCGACATGTCATCGCCCGTTTTTGTAGTAAGGATAATTGTACTATCAATACTTTGCGCATTTTTAAGCATCGTGTTCTGTAAGACTATAGCCACCATGGAAAAAGGTGCAAAAAGACTTGTGCCCAACAAATATTTAAGGGCATTTTTAGGCGGTGCGTTAGTCCTTGGACTTACATGGTCTTTTGATACATACGATTACAACGGCGCAGGTATGCATATTATAACAAAAGCCCTGGAGGGCGAAGCGTCATACGAAGCATTTATTTTAAAAATCATGTTTACGGCGGTAAGCCTTGCCGCAGGCTTTAAGGGCGGTGAAATCGTTCCCGCATTTTTCGTTGGCTCTGCATTCGGATGCGTTGCGGCACCGGTTATAGGCATGGATGCATCGATTGGTGCAGCGATAGGTTTTATAGCGCTTTTCTGCGGTGTGGTAAACTGTCCGCTTGCTTCGGTATTTCTTGCGGCGGAAATTTTCGGTACGGACTCAATACTCATGTTCTGCCTTGTGTGTGCAGTAAGCTATATGATGTCGGGAAAAAGCGGACTTTACAAGAGTCAGAGTATACTTTATTCCAAGCTGGATATTGATTGATGCTTAGTTTGACATTGGAATATTTTTGTGTTATTATATAAATTAGATTTTTATGCTATATTTTAATAAAGGATGACGCAAATGGATTACAAAAAACTTTCCGGACTTCTTTTTCCGCACATAGACAAAACCATAGCGGATTATGAAGCACTATATCCCAAAAGAAACCTTGGCGAAGAAGCCAAGATTACCCGTTTTGCCCCCAGTCCTACGGGCTTTTTGCACATAGGCGGTCTTTTTGCATCTCTCATATCCGAGAGGATAGCACATCAAAGCGGCGGTAAATTTATACTTAGAATAGAGGACACCGACAAAAAGCGTGAGGTGGATGACGGTGTTTCCAAGATTATAGAGGGCTTAAAGGCGTTTGGCATCACCATAGACGAGGGTTTTGTGGACTTTGATACCCAGTGCGGAGACTACGGTCCGTACAAGCAGAGCGAAAGAGCTGCAATTTATCAGTGTTTTGCCAAGAAGCTTGTAGAAGATGGTATGGCATACCCCTGCTTCTGCTCGGAGGAAACACTTGCCAAAATCCGCGAGGAGCAGGAGGCAGAAAAGATTCTCCCCGGCTACCACGGTAAGCACGCATATTGCCGTAATTTGAGCTTTGAGGAAATAGAAGAAAATATCAAAAGCGGCAAAAGCTATGTATTAAGACTTAAATCCATGGGAAGCGAAGAAAGAAGAATTTCCTACAAGGATGGTATACGAGGAAAGATAGAGCTTCCCGAAAATATAGTAGATGTTGTTATATTAAAGTCTGATGGAATACCCACATATCACTTTGCTCATGTTGTGGATGATTATCTTATGGGTACAACCAATGTTATAAGAGGTGACGAATGGATATCGTCAGTTCCAATTCACCTGCAGATGTTTGCAATGCTCGGAATCAAGCCTCCCAAGTATGCGCATATAGCACCTATTATGAAGGAAGATGACGGAGGCAAGCGCAAGATATCCAAGCGCAAGGACCCCGAGGCAGCAGTTTCGTGGTATTCCGATGAGGGTTATCCCGTAGATGGTGTTATAGAATATCTTTTAAATCTTGCAAACTACACCTTTGAGGATTTCCGCCGTGCAAATAAAAATGCACCATGGACAGATTTTAAACTCGAAATGAACAAGATGAGTAATTCGGGAGCGCTCTTTGACCTTGTTAAATTAAACGATATATGCAAGAACAAAATCGGCTCATTTACTGCCGAAAAGGTTTATGAGCTTGCAACAGACTGGGCAAAGAAGTACGACAGCGAGCTTTATACTCTTCTTACAAGGGACAAGGACTACTCTGTGGCAATGTTTGGTTTTGACCGCAACCCCGATAAACCCCGTAAGGATATAGGCAAGTGGTCGGAGGTACGCGGAGCATTTTCATTTATGTTTGATGAGCTGTTTACAGGCGAATACGATACTATAGAGAATGTATCCAAAGAAGATATAATTTCAATTCTTACACAGTACATGGATATGTACGATGAAAATTGTGATAATAACGAGTGGTTTAATACCTTAAAGGATCTTGCCGAAAGTGGCGGCTTTGCCCGTGAGGTTAAAGAGTATAAGGCAAATCCCGAAAGCTACAAAGGCCATGTGGGCGATGTGAGCAATATAATAAGGGTTGCTGTTACAGGCAGAACAAAGTCGCCCGATTTGTATTCAATTATGAAGACATTGGGACGCGACAGAGTTTTAGAGAGAATTTCAGCTTATAAAGGAGCGATTTCATAATGGAAGCACCTGTTTCTAACTTTATACACGATGCCATAGATAAGGACCTTGCGGAAAAGGTGTACGACAAGGTACAGACAAGATTTCCGCCCGAGCCAAACGGCTATCTCCACATAGGTCATGTCAAGGCTATAAATATAGACTTTTCCACCGCCAAAAAGTACGGCGGTACATGCAATCTCCGTCTTGACGATACCAACCCCACAAAAGAGGATGTAGAGTATGTGGATTCCATCATGGAGGACATAAAGTGGCTTGGTTTTAACTGGGACAATGTGTACTATGCCTCGGACTATTTCCCCGAGATATACGAATGTGCAATAAAGCTTATAAAAAAAGGACTCGCCTATGTGGATGACCTTACCGCAGACGAAATCCGAGAGTACAGAGGTACCCTCACAGAGCCCGGCAGGGAGAGCCCCTACCGTAACAGAAGTGTAGAGGAAAACCTTGACCTCTTTAAGAGAATGACGGACGGTGAATTTGAAACAGGCTCAAAGGTTCTTCGCGCCAAGATAGATATGTCCTCGGGCAATATCAACATGCGAGACCCCGTAATATACAGAGTTCTTCATGCTACCCATCACCGCACGGGTGATAAGTGGTGTGTATACCCCATGTATGATTTTGCACACCCCATTTCCGATACTGCAGAGGGTGTAACACACTCCCTTTGTTCATTGGAATTCGAGGACCACAGACCACTTTATGACTGGGTGCTCAAGGCGTGCGATTACCCCGTACCCTCAAGACAGATAGAGTTTGCAAGATTAAATCTTACAAACACTCTTACAAGTAAGAGAAAGTGCTTAAAGCTTGTTAAGGACGGCATTGTAGACGGATGGGACGACCCCAGAATGTCCACAATCTGCGGTATGAGAAGAAGGGGATATCCTGCAGAGGCTCTTATAGATTTTGTAGAGCGTATAGGTGTGGCAAAGGCATTTAGTGTAATAGACTTCGGAATGCTTGAGCACTGCGTAAGGGAAAACCTCAATATGAATGCGCCCCGTGCAATGGCAGTTCTTAACCCCTTAAAGGTTACCATAGAAAACTACCCCGACGATGAAAGCGAGCTTCTTTCTGTAGAGATAAACCCCAACGACGAAAACGCAGGAACAAAGAATGTGTCTTTTTCTAAGAATATCTACATCGAAAAAGAAGATTTCATGGAAGTCCCCGTAAAGGGCTACAAGAGACTTACTCCCGATAACGAGGTAAGACTTAAGGGTGCTTACTTTATAAAGGTAAAGGAAATTGTAAAGGATGAAAAGGGTGAGGTTACAGAACTCATCTGCACCTATGACCCGCTTTCTAAGGGCGGTAATTCTCCCGACGGCAGAAAGGTAAAGGGTACAATACAGTGGGTAGATGCAAATAACTGCTTAAATGCTACTGTGAATATGTATGACAAGCTCTTTTTGACATCCAATCCGGGCGACCTTGAGGACTATCTGGAAAACTTAAATCCCGAATCACTTGTAGTTAAGAAAGACTGCAAGATAGATGCAGACTTAAAGGATGCAAAGATAGGCGACAGCTTCCAGTTTATGCGAAACGGCTATTTTACCGTAGATAAATACTCCAAAGAGGACAATGTTATATTCAATCTTACCGCTACATTAAAAGATTCCTTTAAAATTGGCTAATTTTAGATTGACATGTCAAAAAAAAGGGTGTATAATTATAACCAACAATGTTGGTTTGTGTTGATTTGTGTTTATTTATGTTTATAGGAGGATACAGATTATGTTAGTCAATATGAACGAAGTATTAATCCCGGCAAAAAAGCACCACTATGCTATAGGTCTTTTTAATGCCGTAAACTTAGAGCTTGCGCGCGGTATCATAGCTGCTGCTGAATGCACAAGGTCTCCGGTTATCATGGGTACTGCGGAGGTACTTCTTCCTTACGGTCCTTTGGATGAGGTTTCCTACTATCTCATTCCCATGGCAAAGAAGGCAAATGTACCTGTAGTTGTACACCTTGACCATGGTCTTACATACGATACATGTATAAAAGCTCTTGAGCTTGGCTTTAGCTCCATCATGTACGATTGCTCCACCGATTCCTACGAGGAGAATGTACGCAAGGTTAAGGAAATGGCAGACATTGCACACTCCTACGGTGCTACAATCGAGGGTGAGCTCGGTCATGTGGGCGATAACGAAGGCTCTGCAGAGGGTAGCGACCACCTGGAAGACCCCTCAGCATTCTTTACCGATCCCAAGCTTGCAAAGGACTTTGTAGACAAGACAGGTGTAGACGCACTTGCCATTGCCGTTGGTAATGCTCACGGCGCATACAAGCTTCCTCCCAAGCTCGATTTTGAGAGAATCCGCACAATAGCAAATACAGTAGATGTGCCCCTCGTACTCCACGGCGGCTCGGGTCTTACAGATGCAGACTTCAAGCAGGCTATTAAGGAAGGTATAAGCAAGGTAAACATCTTTACCGATATCAATGTTGCTGCAGTAGAAGCGGAATTCAAGAAGTTCCACAGCATGGACAAGGGTCTTATAGACCTCATCCCTGCCGCAGTAGAGGCTGTTAAGATGGAAACTACAAAGAAGATGAAGCTCTTCTCCAGCGACGGCAAGGCAGATGTTATTAAGAGCACTTCCGCTATGAGTCAGGACAATATAGACCTTGTTACAAAACTTGTAGCACAGGAAATCGCTAAATATCTCGGAAAATAAGCAAAAAAAATACGGCTATGACTTTAATGTCATGGCCGTAATTTTTTTGCTTTTGCGGTCTGAACTTTTTTATATTTCTGCTTAGATTTCAAAATCCATACAGCTTCTTGATGCCGTAAAAGGTCTTACCTTGGTATTTGCCGCTTCCACATGGTCGGGGTGGATGGCATAGGCTTTAAGTGCCTCTTCACTTTCCAGGGTGGAGTCAAGCATCACATCGCCGTTTGAGGTTGCAAGAGGTTCTATGTATACCTTTATATCCACAAGTCCCGGTACCTTACCCTTAAGAGCTTCCAGACTTTCTTTCATTTCCTTTTTGATTTTTGCTTTTTCCTCGTTTGTGAATTCTTCCTTAAGATTCCATATTATCATGTGCTTAACCATGTTTTATCATCTCCTTTTATTGTAGTATATCATAGCCAATTTGCTTTGTCAATTTGAAGAAAATAATTGCAAAATTGTATGTAATGTGGTACAATAAACATAATTGTATTTTTATGCCCAAACGGAGGTTAATCATGATAGAGGAAATTTTGCAAAAAGAAGGTTTCATATGTGATATGGACGGTGTTATATATCACGGAAACAAAATATTGGATGGAGTAAGTGAGTTTGTAAACTGGATGCTTGACAATAACAAAAAATTCGTATTTCTTACAAACAGCCCCGAAAAAACACCTCATGAACTCAGCATGAAGCTCGAAAGAATGGGACTTAGCGTTCCTGCAAAGCATTTTTATACAAGCGCTATGGCAACGGCGGAATTTCTTCATAGTCAAAATCCCGGCTGTACCGCTTATGTTATAGGCGAGGCGGCACTTACAAAGGCACTTTATGACAGAAATATATACATGAACGATGTAAATCCCGATTATGTTGTAGTGGGTGAAACACGCACCTATAGTTTTGAAAAACTGGAAAAGGCAATAGAGCTTGTGCGTGCGGGTGCTAAATTAATAGGAGCAAATCCCGATGTTACAGGTCCTACAGAAAGGGGCATCATGCCTGCAACGGGAGCGCTAATAGCACCTATCGAGATTTCAACGGGCAAGAAGGCATACTTTGTAGGTAAGCCCAATCCCGTGATGCTTCGCCACGGCATGAAGAAGCTTGATTGTCATAGCGGTGACATAGCCTTTATAGGCGACAGAATGGATACCGACATCATAGCAGGTATCGAATCAAATGTAGATACCGTACTTGTGTTAAGCGGTGTTACTGCTATGGAGGATATAGACAACTTCCCCTACAGACCAAGGTATATACTAAATGGTGTGGGAGACCTTATAAAATAAGGAGAAAAGAGCAGTGAAAAAGGCAGTTCTGGTTTTTTGTTTAATTTCAGCTATTATAACAGGTGCACATGCCAATGCACAGTATGTTTCCGATGCTTTGCCGTCATATGACAACGAAGATAAAGTTACCTTTATTGTCGAAATGGAGGAAAGTCCTGTTCTTTCCGAAATTCAATTACCCCAAGACAGCGCAAGCTATATGAAGACCGAAAAGGCACAAAGGTATCGAAATGCACTTCTGAGGTCGCATAAGGAAACGGCGGATACTATCAGTTTGGAGCTTTCCGAGGATATTAAGCCTCAATATACATATACTGAGCTTTTTAACGGCTTTGCTATTGAAGCAGAATATAAAGATTTGGAAGCCATACGGGGTACAGACGGAGTTAAGGCTGTGTATGTGTCTTCCAGAAGAAAAGCAGATTTCAGGATGCGCAACGCCTCAGCCATGACTCATTCACTCTCTTCGGACACATCGGGTTATACAGGAAGTGGTCAGGTTATTGCCATACTGGACAGCGAATTTGATGTAAAGCATATTGCTTTTTCCAATTCGCCCCAAAATCCCAAATACACAAAACAAGATATATCCTCCATACTTTCGGACGCAGCATTTAATGCCTCGGACGATGTCAACAGAGTGTATGAAAGTGTCAAGATTCCATTCCGCTACGATTACGGCGATGATGATGCAGATACATATTCCACCGATTATGTACACGGAACACAGGTGGCAGGAATTGCGGCAGGCAACTGCCCGGATGGCGATTTCTATGGAGTTGCTCCCGATGCTCAGCTTGTACTCATGAAAATAGCAGATTCCGACGGATATACAAGCGATGCGGCAATAGTTGCGGCAATGGACGATGCGGCTAAGCTTGGAGTATGTGCCATAAACTGTAGCTTCGGCTTTGATTACGAAGCTGCGGATGCATTTAATCCTGCAGTTACCTCATGCTATACAAATGCTTATAATTCAGGAATTTTTGTTTCGGTTGCGGCAGGTAATTCATCGAGAGGCTTTTTCGGTGTGCCGTCAGAAACCATACATATAGATGATTCTGCCACAGGAATGCCAAACGGTCTTGATACTGCTGTATCGGTTGCTTCGGTGGACAATAGTCTTCTTTACTTCGACGTGTCAGAAATTACTCTTTGGGACGGCAGTGTACTTGATGCAGCCGAGATATATGCAGATACAGGCTTTGAGTCTCTTGTATCACACGAATATGTATACTGCAAGACAGGCTATCCCGATGATTTTGAACTTGCAGATGTGCAGGGCAAAATTGCAGTAGTGGACAGAGGAACCCTTACCTTTGCACAAAAATCCAATAATGCCAAGGCAGCAGGTGCCGTAGGAATTATTATAATAAATAATGAGGATAAGTATTTCACATCATCTAAGCTTTCCCTTCCCGCAGTTTGCATTAAATCATCATCGGGAAGACTTCTTAAGGATGCCGAAGTAAATGGGATTTCTTCTATGACACCCTTTACTTTGAAATCAGTTGAAAACGATGCCGTAATAGATGATTATTCGAGCTATGGTGTAACAGAAGCTCTAAGTTTAAAGCCCGATATATCCGCACCCGGCGGAAACATTTATTCATCCGTACCGGGTGATAAATACCAAACCTCGGGCGGTACATCCATGTCGGCACCTCACATTTCGGGCATTGTTGCAATAATAAGCCAGTATCTTGAGGATACAGGACGCACACCCGATATATCCCGTAGGGCAGACCTTATAGGAAACCTTATAATGTCTACTGCCGATGTCGTATATATGTCATCATCCGAGGGTGATGACAGACTTCCGTATTCGCCCAGAGTTCAGGGGGCAGGCATGGCAAATACTGCAAATGCGATAAAAACTCCCGTTATTCTTTACGCAGAGGGCGGAAAGACCAAGCTCGAACTTGGAGACAATTTAACAGAAACTGTAGAAATAAGCTTTACTGCACAAAACCTTACGGAAAATGATGCAGTGTACGATAAAATAAGTGCAGTTACTCTAACAGACGGATATGTGTTGGAGGACGGCACCAATTACATTTCCGATGCGGTACCTCTTAAATCGGAGCTGATTCTTGCTTCAGATTCTGTCACTGTACCTGCAAATTCATCTGTTACAGTATCGGCACAGCTTTTGCTCGACACAGATGAACTTTATGAAAATTCGCTTATATTCCCAAACGGCTTTTATATAGATGGTTTCATCCGCATGGAAGATACAACAGATGATATTGTATCTGTAGGCATACCCTTTATGGGTTTTTATGGTAACTGGACAAAGGCTCCCGTGTTCGATTCCACCATGTATGATGAGGGCGGAAGCACGCTTATTTACGAGGATGCAGGAATTTTGGGAACATTTTTGTACAGTAATTATGATGAAGAGAGTATCATTCTCGGATACAACAGCATAAGTGATACATATACCTACGATACAATAGCAATCTCTCCCGACGGAGACGGATATTCCGATATGCTCGGTTTGTATCTTACACCAATGAGAAGTGTCAGGGATTTAAAGATAACAATTACCGATGAAGATGAAAGAATTTTTTATGTTCAGGACGAAGCGGAAGCTATAAGCAAATTTATCCCGTACGATACTTTAATCGAAATCCCCGATAGCATATCTGACGGTACATACCTTGTTACAATAGACGGATATATGAATTACAACACAGAAAATTCTTTGGAGCACAGTATTTCCATACCGCTTAGGGTAGACAGGCAAAAGCCTCTTGTAAAGGGATGCAGGCTTGACGGTGCCACCCTTACCTTAGACATTTATGACAATGCAGGTATAAGCTATGTATCTCTTACGGATGCAGTAACAGGCGAAAAGTATGATAAAGCATATGATGTTTGTATTACAGAAGACAAAATCATATATACCTTCAAGGATAACACAGCCCCCGACCTTTCAAACATCATGGTTGAAATTTCGGATAACGCAATGAATTATGCTTCATATTTTCTCGGAGGCTTCGGCGGAAAAATCGGTGCATACATATCCGACATTTCCGCTAAGGAAAAATCTTACACTATTACATTTGAGCTTGCCTGCAATGATGAATTTTCAACTGTTTCGCTGATACTTGCGTTTTATGACGAAAAGGGAAAGCTCATCCACACCGATACAATGCAAGATAAATCGGTGTCTTCGGGAGAACTTGAATTCACAGGTGCTTTCGATGCATCAACTGCCGATAAATGCAAGCTGTTTATATGGTACGACACCAAAGGCTTTATGCCCTTGGATACTGCCAAGGTATTTGATATAAAAATGTATGATATAAACGGAGAAATGTCATGAAAATAAATGTAAAGACATCAAATTCAAATTACGATATTATCATAGAAAACGGGGCATTTTCCAATATCTGTTCCCATATGCACGACCTTATAGATAACAGAAAGGTATTTGTAGTTACCGATGACAATGTAGACAGCTTGTACGGAGAGGAGCTTTGCAATATGCTCTCGGAGTATGAGTTATCATACCTTGTGCTTCCTCATGGCGAAACCACCAAATCCTCAGAGTATTTAAATAAAATCTACAGCGCTATGGCAGAGTTTGGCATGAGCCGTACAGATATACTCATAGCTTTTGGAGGCGGTGTAATAGGGGATTTGGCAGGCTTTGCGGCATCTACATTCTTAAGAGGAATAGACTTTATACAGGTTCCTACCACGCTTCTTTCGCAGGTGGACAGCTCTGTCGGAGGTAAGGTTGCCATAGATCTTCCCGAAGGCAAAAACCTTGTGGGAAGTTTCTATCCGCCTGTAAGGGTTATTATAGACCCCGATATGCTTTCTACTCTTCCAAAGAGAGTGTTTTCCGACGGAATGGCAGAGGTTATAAAGTACGCTGCCATACGCGACAAGGAGCTTTTTAATCATCTTTTGGGCGATATAGATATCGGTTGGGTTATAGAAAGATGTATAAATATTAAAAAAACAGTCGTACAAAACGATGAGTTCGACACGGGCGAGAGGATGATATTAAACTTCGGTCATACTTTCGGGCATGTAGTGGAAAACCTTACAGGTTACACCTTATATACACACGGTGAGGCAGTTGCCATAGGCATGCTTCGCATTACGGAAAAGTCGGAGGCTATGGGTATAACAAAGACGGGCACAGCTTCAAAGCTAAAGGAGCTTTTGGCAAAATACAACCTTGTTTTCGATAACTTTTTCTTTAACCCCGAAGAGGCAAGAGAGGTGCTCACTCTTGACAAAAAGAGCACGGGAGAATATATAAACTATATCATGATTACAGATATAGGAGAGGTTGTCATAAATAAGCTTCCCAAGGGTGACACATTTTTAACGGAGGAATAATGGATACCATTACCATATCAAAAACAGGAAAACAGAATAATTCCGTCATCTCAATACCGTCGTCCAAATCATATATACACCGTTACCTTATTTCAGCACTTATGGCAGACGGCAGGAGCACTATAGATAATGTCAGCCTTTCCAATGACATCACCGCCACCCTGTCCTGCATAGAGAACTTGGGTGCAAGAGTGGCTTTAGACGGCAACAGGATAACTATAGACGGTGCAAAGGGTGTAATGGATAGTGCTATGTTAAACTGCGGAGAGTCTGCATCTACACTTAGATTTATGATACCTGTTTCCACACTTTTTGCAAATAGCATTGAGTACACAGGCTCCCAAACCCTGTTTAAGCGTCCGCTTAAGCCGTACTTTGAGATATTCCATGATAACGCAATGCCCTACGAATTTAAAGAGGGCGAATATCTTAAATTAAAAGGAAGCTTTCATAAGCGCGAGTACAGATTGGATGGCTCGGTAAGCTCTCAGTTTGTAACGGGACTTCTCTTTACACTTCCTGTTATGGATTTTGACAGTACCCTTATTATAGATGGAACACTTCAGTCCAGACCTTATGTGGATATCACACTTGAGGTGCTTTCAGCCTCGGGCATAGATATAGATAACAGAGATTACAAGAGCTTTTTTATAAAAGGCAATCAAAGATACAAATCGGGTAGTTTCTTCAGTCAGGGCGATTACTCGCAGCTTGCATTTTTCCTTGTGGCAGGCTGTATCGCAGGGGGTATCGAGTGTACCAATATGGAGCCAAGTTCCCTGCAGGGAGACAGGGCGATTGTACATATATTAAGGAGCATGGGGGCAAATATCGAGGACACCCCGAAAGGCTTTAAGATACACAAATCCAAGCTCAAAGCCATAGGCAGTATAGATGCCTCGGACATACCCGACATTGTTCCTGTTCTTTCGCTTGCATGTGCGCTCTCGGAGGGCACAACGGTTATATCGGGCATAGAGCGCCTCAGAATAAAAGAGTGCGACAGAGCCTATGCAACAGTAGATGTGCTGTCAAAGCTCGGCGCAGATATACACGAGGAAAACGGTACACTTGTCATAAAAGGCAAACCTGTCCTAAAGGGCGGTACGGTTTCAAGCTTCAACGACCATCGCATGGCTATGACGGCATCGGTAGCCGCACTTGCATGCGAGGGAAGTGTAACTATAAAAAATCCTATGAGCATAAGAAAGTCTTATCCATCATTTTATGATGATTTGCTTTCCACAGGGCTTGCAAATATAGAAAGGGAGAATTAACATGGGCGCCATGTGGGGAAATAAAATACAATTTTCCATATTCGGTGAGTCGCACGGCAGAGGCATAGGCGGTGTGCTCTCGGGAATTAAAGCAGGTACGAAAATAGATTTTGACAAAATAGATTGTGAGATGAAAAGACGCAATCACAGAGCATTTTATTCTACGGAGAGGGACGAAAAGGACGAGTACGAAATCCTCTCGGGCATAAAAGACGGCATCGCCACAGGCTCGCCCATAGGCTTTGTTATATACAATAAGGACAGCCATAGCAGTGATTATGTGAACTTAAACGAAACACCCCGCCCGGGCCATGCCGACTACAGTGCAGTTATAAAACACAGCGGCTTCAATGATTACAGAGGCGGAGGTCATTTTTCGGGCAGAATTACCGCCCCTCTCACTCTTGCAGGTTCAGTTGCAAGACAGGTTCTTGAAAGTAAGGGTATAAGGATAGTGTCACACATACTATCAATAGGAAGTGTAAAGGGAGAAAGTATTCTCGATAAACCCATTTCCAATGCAGATATCGACAGACTTCACTCCATGCCTTTTCCTGTAATGGACGAAGAAAAGCTAAGTGCCATGGAGGACGAAATCCGTAAATACAAGGACGATTTAAACAGTATAGGCGGAGTTATAGAGTGCGCAATCTATGGTTTGGATGCAGGTATAGGCTCACCGTTTTTCGACTCGGTGGAAAGCACTCTTTCTCATATGATGTTCTCCATCCCTGCCGTTAAGGGTATAGAGTTTGGCAAGGGCTTTGATATTACATCCATGTCAGGCTTCGATGCCAACGACAATTACGAAATGAAAGACGGAAAAGTAACTTTGATTTCAAATAACAACGGCGGAATATTGGGCGGTATAACAAACGGTGCACCCGTGGTGTTCAGAGTAGCAATTAAGCCTACACCGTCTGTATTTAAGACCCAGAAGACAGTAAACTTAAAAACTATGGAAAACGACGAAATCACCTTAAAGGGAAGACACGATGCGTGCATAGTACCCAGAGCGTGTGCAGTTGTAGAAGCGGGCACAGCCTTGTGCCTTGCCGATTTACAGGAGCGTGACTAATATGCAGGATATATCAAATATAAGGCATGAGATAGATGCCATAGACGAAAAACTCACCGAGCTTTTTGAAAAGAGGATGGTAATATCAAAGGATGTGGCAGACTACAAGCGCGCAAACGGACTTCCTGTATTAAATCCCAAGAGGGAGCAGGAGGTAATCCAAAAGGCTCAGGATGCGCTAAAGGACAAAACCTTCCGACCATATGCAGAGGAGTTTTATACTTGCCTTATGAATTTGTCCAAAAAGTATCAGAATAGCTTAAACCATGGTGAAATTTCCATTGGCTTTCAGGGTGCTCATGGGAGCTTCTCACACGAGGCTTGCACATGGTATATAAATTCCAGAACAGATAAGGACACCCTTAGCGCAAAATCCTATGACACTTTCGATAAGCTCTGTCTCGGACTTTTAAATGATGAGATATCCCATGCGGTAATCCCGTTTGAAAATTCTTCCACAGGTGCGGTAATAGATGTGTATGATTTGCTTTTGAGCTATGACTATTACATAGCAGGTGAGGTTTGCATAAGAGTAAATCACAACCTCATGGCAAAGGATGGTACCGAAATTTCGGATATAAAAGAGGTGTATTCTCATCCTCAGGCATTTATGCAGTCCAAGGAATATCTGGATAAATTCACCTTTAAGCAGATACCCTATAAAAATACTGCCATAAGTGCTAAATTCGTAAGCGAGTCGGACAGAACCGACATCGCCTGCATAGCCAGTGAACAGGCGGCAAAGCTCTACGGATTAAAGATTCTTGAGCACAACATAAATTACAACAAAAATAATTATACCAAATTCATAGTCCTTGCAAAAGCTCCTGTATCAGAGGAAAGAGCGGACAAAATAAGTATGGTTATAAAGCTTAATAATACCCCCGGTCAGCTTCATAATCTTACGGGACTTTTTGCATCCTGCGGAATAAACATGGTAAAGATAGAATCCCGCCCCGACATAACAAACCCGTTTGAATATATATTCTTTATAGACATTATGGGAAATATTGCGGATAAAAATGTCATAGACGCTATGGAACGCGTCAAGATGGAAAACAGGTATTTCAAGTATCTTGGCAACTACAAAAAATTTGATTTTTAAGGAGAGAACTCCATGGCGAAATACGCTCTCATAGGCGAAAAGCTTAGTCATTCCTACTCTAAAATAATACACGAAAAGTATTACAAGGAGATAAATACAAACGACACATACGAGCTTATAGAAATCCCCAAGGGTGATTTGAAAAAGGAGTTTCAAAGGATATCATCCCTGTACAACGGTATAAATGTCACCATACCGTATAAAATGAATGTAATGAAGCTTCTGGACGGCATATCTCCCGAAGCGGAGGCAATCGGTGCCGTAAATACAGTTAAATTTACCCTCGACGGTGCAGTTGGCTACAATACCGACTATTTCGGTTTAAAGTGCACTTTCGAGGTGAATGATATAGATATAAAAAATAAAAAGGTTGTAATTTTAGGTACAGGCGGTGTATCAAAGGCTGCCCTTGCAGTATGCCGTGATATGGGAGCAGGGGATATTACCTTTGTATCCACATCCTCGCCCGTAATAGATGGTTGCAGAGTTATTACCTATTCCGATACAATAGAGGGCGATGTACTTATAAACTGCACACCTGTTGGCATGTATCCCAATACGGATGCAACGCCTCTTAAAGATATATCTCAAAGCTTCGGTGCTGTGGTGGATACAATATACAACCCCAATGAAACAAAGCTTATGCAAATGGCATCCCAAAAGGGCATAAAAGCAGTAAGCGGACTTTATATGCTTGTGGCTCAGGGAATGTATTCACAGGCAATATGGCGGGATGAGGGTGTAGACACAGACATTATACAAAAGCTATACAAGGAGATGACAGAAAGATGAAATTCCTTATTATAAACGGGCCCAACATCAATTTTGTAGGCATAAGGGAAAAGGGCATATACGGTGATAAATCCTATGACGATATATGCAGTGAGCTTTGTGACTACGCCAAAAATGAGGGTTTTGAACTGGAAATATGGCAATCCAACCACGAGGGCGCTATCATAGACAAAATTCAAAGTATATATAATTCCGATATAAGAGGAGTTGTGATAAACCCCGGAGCATATACCCATTACAGTTATGCTATTGCCGATGCGATAAAGAGCATAGACACACCTTTTGTAGAAGTTCACTTTTCCGATATAAATGCAAGAGAGGACTTTCGCAAGATATCTGTTACCAAGGCAGCCTGTATAGACCAGATATCA
The DNA here is from genome assembly GCA_045606045.1 of Clostridia bacterium. Classification (GTDB taxonomy): domain Bacteria; phylum Bacillota; class Clostridia; order UMGS1810; family UMGS1810; genus RGIG8748. Next base: position 77,392 of record JAZURE010000064.1, on the reverse strand, counting down.
GGCTTCGGACCAAAGGGATACTACATGGCACTTGAAAAATTGAGAGGAATTTGCAATGAATAATATCTATCTTGTTGGTATGCCCGGTTGCGGAAAGAGTACCATAAGCAGTATAATAATAAGAAATCTTAATATAGAAATCGTAGATTTGGACGAACATATAGTAAAAAGAGAGGGTAAGACCATAGAGGAGCTTTTTACTATCGGTGAGCCGTATTTCAGAAAAGCGGAGACAGAGGCACTTAAGGACTTGGCGCAAAGAGACGGCATCCTTGTTGCCACAGGCGGCGGTGCGGTAATTCTTGACGAGAATATAGACATAATGCGTTCTACGGGCAAGGTTATATTCATAGATGCTTCACCATCGTTTATAATGGATAAATCCTCACTTTCGGGAAGACCTCTTCTTAAGGACAAAAACAAACTCTATGAACTGTACAACAACCGTATATCACAGTACAGAAAGAGTGCGGATTATACCGTTTTAAACGACGGTATATTAAGTAAGGTCTGCAAGCGTACCGAAGAGGTAATAAGACAGATAATTAAGAAAAATATAAATGGCTGATTTTGGAGGTTAACCATATGGCAAAGATAAATATCATAGGCTCGGGCGGTTGGGGTACCGCAAATGCAATACTTCTTGCAGGGGGCGGTCACGATGTGCTTTTGTGGTCGTATCTCAAGGAGGAAAGCGACAATTTAAAGAAATACCGTGAAAACAAACCCTTTCTCCCCGGAGTAGAAATACCCGAAAATGTGCAGTTTACATCCGATATATCAGAGTGCGGAAAAGCCGACCTTATAGTTATGGCATCACCCTCGCACGCTGTAAAGGCATCTGCAAAGGCACTCTCTCCGTATGTGGAAGAGGGACAGCTTATATTAAATATTTCCAAGGGCTTTGATGAAGCGCAGCACAAAAGACTCTCCGAGGTTATAAAAGAGGAAATACCTCTTGCAGTTGTTGCATCCATGAGCGGACCGTCTCATGCAGAAGAGGTGGCACTTGGTATGCCCACTACAAATGTGGTTGCCTGTGAAGATATAGAAAAGGCAGAGTACATTCAGGATTTGTACATGCTTCCTATGTTTAGAGTGTACACCACAGATGATATCATAGGACTTGAGCTTGGAGGCTCTCTTAAAAACATCATAGCACTTGCCGCAGGCATATGCGACGGCATAGGATATGGCGATAACACAAAGGCTGCTCTTATGACAAGAGGCCTTGTGGAAATCACAAGACTCGGTGTTAAAATGGGTGCAAAAGCGGAGACCTTCAGCGGACTTACGGGAGTGGGCGACCTTATTGTTACCTGCACCAGTATGCACTCGAGAAACCGCAGGGCAGGGATACTCATAGGAGGGGGCATGACCGCAGCCGAAGCGGAAAACGAAGTAAAAATGACCGTAGAGGGTATAAGAGCCTGCTACAGTGCATATGAGCTTGCCAAAAGATACGAGGTGGATATGCCCATCGTAAATGCAATATACAGGGTACTAAAGGGCGAGATAAATGCAAAAGATGCCGCAGAGCTTCTTATGGCAAGAAGCCGCAAGAAAGAAGCAGAAAGAGATTGGATTAAATAATATGTTTTGATAGATACTATGTACTACGAAAGGAAGATTTCCATGAAACTTGACAGCAGTACACTTTTTGTAAACACAGGGCGCAAGCCTCTGCCCGCCATGCAGAAAAAGAAGAAAAGCAGCAAAAACACAGTAGCACTTGCTGTATGTATTGCAATTATAGCGGTACTCTGCGTTTTTGTAGGTCTTATTGTGCATGTTTGGTTTAACTACAACGAGGAGACGGTTAAACAGCAACCTGTTCAAAAAATAACCACCGAGGCAGAAAAAGAAAAACCAAAAACGACTGTAGAAAAGCCCAAGAAAGAGGAGGAAAAATCCCCCAATAAAACAATGGGTGAAAAGACTGCTATGTCCTCTGCCGCAGAAAAGGCGTTTAAATCTGTGGGAGGAACATACTCCTTTGGTATAGCGTCTCTTACAGACGGCTATACATACATAAGCAATACAGAAAAGATAGAAAATACCGCTGTCATGGGCGCATTCCTGCTCGAATATACAAGTAATGCCATATACATGGGCACATTTGACTATAGCACAAATGTGGCAGGAAACTTAGGAAGCAGCCTCATGACAAGAGCATTCTCCAACGGTGATTTGGAGGCGGCAAAGCTTATGATAGATTACTTTGGTGCAGAAAGGCTCAATTCATATTTTGCCTCCAATGGCTACGAGAACACACATTTTGAATTGGGCGCAGATAGTATTGGCTACACCACGGCCGAGGATTTAATTAAGCTTATGCGCAAGATGTACGATAACACCTCATTTTTCCCCTACAGCGATATGTATTCCAAAATGAAGACAAGCTCTGTAGACGACAAGATTGCCGCAAAGCTTCCCGAGGGTGTATACCTTGCCAATATAGGCTTTGATGCCGAGGGAGAGGCTTTCGATGCTGCGATAGTATATACTCCAAACGGCAACTTTATATTTGTATCCATGGCACAGGGTGGTGACGATGTCCTGTCCGATGCGAAGGGTGCAATGGCAAATGCCGCTTTAGGCATATGCGAAGCTATGTCCAAAAGCGAGTGATTTATATGAATAATATTGTATGTGATTTTATAAAAACAGAGGATTTGGTTTTGGATGAAGAGGAGCTTACAAAAAGACTTCAAGTCCCAAATCCTCTCTCAAACGAAACAATCCGTAATTGCATCGAAAAAGTTCTCGATGCTTGCAAGCCGAGGTATTGCTATGCCAAGACCTCGGTTTTAATAAAGGATGATGAGTGTGAATTTGAGTTTATGCGGGTAAAATCCGTGAGTCTTGCAAGAGCGCTCAACGGGTGCAAAAGCGCCTATGTACTGGCTCTTACTCTCGGCATAGACACAGACAGACTTATTACATCTCTTGGAGTAACCTCAAAGGCAGATTCGTTTATAGCAGATGCCGTTGCATCTGCTATAGCGGAGTCAGCTATGGAATATGTTTGTTCACAACTTGAAGCGTATACACTTGTACAGCGTTTTAGTGCAGGCTACGGTGATTTTGTACTTTCAAATCAGGAGAAAATATTAGACTATCTTAAGGCAGACAAGCTTCTTGGAATTAAGCTTGGCACAAGCTATATTATGACACCCCGAAAGTCTGTTACTGCCATTATAGGAGTGAGAGAATAGATGGATATATTAAGCTTTATAAAGAATAGAAGAGTGTATTTGGACGGAGGCACGGGAACATATCTTCAGTCTCAGGGCTTAAAGGCGGGCGAAAGACCTGAAAGCTGGTGCCTCGAAAAGAGCGACATTATAGAAAATCTTCACAGAGCCTACTTTGAAGCAGGCTCAAATATAGTATGCACAAATACCTTTGGTGTAAATAAGGATAAGTTTCCGAATTACACCGATATAATATCAGCCGCAATACAGCTTGCCATAAATGCAAAGGACGGCAAAGAGGACAGATTTGTCGCATTCGACATGGGACCCACAGGCAGAATGCTTGAGCCGTACGGCGATATGTCCTTTGAAGAATGTGTAGAGCTTTATGCGGCAAATGTAAGGGCGGCAGAGGGTAAGGGAGCAGACCTTATTCTCATAGAAACCATGAATGATGCTCTGGAAACCAAAGCGGCAGTTATAGCCGCCAAAGAAAACAGCTATCTTCCCATATTTGTAACCAATGTGTACGATGCCACAGGTAAGCTCATGACGGGCGCTACTCCCAAGGCTATGATTGCCATGCTCGAGGGACTGGGTGTAAGTGCACTGGGTATGAACTGCTCACTCGGACCCGATAAGATGCGTGGTATAATAGATGAGTTTGTTACATACTCATCGCTTCCCGTAATAGTAAAGCCAAATGCAGGTCTTCCAAATCTTAAAGACGGCAAAACCGTTTTTACAATGGGCGAGAGCGAGTTTGCCGGCTCTGTGGCAGAGCTTTTGGAAAGGGGCGCATGTATTGCGGGCGGTTGCTGCGGAACCACTCCTTCGTACATAAAGGCACTTTGTGCCAAAACAAAAGGTATGGACTATATCGTGCCTCAAAAGAAGAAATTCACCCTTGTATCTTCGTACACACATGCGGTGGAAATAGGAAATGATCCTATACTTATAGGTGAGAGGATAAACCCCACAGGCAAAAAGAAGCTAAAGGAAGCAATAAAGTCGGGCGACATGGAATATTTGCTTTCAGAGGGTATCCGTCAGGCAGATAAGGGGGTACATGTGCTCGATGTAAATGTGGGTGTACCTGGTATTGATGAAGCCGAGGTTATGAAAGACACCGTTACACGCCTTCAAGCTGTTACAGATAAGCCTTTGCAGATAGATTCATCAAACCCCCGTGCACTCGAATCTGCCATGAGGGTGTATGCAGGTAAACCCATGGTAAACTCTGTAAACGGCAAAAAAGAATCCATGGACAGTGTGCTTCCTCTTGTTAAGAAGTACGGAGGTGTGCTTATTGCCCTTACACTCGATGAAGACGGCATACCCGATAGCGCACAGGGCAGGGCGGATATTGCATATAGGATTATAGACGAAGCCAAAAAGTATGGCATAGATACCAAGGATATAGTGGTAGACCCGCTTGCACTTACGGTATCATCTGATGCAAAAAGCGCACTTGTTACGCTTCAGACCATAGAGCTTCTTGCACAGAAAGGCATAAATACAAGCCTTGGTGTGTCCAACATATCATTTGGACTTCCAAATCGTGAAATCATAAATTCTGTGTTCTTTGCCCAAAGTCTGCAAAAAGGACTTAAGTGTGCTATTATGAATCCGTTCTCCGATAGCATGATGAATGTATACCATGCGCACAGAGTTCTTTGCGCCATGGACGAGAACTGTACCGACTACATAAGCTACACAGACGGCAGGACAGAAGAAATCCTACCAATAAACTCGGATATAAACCTAAAGGATGCAATAGTTAAGGGACTTAAGGATGCATCGGTATCTTCGTGTCTTACTGCGCTTCAAAATGCATCCCCCATGGAAGTAATAAATACTATGATAATACCTGCTTTAAATGAAGTCGGTTTGGGCTTTGAAAAAGGCAAGGTGTATCTGCCTCAGCTTCTTATGTGTGCCGATGCGGCATCTTTGGCATTCGATGTAGTAAAGACCAAAATAGACAAAAAGGATTGCATATCGGGCAAACCCATATTACTTGCCACGGTAAAGGGCGATATACATGATATAGGCAAAAATATAGTAAAGGTAGTTTTGGAAAGCTACGGCTTTAATGTATTAGACCTTGGAAAAGATGTAGCACCCCAAAGGGTATGCGATGCCATAGCTTCCACGGGAGCGGCTCTTGTGGGTCTTAGTGCACTTATGACAACCACTGTTCCCGCCATGGAGGAGACTATAGCGCTTATAAGACGCACATATCCCGATGTGAAGGTTGTAGTGGGCGGAGCAGTTCTTACAGAGGAATATGCCTCTGTCATAGGTGCACATTACTATGCCGCCGATGCCATGGATACTGCAAAAATCGCTCGGACCTTATACATGAGATAGTATCGAAAATTGTCTAAAACATGGAACAAACGGAGAAGACATGAATATTACACTGAGTAACGTTTCAATCAATTTTCAGTCCTGTCTTGACACGAGGTGTGGCACAAAATACGCTACATATAAACCTTATGTGTCTCAATCACAAACAAGAATGAGCTTTTGGATTGTACAGACTTTATAACATAGATTATGTCAAATTTTATAATTAGTATTAAATGTAGATGTCACATATTTTTTATGTAGAGCATTTTTTATAATATGTAATTTTTAGGTGGTATAAAATGATAACTAATAATAAATGCAACAAAATTATGGAACTAATCACTACCATTTTTTTATATCTAATGCTTACGGCTTTCCTTTTTTATTGTGGTTCAAAAGGATATGAAACTATACTGGATTCGAAGTTTAATCTGTTTTGTATATTATCTGGTGGGTACATAGTGATAATGTTTTTAATTTTTATTGAATTAATATTAATAGGAGAGTCAAAACAATATTCACCAATCAAAATTTTTAAGAGTATGAATTTTATACAAAAGATCGCGCTGATATATATGTTTATTACTTGGATATCTGCACTTGCTTCTCCGTTTTTCCCAAGAACTATTATTGGGATTACCAGATATGAAGGAGCACTTACGATTTCGTTATATTGTATTTCGTTTGTATTGGTTTCGTTGTTTGGGAAAATTTCGAAAATGATAATATATACGTTTTTTATGTCTGTTTTTCTGTTTAGTATTCTTTGCATCGCACAATTGCAAGGACTAAACCCTTTTTTGCTTTATCCCAAAGGCTATAATTTTTATGATGCTTTTGTTGCCTATAGCGGACAATATCTGGGAAGTCTTGGGAATACTGATACTGTTGCAGCCTATCTTTGTATCATAATACCAATTTTATGGATATCTATAATTAGAATGAAAGATAAGAAACGATATATATTACTAGTTCCTTTCATACTGTCAGTGTATGTGTTAATAAATATGGGAGTTATAGCAGGAATAGTGGGAGTTGTATTGGGTGGGGTGTTATCTTTTCCGGTAGTTATACCGATAAAATTTAAAACAAAAATAATACTTTTTGTTTCTTTAATAACAATTCTGTTGGCAGGATTAATTATTGTCTATTTTGCAAACTTTAGAAGTGGGTTATTATACGAAATCAGAGAACTTATGCATGGCAATTTTGATGAAGGTTTTGGATCTGGAAGAATACATATTTGGAAGTCTGTTATATCGGATATACCTGAACATTTTTGGCTTGGTACAGGGCCGGATACAATGATAAACGAGAGTATAGAACCATTTGTAAGGTATGATAATCAGCTCAAAGGAACTATTGTTGGTAAAATAGATGTTGCTCACAATGAATATTTAAATATATTATATCACCAGGGAATATTTGCTTTGATTACATACCTTTGGCTTATTATAAAGCTATTGGGATTGTGGATAAGACAGAGTGCCAATAATATAAAAATTGCAATATTGGGGGGCGCAATGTTTAGTTATTTAATACAAGCATTTTTTGGAATTGGAATATGTATTGTAAGTCCTTTTTTTTGGTTAACAATAGCACTAATGCTAAATGAAAATAATATCATAGAGGAGAAATTAATATGTACAAAAAATTAATATGTCTTAATTTAGTTATCTTATTTGTGATATCATTATTTGGTACAAATGGATTTGCAGTAACCCAAAACAATAAGTATGACAAATATATAATAATAGATGGCAAAGAATTTGATGCAAGTAAGAGTGCGTCAGGTGATGGTTGGAGATATTACCATAATAGACAATATGAGAATTTGAAACTGACATCATATAATGGAGGATCAATATATGCGAATGTTGACTTAGATATAGGTATAGATAATACTAACGAAATTACAATTGAATCAGATTTAGGATATGGTATATTTATTGATGGGAATTTATCATTTACAACCTATGCTAATGCTGATGGAAGCAAGAAGTCCAAATTAACTGTTTATGGAACAGAAAACTACGAAGCTATATATGTAACAGGTAATTTAAAATTGACAGACGAGATAATTGCACAAGGTGAAAAGAAACAAGCTGTCTATGGTGGTTTTATTTCTATAAGCGCAAATACTACTGTGTTTGTAGGGGATTGTGCCGAAAATGCAAATGTTGGCGAATATATTAATCAAACATATCTTCGTGTAGCGGATAAGCACTATGAATTTAATGTAACACTTAACGGAAATGGTGGAGAAACTTTTGAAGGTCAAACAGACTATAGGGTTCGTTTTATTTCGTCCACACCGGCATCTTTAATGCTAAAGGATTATGATTCTATTTTTGTAAATGGAGACAAACATTTTTTGGGTTGGAACGATAGCAAAGGTACTTTTTTAAAATATGGAAAATACTTTTTTAATGCATATAATTTTGAAGAAACTTTATTCGCACACTGGGAGGATGATGTCAATAAGGCAGTTTATTTAAAAAATTATTATATGGATTATGATTACAAGGTTCATACAGAGATGACAGGGGGAACGGTTGTTGAGCCAGTAAAGGTTGGAGACGACTTTACTTTTCCTAATTTAAAGCGAGAAGGTTATTTTTTCGAAGGATGGCTATCAGAGGAAGGAAAGCTATTTCAACCAGGAGAAAAAATAACAATAACAAAGAGTGAATCATTTACTGCTAGTTTTATTTTTATCGACAATGTTTTAATTATTGAGGGTAAACAATATGGATTAGATGAAGATGCAGGAAGTTCTTCTTTGGGGTGGGAATATTTTGCACAAGCATGCCAACTGAATATATATGAAAATTATTCTGGAAAGCCCATAATAATAACAAAAAATGTCAGAATTTGTTTGGAGGGTTCTATAAAAGGGGAAAACAATCAACCTGCCATATATGTGGATGGCAATGCGGAAATATTTATTATGAAGCCCTTTCTTTCTATATTGGGAAATGATGATGCCCCAGCAATAAAAACAACCAAACTTCTAAAAATCTATAATTTATGTGAAGAAGGTCCATTTATAATACAGGGCGGAAATACATTAACTCCTGCAGTTGAGGCATTATGTGATATTCATTCTAAAACTCTTTATGTGGGCAAAAACCAATATTCTCTTTCGCTTGCAGACAAATATACAAGGGAACACTATGTTAAAATTGAAGGTGCTACTAGTGAATATATTAACTTGAAGGGAAGTGCAACTGTTCCTTGTGCCCCTGTGCGTGAAACTCATACTTTTTTGGGTTGGAAAAACATATCTTATATTTGTGGATACATTTATCCTGAGGATGCTGTATGGTATATGCCTGGTGATGTAGTAGATGCAGAAACAGAGGTTTTACTTCAAGCGCAATATCTGCATAATAACCGAACATCAATTGCCATTGTTTTGGATGGGAATGGTGGTTATAATGAAAAAAAGTCAAATTATTATGTTAATATTGTTTCTAGTGCGAGTTTATCGCTATATAAAATAAAGGATAATCCATTTTATAAAGAGGGGTTTGATTTTAAGGAATATAATAGCATGGCAGATGGTTCTGGGATTGGATATTCACCAGGGGATTCTATAAAAAATGACGAGGAGACTATAATATATAATTTATACGCTTTATGGGATGATAATTCGGCTTTTAAGTGTGAATATACATATAATGAAAAAAAACATATCTTTGATATCTCGCTAAATCAAAATGTGATTAAAGCATATAACTATGCGTTTTTAATAGTTGCAGCTTATGATGAAAAACGACAATTTTTAGATATGTCTAGATCCACAATAAATAAAGATACTACATCTAAATCTATGATTATAGAAACGGAAAACTCTATTACAAGTGTTCGGATTATGATTTGGGATGGTGTTAATATTCTAAAGCCTTTGTGTGAATCCAAAACTATAAATATTAGATAAGATAACTACATATAAAAATACACCTCGTGTTTTTTGACCCTGACTTAACAGCGAACTTTGGTTTAAAATATCGAATTTGACAATAAGCAGAAACTCTTTACGGAGGTTATACAAATGGATAATAAAATACAAATATTTGAAGATAAGAAAATAAGAACTGCATGGAATGAGGAAACAGAAGAATGGTATTTTTCTGTTGTTGATGTAATTACCGTTTTAACTGACCAAGTTGATTATCAGAGCGCGAGAAATTATTGGAAAGTAATGAAAAAGCGTTTAAAAGATGAGGGAAATGAAACGGTTACAAATTGTAACCAGTTGAAAATGACTGCAGCGGATGGAAAGAAACGATTGACTGATGTTGCTGATACTGAGCAGCTTTTGCGAATAATTCAATCAATTCCGTCACCTAAAGCAGAGCCTTTCAAGATGTGGTTGGCACAAGTGGGCAGAGAAAGAATTGAAGAAACCATTGATCCTGAACTCACAATAGAAAGAGCACTTGAAACATATCTCAAAAAAGGTTACACAAGAGAGTGGATAAACCAAAGATTGCAGGCTATTCAGGTAAGAAAAGAATTAACAGACGAATGGGATGCAAGAGGTGTTCAAAAAGGTGTAGAGTACGCTATTTTAACAGATGAAATCACAAAAGCGTGGTCAGGAATGTCAACGAGAAAATACAAAAATTTTAAAGGTCTGACTAAAGAAAATTTGCGCGACAATATGAGTACACTGGAGCTTGTTCTCAATATGCTTGCAGAGGCAACAACCACCGAATTATCAAAAACAAAAAATCCACAAACATTTAAGGAAAATTTAGAGGTTGCTAAAAGTGGCGGAGAAGCAGCAGGTGTTGCAAGAAAAGAAGTTGAGAGAAGAACAGGGAAATCAGTCATAACATCAAAAAATGCAACCGAATTAAATCAGATAGTCACAGATTTAATTGAGGGTATTACAGAAGACAAAGAATAGTCTTCAATCATATGAGATACAAGAAAGTTTTCTCGTGTCAAGTCCATACAATTTAAAAGATTAGTTTGCCGATTTATAATATTTACATATACTATCGGGAGCGAGAAAATCCAGTATTCTCGCGGGTTCTGATGGATTTTGTTCAATAAAAAACAGTGAAAAATTTAAGGGGAAGTTAGTAGGTCCTATTATTCACTGTTCTCCTGACTTGACACGAACTTTGTCGAATATTACGAAAGGAGACAATACTAATGAAAAAAAGCGAAATAATTCAAATAATAAATGAATCTGTTGAAAATAAAAATTTATGCAGGGTTGGTTATAAGTATAATGACTATCTTAAATATTTGTTTCCATTAATAGCAAATGAAAAATTATTTTTATCATCAAAAGAAGAGGATTTTGAGTTTGGTGGATATCATATTGGTAAGATTTCTAATGTAGATACAGTTGATATAAGAACAGATGGAGATAGACTTTTTGAAATTATAAAAGCAGAAGGATTATCGAAATATTTTGATATTCCTGATGTTAATTTATTTGATTGGAAATCTGTGTTCGAATCTTTGCAGAAACGGAATGGATATATTATAGTTAAATGTGAAAAAGATTATGATACTGAATATGCTTTTACTATAGGAAAGATTATTAAAATAAATACCAAAGGCATCATAATGAAAGATTTTAATTGTGATGGAGAGTGGTATGAAGAGGTATTTAATATTCCTTTTAGTAAAATAACATGCGTTGAATTTAATAGCCGTTATTGTAATGTTTTTTCAAAACACATATAATTTTACTTGTGTCAAGTCCATACAATTTAAAAGATTAGTTTGCCGATTTTGATATTTACATACACTATCGGATGCGAGAAAATCCAGTATTCTCGCGAGCTATAATGTTAACAAAGTTATAAAATCGTTGAAGGGAGAAAAACATATGAATCAAGATCCTTTTAAAGAATATATAAAACAATCTGAACCAAATAAAAGAGATAAAGGCTATGCATGGAGTACAGCTATAGGTCTTCAAGCGGTTGATGGTCTTGAACCATCAGAACAACTTGTGAAGACCGCCATTGAGAATATTGAAGGTTATATCACAATGGAAGATGCGGAAAGACGTATAAACAGCTATTATGAGACGATTTCAAAAAAAGAAGAGGATGACAGAACAGAAGAAGCTGATAAGGTTTCTGTTAGAATTGCATCAATTCTTTCCGAAAAAGCCTTTACATTTTCCCCGAGTGAATATATAGGAATTCACAAAAAATTATTCTCAGGTATTTATAAGCATGCAGGAAAGATTCGTGATTATAACATAACAAAAAAAGAATGGGTGCTTGACGGAGCTACAGTGCTATACGGAAATGCTGCCGAACTTCGTCAGACACTTGAATACGATTTTGAGCAGGAAAAGAAGTTCAGCTATAAAGGACTTTCAACAGATGAAATTATAGAACATCTTGCATTTTTTGTATCAAGATTATGGCAGATTCATATTTTTGGTGAGGGTAATACAAGAACAACTGCGGTTTTCTTTATTAAATATTTACGCTCATTAGGGTATGATGCTACAAACGATATATTTGCACAGAATGCATGGTATTTCAGAAACGCACTTGTTAGAGCGAATTACAACAATCTAAAAGAGAATATTCATGAAACAACGATTTATCTTGAAAAGTTTATAAGGAACTTACTTTTAAATGAATCTAACGAACTTAAAAATCGTTATTTGCACATTCAAAATATTTTTGAAGAAAATGAAACTGAAAATGTCGGGGTAAATAATGAAGATGTCGGGGAAAATGTCGGGGTAAATTTAAATAAAACGCAAAGAAAGATTGTTGAACTTATAAGAAATAATCCAAGCATAACAATTGAAGAAATGGCAAAGTTTGCAGATGTTGCAACAAGAACAATAGAAAGAAACATTAAAAAATTAAAAGAAAGAGAAATCATCGACAGAGTAGGCGCTGACAAAAATGGGAAATGGATTGCAAAAATTTGATTGCAATAAAATTTAATATAATAGTTTGCCGATAATAAATATTTACATATCGGGCAGGAAAATCTAATATTCCTGCGGGGTCTGATGAAAAGTGATACAGAAAAAACAGTGAAAAATAGTAGGTCCTATTATTCACTGTTCTCCCGACTTGATACGAGTAAGAATTGTGTCGAATAACAAAGAACAATGTTGAAAGGTGTGGAAATATGAAGAAAATAAGTTTGACTGACAAAATTATTATATGTATTGTTGTGTTAAATTTAATAAGTTTTGCGTTGGGATGCACCTTTTATGGTATGTTATATGAAGAAAGCTTACTATATGATATTGTTTGCATAAATGCTTTTTACATAATCATTGGAATTCCCCTTAGTGTATTTGTAGGCATTATGCTGAATATAACATCGTTGGTTTGGAAAACAAAAATCAAGGTTGGTTTTAAACTTAATATTTGGCTGTTCATTATGCTTTTGTTATTTCTTCCTGCGTGGCAACACTTTTTCTGGCAGGCATTATTAAGTGTATAATTATAAACTTAACAAGATTAAAAAACTATGTTGAAGGGTGGAAAGAATGTGAAAAAAGTCATAGTGATTATTGCTGTTATTATATTAGTGATAATTGGATTAGTTGTTGCAGGTAATATTGCACTTAATTCATTCAGGGCTTTTTTGATGGGAGACCCCGATATTATTCAAGAAGTTGTTTCGCCTGATGGCAAATATGTTGCTTATGTTTTTGAGGCAAATGGGGGAGCGACATCAAAATTTACATATAGATTATCAATATTAAAGAATAGTAAAAAACTCAAAGCAGGAGATGTTGGTAATATATTTATAACTTATACAGAGTTTAATGTGGAGTGGATTGATGATAATACTTTGCATGTTAATAATATTGCATCAGCAAACATATTCAAACAGGAAACAAAAGTTAATGATGTTAATATAAGCTATAATTATATAAAGGATTAAGTTTTACTTTTGTCAAGTCCATACAATTTAAAAGATTAGTTTGCCGATTTATAATATTTACATATACTATCGGATGCGAGAAAATCCAGTATTCTCGCAGGTTCTAAAGAATTTTGTTCGAAAAAAAGCAGTGAAAAATTTAAGGGAAAATTAGTAGGTCCTATTATTCACTGTTCTCCTGGCTTGACACGAACTATTAAAGAAATTAATTTAGTAATTAATGGAGGATATTATTATGAGTAAAAAATACTTTTTTTCGTTTATTGATGATGCAATATGGATATTTCGTGACCTTACACGACAGCGTCCGAAGTCTATGTTTAATCATCCGTTTTTTGCGATGCTCAAAAATGCACACGAAAGATGGGGTTTAAAAACACAGATAAATCTATTTTACCGAACAGATTATTTCTATGGCATGGATGAGTTTAATCTTTCTGAAATGACGGACTGTTACAAGGCAGAGTGGGAAGCTGCGTCAGATTGGCTGAAGCTCGGCTTTCATTCCTATCAGGAATTCCCAGACTATCCGCATATAAACGCATCTTATGATGATATGTACAAGTTGTTTAATCTGATAAGGGATGAGGTCATTAGATTTGCAGGAGAGAAGAGCTTTACATATGGCGTCGTTCCACATTGGGTTCCTGTGAGTTATGACGGATGTCGTGCTTTGCGCGATTGTGGGGCTGAAATTGTATGCGTAAGCGTAGGGGAAACAAAGGAATTTGATGGGGATTACGATTCCTTGCCATACGGTCATGCAGGCAGACTTTTGCAGAATCGCAAGCCTGAGTCGAAACTTTTTACCCGTATAACAAAAGATGTGGCAATAACAAACTCCATATGTGGATATAATCATTTTTCTGACCCTGCGTTGTTTGATAATGATAAGGTTATTGGTTATGTAGTTGATGAAAAAACAGGGCTTAAATTCAAAAAACTTGATGATAATTTTGACTTGAACAACTACAATGTAGAGGAATTGCGGGAAGAACTTAAGCGCCGTTGCAATGATGAGCTGATATGTATTGGCAATCATGAACAATATTTCTTCGACGATTATATGGCGTACGAGCCTGATTATGCTGATAGAATTTATGAGATGGCAAAAATTCTCATTGAAGATGAGGGTAGGGAATGCATCTTTATTGAAGATTTAGCAAAAATGAGTTGAATCTAAACCATCTGTCCCGCATATGAAGGTTATCGAATGTTGACGAATTAAATAAAGCCTTCCCCGTGAGGGGAAGGTGGGTTGCGAAGCAACTCGGATGAGGTGGAATTGTAGGGAATGCATTTATGCATTCCGCAATAACGGAACGGATAAATCCGTTTCCTACAACACCTCACCACCGCCTGCGGCGGAGCCTCTCCTCGAGGAGAAGCCTTTCGTAACTTGCATCTAAACCGTATGCCTCGCAATATAAAGACTGTTTAATTTTGTTGAAAGACATGAGAAAAAATTTTTGAAAAAATATATAGGAGGCTTTATTATGAAATTTATAGGTGACATTTGTTATGGTAAATCTCAACATCCTGAGCAGTATCTTGATATTTATCTTCCGGACACAGATGCTTTTAAAGTGTTTGTGTATATGCACGGTGGTGGAATAGAAAACGGCGATAAGTCAAGAGCTAAAATAGTTGGTGAATATGTGGCGAGCCAAGGCATAGCTTTTGTATCAATAAATTACAGGATGTATCCGCAAGCTATGTATCCCCAGTTTATTTGCGATTCAGCCGAGGCAGTAGCCTGGGTATATAAAAATATCGGAGAGTATGGAATTTGTGAAGGTATATATATCGGAGGAAGCAGTGCCGGCGGATATCTCTCGATGATGCTTTGTTTTGATAATAAGTATTTAGCTCCGTACAAAATTCCTGAGGGTATAATAAAAGGGTATGTTCACGACGCTGGTCAGCCTACAACACATTTTAATGTGCTGAGAGAAAGAGGAATTGATTCCAGGAGAGTAATAATTGATGAGGCGGCACCGCTATATCATATTGGAAAAGCTGTCAGCTATCCGCCTATGATGTTTATTGTTTCGGATAATGATATGAAAAATCGATATGAACAAACACAACTTGTTCTTTCTACATTAAAGCATTTTGGATATGATGAGAGTAAAATACATTATCGACTGATGCATGGCACACATTGTCATTATTCATGTAAAGAAGAGTTTGGAAAAATCATATGTGAATTTATAAGAGAAACCGAGAAGTAAATTATTGTTTCTAATTTGACATGAGGTTTTATTAAAAACATCGGCATATAGATTATACAGTCTTTATATAATGATTGTCGAATACTGTCGAAAATACAAATGAAAATTTGCGAGGTGAGGCATAATGAAAATATTAATTCGCGAATACGAAGAAAAAACTTAATTGAAATGATACAAATTTGGAACGAAGTTGTTGAGGAAGGAAATGCATTTCCGCAAGAAGAATATTTAAGTCTTGAAAGCGGAATAAATTTTTTTGCCGCGCAGACTTATACAGGTGTTGCGGTAGATATCGAAACAGAGAAAATATATGGGCTTTATATTTTACATCCAAATAATATTGGCAGATGTAGTCATATTTGCAATGCAAGTTATGCTGTAAGTTCGCAAAGCAGGGGATTACATATAGGTGAAAAAATGGTATTGGATTGTATTGAGCAGGGACGTGAATACGGTTTTTCAATTTTGCAATTCAATGCAGTTGTTGCAACAAATGAACATGCCAGACATTTATATGAGCGTCTCGGATTCATTCAATTAGGAACAATTCCAAAAGGATTTCGTATGAAAGACGGATATTTTGAAGATATTTGTCCTTATTATCGAGTTTTATGTTTACAATAGGTAAAACGACATATAAAATAGATAAATTGAGACGATATAAGAAAGCAAAAGTCATATCAACCACAGGTGGAGTTGGCATGCTGATAGTATTTGTAAATACCTTTATAGTTGGAAGTTTTTTGCTTATAATATTAGTAAAATAACTTATACGAGGTAGATAAATATGGATAAATTCAATTCAAATAAAATTAAAGAATTGAGAGAATTAAATCACATAACGCAAAAGAAACTCGGAGATTTACTGGGGATTAGCGACAGGGCAGTTTCAAAATGGGAATCGGGATTATCAAAACCGTCGGGAGAAAATCTTATTTCTTTAGCAAGAATTTTTAATGTACAAGTAGAAAGTTTTTTTGAAATTTCATATCATATAAAAACAGAAAGAGATAGTGTTGTCGGCGGTATGGAATCATTGACAGAATTATATAAAATCGGCCGAGGACCATCAAGCTCACATACAATCGGACCCGAAAGGGCATGCTTGATTTTTAAAAAAAGAAATAAAGATGCAGATAGATACAAGGCTATCCTTTATGGTTCTCTTGCTAAAACGGGCAAAGGACATTGCACAGACGAAGTAATTAGGAAAACATTTTGCCCATATGAATGCAAAGTAGAGTTTAACTACATTTTTGAAGATATTCCGCATCCTAATACAATGGAACTTATTTCTTACAAGAAAAATGTTGAGCAAGAAAGAGTTAAGGTTTTTAGTATAGGTGGCGGAAGTATTGCGTTTGAGAATGATGTTGTAAGAAAGCCAGAAAAGATATATAAGCTTGATAGATTTAGCTCTATAGCGAAATATTGTGAAGAAAAGAACATAAGGCTTTGGCAATATGCTATTGAAAATGAAGGCAAAGATTTTTTAGACTATATGCAAAGCATATGGGATGCTATGAAAATATCTATTAAAAACGGACTGATAGACACAGGGGAACTTCCCGGTGGTTTGGGAGTTCAAAAGAAAGCAAACTCTTTATTTAACAGCCAACATGTTGACGAAACTCCTGTAACAAAAGAAAACAGAAAAGTTTGCGCTTATGCTTTTGCTGTTGGCGAACAAAACGCATCGGGAGAAAAAATTGTTACTGCACCTACTTGTGGTGCGGCAGGTATTGTGCCGGCGGTATTATACTATCAGCAAGAGAAAAACAGTTTTAGTGATGAAAGCATAGTTCGTGCACTTATGACAGCAGGAATAATAGGAAATTTGATAAAAACAAACGCTTCAATTTCAGGAGCAGAGTGCGGATGTCAGGCAGAAGTTGGAAGTGCCTGTGCTATGGCTTCTGCCGCTCTGGGTGAATTGTTTGATCTTTCTATTGATAAAATTGAGTATGCTGCAGAAATTGCGATAGAACATCATTTGGGGCTTACATGTGATCCGATTTGCGGGTTGGTACAGATTCCCTGCATTGAGCGGAATGCAGTTGCTGCAATGAGAGCAATAAATGCTGTTAATTTAGCAAGTTTTCTATGGAATACAAGGAAAATTTCTCTAGATAAAGTTATTCAAACAATGAAAGAAACAGGTAATGATATGCACAAATCATATAAAGAAACTTCTGAGGCAGGACTTGCCAAAATTCATATATGATAAACACAATTGGGTGGATTGTATTGTTTTTCAACTTGTGTCAAGTCCATACAATTTAAAGGATTAGTTTGCAATTTTTAAACATTTATGATATAATTAAATATCGAGAAAATCCAGTATTCCCGAGGGTTCTATAGAAAAGTGTTAAAGGAAAAACGGTTGAAAAACAGGGGAAAGTTAGTAGGTCCATATTATGCTTTAACATAACAAGGTTCTCGGATACCCAACAGAAATCTGTGATTTCGTGTTGGGTGATGGTTCTTACTATTCACTGTTGTGCGGTCTTGAAACAAGCCTACAACATTTGTATTAAGAGGTGACAAAGTATGCTTACAATAAGAGAACAATATGAAAACGAGGAGTATAATCTGCTTTCTGATTTGGCATGCAAATCGGCAGAGAGCAAGGGAAGACGCATTCCCGAAGAAAAGTGTGATTTAAGGACGGATTTCTCCCGCGACAGAGACAGGATAATCCATTCCAAGTCATTTAGAAGACTTAAGCATAAAACACAGGTATTCATCCTTGCCGACAATGACCATTTTCGTACACGCCTTACACACACTCTGGAGGTTTCGCAGATAGCGCGAACCATATGTCGTGCCCTTAAACTCAACGAAGACCTTGCAGAAGCTATTGCAATGGGGCATGATTTAGGTCATACACCCTTTGGACATTCGGGCGAGAGAGCACTCGACAGTTTAAACCCAAACGGTTTCAGGCACTACGAACAGAGTCTTCGTGTTGCAGATGTGCTCGAAAAAGACGGAAAAGGGATGAATTTAACCCATGAGGTAAGAGATGGGATATTAAATCACTCGGGGGCAAGCCTTGCTTCCACCATGGAGGGTGCTGTTATTAAGTATGCAGACCGTTTTGCATATATTAACCACGACATAGATGATGCACTTCGTGCAGGCATTATAAAAAAAGAAGACCTGCCCGTTGAACTTGTGTTTTCTATCGGTGCAAGGCACTCACAGAGGATAGGTTTTCTTATAAAGGACATCGTAACCGAGAGCGCAAAGAACGGCTATATTTCCATGAGCCACGATACCGAAAAGGACATGCTTGCCTTAAGACAGTTTATGTTCACAGAGGTATACGAAAAGCTTGCGGTAAAAGACTTTCAGCCGTACATGGTTATAGAGAAGATATATAATTATTTTTACAAAAACCCCGAAAAGCTTCCCGAAGAATTTGCAAGTCTCCTTGCAAACTGGGATACTCATACGGTGGTGTGCGATTATATATCTTGCATGACGGATAATTACTGCATAAGATTATTTAACGATTTATTTATGCCGAGTCCAAAATTTTAAAGGGATTTTTTGTTTTTTGTCGAATAGGATATATAGGAGGTTGATTATGCCTTTATATCCTGAATATTTAATACGCGAAGTGGCAGACAAGAACGATATCCGCGACATTATTTCACAATATGTACATCTTAAGAAGGCGGGAAACTCATATGTAGGACTGTGTCCTTTTCACAATGAGAAGACGCCTTCGTTTTCTGTATCGCCCCAAAAGGGAATATTCCATTGCTTTGGTTGCGGAGAGGGCGGAAATGTAATCCACTTCATGATGAAAATTGAAAATATGCCGTTTGTGGAAGCTGTGGAAAAGCTGGCAGAACGCGCAGGAATCACACTTCCCAAACCCACCGACAAAGAAAGCGCAAAACACGCTGTACTTGCCAAGGAAAGAGACGCCATTTACGAAATAAATCAGGCGGCGGCAGATTATTTTTACAACAATTTAAAAGATGGCAAGAAGGCTGTGGAATACATGAAGATGCGCGCCCTTACAGGTGCCGATGCAAAGAAATTTTATCTCGGATATGCCAGAGATAGCTGGGATGCACTGTTTAAGCATCTCACATCGTCAGGATATCCCGAGAGCCTTATACTTAAAGCAGGGCTTATAAAAAGCGGTGACAACGGCAAATACTATGATTTCTACCGCGACAGAGTTATGTTTCCCATATTCGACACTCGAAATCGTGTCATAGGCTTTGGAGGGAGAACTCTTGGCGAGAGCAAATCAAAATACCTAAATTCACCCGATACACCTGTTTTCAATAAAAGCCGCAATCTCTACTTCCTCAACGCCGCAAGGCGCGCGGGCAGAGAGTTTGTGATTTTGGTAGAGGGTTATATGGATGTTATCGCCCTTGCCAAAAACGGCTATCTTAATACGGTAGCAACACTCGGAACGGCACTTACCGAAAGTCAGGCAAAGATTCTTGCCTCGGAATTCAAAGAGGTCGTCATATGCTACGACAGCGACGGTGCAGGAAGAAAAGCCACCAACAAGGCAATAAGGCTGCTTCGTGCCCACGATGTGGCGATTTCTGTCCTTAATCTCAAGGATAAAAAAGACCCCGACGAGTATATAAATGCGTTTGGAGTTACGAGGTTTAACAACTGCATTTCCAAACGAAAATCAGATATGATGTATTTAATGGATACTTTTGAGAGAGACTATGATGTAACGCAAAATTCGCAGAAAGTATCTTTTGTGGCAAGCATTCTTGAATATATGCATCTTATAAGAAATCCTGTGGAACTGGATGTATATGTAGAGGAGCTTTCCAGGAGGACAAAGGTGTCGTCAAATGCCATATATTCACAGCTTGGCATTGTAAAGGCGGTTAGCACCGTAAATACACAAAACAGGGAGGAAACGCCCGATGTTACCATGATTGCCCAGCGCAAGACAGCGTTTTCATCGGATGCGGTTTTGGAGCGAACAAGACAACAGCTTCTTTCTGTTATTATATCCAACCGTATGGTATATAAGCACAGAAAGGAAAAAATATCTCCCGATATTTTTGAAAAAGACATTCACAAAAGGCTCTTAAACTATATACTGGCATTTTACAGTATAGACAAAAACATAGAGCAATCGCATATACTGGATTTGTTTACCGAGGAAGAGGATATAAAAGAGATTTCTCTTATTCTTTCTTTGGACAACCGCAGTGATGACGACTTAAAAGCATTTGATGATTACCTTAGGGTAATAACCGAAAGGGTAAACCGAAAAAACATATTAAATCAGTTAAATGGGGACAACCCTGATAAAATAAATCTTTTAAACGAAATTATCAAAAACCAATGATACTTTAAGATTATAAATATCTTGAGGAAGGAGCATTAGTGTGCAAAAAGAAGAAAAGAAGATTACAGACAAAAAGACCGCTATGCTGGAGCTTGTAGAGCTTGGAAAGAAGAACGGAGTTTTGTCCTTTAAAGAAATCGAGGAAGCCTTAACGGAATTCGATATCGATGTAAAAGATGTGGAGAAATTCTACGAAAGTCTGGAAGCAATGGGCATAGAGCTTGTAAAGGATATGGAAAAGGAGCTTCAGGAAATCCAGACCTCCGAAGAGGAGATAGACATATCCGTTCCCGAGGGTATCGGTCTTGATGACCCTGTGCGCATGTACCTTAAGGATATAGGTAAGGTGCCGCTTCTTTCTGCAGAGGAGGAGGTTTACTATGCTGAGCGCATGCACGAGGGCGACGAGGTCGCAAAAAAGAAGCTTGCCGAAGCAAACCTGCGACTTGTTGTAAGTATAGCTAAAAGATATGTGGGCAGAGGTATGCTCTTTTTAGACCTTATCCAGGAGGGTAATTTAGGTCTTATTAAGGCTGTAGAAAAGTTCGATTACACCAAGGGCTATAAGTTCAGTACCTATGCAACCTGGTGGATAAGACAGGCTATCACAAGAGCCATAGCCGACCAGGCAAGAACCATAAGAATACCTGTCCATATGGTAGAAACCATAAATAAGCTTATACGAGTTTCAAGACAGCTTCTTCAGGAACTTGGCAGAGAGCCTCATGTTGACGAAATTGCCAAGGAGATGAATATGAGCAAGGAGCGTGTGCGCGAAATAATGAAGATAGCACAGGAGCCTGTATCTTTGGAAACACCTATAGGTGAAGAAGAGGACAGTATTCTTGGCGACTTTATTCCCGACAGCGATGCCCCTGCACCGTCGGAGATGGCTGCATTTGCACTTCTTAAGGAGCAGCTTATATCCGTGCTCGATACCCTTACACCAAGGGAGGCGAAGGTATTAAAGCTTCGTTTCGGTCTTGACGACGGCAGAAGCCGCACACTTGAAGAGGTTGGTAAGGAATTCAATGTTACAAGAGAGCGTATAAGGCAGATAGAAGCCAAGGCTCTTCGTAAGTTAAGACACCCCAGCCGCAGTAAGAAATTAAAGGATTATCTGGAGTAATATGTGGTACGAAAAGATAGAAAAGCTAACCGCGCTTATTATTGCGGCAGCGCTTTTGTCGTGTGTGGGTATGTATATAAAAAGCCGCAGTACAGATATTGAGGCATATGTATCTTCACCCAAAAGGTCAGAGCGATTCAAGGTAAGCGTAGAGGGAGAGGTTGTAAACCCCGGAGTTTATTCCGTGGCGGAGGGCTCGAGAGTTTGCGATGTTATATACTCTGCAGGCGGTGTAACTCATTATGCCGATACGGATTTAATAGACCTTGATGCTATTGTTATCGGTGGCTCGCATATAATTGTACCGAGTATACTATTAGATGATATACCCGATGTTGTGCCTGTTGTAAATATAAATACTGCCGATAAAGAAAAGCTCATGCTTATACCCGGTATCGGCGAGGTGACAGCACAGAGAATTTTGGATTACCGTATAAATAACGGTGAGTTTTCTAAGATTTCGGATATAATGAATGTGCGGGGAATAGGCGAGAAAACATTTGAAGAAATAAAGAACTATATTATAACCTCGGAAATAAATAATACGGAGGAATGAAAGAATGAAAATACTCATTGTGGATGATGAAAAGCTTCTTGTAAAAGGTATGAAGTTCAACTTTGAGCAGGACGGCTATACAGTAGAAACAGCATACGACGGCGAGGAAGCGTTAAAGCTTGCTCACGATAAGAATTTGGATATTATAATACTTGACCTTATGCTTCCCAAGATAGACGGACTTTCCGTATGCCAGAAGATAAGGGAGTTCTCGAGCATACCGATTATCATGGTAACTGCCAAGACAGAGGACATGGATAAAATCATGGGTCTCGAATACGGTGCAGACGACTATATCACAAAACCCTTTAATATATTGGAATTAAAGGCGAGGGTAAAGGCAATAATGCGCCGCATAACCCCTGTATCCAAGGACGGAGACCGTTCCAAAATCAAGATGGGTACAGTAGAACTTGATTATAACCAGCGCACCGTTACCATAGAGGGACAGACGGTAGACCTTACAAGTAAGGAATTCGACCTTATGGACCTTTTGGTGTGCAACCCCGGCAAGGTTTATTCAAGAGAAAATCTTCTTGACCTTATATGGGGCTATGACTATCCCGGCGATGCAAGAACTGTGGATGTTCATGTAAGGCGTCTTCGCGAGAAGATAGAGCCAAACAGCGCAGAGCCCATATATCTGCTTACAAAGTGGGGAGCTGGTTACTATTTCAAAGATATTACATAAAATCAAAACAAAGATGTCAAGGCGCATCACATTAAGATGCGCCATACTCTACCTTTGCGTAAGCATACCCGTACTTTTTATAGTAAATGTTACTATGGCTGCGCTTGGTGTTATGCGTACAAACGGGAGTGTGGATATAAAGAGCGCCCTTGCACTTTTACTAGATTCCATTGTTGTTACTGCCTTTGCCGTAGCTGCATGCAGCGCGGTTTCGCTTATTACGGTGTCAAAGCTCAGAAAGAGGATTGTAACATACACACACACCCTCAGGACCATGGCAGACGATAAGATAAGCGAAAAGCTGGATATAGAAGGCGAGGATGAGCTTTCAAATCTTGGCAGCGCCTTTAATGAATTAAGCGACAGATTTTCTGTAATAGAAAAGCAGAGGACGGAGTTTGTATCAAATGCATCCCATGAGCTTAAAACCCCCTTAAGCTCCATAAAGCTTATGGCGGATTCCATAATACAGACACCCGATATCGAGATGGACTATGTAAGGGAATTCCTTACGGACATGAACGAGGAAGTAGAGAGACTCAACCGTATTGTAAATAAGCTTCTTTACATCACCAAGCTCGATACCCTTACCGAAACTATGTCGGGTTCCTTGGAGCTTATAAACCTTAAAGATGTGGTGTCAGGTATTCACAAAAACCTTATCCCCATAGCAGAAATGGAGGAAAAGGAGCTCATTTTGTCTGCAGACGAAGATATTCTCATAATGGCAAACAAGGATATTCTCTGGCAGGCGGTGTATAATATTTCAGATAACGCCCTTAAGTATACGGGTGATAACGGCAAGGTGGAAATAAGCCTTGTAAAAGAGAAAAAACGCGCCGTAATTATAGTAAAAGACAACGGTGTAGGTATTTCTTCCGAGGATGTGCATAGAATATTTGATAGGTTTTACCGTGTAGACAAAGCCCGCAGCCGTGAAACAGGCGGTACAGGACTTGGGCTTTCCATTGCACAGTCTGCAATAGAATTCCACAACGGTACAATAGAGGTAGAAAGCTCTCCCGGCGAGGGAAGTGAATTCAGAATTATTCTTCCGCTTGTGGATTGGCTTTAAAAAGGAGGATACTGTGATGAAGAAAATCATTGTTTTTTTGATTGCTGTAAGTATGCTTTTTGCCGTTTCCTGCAATTTAAGATGGGGCATCAAACCGCAAATTCCTCAAAAAGACGACGGACAAGAGGTAGTAAACACTCCTGCAAAAGATAAGATAACTCTGTATTATACAGACAGCGATGCTTCGGGACTGTATGCCGAGGTAAGAGAAGTAGATTCCAAAAAATCCGAAGATGCCGCCTTTATAGCAGAGGAGCTTTTAAAGGGCAGTACAAATAAGGAGCTTATAAATGTAATCCCCGAGGGTACAAGGCTGAATTCATGTACAGTAGAGGATGGACTTTGCACCGTGGATTTGAGCGCTGAGTTTATATCCAAAAACGGAACTGCAAATGAACAGCTTTCCATATATTCCGTAGTAAACACTCTTTGTCTTTTAGATAGTGTAAATGAGGTCAAATTCCTCATAGACGGCAAAGAGGTTATGATTTACGGAAGCTATATTTTCGATGAGCCTTTTAGCGCAGACAGTACAATTATAAAGTAGGTTTATATATGCATAAGCAAAGTTTACCAATAGGAGTATTTGATTCGGGTGTGGGCGGAGTAAGCGTATTAAAAGAGATGCGCCGCCTTATGCCAAACGAAAACTATATATATCTTGGCGACAGCAAAAACGCCCCCTACGGTACAAAGAGCCGCGAGGAGATTTTGCACCATGCCGTATCATGTGCCGATTACCTTGCAGACAAGGGAGTAAAGGCAGTGGTTGTTGCATGCAATACGGCTACAAGCGTGTGTATAGCACCTATAAGAGAAAAGTACTCTCACATGCCCGTAGTAGGTATAGAGCCTGCAATTAAGCCTGCATTAGAGTGCGCCGACAATTCCGTAATAGCTGTTATGGCAACACCTCTTACCTTAAAAGAGGATAAGTTTACAAAACTTGTAGAGTCAAACGGTGCGTCCTCGCGCATCATACCGCTTCCGTGTGCGGGACTTATGGAAATCGTAGAAAGAGGTCTTTCCGACAAAACGGAAGCATATGAATATTTAGATAAGCTTTTTAAAAGCATAAAAAAACCCGATGCAGTTGTTTTGGGATGTACGCACTATCCTTTCTTAAAAGGAGTGATTACATCCATTTTGCCCCATGTCCGCATATATGACGGTGGGCTGGGTACTGCAAAGCAGTTAAAAAGGCTTTTAGAATCAGACGGACTTTTGAATCCGTCATGTGAGCTTGGAACGGTGGTGTTTGAAAACACTTTGGGTGATGCAAAAAAGAATGACCTTGAACGGTCTTTGTTGGAGGAATGTTAATATGAAAATTTGCGTATTCGGAGCTGCAAGCAACGAAATAGACAGCTCTTATATCGACTCTGTAGAGAAGCTTGGAAAGCTTATGGGCGAGAGGGGACATTCGCTTGTGTTCGGCGCAGGCGGTCACGGTCTTATGGGAGCTGCCGCAAGAGGAGTCAAAGAGGCAGGCGGAAAGATATACGGAGTAATCCCGTCATTTTTCAGAGACGAAGAGATAGAGCTTATATACGATAAATGCGATGAACTTATATATACCGAAACCATGGCACAGCGCAAGAGCAAAATGGAGGACATAGCAGAAGCCTTTGTTATAGTACCCGGAGGCATAGGTACATTTGAGGAGTTTTTTGAAGTCCTTACCTTAAAACAGCTCGGACGCCATGTAAAACCTATAGTAATATACGATATAAACGGCTATTATGAGGGTATGATAAAATTCCTTGATGTAGCGTTTAAAGAGAAATTTATAAGAAACGATTTAAAGCTTATCTATGGCTACAGCAATACTGCCGAGGGTGCCTTGGAATATATAGAAAACGACAAGCAGATAAAGCACAGTGTACACAGCCTGAAAAATGGTTGATTTTGTTAAAAATAATCGTAAACTATTGTAAAATCGCAAAGAACGTAGTATAATGTAATTTATAAGATTTTAAACTTAGGAGGAAGACAATGAGTTTTATCGAAAGAATCAAAGAGAGAGCAAGACAGGACAAAAAAACAATAGTTCTGCCCGAATCTATGGACAGAAGAACCTTTGAAGCAGCAGAGACCATCCTTAAGGAAGACATCGCAGATATCATAATCATAGGCACACCTGCTGAGGTGGAAGAAAACAGCAAGGGACTCGATATTTCCAAAGCTACAATAATTGACCCTTATACATACGAAAAGACAGAAGAGTATCTTAACCTTTTTGTAGAACTCAGAAAGTCCAAGGGACTTACATATGAAGAAGCCAAAAAGACAGCACTTGGCGATTATATGTATTATGCTTGTCTTATGGTTAAGGCAGGAGATGCAGACGGCGTAGTTTCCGGTGCATGCCACTCCACAGCCAACACCTTAAGACCCAGTCTCCAGATTATAAAAACAAAACCCGGTGTTAAGCTTGTATCCGCATTCTTCCTTATGGTTGTACCCGATTGCGAGTATGGTGCAAACGGTACATTCATATTTGCTGACAGCGGTCTTGAGCAGAATCCCGACCCCGAAAAGCTTGCTGCAATAGCTGCATGCTCTGCAGAGTCCTTTGAGCTTCTTGCAGAAAAGGAAGCTATAGTTGCTATGCTTTCGCACTCCACAAAGGGCAGCGCTAAGCATGCAGATGTGGACAAGGTTGTAGAGGCTACAAGAATCTGCAAGGAAAACAACCCCGGCTTAAAGGTAGACGGCGAGCTTCAGCTTGATGCCGCAATCGTTCCCTCGGTTGGCTCCTCCAAGGCTCCCGACTCGGATGTTGCAGGTAAGGCAAATGTACTTGTATTCCCCGACCTCGATGCAGGAAATATCGGCTACAAGCTTGTACAGCGTCTTGCCAAGGCAGAGGCATACGGCCCTGTAACACAGGGTATAGCAATGCCTATAAACGACCTTTCCAGAGGCTGCAGTGCAGACGATATCGTGGGTGTTGTTGCAATCACATGTGTACAGGCACAGGGAAATAAATAATACATAAAAATTGAAAGGAATGATATAAATGAAAGTTTTAGTTATCAACGCAGGAAGCTCTTCGCTTAAATATCAGTTCATCGATATCGAGACAGAAGCAGTTCTTGCAAAAGGTCTCTGCGAGAGAATAGGTATCGAAGGCTCCATGCTTACACAGAAGGTTGAAGGCAAGGACAACCTTGTAAGACAGGAAAATATGAAAGACCACTCCGATGCTATAAACATGGTTATAGAAGCACTTACAGGAACCGAGCACGAAGTTATTGCCGATATGTCCGAGATAGATGCAGTAGGTCACAGAGTTGTACACGGCGGTGAGATATTCAGCGGCTCCGTTGTAATAGACGATGCAGTTATGGACGCTCTTCGTGAGTGTATCCCGCTTGCACCCCTTCATAACCCTGCAAACATCATAGGTATAGAAGCATGCCAGAAGGCAATGCCAGGTACACCTCAGGTGGGCGTATTCGATACAGCTTTCCATCAGAAGATGCCCAAGAAGGCATTCCTCTATGCTCTTCCTTATGAATACTATACAAAGCACAAGGTAAGAAGATACGGCTTCCATGGTACAAGCCATAAGTATGTATCCGAACAGGCTGCAAAGATGCTTGGAAAGCCCCTTTCCGAGCTTAAGATTATAACAGCACACTTAGGTAACGGCTCTTCCATTGCCGCTGTTATGAACGGTCACTCCGTGGATACCTCCATGGGCTTTACACCCCTTGCAGGTGTAGCTATGGGTACACGCTCGGGAGACATAGACCCTGCCATAGTTGGTTATATTATGGAAAAGGAAGGTCTCGATGCAAAGGGCGTTGATGCAGTTCTCAACAAGAAGTCCGGAGTGTTTGGTATATCCGGCATAAGCAGCGACTTCAGAGACCTCGAAGCAGCTATGAATACAGACGAAAGGGCAGAGCTTGCGCTTGATATGTTTGCATACCATGTTAAGAAGTACATCGGTGCATATGCTGCTGCGATGGGCGGTGTAGATGCCATCGTATTCACAGCAGGCGTAGGAGAGAACACCAAGATTACAAGAGCTGCAGTTACAGAGGGACTTGAATACATGGGCGTTAAGATAGACCCCGAGTTAAACGATTGCAGAGGCGTACAGAGAGATATCTCCGCACCTGATGCAAAGGTTAAAACTCTTGTTATTCCTACCAATGAGGAACTCATGATTGCCAAGGATACAGCTTCTCTTGTAAAATAATTACAATATTAGCAAAAAAACTTGACAAAAGCCAAATAAATATATATAATAAGATTTGTTATGTCGAGGTGTATTATGGTTTTAGATGTATCACAGCTAATACAAAACGACGGCGCATTAAAAAAGCTCGAATTCGACATCAGTTTGGACAATCTGAGCTTTAACGGGCAGGATATTTCTTTTGATGGTCCGATTCATCATGTTGGTGAAATCAAGAACATTTCAGGTGTTTTGTATCTTGATTTGGATGCAGAAGTAAGCTTTACCACTCAATGCGCCAGATGCTTAGATAGTGTGAGTGTACAGCATTCGTTTCGCATAAGCGAGGTTTTTTCCAAGACCGAGCAGGATGATAGCGAGGATGAGGTTACTGTACTTACATCGGGCAATATCGATTTGAGCGAGGTTACGGAAAAGGCATTTATAGGGTCACTACCAATAAACTATCTTTGCAGTGAGGATTGCAAGGGGTTTTGTCCCACTTGCGGAATTAACCTTAACCACGAAAACTGCTCGTGTGCAGACGACAATATAGACCCGCGACTTGCTGTACTTAAACAGTTTATTAAAGACTAAGTTCTTATAAATATCAGGAGGTGGAACCATGGCAGTACCCAAGAGAAAAACTTCAAAAGCAAGAAGAGATAAAAGAAGAGCAAATTGGAAGCTCGTTTTACCCGGTATGGTAAAATGCCCCAAGTGTCAGGAATATAAGATGCCACACAGAGTTTGCAAGGCTTGCGGACACTATGACGGTAAAGAAGTTATAAAGACCGAAGAATAATGCTTTTCAAAAAACCTGTCCGTATAGACGGACAGGTTTTTTAAAACTAAAAGGTACTAAGAGGTATACTATGGCAGATGCAGTTGTAAAATCTGTAGATCCCTTTTCCATTGCGGAGGACTGCGGTATAGAAAAGGGCGATATAATACTAAAAGTGAATAACAAGGAATTTACAGATGTATTGGATTTTCGCTTTTTGACCTCGGACGAGTATTACACCATAGAGGTGAAAAAAGCTGACGGAAGCATAGAGAAGATAGAGGTTTACAACGACCTCTATGAGCAGTTTGGATGTGAATTTGAAAACTCTCTCATGGACAAGCCCAAAACCTGTACCAATAAGTGTATTTTCTGCTTTATGGACCAGCTTCCCAAGGATATGAGAAGCACAATGTACTTTAAGGATGACGATGTGCGTCTGTCCTTTCTTGAGGGCAACTATGTTACACTCACCAATTTGTCGGATGCCGATGTTGAGCGTATTTGCAATCTTAGGGTAAGTCCTGTAAATGTGTCGGTACACACAACTGATGCTGATTTAAGATGCAAGATGTTAAATAACCGATTTGCAGGAAAGCTTATTCCTATTATGAAGAGATTTGCAGATGCAGGTATTACAATGAATGCACAGATTGTACTTTGCAAGGGCATAAACGACGGTGAGGTTTTAAAACAAAGCCTTATGGATTTGTCAAATCTTTTCCCTCATATACGCAGTATATCGGTAGTTCCCGTAGGTCTTACCGCATACAGAGACGGTCTTTATCCTCTTGAAGCCTTTGAAAAGGAAGATTGCGAGAAAGTAATAGACGAGGTTACTAAAATTAGCGAAAAGTTTCTTGCCGCATACGGAACAAGGCTTGTATACCTTGCAGATGAATTTTATATCAAGGCTCAAATGTTTCTTCCGCCCTTTGAGTATTACGAGGACTTCCCGCAGATAGAAAACGGCGTAGGACTTATGACTACCTTGAGCTATGAGCTCACCGATGCACTAAAGGATGTAAAAGACGGCATAAAACCCTGCAAAAAAAGCATAGCCACATCCGAGATTGCATATGATTATATATGCGCTTTTGCGGACAAGGTAAGGAAAAAATGCCCCCGCCTTGATGTAAATATATACAAAATTAAAAACAATTTCTTTGGTGGCAAAATCACCGTTACAGGATTACTCTGCGGCTCTGATATAATCGATGCTCTAAAGGGCAAGGACCTTGGCGAAGAACTTCTTTTGTCGGAGAGCATGTTCAAATCTGACTGCGATATTCTTCTCGATGATGTTACAAAAGAAGACATAGAAAAAGCACTCGGTGTCAAGGTTTCCATAGTAAATAATACAGGCGATGATTTTGTAGCATCGTTATTAAGAGAAAGGAGCTGATTCATCGTGAAAAAACCTACCTTTGCCATAGTCGGAAGACCGAATGTGGGCAAATCAACACTTTTTAATAAATTAATAGGAGAAAGAATATCCATAGTAGAGGATACCCCCGGCGTTACAAGAGACAGAATATATGCCGAGGGAGAATGGGTCGGCAAAAAGTTCATACTCATAGACACAGGCGGTATAGAGCTTAAGACAAATGAAATCATACTCTCGCAGATGCGTCTGCAGGCAGAGATGGCAATCGAGATGTCCGATGTTATAATCTTTATGGTAGATGTAAAGGCAGGACTCACCTCTGCGGATAAGGATGTAGCTGCCATGCTTGTAAAAAGTGGCAAGCCAATAGTCCTTGTGTGCAACAAGGTAGACAATGTGGGCGATGTACCTATGGAATTCTATGAATTTTACAACCTTGGATTAGACGAGCCCATAGCGGTATCTTCTATTCACGGACTGGGTACGGGCGACCTTTTGGATAAGCTCTACAGCTATATCGATTTCGACGAGGAAACAGAAGAAGACGAGGATGCCATAAAGGTTGCTGTAATAGGCAAGCCAAATGTAGGTAAGTCGTCCCTTATAAATAAAATCCTCGGTGAAAACCGTGTAATAGTAAGCGACATTGCAGGTACTACAAGAGATGCCATAGATACTCCGTACGAAAAAGACGGACAAAAGTATGTGTTTATAGATACTGCAGGTATGAGAAAAAGAGGCAAAATAGACGAGAGCGTGGAGCGTTACAGCGTTATACGTTCTCTTGCCGCAGTAGACAGATGCGATGTTGTATTAATAATGATAGATGCTACCGAGGGAGTTACCGAGCAGGACACCAAGATAGCAGGCTACGCTCACGAAAAGGGTAAGGCGAGCATCATATGTGTTAATAAGTGGGACCTTATCGAAAAGTCAACCAAGACCATGGAGCTTTACCGAAACGATGTACAAAGAGACCTTTCGTACATGACATATGCGCCTGTGTGCTTCTTCTCGGCTCTTACAGGTTCAAGATTAAATAAGGTATTTGAGCTTATTAAGTATGTAAATATTCAGCATGCAATGCGTATATCCACAGGTGTATTAAACGATGTACTAAATGAGGCAATCACAAAGGTACAGCCTCCGTCGGACAAGGGCAAGAGGCTCAAGGTTTTATATATTACTCAGGCATCCACAAAGCCGCCCACATTCATACTTTTTGTAAATGACAAAGAGCTTGCGCATTTCTCTTATATAAGATATATAGAAAATCAAATCCGAACGGCATTCGGTCTTGAGGGAACACCTATAAGATTTATCATAAGAGAACGCGGAAAGGATAACTGATATGAAAGTAACTGCTGTTATAATTAGTTCAATTGTTGCTTATCTTTTAGGAAGTGTAAATACTGCAATAATACTTTCTGCATTAAAAGGTAAGGATATAAGAAAAGAAGGCAGCGGAAACGCAGGCGCTACAAATACCCTGCGTGTCATGGGCAAAAAGGCTGCAGCTCTCGTGGCACTTTTTGACGGTTTAAAAGGTGTTGTAGCTGTGCTTATAGCAAGGCTTGTGTGCTCTCTGTTAGGTCAGGGCGCACCCGATGCATACTACTTTTCTGCACTTTTTGTTATGCTCGGCCATGTATATCCCTTGTATTTTTCTTTCAAGGGCGGCAAGGGTGTAATGACTACCATTGCGGTTATATTTATGCTCGACTGGCGCATAGGGCTCATACTCTTTGCAGTATGCATTGCCATAATGCTTATTTCTCGCTATGTATCGCTCGGCTCTTGTATAGGCGCTGCAATGTTTCCTGTACTTGTGGCAATTTTCCACACAGAAGATACACTCTTTATAGTCATAGCCGTGCTAATAGGTGCTTTGGCAGTATTCAAACACCGCACAAATATTGTAAGACTTATTAAAGGTACAGAATCAAAACTTAATTTCAACAAATAATGGGAGGAATTCAAATGTTAAGATTTGACTATTCAAAGGCTGAAGCATTCATATCCACCGAAGAAATAAACGCAATGAAAGATGCAGTAGAAATTGCGACAAAAGCACTTACAGACGGCACAGGACTCGGAAATGATTTTCTCGGTTGGGTAAATCTTCCAAAAAATTATGACAAAGAAGAATTTCAAAGAATAAAGGCATCTGCAGATAAGATTAAATCCGATTCCGATGTACTTGTGGTTGTGGGCATAGGAGGCTCATATCTTGGTGCCAGGGCAGCAATCGAAATGCTTACCGACAGCTTCTACAACCTTCGTACAGACCGCAAGACACCGCAGATTATCTATGCAGGCAATTCCATAAGCTCAAGCTATCTTTCCGACCTTATGGACTATATAAAGGATAAGGATTTTTCTGTGAATATCATATCCAAGTCGGGTACTACCACAGAGCCTGCCATTGCTTTCAGAATGCTCCGCTCGCTTCTTATAGAAAAGTACGGTGAGGACGAGGCAAAAAAGAGAATATATGCTACAACCGATAAAGCAAGAGGAGCACTCAAGGAGTTTTCCGACAAGGAGGGTTACGAAACATTTGTAATACCCGATGATGTAGGCGGAAGATTTTCTGTACTTACTGCCGTAGGTCTTCTTCCCATAGCTTGCGCAGGTATAGATATAGATGAAATCATGCGAGGTGCTTCCGATGCTGCGGATGAGTATTCCAAGCCTTTCTGCGAAAATGATTGCTACAAATATGCTGCAGTAAGAAACATCTTAAACCGCAAGGGCAAGGATGTAGAGCTTATGGTAAACTATGAGCCCTCTTTAATATACTTCTCCGAATGGTGGAAACAGCTCTTTGGAGAGAGCGAGGGCAAGGACAATAAGGGTATTTTCCCTGCTTCATGCAGCTTTTCCACAGACCTTCATTCCATGGGACAGTACATTCAGGACGGCAGAAGACTCATGTTTGAAACCGTGCTTAAGGTAGACTCGCCCAATGCGGATATAGAAGTTCCCTATGACGAGGCAAATGTAGACAAACTCAACTTCCTTGCAGGCAAAACAGTAGATTTTGTAAATACCAAGGCATTTCAGGGTACTCTTCTTGCTCATACAGACGGAAGTGTTCCAAACCTTGTTATAAATATTCCAAAGCTTGATGCATACCACTTCGGTGCGCTTGTGTATTTCTTTGAAAAGGCTTGCGGAGTAAGCGGATATATACTGGGTGTAAATCCCTTTAATCAGCCGGGTGTAGAAGCATACAAAAAGAATATGTTTGCGCTCCTTGGCAAACCCGGATTTGAAGAAGAAAAGGCAGAGCTTGAAAAAAGGTTATAATATGAATCTTACACCACGACTACTTAAAATTGCATCACTTGTACCGCATAATTCTGTTCTGGCAGATGTAGGCACCGACCATGCGTATGTGCCCGTATATTGCATATTAAACGGTATATGCAGTAGGGCTATAGCCATGGATATAAACGAAGGACCTCTTAATAATGCAGAGGAAACCGTAAAGCATTATGGTGTTTCGGACAGGGTAGAACTGCGCCTTTCAGACGGTCTTTGCAAGCTTGATTCGGACGAGGCGGATACGATTGTAATTGCAGGTATGGGCGGGCTTCTTATAAAGTCCATACTGGAAAAAGCAAATCTCAAACCGAATACAACTCTTATCCTGCAGCCTATGCTTGCCCAAAAGGAATTAAGAGAGTATCTTTACTCAAACGACATTGCAATAACCGATGAGTATCTTGCAAAAGAGGATAATAAGATATATAATATCTTTGTGGCAAAGGTTGGAAGTGAATTTCAATACTCTTTGGATGATATTCTTGTAGGCAGAAATGTATCCAAAAATTCTCCTGAACTTTTCCATTTCTACAAAAGCAAAGAGATAAATGTCCGCAAAAAAATCTTAGGCGGTCTTGGTAGCGCCAAAGTTAAGGACGAAGATGCAATAAAGTCGGTTACAAAAGAGCTCGAAAGGTGGCTTGACTATGAAGATTAGTAAAATAGCAGAGCTTATAGAAAACAGCTTTCCGCTTCATTACGCATTTGACGGTGACAATGTAGGACTTCTTGTAGGGGATGCCAATTCCGAGATTACAGGAATTCTTGTAACCTGTGATGTGGATATGGGAGTAGTGGAGGAAGCTATAGAAAAGGGTTGCAACCTTATAGTAAGCCATCACCCCATAATGTTTTCGCCAATAAACAGAATGTTAGATAGCATTCCCGAACAAAAGTTCATACGAAAAATGGTACAAAACGATATAGCACTCTACAGTGCACATACCAACCTTGATGCAGGCAGGGGCGGGCTAAACGACCTTATGGCAACAATGCTCGGTATGGAAGATACCAAGGTTGTAGATGCAGTATGCGAGGATGATAGAGGCACTCACGGCTTTGGCAGAATATGTACTCTTAAGGACAAAATCACCTTAAAAGAGCTTATGGATAAGGTTATAGATGTCTTTGGTGCAGACGGTCTGCGTTATGCAGGAAATCTCGACACACGCATAGAATCCGTTGCCGTAAATACGGGCGGAGGTGCAGGTATACTAAATGACTGTATAGCTCTTGGGTGTGACTTACTTATTACAGGCGATATCAAGTACAATGGCTATCGGGATGCCGTAGACGGAGAAATGTGTGTTATAGATATAATGCATTATGACAGCGAGCACATTGCAAAAAAGTGGTTTAAGGACTTCTTTACTAAAAACGGTATAGATATCCCCGTATACGAAAGCGAAAGCAATATAAACTTAATAAAAACATATATAAGATAGTAAACATGACCGGGCCAGACAGTTGCGGGCGGAAGCCGAAAGGCTCCGTACGAGGAAAGTCCGAGCATCACAGAGCAGGGTGCCGGGTAACTCCCGGTGGAGGCGACTCTAAGGAAAGTGCAACAGAAAGATATACCGCCGCTTTGCGGTAAGGGTGAAAAGGTGAGGTAAGAGCTCACCGGTGCGGGGGAGACCTCGCAGCCGTGTAAACCCCATCCGATGCAACACCGTACACGACGGCTATGCCGTTTCGGGGAGGTTAAGCCTGCTCGGCGTCTCCCATAGGTGGCTTGAGGTGTGCAGAAATGTATGCCCTAGATAGATAACTGTCCAATACAGAACTCGGCTTACAGACCCGGTCATAACTATAAATCAAAACCCCCGTCAAAAAATTGACGGGGGTTCTACTGTTTCGCGACATATACGAAGTTGAGCCAATTAAAAAAGGTGCATCAAGCTGATGCACCGAAAAATGCACAACTCCGTTTGTTGTCACACAAATTCTCTCATACCAAACAAGTATGCAGAATAAGAGCATGCATTTTTACCAAAATAAAAACACATACTTGCCCTAAAGGTATGATATTGAGAATTTATGTGACAAACAAAGTATAACATACAATTTGGAAATCGTCAACAATTATGTTTGGATTTTAATTTAATCCCACCTTTTTCCTTACATAAAAATTCCTCGTTTGCACAAAATAGCATTGTAATATTTAATACAAGGAGAAGTATGTAATGAAAGCCACAGGAATAGTGCGAAGAATAGACGACTTAGGACGCGTAGTAATTCCCAAAGAAATCCGCAGAACTATGAGAATCAGAGAGGGCGACCCGCTTGAGATATATACCGACAGAGAGGGAGGAGTAATATTCAAAAAGTACTCACCCGTAAACGAACTTGGAGATTTTGCTTCGAGCTATGCCGAAACATTATACAAGACATCAGGCTACCCCATATGTATTACAGATAAAGACTCTATAATAGCTACAGCAGGTGTTGCAAAAAGAGACCTTTTCGAAAAGCCTGTAAGCGCGGAGATGGAAAAGGTTATGGAGGAGAAGACAGCTTTTGTATGCACAGAAAATAAGACCGTACCCGTTACCGACCATTACGAGAAATACACCGCAGGAGTTATATCGCCAATCATATCCGAGGGAGATGTGCTCGGTAATGTAGTAGTAATGCGTGCGGGCGAAAAAGAAAAAATGACAGATGTAGAGCTTAAGCTTGCCAATGCGGCATCTATGTTTCTTGCCAAGCAAATGGAAATATAAAGAAAAAATGGAGTTGAAAAACTTTGTTTTTCAACTCCATTTTTTCGTATAATTGAAACGGACTGTTTGCCTTGGCTTACAGTCCGTCTTTATTTACATATTTTCCATTATACCATCTATAACGGTTCCAATCGTTTTAAATATACTGTTGGCACCTGTTTTCATTTTTTTGTGCTGTCTGTCATTTATGGGATCTGCCAGCATACCCACAGCTGCACCGAGTATTGCACCGCAAGCAAGACCGCCCCAGAAGCCTTTAGAAGACATTTGTAATTCCCCCTCATATAAGAATGGTTGTTTTCTCTTTAAAACAGTCCGAAACAAAGTATCCCTGTGCGTGCGAGCACACGGGGCAGGCAACGGGTGCCGACGGCCCCTCGTGTATATGTCCGCAGTTTGTGCATACCCATATGGTGTTTGAATCGCACTTGTAGAGCTTACCGTCATTTAACTGAGTCAAGAGGTTTTCAAAGCGTTCTGCATGTATCTTTTCAATTTCTGCTATCATGTTAAACGCATTTGCTATCTCATTAAAGCCCTCCTGTTTGGCAATTTGGGAGAAATTCTTGTAGGCATCATTGTATTCCTCATATTCATTGTGGACAGCCGCTTTTAAGAGGTCCTGAGTTTTTGTGTATACATTTACGGGGTAGGATGCAGATATGTCAAAGTGTGTATCGTTTTCCTCTTTAAGAAAGTTATAAAATACAGTTGCATGAGCCTGCTCCTGTTTTGCCGTAAAGTCAAATATCCTGCCTACTACATAATGTCCCTCGCTATTGGATGCACTTGCCGCCATGTTGTATCTGTTTCGTGCCATGCTTTCGCCCGCAAAGGCACGCATAAGATTAATTTTGGTTTCACTGGATTTTAAATCCATAAAAAATCACCTCCTCTTATAAATTCTTTACTTTGAGGAGATGATTTATTCTTAATTTAATTCAAAATATTTTCTAAGTACCTTTTGCGCTATGGGTGATGCCACCGTTCCGCCTGTGTTTTTGTGGGGGAGATTTTCCACTACAACGCAAATTGCAATTTCGGGGTCATCATATGGTGCAAAGCCTACAAAGAGGGCGTGTGCCGTATTCTTGTCCGTATCTACTTCTGCAGTTCCCGTCTTTCCGCATACCTCAATGCCCTGTATGGACGAGGCTATGGCGGTGCCGCTCTCTACACATTTTTTCATAAGCAGCTTAAGGGATGCGGCAGTGGATTTTTTTATGCACTTCTTAAGCTTGCGTGGAGTGTTTTTTATCCCTGCAGGTCCTGATATACTGTCTATGATATACGGTGTCATCATAATGCCGTCGTTGGCTACTGCAGAAGCTACAAGAGCAAGATGCAATGGAGTGGCCTTTACATCGCCCTGACCTAAGCAAAGGTTTGTTATTTCTCCGTTTGTATCTATGCTGTCGGGGAGTCGGGATGTAGCCACACCCAGTCTGTCGAGCGTGATTTCGTTTTCAAACATAAAGCTTTTTGCCATGTCGGTTATTTTGTCTTTTCCAAGGTTTATACCTGCCTCGGAAAAGTATATGTTACTCGAATGTATAAATCCCTGCTCGAGATTTGTTTCCCCGAGGAATTTCCCCTCGCCCTCGCCATAATTCTTAACCTTTACGGTGAGCTCGTCCTTATCATCAAAGGTAAAGTCCTCACGGCCATTTTCTATCATGGAGGCGGCAACAATTAGCTTAAAGGTAGAGCCGGGGGGATACGCTTCAAGGGTTCCCCGCCTGAGGAGTGACTTATCTCCGTTTTCCGTTGCTTTTTTTATACTTTCGCCAAGAGCTTGTGCATTCGGGTCGAAGTCAGGCTTGCTTACCATGGCAAGTATTTCGCCCGTTTTGGGATTTATTGCTACTATGCTTCCCTTGTATGAGCCGAGTGCATCGGAAGCAGTTTTTTGCAGATTGTGGTCTATGGTAAGGGTTATATCGTAGCCGTAGGGGTCCTTTTTGCCATTTATTGCAGAATGTACATCTCCTGCAAATGTAACTGCACCGCCTATAAGAGGGGTAGAGGATTTTCCTATAAGGTCTGAATTATAATATTTTTCTATTTCGTTTGAGCCATAAGCAGGAGATTTGTAGCCTATGATATGACAGTAGAGATTATTGTATGGGTAGCTTCTCTGTCCATTTGCCTCCGTGCTTTCAGCAAGGACAGTTTTATTTCTGTCGTATACGCTCCCCCGTATTACATAGTTTTCTCTGTCGGATATTATGTCCACCGCATAGTCGTCGTGGCTTGTAATGTCGAAAACTGTAAGGTAGACAATAAGCGAGAGAAACATAATTCCAAACAGAGTAAGCAGATGTGCTATCTTTTTATTGTTCATGTTCTTCTGTATACCTTACCTTTCAGGCGTATATTTACAGCTGCACCAAATTCATTTTTTATACCCGAGGCAAAACCGTCTGCACTTTCTGATGCGATAGTTACGGTAAGTATAATATTCTCGCCAAAGAGCTTATCCTCGCATACGGCATTCTGTTTTTTTATAAAATGCTCTGCCGAGCCAAGAAGTGAGTAGGGAACACAAAGTTCAATAAGCTCACATTCGTGCATTACAACTACCCCCGCACTTTCCACGCCCAGCTTGGCAGATTCGGTGTATGCTCGGACTAAACCGCCAGTACCGAGAAGTGTACCGCCGAAGTACCGTGTAACCACGCATACAATATCGGTAATATTCTTCTTTTCAAGCATTTCCAGTATGGGAAGACCTGCGGTTTTACTCGGCTCACCGTCATCGGTATACTTTTTAAAACCGTTACTAAGTATGAAGGCATATACATTGTGCCTTGCGCTGTAGTGTTGCTTTTTTATTTTGTCCACAAAAGCCATTGCTTCTTCTTCGGTTTCAGCATGGCGTACGTTGGCTATAAATCTTGACTTTTTTTCGGTTATTTCCGCAGTGGCTTCGTTTTCTACGGATATATAGAGTTTGTTTTGTGACATGATATACTCCTTAAAACAAAACAGCCGCCTTTTTATAAGACGGCTGATTTTGGAACTATTAGATGTATTTGTGAGTAGAACTGGGGAGCTCGCTTGCATCTGCGCTTATGCAGATTGTAAACTTAACATTTGCTTCTTCGCTGATCTTTTCAAGTCCCTCTACGAAATCTGCAAGCCCGTCCTTGTCATCGGGAACAATCTTAAACAAGCTATCTACAAATATGTGTGAAATATCATAGTTCTGGGAAAGCATACCCATGATAAACGCTTTAAAAAGTCTGAATGTTTCTGTATCGGCATTGGATACATCCACAAGTCTTGCTGCGTGTGTTACCTCAAGCATATGTCTGTTGGAGTTACAAACGAAGATAACATTACCGTTTTCGTCCTTTACAGCCTGTGCAATAGCATCAAGCATAGTTTTGGTCTTGCCGGAGCCTTTCTTGCCAACTACTAATTTTATCATTTCAAACTCCTCCTTGAATGTATTATGTTACATACATTATACAATACATTTTAGGATTCTTCAAGATGATAAATGAATTTTGTGCAAATTTTTTAAAACTTTTTTAAAACATTGTATATATTATATAACTTCACTTGCAGGTGGAGTTTTTTCGGGGCACATACACACCGATTTTGTAAGAAGCTCTGTGTAGGAAAACGATAGTCTCACTCGCCTTTTTGTTTTTTCGTCTATGTGCGATATCACAAAGATTTCGGGATATGCCGCCTCCACAGTGCATGATGGAAGAAGAATCTTTTTCCGTCCCTGTTTGTACAGTACGCTGTAATTTTGTTTTACGGCGCCTTTTACGGCTTTTTTGATTTTGTCTATGTTCTGTGACATACAATTCACCTCGGAATAAGTTTTTCCAAAGTTTTGAATTTTATGTAATGAATATTTATCCTGTTTGTGACAAAAATATATTTGGAGGTGACAGGGTGAAAAACTTGTTTTTATACACACAAAAAAACATTTCGGGGTTTGATATTTCTCCCTCTTTACCGAAAGAGGAGTTTGAACATATGGAAAAAGTGAGCGAAGATATAGCCGAAAATCTTGAGTATGCAAAAAAAGTATTTTCTTTGCCCAAAAACGGAGATATCATTCTAAGGCAGATAGATATAAACCTTTCCGACAAAAAAGTGCCGGCGTTTGTCATATGTGTTGAGGGGCTATCTAATTCGTCTTTTGTAAATGATTTCGTGCTTCGTTCTCTCATGAGCGAAAATATCGAAGAGAGCAGTGCAAATCTTAAAGAGTGTATAGAAAAAACACTTGTTCCGCAGGCACAGTTTAAAACAGATGACAATATCGACAACGCCCTGCAGGCAGTAAACATAGGAAGTGCCGTTCTTTTTGCCGATACTGTGGATACCGCATATGTGCTGGATGTAAAAACATGGGAGCACCGAGGTGTAGGAAACCCCGAAAACGAGTCGGTAATACAGGGCCCGCACGAGGGCTTCAATGAGGTTTTAAGGTGTAATACCGCACTTGTCCGCAAAACATTAAATACCCCAAATCTTATAATGGAAAACATTCTTGTGGGAAAGACAAGTAAAACCCCCGGAGCACTCGTATATCTTAAGAATGTAACAAATTCAAGTCTTGTAGACGAGGTGCGCAGGAGGATATCGCTTATAGATGCCCAGTATGTCATGTCTACTCTGGATGTGGAGCAGTATATTGAGGACGCATCATTTCTGCCTGTACCGCAGATGATTACTACCGAGCGCCCCGACAGAGTAAGCAAGGCACTTACCGAGGGCAGAGTGGCATTTATTTTAAACGGAAGCTCACATGTGCTTATAATGCCCTCTACCTTCTTTGACCTTATTACCTCTGCAGAAGACGGATACTTAAGATATCCTTACTCAGTTCTTACAAGACTTTTAAGATATCTTGCGGTATTTCTTGCACTTCTTTTTCCCGCATTTTTTGTTTCACTTTTAAACTATCATCCTGAGCTTTTGCTTACAAATATACTTCTTACGGTATCTTCCTCAAGAGCACTTGTGCCTTTTGGTGCTATATGGGAGCTTGTGCTTATGGAGATAAGCTTTGAGCTTATCAAGGAGGCGGGAATAAGAGTTCCGGGGCCTATAGGCTCTACACTCGGAATCGTGGGCGGTCTTATAATAGGTCAGGCTGCAGTAGAGGCAAATCTTGTAAGCCCCATAATGAT
The DNA here is from genome assembly GCA_045606045.1 of Clostridia bacterium. Lineage (GTDB taxonomy): Bacteria > Bacillota > Clostridia > UMGS1810 > UMGS1810 > RGIG8748. The sequence continues at coordinate 35,322 of JAZURE010000064.1, read as the reverse complement.
AATAATTGTTGCTGTAACGGGTATTGCATCTTTTACGGTACCGTCGTATTCATTATCGTTTGCCTTTAGGTTTTCGAGATTTCTTTACATCATAGGGGCAGGACTTTTAGGACTTTTCGGTGTGGCGGCAATATTCTTTGTAAATACACTTATGGCAATAGATACAAAATCATTTGGCGTGCCTTTTATGTCACCGCTTTCGCCAGCGGACGGAGAGAGCAGAACAAATCTTCTCTTTGGCGCTCCTATATGGATAAGAGGTACAAAAAGGGAAAGCTACCTAAAGCCCAAAGACATGTACAAAAAGGCAAAAATAAGCAGAAAATGGAGGCAGTAAAGTATGGAAAAATCGGGCACGAGGGAAACAGGCTCTCTTTTTGCTGTTCTTATAATTTCCACGGTAACAACAGGGGCAATATCGGGATTTGTTTATAACTCGGGTACAGCAGCGTATATAAATGCACTCCTTACATGGGTAGCCGCTTTTGCGCTTGTCGGCATACTTAATCTGTGTTTGGGAAAGGACAATTTTTACTCTGCAATGGGATGTGTGTACGGCAAAATATTGTCAAGGGTAATTATGGGACTTATATTTATTTTAACCATTGCCTCTGCATCTGTGAGGATGGATATGTTTACCGATGCGATAGGTAAGTATGTGCTAACCGAAACACCGAGGATTGTCATATTTTCCGTTATAGCTCTGTGCTCGTTTTTTGCCGCATTTTTCGGTATGGAAGCCATAACGAGATATGCTCTTATATTTTTTATCGTGTTTGCCGCATTTTTTGCAGTTATATTCTTTTCTTCTGCATCGGAGGTAAGATTTATAAATATATGTCCCGTTCTGGGCAAGGGCGATTTTACCTCAGTAGCATCCATGCTCTATGTGTTTTCGGACATTATGTATCTGTATCTTATTTCAAGCAAAGTAAAGGCGGGCAGGGCAGGGGTGCGCGCGGTGATTTTGGGCGGTACTCTTACGGTTATCATAACACTTTTTTATGTTCTGTGTGTTCCTTATCCCGTGTCTCAAAGTCATGAATTCCCCGTATATACTCTGGCATCTCTCAGCAATTCTTCGGTTATATTTCAGAGGATGGACGGACTTGTGTTTGTAGTATGGATATTTACCTCTTTCATATCCGTGGGGGCGCTCTCGCTCTTTGCATCGGATATATTTGCCCGTGTATTTGGTGTATCAGACAGGCGGGCGATAGCTTCTGCTGTTACTTTTATAATCTTTCTTGTTTCGTGCGTAAGTGTGTTAAAAGCGGATATCGTACTTACCGTTTCTGCCTGTGTGTGCTTTGGTTTTGTGCCCTTTACGGCACTAATGGGCAAACTCAAAAAAGGATGGGGAAGAAATAGATGAAAAAACCGTTAATTATACTCTTTGCTATTTGCTTTGTACTGCTTTTAGCAGGGTGCTATGACAACAGAGAAACCGATACCCTTGCTACCGTAATGGCTGTGGGTATAGATAAGGCGGATGAGTCAAACATCAAAAATTACACCTTTGCAGTAGCAGATACAGGCGGAATTTCAGGTGGTGATAAGGGTGACGGCACCTCACTTATATGCTTCAGTACGGAGAGTAAGGATGTACACAGTGCCATACGCACATTGAATGAGAAAATCAGCAAGCAACTTAGTTTTTCGCACCTGTCAACTGTTTTGTTTTCAAGGGATGCAGCAGGAGAGGATATGCATGGTGATGTAATGTATTTTGAAAAAAAGATTTCCGTAAGACCTCAAACCATGATTGCCGTAACCGACATGAAAGCAGGAGATTACCTTGAGGGTCTTAAACCCATACTTGAGGTCAATCCCGAGAAATACTTTCAGAGCGTGTTCAAAAAGGCGTATTTTTCCGATATGACTATATCTGACTTTACAAATGCATACTATACAAAAACCTCGGTTATGGCACCTGTAATAAAAATTTCTGACGGCGAAGATGAATATTCCGAAAAGAATTCTTATATATCCGAAGCCGCACTTATATACGGCGGAAAGCTCATATTAGCTATTGAGGACACCTGGATTTTGGGCTTACTTAAAGATAACGGCGATGTTATGTACAAAAATGCACTTGTGAAAAGTGTAAAAAAACCCCGTATGTCTGTAGATATGAAAAGCGGTGCACCTGTCCTTGATGCGCACATATATGTGACATCGGATGAGGATGTCAATTGGAATGACATGGAAAAAGATATTGAAGACACACTCTCCCGCTATGCCGAAAAAGCCTGCGATATACTGAATATAACCGAGCTTGCCAAAAAGAAGTTTTTTCTTATAAAAAACTACGAAAAATACGATTTTAAAAAGCTTATAAAAGATACAAAATTTAATATCACGGTATCTGCCGTGCCCAAGGAGTGACGATATGCTGTACAAGATAGCGGTAATCATTTTTGCCATATGGATTGTGATTTATGAGATAAGCTATGCCTTGTATGAATACAAACAAAAAAACAAGGCGGCTGCAACGGGTGTCGCCCTCCTTAGCGCTATTGTTTTGCTTTTATCACTTGCTGCTATTACAGTTTAAAATTTGTTTGCTTTTTTATCAGATTATGGTATAATCACAATGAGGTGATTTTTGTGACCATACAGCAATGCCGATATATACTGGAAATTGTAAAGCAAGGCTCATTCAACGAGGCGGCAAAGGCAATGTTTGTAGCTCAGACAAGCATATCGGGCGCCGTTAAATCTCTTGAAGAAGAGCTTGGAATAAAGATATTTGAACGCTCGAACAAGGGTGTGTATCTTACAGATGACGGGGCTGAGCTTGTGCGCTATGCTAAACAGCTTGTGTCCAATGCCGATTATATTACCGAGCGTTACGGCGGACCTGCCAGAATAAGTAAGATTTCCATATCCTCTCAGCATTATGATTTTGTGGCAGAGGTTTTCGGACATTTTCTTAGTGAAAATGCGGACGGTGACTTTGATTTTTCCATACGTGAGGTGGAGACGGTAAATGTAATAGACGATGTGGAAAAGTCCTTTTCCGATGTGGGCATTATAGCCATAAAGGATACAGACATGGATATTATGGAAAGGCTTCTTGCAGGCAAGAAAATTCAGTTTAAAGCGCTCTTTAAGACTCCTTTCCATGTGTACATAGGCAAAAATCATCCTCTCTCGGAAAACAGTATAATAACATTTTCGGAGCTTAGCGAATATCCTTATATCACATACGAGCAGGGCGGTCACAATTCCTCCATGTTTACCGAGGAATTCTCGGACAAGATAAACAGCAGCAAAAATGTGCGTATAACAGACCGCGCCACACTTATGAATATGCTTTTTATTACCGAGTGCTATACCATAGGCACAGGTACCATGAACTATTCCAAGCTTTCGGGCGGAAACATCCTTTCTGTTCCTCTCGATACCTCGGGCGAATACATAATAGGCTATATTGTTCGACGTGACAAAAACTTAAGCACACTTGTACGCAAATTTGTGGACGAGCTTGCCCAGTTCTTTAAAACAAATTTGAGTTAATTTCAAAAAATCTATTGTATATTTTGTTTTTTTGTAGTATAATCATATAGTATTTGCAAGAAACGGGGCGTGTATGATGATAAATGTCGCAATAGACGGTCCTGCAGGAGCAGGCAAAAGTACCATAGCAAAGAAAATAGCGCAGAACAAAGGCTATATGTATATAGATACAGGCGCCATGTACAGAACTCTGGCATATAAGGCGGTATCCGAATCGATAGATATATTAAACGATACTGATGCCGTACTAAGAATGCTTGAGGATACTAAGGTAGAGGTTGTGTATAACGATGGTGTTCAGCGCATGATTTGCGACGGTGAGGATGTCACAGACAAAATACGCACTCCCGAAATTTCCAAAGGCGCATCGGATATATCTGCAATACCCGAGGTAAGAAAGTGGCTTCTGGAATTCCAGAGAGGCCTTGCCAGAGACAACGATTGTCTTATGGATGGAAGAGACATAGGCACAGTTGTGCTTCCTTTTGCAAATGTCAAGATTTTTCTTACTGCCTCGCCCGAAGCAAGAGCAAAGCGCAGATACGATGAGCTCATTTTAAAGGGACAGGATGTTACATATGAAAATGTCCTTTCCGATATGATTTCCAGAGACACCAACGACTCTACGAGAGCTTGCGCACCGCTTAAAATGGCAGACGATGCCGTGTATGTGGATACAAGCGATTTAAGCTTTGAAGAGGCTGTAGCGCTCGTTGAGAAAATCATTGCAGACAAGGTTGGAGATAGGTAATGAAAGTTATAGAAAAGATATTAGGGACCTTGGTTTCTGTAATGTTCAAGGTGGAAAGGGTAGGAGATTGCAAGCTTCCCGAGGAGGGGGCATGTGTGGCTTGTATTAACCACATAAGCATGTTCGACCCGATTGTAGTTTCGTATGCGGTAAATAGACCGATTCGCTTTATAGGTAAAGAGGAACTTTTCAAAATTCCCATTGTAGGCTGGTATCTTAAGTCGATAAATGTTATCCCGATAAAACGCGGAAGCGGAGATATAGGTGCAGTCAAGTCCTCGCTCAAGGCTTTAAAGAATGGCGAAGTTCTTGGCATCTTTCCTACAGGCACAAGGGAGAAGAAAAATCCCAATGCCAAGGTTAAACCCGGTGCCGCACTTATCGCTCTTAAGGCAGGCGCAGATGTTATTCCCATACATATTGATTCTAAATACAAAATTTTTTCCAAGGTAAGGATAACTGTGGGGGACAAAGTGGATTTGTCCCGTTTTGAGGGCAGAAAGCTCTCACAGGAGGAAATGTCCGAAGCTGCGGAAGAAATATATACAGCCATTAAGTCATTAGGTGATGCAAGGTGATAATTTTAGCTAAGAGTGCAGGCTTTTGCTTCGGTGTCAGAAATGCCGTGGAGGGTCTGGAAAAGGAAGCAGGTCAAAACAAGGTTGCCACACTCGGACACATAATCCACAATGGTGATGTTGTAAAGCGCTTTGAAAGTATGGGAGTGTATTCCTACGAGGATATAAATGATGTTCCAAAGGGAAATAAGATAGCCATACGCGCTCATGGTGTTTCCAGGGCGGTTATGGATGAAATAGACGGCAAGGGTTTTTCTTATGTAGACCTTACTTGCCCTTTTGTTAAAAAAATTCATAACATAGTTTCCCAAAATCACAATGACGGCAAAACAATAGTTATAGTAGGCGATAAAAATCATCCCGAGGTTATAGGAATAAACGGTTGGTGTGATAACAGTGCATATATAGCTCTGTCGGAGCAGGATTTGGAGGGTGTAATTGCCTCCGATTCGGATATATGTGTAGTAAGTCAGACTACCATGGACAGAGCTACTTTTGAAAAAATTGTAAAATATTTAAAAAACAGTTGCAAAAGTGTACAGGTTTTTGATACAATATGTAGTGCAACAGCAACGAGGCAAACCGAAGCCGGTAAAATAGCGGCAGAGGCAGACATGATGATAGTAATAGGCGGAAAAAACAGTTCAAACACCACAAAGCTTACCGCCATATGCAAAAAGTATTGTAAAAATACTTATCAAATCGAAAATTTTGGGGATATTCCCCAAGATATATATATACCAAAGATAATTGGTATAACGGCAGGTGCCTCAACACCCGCCGCAATCATTAAGGAGGTAGTCGAAAAGATGGAAGAAATGCAGAAAAACAGCAGCGAAAACTTTGCTGCAGAATTTGAGGAGTATGAAAAATCTCTTATCACTTTAAATACAAGGGATATAGTGAAGGGAACGGTTATGAGCGTTTCTGAAGCCGGTGTTAGTGTTAACCTCGGTTATAAGTCAGATGGCTTTGTTCCTGCTTCCGAAGTGTCTGATGACCCTTCGGCAGACATCAAGGCACTTGTTAAAGAAGGCGACGAAATTGAGGCTTTCGTTGTAAGAGTAAACGATGTAGACGGTGAAGTAACACTTTCTATGAAGAAAATCCTTGCTATGAAAGGTATCAAGGAAATCGAAGAAGCTTTTGAAACAAAGGAAGTTCTCGAAGGCACAGTAACACAGGTTGTAAACGGCGGTGTTATAGTTACATGCAAGGGCGTAAGAGTATTTGTTCCCGCATCACAGGCAAGCGACAGATATCTTGCAGACCTTGAGCAGCTTGTTGGCAACAAGGCATCCTTCAGAATCATTGATATCAAGAAGATGCGTGGCAGAACCAAGATTGTAGGCTCTATAAAGAGCGTTCTTTCCGAGCAGAAAGCAGCACTTGCAGAGGAATTCTGGAATGGTGTAGAAATCGGCAAGAGATACCAGGGTGTTGTTAAGTCCCTCACCAAGTTTGGTGCTTTTGCAGATATCGGTGGCGTAGATGGCCTTATCCACATTTCCGAGCTTTCATGGGCTAAGATTAAGCATCCCTCCGAGGTTGTTAAGGAAGGCGATGTTGTAGATGTATATGTTATAAGCTTCGACAAGGAAACAGGCAAGATTTCCCTTGGCTTCAAGAATGCAGATGACAACCCCTGGAAGAAGGCAGAACAGCTTAAGGTAGACGATGTTATCGATTGTAAGATTGTAAGAATCGTTCCCTTTGGTGCTTTTGCAGAGATTTATCCCGGTGTAGACGGTCTTATTCACATCTCTCAGGTTGCCGACAAGAGAATCGGCAAGGTAGAGGATGAGCTTATGATTGGTCAGCATGTTCAGGCTAAGGTTGTAGAAATAGACCTTGAAAACAAGAAAATCGGTCTTAGCATAAGAGCACTTCTTGCTAAAGAAGAGCCCTCTGAAGAAGCAGCAGAAGAAGTTGCAATCGAAGAGGCTGTTGCAGAAGAAGTTGTAGAAGAAGCTGCAGCAGAAGAAACTGTAACCGAGGAATAATAACTATATCAAAAGGGACACATCTGTATTTGTGTCCCTTTTTTATTACAGACGGGATGGTGAATTAATTGAAAAAGCTATCAATTTTTCTTTGCACCGTATTGATATTTATTTTTAATATAACGGCACTTGCAGACGGTACAGACGATATGCTAAAGGGCAATCAGGACATTACTGTGCTTGGCTCTGTTAAAGACATAACAAGCGACAAAATTACGGTTACTGTGGATTATGTGCTTGGAAGAAACGGCTCCGAGCTTGTGGGTACAGATATACAAATCAAAAAGTTCTCATATACCTATTGCGAGGAACACTCCACCTCGGATTTCAGAAATCCCATAATTTCAGATAATATCGTTATCACTTTAAATAGCGGTGAGTCTTTGTACACCATTGCAAATTCCGCTTACAAGGTGGATTCAAACGAATATGCAAATTGTAAGATAGTTGTATTGGATAAAATGGACGATGATACCTGCGTAAAGAACTTGCAGAGGGTTACGTGTTATATACGCTCAAATGCCATGGTAAATGATTTTGCATTTGATTCAGAGGGAAGAATATATGCGGTATATCCTCAAACGGCAGAGCAATGCTTAAGTACGGTAGATGAGGATGGGGCAGTTATAAACCCCGAAGAGCATCCTGAAAATATGCCCATCGTAAATAATGCCCCTGTTCAAAACGAGGCAAAAGATGAAAATCCAAACCGCAGTATATATGCACTGGCAATAATTTTAATAGGTGCTGTGACAGGACTAATATTTGCTGTAATAGCTCGACTTAGAAAACCGAAGAATGATTTTTAATTATAATTAAAAATAATCACCTCTCGCAGTATTTATATACCGCAAGAGGTGATGCTTTTTAGTCTCTGAGTGCTTCTGCTACTACAACTTCTGCCGCAATCCACTTTTCAGTAATGCCGTTTTTCACGGCAAAGTCCATATCGCGGCACTTAATCATAACCTCGGCAATCTTTTTGGCACCAAGTATCTTAGCTTGGGAGAGGTTATTTCGGGCATGCTTTTCGTACAGATTGCAAAGTGTGCAAATCTCGCGCATAGGCTTGTCTTTTAACAGAAGAAGTTTATGGAATGTAGCAAATTTATTAAAGAAGATATTTATTATTCTTACAGGCTCTTCGTTTAATGCCCTGAGGTCATTAAATTTTTTCATTGCATCGGCATTGTTTCCTTTTACAATGTCATCTATCATATCGAAAACACGGTTTTCTATTGTTCTGGTTATGAGTGAGTCTATAACCTGCCCTGTTACTAAAGTCTCATCCGAAAGAAAGGCAATTATCTTTTCTGCTTCCGATTTTAAGGCATGCATCGACGGACCTGCAACCTCGCAGATGTATGATGCATCATCACGGTTTATGGTTTTTCCTGCCGAAGAGAAAAGTTTTGTAATCCATGATGTAAGTGTGGGGATATCCTGAAAATTGTATTCGCATACAGGATATATTTTTGCTATCTGTTTATATAATGCATTTCGTTTGTCTATGTCTTTTTCGGCGAAGATTATTATAAGATAGTCGGGAATATTCGATATAAGGTCTGAAAAATAGCTTTTGTGCTCCTCGTTGGATTTTTTGAATATCTTGGTGTCTTGTATTATGAGCACTTTTTTTTCACTCATAAAAGGATAGGAGTTTGCAAAAGCATCTATATCTCCGGTGTCGGGCAGAGTGGAATAAATCTCCATTACATTAAATTCCCGCATATCCTCAGGGGTAGCTGCCTCAATGGTTTTTTGCGCATAATACCGGATAAGGTAATCCTCTTCACCGCATAGAATATATACATTGGAAAATATTTTGTTTTTAATATCATTTTTGATGTCGTGCATTTTTTAATTTAACTCCTTTTGAATTTATAATAAAGGAAATCGGTGAATTTATAACATCTGTCCTTAGTATCACAGAATTTTTGTATGCGGTAAGTGTATCCTGGTCGGGATGGGAATACTTGTTGTTTTTAGCACAGGAAACCACCGCGTAGGAGCTGTCTGTTTTCGATGCAAACTTATGTGACATTTGGGATTTTGCGCCATGGTGGGCAATCTTTACTATATCGCAGCGGGATAGTGTATCCATAAGGTTGTACTGGGTTTGTGCATCTATATCACCGCAAAACAGAACACTGCTTTTTAAAAATGTGTACCGTATAACCATAGAGCCGCTATTTGCATTTGGATAATCGGCTTTTTCGGGACTTAGTATATCAAGACGGTGTTTTCCGTATGAAATCACATCGCCCTTTGATACATGGCTTACGGGTATATTGTTTATTACGGCAGCTTTATATATGCTTTCCGCAAGATTTATCTCGTCATTTTCTAAAGGCCTGTCAGGCAGTACAAGCTTTTTAACATAGCCCTCTTCCATAAGCGAAACCACTCCGTTTGCATGGTCTTCATGGAAATGGGTTATAATCATAAGGTCTATCTCTGATATGCCCTGATTTCTAAGGTAGGGTACAGCATCGGACTTTCCGAAATCCCCTTTGCTTTCCGAACCGCAGTCTATCATGACCGAAAATCCATCGGAGGAGCGTATAAGCGAGCAATCGCCCTGTCCTGCATTAAGAAATACAACATCTGTTTTTTGTGCAATCTTATTATACGACAAAGTAAAGATGTTTGCAATAATAACAAGTGCTGCAATAGCAATACGGATACCCCGCTTTTTGAATTTTACAAGTGCAATAATAACTATACACAGTAAAATCAAATATATAAAAGTTTTACCGTTTACATAGATGTACGAAAAAGGAAAATTTGCAAAAAAATCACTTATTGTATTTACTGAGTATGCAACACCCGTAATCATATTTGCCGTAAAACTTAATATAAATTCGGGACAGAATGTGCATATTAAGGCAAAGAAGAAGCATAACCCCATAAGTATCGGAACAAAGCCCAAAATAATGAGGTTTGTAAGAGGACTTACAAGAGATACCCCGCCAAAAAAATATATGACAAAAGGGAATGTTGTAAGGCTTGTACATAAGCTTATGATAATTGAATCGACAAGAAACCTAAATCGTGTAATCTTTATTTTTTCTATAAAAAGAATTCCGAGAAAGACACCTGCCGTTGCCGAAAACGACAGGCAAAACGAGGCATCGCAGTAAAAATACGGTGCGCTTATAAGCATAAATGCCAATACAATAAAAAGGCTCGAAAGAGGGGAGTGTTCCCTCATGGAAAGTGCTGCGACACAGCTTATGAGAGCCATAAATGCTGCTCTTTCCACCGATACCCCAAAGCCTGTAAAAACAAACATGAACAGACAACCCATAAGAGTGATTACAAAGGATAAAATGGCTTTCTTTCTCCTTGATGAATTGAGCTTCATGTAAAACACCGAGAGCAGAATAATAAGTATATTAAGATGCATACCCGATACGGATACAATGTGGTATATACCCGATTTCCTGTAGCTTAAAGCATTTTCGTCCGATATGATTTCTTTACTGCCCGTTACCAGCGCATTTGCCAAAGCAGCTTCATCGGGAGGCAGGTATCGGGTGATTTTTGAGGTAATTTCATCTCTCAGCTTATATACAGGGTGAAAAATACCCTTCTTATGCATATGTACTGCAGAAATATCTGATTTTATTGAAAGCGAAGCGCCTTTGGATTTTAAATATGCTGCAAAGTCAAAACCGCCCGGATTTAACGCACCGTCGGGTGATGACAGAATTCCCGTCAGAGCTATCGTGTCTCCTATGCAAAGCTCTAAGCTTTTTGCATGGTCTATGCTTACATACACAAGCTCTTTTACAGATAAGCTGTCCTCTGGCTTCATAACAAAGGAGACAAAGTCATCCGAGTGCGAGGGAACGGAAGCTACCGTGCCCGTAATCTTAATTTTTGGGCTATGTGCATGATTTTTACGGTCGGAAAACACGCGGTATTCAAAACGAAATACCGAAATTGCAATAACAAGGCAGACAAGAATATATAGAATTTTGTAAAAGTGTCTGGATATAAAAGATTTCATACAATTTAAAATATGTGCAAATATAATACTTACACAGTTTCAGAACATGTTTTTTTATAAATATTACCTATTTTAGTATGATATCACATTTTTCTTCAAATAACAACTTGATTTTGTGATTTAAATGATATATAATATTAAATTGATTGTATAATGAGGTGAATAAATGGCAATATTTACAATGTCAGATTTACATCTTTCTCTCGATACCAATAAATCTATGGAGGTTTTTGGTGCAGGGTGGAGTAATTACATAAATCGAATCCAAGAAAATTGGAACACCCTTGTATCAGACAAAGATACCGTTCTTATAGGCGGCGACATATCCTGGGCCATGCACCTTTTGGATTGCAAAAAGGATTTTGAATTTATAAATTCACTTCCTGGCAAAAAACTTCTTTTTAAGGGCAACCACGATTACTGGTGGGAGAGCCTTACTAAGATGAATACCTTTCTTAAAGAAAATAATTTTTCAACACTCAGCTTTGTAAATAACAATGCCGTAATATGTGAAGATACACTCATAGCAGGCACAAGAGGTTGGACTCTTCCGGGTGATTCCGGTTTTGGCGCAGATGATCAGAAGATATATCTGAGAGAACTTTTAAGACTTGAACTTTCCTTAAAGCATGGTGAAGAAATCTTAAAAGAAAATAATTTTACTCCGGCAAAGCGTGTATGTATTCTCCATTATCCGCCCTTTACCAAGGAACATATCTTGGACAGTGCAATTTCGGAACTTTTGAAATCATTTGGGATTACAGATTGCTTTTACGGGCATCTTCATTCGCAATCGGCACAAAATGCCGCGGAGGGTGTATACGAGGGTATAAATTACAAGCTGGTATCGGCAGATTACCTTGAGTTTGTACCTTTCGAAATTTAAAACATTTGTATATAATTTGCCTTTGAGGCTTTATATAAATAGAAAAATATATTTAGGGGGAACCTGAACAAATGAAATTATTAAAAAATGAAACCATCGAAAAAAACACAGTCAAGCTTACAATCGAAGTAGATAGTGATGCTTTTAAAGCAGCCATCGAAAAATCCTATAAGAAGAATGCTAAGCAGATAGCTATACCCGGCTTCAGAAAGGGCAAAGCACCCAGAGCTATAATCGAAAAGTACTATGGCAAGGGTATTTTCCTTGAAGATGCTGTAAACTTTGTATGCCCCGAAGCATATGAATTTGCTGTTAAAGAATCGGGCATCGACCCTGTAGACAGACCCGAAATGGATATCGAAAAGATAGAAGAAGACGGTACAGAGCTTGTTCTTACAGCTACTGTTACTGTAAGACCCGAGGTTGAACTTGGCGAGTATAAGGGCATTTCTGCCGAAAAGAAGAACTACAAGACCAAGGTTGCCGATGTTGATGCAGAAATCAAAGTGGCAAGAGAAAAGAACTCCCGTATGGTAAATGTAGAGGACAGAGCAGTTAAGAAAGGTGACTTTACAGTTATAGATTACGAAGGCTTTGTAGACGGCGTTGCATTTGCAGGCGGTAAAGGTCAGGACCACAATCTTGAAATCGGAAGCGGTCAGTTTATTCCCGGCTTTGAGGAAGCACTCGTTGGTGCAAAAATCGGCGTAGAAAAGGAAATCAATGTTACATTCCCCGAAGAGTACCATGCAGAGGAATTAAAGGGTAAGCCTGCGGTATTTAAAGTAACCGTTAAGAGCATCCAGGTTAAGGAGCTTCCCGAAGTAAATGATGAATTTGCAAAGGACCTTGGCTTTGAAACACTCGAAGAATACAAGGCAGACATAAGAGCTAAGCTCGACAAGGCAAATGCAGACAGAACAGCCGCAGAATTTGAAGGCAATGTTATAAAGGAAGTTGTAGAAAAAGCAAATGTAGAAATCCCTGAGTGCATGATAGATTCTGCTATAGAAGATATGATGAGAGATTTCAGCTACAGACTTTCTTCTCAGGGCTTGAGCTTTGAGCAGTACATGCAGTTTACAGGCATGACTCCCGAGGGCTTCAAGGAGCAGTACAGAGAACAGGCTGTAGAAAGAGTTAAATCAAATCTTGTTATATCAGAGATTGCCAAGAAAGAAAACATCGAAGTTACAGACGAGGATGTAGAAAACGAACTTAAGAACATGGCAGAAATGTATGGCATGGAAGTTGATAAGTTAAAGGAATTTGTAAAGGACGGCGAGCTCGAAAGCTTAAAGAGCGAATTAAAGCTCAAGAAAGCAGTTACACTTGTTGTAGGTGCAGCAAAGGTTAAGAGAGCTGCCAAGAAGAAGGAGGACGAAGAGTAATATGAGTCTTGTACCTGTAGTTGTTGAACAGACCAACAGAGGAGAACGCTCCTACGATATATATTCGCGTCTTTTAAAGGACAGAATTATATTTCTTGGAGAAGAAGTAAACGATGTAACAGCAAGTCTTGTTGTAGCACAGATGTTATTTTTGGAAGCAGAAGACCCCGATAAGGATATCTGTCTTTACATCAACAGTCCCGGAGGTTCCATCACAAGCGGTATGGCCATCTACGATACCATGCAGTATATCAAGTGTGATGTATCAACAATCTGCATAGGTATGGCAGCTTCCATGGGTGCGTTTTTACTTGCGGCAGGTGCCAAAGGAAAGAGATTTGCTCTTCCCAACAGCGAGGTTATGATACATCAGCCCCTGGGCGGTATGCAGGGTCAGGCTACCGATATCAAGATACACGCTGAGCGTATCATAAAGATGAAAGAAACCTTAAACAAGATTTTGAGCGAAAGAACAGGTAAGCCCTATGAGACTATCTGTGCAGACACCGAGAGAGATAACTTCATGTCTGCGTATGAAGCAAAAGAGTATGGTCTTGTAGATGAGGTTATCGAAAAAAGAAAATAATAGTATTAGCCCGCTTTAAGCGGGCTAATTTGGTAATATTATCATATGAGGTGTCTTATTATATGAGCGAAAAACACAATAGTATTTCATGTTCATTCTGCGGAAAAACACAGGATTTGGTAACAAGACTTATAGCAGGGCCAAGCGGCGGTGTGTATATTTGTAATGAATGTATAGACATTTGCAATGACATACTCGATGCCGAGCTGGATATGTTTGAGTCCGAGCCCATGCACCTGGAAAGCCTTCCCAAACCCAAGGATATCAAGGAAATTCTTGATATGTATGTAATAGGTCAGGATGCTGCAAAAAAGAGCATGGCTGTAGCTGTGTACAATCATTACAAAAGAATAAACCATATTTCCGAACCCGATGACGATGTGGAAATTGCAAAAAGCAATATCCTGCTTGTCGGTCCTACAGGAAGCGGAAAAACACTTCTTGCGCAGACCCTTGCAAAGATTATAGATGTACCCTTTGCCATTGCAGATGCTACATCTCTTACTGAGGCAGGCTATGTGGGTGAGGATGTCGAGAATATTCTTTTGAAGATAATACAGGCAGCCGATTACAATATAGAACGCGCACAAAAGGGTATTATCTATATAGACGAAATAGACAAAATTGCCCGCAAATCCGAAAACCCCTCAATAACCCGTGATGTCAGCGGTGAGGGTGTTCAGCAGGCACTTTTAAAAATCCTTGAGGGTACTGTAGCTTCCGTTCCGCCCCAGGGCGGCAGAAAGCATCCGCAGCAGGAATTTATCCCCATAGATACAACAAACATTCTCTTTATATGCGGTGGTGCGTTTGATGGATTGGATAAGATTATAGAACGCCGCATAGGTAAAAAAGCTCTCGGTTTCGGAGCACAGATAGATTCCAAAGCCGACAAGGATGTAGGCGAGCTTTTCAAGAGGATGCAGCCGGGCGACCTTCTTAAGTTCGGACTCATACCCGAATTTGTGGGAAGACTTTCTGTAAATGTTGCCTTGGAGAGCCTCGACAGAGATGCCATGGTACGCATACTCACCGAGCCAAAGAATGCACTTGTTAAACAGTATATTAAGCTTCTCCAAATGGATGATGTTACCCTTGAATTTGAAGAGGGAGCATTAGGTGCCATCGCAGATAAGGCAATCGAGCGCAAGACAGGTGCCAGAGGTCTAAGGTCTATTATGGAAGAGATAATGGGCGATGTTATGTATGCCGCACCGTCGGAAACGAATCTTAAAAAATGTATAATCACAGAGGACTGTGTTCGTGGAAATAGTAAGCCCAAGCTTCTTACCAAAGCGAGAGCAAGACTCAGCGAGAAATCTGTATCATAAAAATAAATTGCTGCCCTGCAGATGTCGGGGCAGCTTTTTTAAGAGAAGCTGAAAGAGAGTAAACATATGAGAACATATCACATACCTATTTTTGTACCGCACAAGGGCTGTCCGCACGATTGTGTGTTTTGCAATCAAAGGCAGATTACAGGACAGACAGATGATGTTACAGGAGAAGATGTAGTAAGAATAATAGAAGAAAATTTAGACACCATGGATACCGATTCCTATATTGAGGTCGCATTTTTCGGCGGTAGCTTTACAGGCATCGAATTGGATAAGCAGGCAGAGCTTTTATCCTGTGTGCAGCCGTATGTAAAAGACGGGAGAATAAACGGCATACGTTGCTCTACAAGAGCTGACTATATAGACGATAAGATACTTTCTGTTTTAAAAGATTTTGGCATGACGGCTATAGAGCTTGGAGTACAGTCTACGGATGATTATGTTCTCGGATGCTCACGCAGGGGACACAGCTTTACGGATGTAGTACGCGCCTCGGAGGCTATAAAAAGCTGCGGCATAGAGCTTGGACTTCAGATGATGCTCGGTCTCCCCGGCGACACAAGGGAAAAAATGCTTAAAACCGCATCTGACCTAATAAGCTTAAAGCCTGCATGCGTACGAATTTATCCCACCCTCGTAGTACCGCAGACGGCTCTGTGGCATATGTATGAAGAGGGAACTTATGTACCGCTTACTCTTGAGGAAACGGTGGATATACTTTCTGAGATCATGCCTATGTTTAAAAGGGCAGGCATAAGTATAATTCGGGTAGGCTTGCAAACCACGGATAACATAAACGAAAGCACTGTTCGGGGTCCGTATCATCCTGCCATAAGAGAGCTTGCAGAGGGCAGAATAGTACGAAATGTTCTGGAAAACTATATGCCTTGTGAGAAACTTGATGTGCGTGTAAACGAGAAGAGAGTTTCTGTTACACTCGGACACAAAAGGTGCAACAAAGAATATTTTAAGCGCAAATATTCGTGTGAGCTTGATGTTACAACCGACGACAGCGTTGGAATAGGTGAGCTTAAAATTAACGGCATAGTTATTGCAATTTTATGAATTTTGTGTTAAAATATCTTATGTAGTAAATCTTATTACGAGGTGTTTTTGTGTATTTAAAGAGTATTAAAATGCAAGGCTTCAAATCCTTTGCAGATAAAATTGATTTGGAGTTCGGTCAAGGTATAACAGCTATTGTGGGCCCCAACGGAAGCGGCAAGAGCAATGTTTCCGATGCTATACGATGGGTGCTTGGCGAGCAGAGTGCCAAGAGCCTTCGCGGAAGCAAAATGGAGGATGTTATCTTTGCGGGAACTCAGAAGAGAAGTCCTCTCGGATTTGCTCAGGTTTCCATAGTGTTGGACAATTCCGATGAAATGTTTAATGTAGATAAGAAGGAGCTAAAGGTAACAAGACGGGTTACCCGAAGCGGCGACAGCGATTATTATATAAACGATACACCCTGCAGACTAAAGGATGTGCATGAGCTTTTCATGGACACAGGACTTGGTAAGGAGGGTTATTCTGTTATAGGTCAGGGTAAGATAGACCAGATACTTTCCTCCAAGGCAGACGAGAGAAGACATATCTTTGAGGAAGCGTCGGGTATTACCAAGTACAAATATCGTAAGCAGGAGTCCGAAAAGAAGCTTCTGCAGGCAGAGGAAAATCTTATTCGTATTAAGGATATACTTGTAAATCTTGAGGAAAGAGTAGAGCCTTTGCGTGTGCAATCCGAAAAGGCAAAGAAGTATTTGGACCTTCGCGAAGTACTCAAGGTACTCGACATCAACATTGCCATACGAAGCATAGATAAACATAAACAGAATTTAGAAGAGGGTAAAAAGAAGTTTAGCGATACATATAGCCAGCTTACAGACGAAAAGTTGAGACTCGACCTCATAAGTGAGCAGATAAGTGCCAAGACCGACCAGCTTAGCGAAGTAAATGAGGAAATAAACACTCTAAAGGAACAGAGCTTTGCACTCGAAAAAGAAAATGAAAACATCCGCGGTAAGATAGAAATATTAAAAAATGATATAAAGAACAATTCCGAAAACGCTCTGCGTTGGAAATCGGATGCCGACATAATAGAGGAAAAGATTAACCTTACCGATATTAGCGTAAAAAACAGCGAAGCCGAGATTAAGACAAACGAGGAAAAGAAGCTTGCCCTCGAGAAAAAACTTTCCGAATGTGATAAGAAAATTGCAGAATATGATGAAAGAATTTCTTTAAAAAATGAAGAAGCGGAAAAATATAAATCCGAGATGGCTTCCATGCTTAACGAAATATCCGCACTTAAGGCAAAGATATCGGGATTAGAGCTTTTGTGCAGAAACTTTGATGAGCGCAAGGCGGCATTAAATGATGAGCTTAACCAGAAGACAAAGGCAAAAGAGGAAAATCAAGCTCAGCTTGAGGAAATAAAGGCAAAACAGGAAGCCAACCTTAAGGAAAAGGACAAGGCTCTCTTAGAAATGGACGAGCTGAAAAAAGAATATTTTGAGTCCAGAGAAGAACTGGAAAAATCCAAAGAGATGCAAAATTCAAAGGTTACCGAATTAAACGGCAAGATTTCGCGTATGTCTCTTTTGCAGGATTTGGAAAGGGATATGGACGGTTATTCCAAGGGTGTTAAAAATGTCCTCTCGGGTAATATAAAGGGCGTGCACGGTCTTGTGTCCAAGCTGATCACAGTAGAGGATAAGTATGTAACAGCCATTGAAATTGCACTTGGAAACATGATACAGAATATCGTAGTAGAGGACGAGGATTGCGCCAAAAAGTGCATAGAGACCCTCAAAGGCTCCAAGGGCGGCAGAGCTACATTTCTGCCCGTATCCTCCGTTAAGGGCGATATATTAAAGCATCCGCCAAAGGAACAAAAGGGTTATATTGGTCTTGCGCATGAGCTTTTAAGCTATGACGATAAGTATGCAGACATCTTTGCAAGCCTTTTGGGAAGATGCGTAGTTGCAGACAATATAGATAATGCCGTAGATATGGCAAAAAATAATTCCTATAAATTCAAAATAGTTACTTTAGACGGTCAGCTTATAAACGCAGGCGGCTCGATTACAGGCGGAAGCTTCAATAAGAATCAGAGTCTTTTAGGCAGGTCCAAGGAGATAGAACGGCTTAGTGAGGAGACAAAAAAGCTCCAGCAGATAGTTGACGACAACGACGAGTGTATAGCAGAGCTTAAAGTAAAAATAGACAAAATGGCAGATACCAAGGCAAAGCTTGAAGACAGACTAAATGTATGTGAGAGGGAAAAGGTGCGCCTTGATGCACAGTATGCAAATATCGGAAGAATTATAGATGAGCTTAGAAACGATATATCTGTTATAACAAACGAAAACGGCGATATTCTAAAGAGTATAGCAGATGTTGAAAATGAACAAACGACCATTAAAGATAAGATTGCATCCGATGAAGATACCATCAAAGCACACAGAGAATCTGCCGATAAGCTTACATATGAAGCGGAACAGATTGTTACAGAGAGAGACAGCTTCCAGGAAAGCATCCTTACCGACAGAATAAGCTTAAACACCGTGGATAAGGATATAGAGGCATCCCATGCAGCAATATATTCTATGAGTGCCAACAGGAATTCACTTTCTATGGAGCTTTCTGCAAAGAAAAATGATATTGACAACATCTCTAAGTTAAACGAGAAACTCTCGGATGAAATTAAAAAATTTGAGGCTAATATTGTAACTAACTGCGAGATAATGGACGAAATAGCCAAAAAGGTATTGGATACCCAAAAGGGTTATGAAAACGATGCAAATAAATTAAAAAATATTCAGAATTCACTCAAAGAACAGAATGAGACTATCTATCTTCTTCAGCAGGAGGTGGCTCGTCTGGAAGCCAAAAACGCCAAGCTTGAGTCCGATGTTGAGGCGGTAATAGAAAGACTTTGGGATGAATATGAGCTTACCTACAATTCAAGCCTTGAGTACAAAAAAGCTGATTTGGATATGAACGATGCCCAAAGGGAAGCATCTTCACTTAGAAGCCAGATAAAGAGCCTTGGAAACATCAATATAGATGCCATAGAGGAGTACAAAGAGGTTAAGGAAAAGTTTGATTTCTTAAGCACCCAAAAGGCAGATTTGGATGAAACCAAGGCAAAGCTTGAGGACATAATAAAAGAAATGCAGAAGATTATGGTGGAAAAATTCGTAGAGAATTTTGAAATCATAAAAGAAAAGTTCAACACCGTATTCCATGAACTCTTCGGCGGCGGTGCGGGCAGACTTACCCTCACAGACCCCGACAATGTTCTGGAAAGCGGCATAGAAATAGAGGTACAGCCTCCGGGTAAGAAGCTTCAGAATATGATGGTGCTCTCGGGCGGAGAAAAGGCACTTTCTGCCATAGCACTTCTCTTTGCCGTACTCGAGGTAAGACCTACGCCGTTCTGTATATTGGACGAGGTAGAGGCAGCCTTAGACGACAGCAATGTGTACAGATTTGCCGATTATATAGGCAGATATTCCAAGAAGACACAGTTTATAGTGGTAACTCACAGAAGAGGAACAATGGAATCTGCGGATATCATGTATGGTATTACAATGCAGGAGAAGGGTGTATCAAAGCTTCTCAAACTCAAATTTGAAGATTTGGAGGATTACAAATAATGTCTATTTTCGACAAGTGGAAAAAACAAAAAGATGATATTATTGCTTCACCCGAACAAGAGGCAAACAATGCCGTTATAGAAGAGGCAGAGGAAGGTGAAGAACCGCAGGAAAAGGAAAGCTTTTTTTCAAAGCTTAAAAAAGGTCTCGGAAAAACCCGCGATGCCTTAAACGAAAAGGTGGACGGTGTTCTGAAAGTCTTCAAAAAAATAGACGAAGAGCTTTTTGAAGAGCTTGAAGAGGCGCTTATAATGGCGGATGTAGGTGTAGAAACCTCCATGTATATAATAGACGGCTTAAGAAAAGCAGTAAAAGAAAAGAAGCTTACCGAATCCGAACAGCTTCGTGAAGAGATATCCGATATCATTGCCGATATCTTAAGTGAAAATGACAATAGTCTTAAACTCGAAACAACCCCCTCCGTTATAATGGTAATAGGTGTAAACGGTGTAGGAAAAACTACATCCATAGGTAAAATGGCGGCAAAGTATATATCCGAGGGTAAGTCTGTTATATTGGGTGCGGCAGATACATTCCGTGCAGCAGCCATAGACCAGCTTCAGATATGGGCGGACAGAGTGGGTGCAGATATAGTTAAGCACGAGGAAGGCTC
This sequence comes from Clostridia bacterium, assembly GCA_045606045.1. GTDB lineage: Bacteria > Bacillota > Clostridia > UMGS1810 > UMGS1810 > RGIG8748. The sequence continues at coordinate 14,979 of JAZURE010000064.1, read as the reverse complement.
CGACCCTGCATCTGTAGTGTTTGACACCATAGCCCGTGCAAAAGCAAAAAAAAGCGATATTATAATAATAGATACTGCAGGCAGACTCCACAACAAGAAAAATCTTATGGATGAGCTTGCAAAAATATCGAGGATTATAGACAGAGAGCTTCCCGGATGCTCCAAGGAATCGCTTCTTGTACTCGATGCCACTACAGGTCAGAATGCCGTAAATCAGACAGAGGTATTTAAAGAGAGTGCGGGTATCACGGGTATCATACTTACAAAGCTTGACGGAAGTGCCAAGGGAGGTATAGTTCTTGCCATAGCGCACGAACACTCCATACCCGTAAAGCTTGTTGGCGTAGGAGAGGGAATGGACGATTTGCAGAGCTTTGAAGCACAGGAATTTGCAAAGTCAATGATAGGATAGTAAATAATTATAAAAATCACAAAAAAGACTTGACAAAAGGAGCAAAGTGTATTACAATATGTAAAGTATTTTGCTTGACAGTCAAGTTTTTTTCTTGACACAGAAAGGGAGTGCAGAGTTTTGAAGGATTTGAAAGTATCGCTTCTTATGGATTTCTACGGAAATCTGCTTCCCGAAAAGCAGCAGGATATGCTGGAGCAGTACTATCAGGAAGATTTGTCTCTTTCTGAAATTGCGCAAAACAGCGGAATTACAAGGCAAGGTGTTCACGACAACATCAAAAGAGCCGTTGCAGAGCTTAAAAATTATGAGGAAAAGTTGGGACTTCTTACGCGGTTTTCCGAAATAACGGACGCTGCCAACAAAATAAAAAAACTTATTCCGTCAGATTCCACTGCCTGCGAGCATAAGAAAATATCATCACTTTTGGATATTATCATAAAGGAGGCTTAACCCTTGGCTTTTGAAAATTTATCAGAAAAACTTCAGAATGCATTCAAAAAGTTAAGAGGCAAGGGTACCGTTTCTGAGGCTGACTTAAAGTCTGCCATGCGAGAAGTCAAGCTTGCGCTTTTGGAAGCAGATGTTAACTTCAAGGTTGTTAAGGATTTTATAAATTCCGTTTCCGAAAAGGCTCTTGGCTCAAATGTTCTGGAAAGCCTTACCCCTGCACAGCAGATTATAAAGATAGTAAACGAAGAGCTTACCTCGCTTATGGGCAGTGAGGTATCAAAGCTTAATTTCGGCCCTAAAACCCCTGCGGTTATACTTATGGTAGGTCTTCAGGGTGCAGGTAAAACAACCACAAGCGCCAAGATAGGCGGCATACTTAAAAAGCAAGGCAAAAAGCCCATCCTTGCAGCGTGCGATGTATACAGGCCTGCCGCAAGAAAGCAGCTTCAGGTTGTGGGAAATCAGCTTGATGTACCTGTGTTTTCCATAGACGATTGCAATGATGCAGTAGAGATTGCAGTTAAGGCGTATGACTACGCAAGACATAACGGCAATGATGTTCTTATCATAGATACTGCGGGTAGACTTCACTTAAACGAAGAACTTATGGATGAGCTTTTGGCTATTAAAAACGCTGTAAGTCCGTCTGAAATTCTTCTTACCATAGACTCTATGACAGGTCAGGATGCCGTAAATGTGGCGGAGAGCTTCAACGAAAAGCTCGATATCACAGGCGTGGTTCTTACCAAACTCGATGGCGACACAAGAGGCGGTGCGGCTCTCTCTGTAAGAGCAGTTACAGGCAAACCCATAAAGCTTGTAGGTCAGGGCGAAAAGCTTTCCGATTTGGATTGGTTTTATCCCGACAGAATGGCATCAAGAATTCTCGGAATGGGCGATGTACTCACCCTTATAGATAAGGCGCAGGAAGCTTTCGACGAAAAGCAGGCAATAGAACTGGAAAAGAAAATCAGAAAGCAGACCTTTACTCTGGATGATTATTTAGACCAGATGAAGCAGATGCGAAAGCTCGGTTCTTTTCAGGATATATTGGGAATGCTTCCCGGTGTAAACAAAAAGGCACTTTCCGGTGCATCCTTCGATGAGAAGAAGATAGACAGAATTCAGGCGATTATAACATCTATGACAGCCAAAGAGCGTCACGACCCGTCTATAATCAATTCCAGCCGCAAAAAGCGCATAGCAGACGGAAGCGGCACACAGGTTCACGAGGTAAATCAGTTTTTGAAATCCTTTGAACAGATGAAAAAACTCATGAAACAATTTAGCGATCCGAAGAAAATGAAGCGCGCCATGGGCGGACTTGGTAATTTCTTGAGATAGCATTAAAATATTGTTTATAATTTTTTTGGAGGTGAATTTTAATGGTTAAAATTCGTTTAAAGAGAATGGGTGCTAAGAAAGCTCCTTTCTACAGAGTAGTTGTTGCAGATTCCAGATATCCCAGAAACGGAAGATTCATCGAGGAAATCGGTACATTCGATCCCAAGACAGAGCCTTCTACAATCAAGATTGATGCAGAACTTGCAAACAAGTGGCTTGCAAACGGTGCACAGCCTACCGATACTGTTAAGGAACTTCTTAAAATCAGCGGTATCATTAAATAATTGCGGAGGGTTTTGGCATGAAAGAGTTATTAGAATATGTTGCAAAAGCTCTTGTCGACTTTCCTGAGGATGTAACCGTTACAGAAGTAGACGGTGACAAAGTAACCACCCTTGAACTTCGTGTAAACGAAAAGGATATGGGTAAGGTTATAGGAAAGCAGGGCAGAATTGCAAAGTCCATCCGTGCACTTATTAAGGCTGCTTCAGGCAGAGAAAGTAAGCGCGTAGTTGTTGAAATAGTTCAATAATTCACTTGAATATGAGGCCATAGGTGCCTCATATTTTTGTAGACGGGAGACATACATTGTATGAAAAATTTTATCGATGTAGGGCAAATAGTAAATACCCATGGTCTAAGAGGCGAGGTAAAGGTAAACCCCCGTACCGATTCGCCCGAGGTGTTCGAGATTTTTAAAGAGCTTTATTTGAATGAACAAAACTGTTATAAGGTACAGGGTGTCCGCTATCAGAAGAACTGTGTACTTTTAAAGCTTAAGGGAATAGATGATGTTGATATGGCAGAAAAGCTTCGCGGCAGCGTACTGTATGCCAAAAAGGAAATATTTTCAAATCTGCCCGAGGATACATATCTCGTAGCAGATATTATAGGACTTACTCTAAAGGACGATACCACCGTATACGGCACTATAGCAGATGTAATTACAACAGGAAGCAACGATGTGTATGCGGTAGGAGATGATAACGGCAAATTCATTTATGTTCCTGCAATAAAATCCGTGGTTAAAGAAATAAATCTAAAAGACGGTTATGTTTTTGTACAGATGCCCAAGGGGCTTTTGGATTGAGGTAGAAGTATGAGGTTTCATGTACTTACGCTCTTTCCCGAGATGTTTGAAGGAGTTCTCCATGACAGCATGCTCGGACGGGCAGAGAAGAAAAATGTATTGGAATTTAATATGATAAACATCCGCGATTATGCCGTAAATAAGCACAAAAGGGTAGACGATTACCCTTACGGTGGAGGAAGAGGCATGGTAATGCAGGCAGAGCCCATATACAATGCCTATCTCGATGTGTGCAGTAAACTTTCGGAAAAACCCCATGTGGTATATATGTCTCCTAAGGGCAAGGTATTTACTCAGGCAAAAGCGGTGGAATTAAGCTCATATGAAGACCTTGTCATATTGTGCGGTCACTACGAGGGTGTAGACCAGCGTATAATAGACGAGATTGTAGACGAGGAGATATCTATAGGCGATTATGTTCTTACAGGCGGAGAGATACCTGCCATGGTTGTAATAGACAGCGTAAGCCGTATGCTTGAGGGAGTACTTTCCAATGAAGACAGCTTTACCGACGAATCACATTACGGCGGTCTTTTGGAATATCCTCACTATACAAGACCTCCCGTGTTTAACGGCAGGGAGGTGCCCGCGGTGCTTTTAAGCGGAAATCATGCGCTCATATCCAAATGGCGCATGGAAAAAGCCATAGAGGAAACTGCTTGCAAGCGTCCCGACATGATGCAAAGATATAAAAGGCAAAAAAATTTATAAAAAATGTAAAAAAATGCTTGCATTTTGGCTTTTGATGTGGTAATATATTAGGGTATACGGGTGGTCCTCTGCAAATGACTCTTTTCGATTTGAGTCAATAGTGCTTTGCAAGAACGCCTACGGAGAGAGGAGGATAAAATAATGGATATTATTGAAAGCTTAACAAGCGCACAGTTAAGAACAGACCTTCCTGAGCTTTGCATCGGTGACACCGTTAAGGTACACGTGCTTATCAAAGAAGGTACAAGAGAAAGAATCCAGGTGTTTGAAGGAACAATTATTTCCAAGAAACACGGCGGTATTACAGAAACCTTTACTGTAAGAAGAATTTCTTACGGTGTAGGCGTGGAAAGAACTTTCCCTGTAAATTCTCCTAAACTTGCTAAAATCGAAGTTGTCAGAAAAGGTAAAGTCAGAAGAGCAAAACTTTACTACCTTCGTGACAGAGTCGGTAAGGCAACAAGAGTTAAAGAGAAAATATAACCATTTATTTGTAAAGAGGACTTATAATAAGTCCTCTTTACAAAACTTGCGCTGTTACTGCTATGGTCAATTATGCCATAGCTTTGTTTGTATATTGGAGGTATGTTAACATGGAAAATAACGAGAATTTCGATAATTTTGCCGAGCAACCTGTGGAAGATACTAATGAAAGCAAAACTTCATCCAAAAAGAACTGGAAGAAGGAAGTTATGGACTGGGTAGTTTCTATAGTACTGGCTATCATTATAGCTCTTATTATGCGCAATTTTGTGTTTACACTTGTGGAGGTTGACGGTGAGAGTATGTATCCCACATTGGAGGATGGCGACAGACTCTTTACAAGGATTATAGCATACAATAGGCCTCAGCAGGGGGATATCATAATCTTTAACCCCTCTATAAGCGAGGAAGACCGTTCACCAAACAAGGATACAGCGTATGTAAAGAGAGTTATCGCACTTGAAGGACAGACTGTGGATATACAAGACGGCAAAGTGATTGTAGACGGTGTTATATTAGAAGAGGACTATATTTCTGAAGAAATATACGGCAAGAGTCAGAATGCTACGGAATTTCCGTTTACTGTTCCCAAGGGTACAGTTTTTGTACTGGGAGACAACAGAAACAGAAGCCACGACAGCCGCAGCAAAGATGTCGGAGCAGTACCGCTTGACAATATAATCGGCAAAGCACAGCTAAGACTTCTTCCTTTTGAAACATTTGGCACATTATATTAATAAATTCGGCACCGCGGTCTTCCGAGGTGCCGTTTTGGTGAGGTGAACATTATGGATATACAATGGTATCCGGGTCATATGACCAAAACAAGACGAATGATGGAGGAAAATCAAAAGCTTATAGATATAGTTGTAGAGCTTCTTGATGCAAGAATTCCTTTAAGCAGCAGAAACCCTGCAATAGATGAAATATTTCCCAATAAACCAAGACTTGTTGTGCTCAATAAATCCGATATAGCCGACAGCAGAATTACATCGGAGTGGGAAAAGTATTTTATATCAAAAGGTCTTTATGTAAAAAGCATTTCATCTGTAAGCGGAAAGTCTTTAAACGATATTTTTTCAGCCTGTAAAGATATATTAAAGGACAAGATAGAGCATGACAAGGCGAGAGGTCTTGTAAACCGCCCCATAAAGATGATGGTTGTAGGAATACCAAATGTAGGTAAATCTTCTTTTATAAATAAACTGTCGGGTAAAAAGAGCGCCATAACAGGTGACCGCCCGGGAGTAACCCGAGGCAAGCAGTGGATAAGACTTCAAAATTCATTTGAGCTTCTGGATACACCCGGTATCCTGTGGCCTAAGTTTGAGGATATATCGGTGGGCGAAAAGCTTGCTTTTACAGGGGCTATAAAGGACGAGATAATGGACTTGGAGGAAATAGCCTGCAAACTTCTTACTACTTTAAAGAAGCTTTACCCCCAAAGCCTTACAGACAGATACAAAATGACTGATTTTGATGAGCTTGAGGGTTATGAGCTTTTGGAGCTTCTGGGCAGAAAGAGAGGCTTTGTGGTTTCGGGCGGAGAGATTGACACCGAGCGTGCCGCAAAAATACTTTTAGATGAATTCCGCGGGTCAAAGCTCGGCAGGATTTCACTTGAAAAACCGTCGGATTTTACGGAGGAATAATATATGCTCGAATTTGAAAATAAATATTATGAAAACGGGTGCAAATATATCGCGGGTGTAGACGAGGCGGGCAGAGGACCGCTTGCAGGACCTGTGTTTGCGGCGGCAGTTATATTTGAAAAGGGAGTATATATTCCCGAAATAAACGACTCAAAAAAGCTCACGGAAAAGAAGAGGGAAGAGCTGTTCGATGTTATCATCGATAAAGCTCTTGCATATTCTATAGTGTCTGTAGACGAAAAGGAAATAGACAGAATTAATATATTAAATGCCACCTTAAAATGCTTTAACATGGCAGTTTCCGCACTTTCGATAAAGCCTGATATAGCGCTTATAGACGGCAATCGCTGCGGTGAGATGAGCGTACCCTACGAAACTATTGTTAAAGGTGATGCCAAGAGTATGTCCATTGCGGCGGCATCCATTCTTGCCAAGGTTTCAAGGGACAGATACATCATGGAGCTTGACAGCGTATATCCCCAGTACAATTTTAAAAAGCACAAGGGCTACGGCACAAAGGAGCATCTTGAGGCAATACAAAAGTACGGTCCGTGCCCCATACACAGACTTTCGTTTCGGGGTGTAAAGTAATGAATACAACCTCGGTAGGACGAATAGGTGAGGATATAGCCTGCAGGTATCTTACAGTAAACGGCTACGAAATTATAAAGCGCAACTACAGAGCCGCACATGGTGAAATAGATGTCATTGCCCAAAGGGGTGCACATCTTGCATTTGTAGAGGTCAAGACAAGGTACAATGCCGATTTCGGCTATGCCTCGGAAGCTGTGAATTATAAGAAGCAACAGAGGATAAAGAGTGCAGCAAGGGTGTTTCTTACAAGCTATAGTAAATATGAAGATATAAGCTTTGATGTGTGCGAGGTGTATACATCCAAAAGAACAATAAATTACATTGAGGCTGCATTCGAGTAACAAATTGGTGAAAAGATATAATAACTTTCAAAAAAACCATATTTTTTGAAGCAAAAGGGCTAAAAATTACTCAAAAATGAATTTTTATTTAGAGAAACTTGCATTTTTAATGGTTTTGTGTTAGAATTGTTACATTGTATTTTATAGCTGATTTGGAGGACTAAAAATGGAAATATCAAACAAGTTTAAAACTATATCCCCCTCGCCCACACTTATGATTGATGCCAAGTTCAAGCAGATGAAGGCAGACGGCATGAATGTTGTAGGCTTTGGTGCAGGCGAGCCGGATTTTGATACACCATCTCACATTAAAGAGGCGGCAATCGCTGCTATAAATAACGGTGTTACCAAGTACACACCCGCTTCTGGAACATTGGAGCTTAAGAAAGCCATTGCCAAGAAATTTTTAGATGACAACGGATTAAGCTACGAGCCATCGCAGATAGTGGTAAGCAACGGTGCCAAGCACTCTCTTATAAATGCTTTCGGTGCCATCTTAAATCCCGGCGATGAGGTTATAGTACCTGCACCGTACTGGGTAAGCTATCCCGAAATGATTAAGTACAATGACGGTGTTCCCGTGGTGCTCTACACCACCGAGGAAAAGGGCTTTAAGTTCTCTGCGGCAGATTTTGAAGCTGCAATCACGCCCAAGACTAAAGCTATAGTATTAAACAGCCCCTCCAATCCCACGGGTATGGTTTATACAGAGGAAGAGCTGAGAGCTATTGCAGATGTAGCAGTTAAAAACAATATCTATGTTATTTCCGACGAAATCTATGAGCACCTTATCTATGATGGCGCCAAGCATGTGAGTATTGCATCCTTTGGCGAGGATATTAAGGATCTTACCATAATTATAAACGGTGTTTCCAAGACATATGCCATGACAGGCTGGAGAATCGGCTTTACTGCTTCCAATGCCCAGATTGCCAAGGCTATGGGAAATGTACAGAGCCACACAACCTCCAACCCCAACTCCATTGCTCAGGCAGCAACCGTTGCGGCACTTACAGGGCCTACAGATGACCTCAAAATGATGCTTAGTGCATTCGATGAGAGAAGAAAGTACATGGCACAGAGAATAAATGCTATAGACGGTGTGAGCTGTCTTATGCCTCAGGGCGCTTTCTATGTAATGATGAATATATCCAAATTAAAGGGTAAGACCATAGGCGGTAAGCTCATAAATTCCGCAGATGATTTTGCAGAGGTATTTCTTGACAAAGAGCTTGTTGCGGTAGTACCGGGTAACGGCTTTGATGCACCCGATTATGTTCGCTGGTCTTATGCTACAAGCATGGAAAATATCAAAGAGGGAATCGACAGATTAGAAAGACTCTTAAACAATTAATTATTTAGTGGGATGTAATTTTTACATCCCGCTTTTGCGTGAAAGGGGTTTTGATATGACAAAATTCTATATAGTAAGGCATGGTCAGAGCGAGGGCAATGCTACAAGACGATTTTTAGGACACACGGATTTGGGTCTTACCGAGCTTGGACACAAGCAGGGCAGAAAGACTGCCGAGTATCTTAAGGACAAGGGTATAGATGCCATATATTCGAGCGATCTTGTAAGAGCCTACGATACTGCAAAATATCTTGGAGATTTAATCGGAATTGAGCCTATAAAGACAAAAGGCTTAAGGGAGATTTTTGCAGGAGAATGGGAGGGCAGAGAGCTTACCGACATCCTTGCCAATTACGAAAACTATCAGGTTTGGCTTGGAGACTTTGGAAATGTGCGCTGCGACGGCGGCGAAAGCACTTTTGAACTTCAACAGAGGATAGAAAAAGAGCTTAAGCGCATTGCAGGCGAAAATGAGTCAAAGACAGTCATGATAGCTACACACGCTGCAGCAATAAGAGTTATGTGTTGTATATGGCTTGGTATTGAGGTTAGCGAAGCAAAAAATCTCACTTGGGTTACAAATGCTTCCGTAACAGATGTAACATATGATAACGGTAAGTGGATTCTTGGAACTATAGGATACGATGAGCACCTTACAGGACTCATATCCAAAGTGCCGCCCAATGTATAATTACTATTGATTTTACACAAAAACAATAGTATAATGATAGTAGTATTTTTTGGAGGTGTATTATGCAAAAGGTCAATATCCTTGGTGTCAAGGTGAGTAAACATTCTATTGACAGCGCATCTGAGCTTGTTTGTCAATATATCAAAAACGGCGACAGAAAAAAGTGCATCTATACACCCAATTCCGAAATTATTATGGTTGCATACAGGGACAAGCAGTTTTGCGATGTGCTAAATAGTGCCGATGTGCTTCTTGCCGACGGTATAGGCGTGGTGTATGCATCCAAAATAGTTGGTAATCCCATTGGGGAAAGAGCCGCAGGCTACGATACGGCATGCGAGGTTTTAAGAAAGCTTGCCTCATATGGTGCAAGTGTTTATCTCTTCGGCTCTGCTGAGGGTGTTGCTGTAAAAGCAGGCGAAGAGATATGCAAAAGGTATCCCGGCATAAAAATTGCAGGAGTGTCAAACGGCTATTTCGATGACGAGAGAGAAAAAGAAATAATAAAGGATATAAATGACAAAAAACCCGATGTGCTTTTTGTGTGCCTTGGAGCACCCAAACAGGAAAAGTGGATTCATAATCACAAGGACGAGCTGGATTTCGGTGTAGCTATGGGCATAGGCGGAAGTTTAGATGTTTTTGCAGGCACAGTAAAACGCGCCCCCGAGTTTTATCAGAAGCACGGCATAGAGTGGCTGTACAGACTCATAAAACAACCCAAACGATTTGTAAGAATGCTTGACCTTCCCAAATTTGGATTGAAAGTTCTTTTGAACGGTAAAAAATTCCCGCAGGAGTGAATAAAATGAATGTAGAATTACTTCAGTACAATCCCGAATGTGAAAAGATAGTTGCCGCAGCAGCTAAGCTTTGCTATTCTTCTTCGGAGATAGACGGCATCTTAAACGGTCTTGACAGCGAAAAGACAACTGCCTTTATCGAAAGACTTATGAGTATGGGACACGAAAGTCCTTTGGAGCACATTACCTTTACCTTTGGTATAGAGGGTGTATCCAGAAGCCTTCTTGCACAGTTTACCCGTCACAGAATTGCAAGCTACAGTGTTAAATCTCAGCGATATGTAAATGAGGGTAAGTTTGAGTACATAATGCCTCCCGAAATCGAAAAAGAACCCGAGGCAAAGAAATTGTTCTTGGAAGCAATGGAAGATGACCTTAAAAAGTACAACGAAATATCGGACATACTATTTAATAAGCATTATGACAACATGATAAAAGAGGGCATAAGCGAAAAGCGCGCCAAAAATGCCGCAGAGAAAAAGGCAATAGAAGATGCAAGATACATACTTCCCAATGCCTGCGAGACCAAGATGATAGCAACCTTTAATGCCAGAAGTCTTCTTAACTTTTTTAACCATCGTTGCTGTGAAAGGGCACAATGGGAAATAAGGGATATGGCATGGAAAATGCTTACACTTGTAAAAGAAAAAGCACCCACCATATTTAAGCATGCAGGTCCTCCGTGTCTTCTTGCACCATGCCCCGAGGGCGCTATGAGCTGCGGAAAGATGGCAGAAAAGCGAAAGCTGTTTTTGGGAGAGTAATCATGAAAAACTATAAACTTGTAGTCATAGAGGGTGTGGATTCAAGCGGCAAGCAGACTCAGACGGAAAAACTTTTTGAGAAGATATCCTCTATGAATTTAAAAGCAGAAAAGATAGTATTTCCAAACTACGAGAGCACTACATCTTCACTTGTGAAAATGTATCTTGGCGGAAAGTTCGGCACCAATGCCGGTGATGTAAACCCCTATATGGCATCTGCTTTTTTTGCAGTGGACAGAGTAGGGAGCATTAAGTGCGAATGGGCAGACAGATTAAATAGTGCTGATGTGGTAATTGCCGACCGCTATGTAACCTCAAATATGATACATCAGGCTTCCAAAATCGAAAATATGGCTCTTAAAGACGAGTTCTTGGATTGGGTGTATGATTTTGAATACGGAAAGTTAGAGCTTCCCAAACCTGATTTAGTCATATTTTTGGATATGCCCGTAAAATATGCAATGGAGCTTATGAAAAACCGCCCCAACAAGATAGATTCGTCTGATGTAAAGGATATACACGAATCAGATAGCGATTATCTTAATAAATCATATGAGAATGCAGTTTCCGTAGCGGATAAATACGGCTGGCACAAAATCTCATGTGTGAGAGAAGGAAAGATAAGAACAATAGACGATATTTCCGAGGAAATATTTAGTGTGTTTAAAACTATAATCTAAATTAAAGAATGGGAAGAAAAGTCTTTTCTTCCCAATATATGCGCCCGTAGCTCAGTGGATAGAGCACCGGCCTCCGACGCCGGGTTGTCGTAGGTTCGATTCCTATCGGGCGTGCCAAATAGACGGTTTTTTGAAACCGTCTATTTCTTTGCTCAAATCACCGTAATATCGCTATTTTACTGCGTTTGTGAGCCTTTGCGTTTTATGAATAAAAACATTTGAATTAATCAAAATCAAGCTCGTTGGCAACAAATAGGCAACATACACAGGTGCTTTATACTCCGCATGATAGCTGACTTTTATTTGGATATATTATTTTCATAGGCAACAATCAGGATTAAATACTCAAAAAAGCTTTTTTCTCTTTCTTTTTTTATGGTATCCGAAAACTCCAAAATGTCGATGGTTGGCATCTATCCCAAAAAGAAAATAGGGCGATTGCTCATCCTTAATAAATATAATATTTATGTTGTGTCTCTTATATAGATGCTTATAATATCCTCATACTTAAAAATTGCCATTCTCCGCAGCGAAAAAGAATTTTGTATGTTCTTTCCTTACAGGCTTTTGCGAGCTGAGGAAAATAATAAAGACATATAGCATACTTTTATATATCCGCATAATTTCGCATACTCTGCATCTATAAAAATGAATTTTTAGATGTTGAAAATCTCTTTTAAAATCTCAACATTTTTCAACCTGACATTTCACATAAAAATGTTAGGTTTTGTCAAGTACCTATTACTTGTATTATTTTGCCTGTAGGCGCCGATTTTATCTTTTTTGAGAGAGCAGATAAAAAAACTTTCTTCGTGCTCTGTAAAACTGCCGTCTACCACATGGAATATTTAAGTGCTCATAAGGTACTCCCTCCGTTATGTTTTCTAAAAGATGTTTATAGATGGTGTTGTCTGCTTCGTTGATGGTATCTTCTATAAGCTTTACATCATCGGAGAGCTTGTCGACCTTAATTGCTTGTATTTCCGTCTGCGAGTGATTCTTTTTATTTCTTCCGGCAACATGGCCGTAATTTACCGCAGATAAGTCTATAATAGATTTTATTTTTTCCTTTTTCTCGTTGTACTGCATGCAGAAGTATTTAAGCTCTCTGTACCTGCGCCAACTTATTCCATATTCGTCAAGTCTTAAATCCCTTTCCTTTGCCATTTTCCCCCCTGTCTATAAAAAACACACTATAGTTTTTTTATCTGTTTTTCGGTATACTTTTGCGGTACTTTTGGTATACATCTATGTATCGCAAATGCAGATATCAAGCAACATTCATAAAGAATACAATTCAACTGTTTTTTTGTTGCGTTTTTTGCTCAACTTTTGCACTAATTTTGCTCAACCGTACCGGGAGCATAGATGTTGACATTTCACTTGAAAATGTAAACATTTGTCAACCTCATTTTTGCATAACATCTAACTGCAAATTAACAAACGCTTGCGAATGTATAGATGTCCTCAATATCTGTTTCTCTTACACCATGCTTGGACCTTTCTTTCATACTCTGCAGGAGAGAGATTTTTCTTTCGGAGCTTCTCTATATACCGTCTGTATCTCTTATCTTTTAGCTTCATACATCTGTCACCTCTGTAAATCTTTGAAAACCGCCATTAAAATGCATCTCTTTTTGTCCTGTCTGCCCGTATTTGTTTTTATCAATAACAAAATGCGTCTCGGAGAATTCTTTTGTCTTATCGCTTACATTTGGGCGATACAGTAGCATAATATAATCATTGTCCTGCTCTAAAGAGCCGCTTTCTTTTAAATCCGCCATTGTCGGCTTGTGTCCGTCTGCTTTTCTTGCCAACTGCGATAAGGTCATTATGTGGCAATTATAAACCATGGCAAGCCGTTTTATCTCTGCAGATATATAATCTATTTCCTCTCTCCGTGAGTTCGCACGGTAGTGTGTTTTTATTCGTTGTATAAAATCGATTATGACAAGGTCGGGCCGTAACAATGATATCTCTTTTGATATATCTTCCAGGAAGAGAACATCGTCACGAATATGTAATACATTCACCTTGGATAATTGATTGAGTAAAACGGATATTTGTCCTTTTTCTCTGTCGCTTATATCCTTGCATCCCACTCTTAAATAATTTATTGACAATACATCCGATACAAGCCTTTCGTATATCTGATTGCATGACATCTCAAGGCTCACAAATAAGGTCTGTGTTTTTCGCTCTATCTGATACCTTGCTATATTAAGTGCAAAGGTGGTCTTTCCAGTAGATGGATATGCACCTATTACAGATATGCTCTTTTTCCTAAAACCGCCGATATACTTGTCTATGGTGCCAAAGCCTGTTTTGATTCTCTCACTTTCATCTATCGGCTCATTGATATGACTTATAAAGTCAAGGTACTGCTGCGCATCTTTCTGATGGGCGGTCTTATTCTCTTTTTCCCTAAGTTCCTTTTCGGAGATGTAGAGCTTTTCCAATGCGTTAAATTTATCGGGTGCATTTGATATAGATGTTACGCCACTTATAATCCTGTTGTCAGATGTTCTCTTTTTAAGCATGGCAACATAACTTTTAAAATTAGCAACTGTATTACAACAGGTGCATAGCTCGGTAATTTGTTCATCTGATAACAGAGTGCTTTTCAATAGCTCTACAAGGTCGATTTCTTTTTCCTCTGCCATTATGCGCTGAAAATAGTTAAACATATCCTTGTGAGATTCTATAAGAAAATCATCAGCTGTAAGATTATTTAATGCGTATCTGCAGTATTCGTCATTAAGTCCGAAGACTATAATCCCGCTTATTATTTGCTTTTCTGCTTCGTGAAGATAATCAGCTCTCATATTTTTGTATGCCCCCATCCTGCAGGCTCTTTAATTTCTTTTTTTGCTGAGACGGCACTCAGCTTCTTTTGTTGGTGCTCTGCTATGGCAAGCTTTGCACTATCAACTGTTTTAACCCCTGCATTATCCCAATTACGAAATATAGCCTCTATGTATTTAATATTCTTTGCATTGGCTTTTACTGCCTCCTTTATTGCAAGCTCCAATAGGTCGGCACTATGGGTGCTTATAATATCTCTTAAAACATCTATCGCTATCGGTGACGGCACACCTATATTTTGCTCATAAAGTTTTAATGCGTTTTTTACATCTTCATCAATGGGATTTTTGCTTTTAGTAGTAGATGTATTTATATTGTATTTATAATTGTATTTATTGTGTTGTCCATTTCGACAACAGTTAGTTGTGTAATTCGACAACAGTTGTGTTGTGCATTCCGACAACTGTTGTGTGTCTCGACAACTGTTGTGTGTTTCGACAACAGTTGGAATGTCTGTCATTATCCATTCGTCATAATTTTTATTTATCTTTAGAACTCTTACCCTTTGCTCTGCAGAGGAAACAACATCTATAATTTTTCGGTCAATCAGTTTGTTAAGTTCCTTAGACACATTTATTCTGTCTTTCTCAGTATAATCTGATATCAAGCTGATACTTATTTTTGATTGGCTCCGGTTATATCCGTAAGTATATCTTAATACGGCATCTATTATTGCCCGTTGTGTGCCGTTAAAACCATTTTTTGCAATGGCATCATACAGCTCATTGGCAATCTTTATATA
>JAZURE010000063.1:0-10181 GCA_045606045.1 Clostridia bacterium | reverse complement strand
CATATTTTCCCTTCTTTCAGCTACTGTTTTAATATTGATAAGGTGTTTAACACCTACGTTGTCTGATGTTGAGTTACCGCCCCAAGAGCCACAACCAAGTGTGAGGGAAGGGGCAAGCTTAAAGTTGTAGAGGTCGCCTATACCACCGTGTGAGGATGGAGTGTTTACAAGTATACGGCAGGTCTTCATGCGGGAAGCAAAAATGTTTATTTTTTCCTTCTCGGTTACTTCGTTAAGGTAAACGGAGGAGGTGTGACCGAAACCGCCGTCTTCTACAAGTCTTTCCGCCTTTGCTACTGCATCTTCAAAATCCTTTGCCTTGTACATAGCAAGTACGGGAGAAAGCTTTTCATGTGCAAATTCTTCGGATATATCTACAGATTCTACCTCGCCT
This sequence comes from Clostridia bacterium, assembly GCA_045606045.1. Lineage (GTDB taxonomy): Bacteria > Bacillota > Clostridia > UMGS1810 > UMGS1810 > RGIG8748. The sequence goes on along the minus strand of JAZURE010000063.1, from coordinate 9,787 downwards.
ATAAGGATTTTTGTACCCTCGGGCACGGTAACCCCCGCAAGAGAAGCTATTTTGTGTGCACGCTGACCTACTATCTTTGCGTTTAATGCGCCGTTTATAATAATGGTCTTTCTGACCTTTTCGGTTTCTTCGGGGTTTAAGAAGTAGCAGCCTCTGTCTGCAAATTCTCTCTTAACCTCATTATATATGCTCTCAAGTGCTATAACTGCCTGCTCAGATGCACATATCATACCATTGTCAAATGTCTTGGAATGGATGATTGAGTTTACGCTGAGTAGTATGTCTGCGCTGTCGTCTATGATAGCGGGAGTGTTTCCTGCCCCTACTCCGAGTGCAGGCTTACCGCTTGAATATGCAGCCTTAACCATTCCGGGACCGCCTGTTGCAAGGATAATGTCAGCTTCCTTCATTACGGTGTTTGTCATCTCAAGGCTTGGAACATCTATCCAGTCTATTATACCCTCGGGAGCGCCTGCCTTAACTGCCGCTTCAAGCACGAGCTTTGCCGCAGCGATTGTGCAGTTCTTTGCTCTGGGATGGGGAGAAATTATGATAGCATTTCTTGTCTTTAATGCAAGAAGACACTTAAAAATAGCTGTGGATGTGGGGTTGGTGGTAGGAATAACCGCCGCAACCACACCTATTGGCTCAGCAATTTTCTTAATGCCGTAGGCGGTGTCCTCCTCTATGATGCCGCAGGTCTTTGTGTCCTTGTAAGCGTTGTAGATATACTCGGAGGCGTAGTTATTCTTTATAACCTTATCCTCTACGATACCCATGCCTGTTTCCTCTACTGCCATCTTTGCAAGAGGAATTCTTGCCTTGTTTGCTGCAGAAGCTGCCGCAAGGAAAATCTTGTCAACTTCCTCCTGAGAGTAGGTTGCGAAAATTTTCTGCGCCTCTCTGATGCGTACTATTGCATCTTCGAGCTTTTCTACGCTGTCTACTATTTCATAAGTTTTCTTTGCCATGATATGTCCTCCTAAAAAATTAGTGTTATTTATATTGTTTTGTTTATATGTGCAAGAGAGAGTGCAAGATTCTCCTGCTTTATTACTGTATTGGCGGGGGTTGTAAGTCTTACGGGACTGAAATTCCATATGGCGCGTATGCCAAGAGATGTAAGAGTGTCGCACACACTCTGTGCCGCCGATGAGCTTACTGTGATTATGCCTATTTTTATGTTGTTTTCCTTACAGTAATCACTAAGCTTATCCATGGGAAGTATGGGTTTTTTCCCGTTTGGCGTCTTTGTGCAAATATCAAATGCCGCCATAATGCGAACTCCGTAATCCTCAAAGCCCTCATAATCTAAAATCGCCTGACCGAGTCTGCCTGCGCCCACGATAACCGCATTTGTAAGATTGTTGCAGCCCAATGCATCTTCTATACTCTCCGTAAGAGAGCCTATGTTGTATCCGATTTTCGGTCTGCCCAAGCCGCTTATTGCGTTTAAATCCTTTCTGACCTGAACATCGCCAAGCGATAGGTCTGCGGCAATGCGTGTGGCGGAGATGTACTCTCTGCCTTCTGCGGATATGGTTTTAAGGTACTCCAGATAATACGGCAGTCTGCCGAGTGTTGCCTTGGAAACTGTTGCTTTTTCCATGCCGATACCTCCTGTCTGGTATTATATTACCACAGCTCTTTATATGTGGGAATTCTCAAAATGTTTAATCGGTATTATCATTATCGATAATACCGAGTGAGATTGACAAAAAACTCTGTACAGCGTTTGTCCTGTACAGAGTTTTTGTTATTTAAAAATATTTCTTTTTGATTCACACAGCTTTGTTATGAATGTCTTATCAAGCTCGGTAAGCTTGTATCCCTCTTTATATATAAGAACATCCTTGTAAAGCTTTTTGTTCTCAGGGCACTTTTTCTGGACAAGGCCGTATCTTTCGAGTATATCGCAGGGTGCAGGCGATACCCACATGAATGTCTGCGGATTTTTATTAAGAAGTTCAAACTGACTTGCCCTTTCAAATATGAATATGCGCCTTTCTATATTGTCGGGAAGTTCCTCCTTTACCACCTTGGAAAGAGGCATGGACGGAACATACGGGTCTGCATGCGCTATCTCTATATAATCCTTAAGGTCGTCAAAGCATATATCATCTTTGGTGGAAAGAGGATTATTCTTACTCATAATAAGCGAGTAAGAAAATTCCGTAACAAGCTCATGGCAAAAGCCCTTTTCCTCCAGCATGGCTTTGAAATACTTGTCATAATTTTCCGCATAGCGTATGATACCCAGCTTGTAGTCATGGTTTACCATATTGTGTATGGTGCGCTGTGAGTTTGTTTCCTTATAAAAGATTTCTGCAGGGTCATCGCAAAGTGTCTTGGAAAATTCCGAAAATGCCTCGGAAATATAGCATGCCCTCGGCACCGATATGGAAAATCGCTGTTTTCCCGGTGCACCCTCTTTGTAAAGCTTTTCGAGCTGTTCTATCTGCCCCAATATTCCCTTGGCATAATTTATGAATTCCTCTCCCTCGGGTGTAAGACACATTCCCTTGGTTGTGCGGTCAAATATTGTTATGCCGAGGTCTGCCTCAAGCTCCTTTATGGAACGGCTAATATTGGGCACCGCCACAAGCAGTACCTCCGAAGCCTTGTTGAGTGAGCCTGCCCTTGCAACCTCAAGGGCGTATTTCATATGAAGAATATTCAAAAGACCACTTCCTTTTGATAGGTAAGTTCGGATACTGTTATAGTATAACACAAAAACAAGCGGTTTTCAATGTGATAATAACAAAATATATAGCTTTTATTTCCGAAAGTGCCGAAATCGCAGTTGTATCTGCAATTTCAGATGCCTGAAAATTTGTATCTTCCAAGACCGTTTTTATGAGGTCAGTTACAAAGTTTTGTATAAGTTCAATTTTAATATCCATTCAAACGCCTCGTGTTAGCTACCAAATGGTACCATTTTGTTAATGTGATAGTACCGTTTTTTAAAAGATTATATGAGTTACGACTCGACAATGACCTTACTCAGAAGCAAGTTGCAGACCATCTCATGTGCAACAGACAAGTATATGCAAGGTATGAGAGGGGTTTGCGCGAGATTCCTGTATCAATGGTTATAAAGCTTGCAAAACTGTACTCAGTTTCTGCCGATTATATTTTGGAACTTTCGGACAATCCCGACAAAAGATAAAATACCGTGGAAGATTGATTTTTGCAAAATCTTCCACGGTATTCTTTATTCTTCTGTTGCGCTTATTATTTCTTCTGCTATTTTCACAGCTTCGCGAATATTGGAAGCGAAGTTTCTTTCACCGATTTCGTTGTAGAGTCCGTCTTTCTTAAGCACGGAAAGAGGCTGTTCGTTTATGTGAGACATTACCATCACTATTCCGTTTTCCTTGCAGGTATTGTATATACCCCTCAAGGTTTTACACGCTGTAGAGTCAAGAGCAGGCACTCCCCTCATCCTTAATACCATGACTCTGCAATCATTTTTATCCTTTATTATGTCCATAAGCTTATCCGAAGCACCAAAGAACATAGGTCCTGTTATTTCGTACACTGCGGTGGATTTAGGAAGCTTTATGTAGTTAATGGACTCTGTGTCCTTGTCTTCATCATAAAGTTCTTCGAAGTCGGTCCACTTGCGGATTTCGGCAGTGTTTGCCATTCTGCTCATAAAGAACACTGCAGCCGCTATCATGCCTACCTCTATGGCAACCACAAGGTCAAAGCACACAGTAAGCACAAAGGTTATGAGGAGAACCGCAAAATCACTCTTGGGTGACTTGCGCATAGCTATGAATTCTCTCCAGCCACTCATGTTGTATGCCACAATTATAAGCACCGCCGAAAGAGTTGTCATGGGTATGAGCGAAGCATAGGGCATAAGAATCATCATTATAAGTGCAAGCACTACTGCGTGCACCATACCTGCCACGGGAGTTCTTCCGCCGTTTTTAACATTGGCGGCAGTTCTTGCTATGGCACCCGTTGCGGGAATTCCGCCAAAGAGGCCTGAACAGATATTGCCCACACCCTGAGCCACAAGCTCTGTGTTGGAATGATGGCGGCTTCCTATCATGGTATCGGACACCACGCACGAAAGAAGCGATTCTATAGCCGCAAGTATCGCAATGGTAAATGCAGGAGATATAAGCTTTTGTATAAGCTCAAAGCTCACCTTGGGAAGATGCGGCACAGGGAACGCACCCGAAAGCTTGCCGTATACGCTTCCTATGGTAGCTACCTCGAGACCGCAAAACTTAACAATGAGTGTAGTTGCAATTATTGCAACAAGAGAAGCAGGGATTTTTTCATTTATTTTAGGAAGTATTATCATTATAGCCAGAGCTATAGCTCCTACTGCAACCGCCCACGGATTAACAGTGCCTATATGCTCGGCATATGCGCCTATTCTGTGGAAGAATTCCGACGGAACAGAGGCAATCTCAAGACCTAAAAAGTCCTTTAACTGCTGTACAAACAGGGTAACTGCTATACCGCCCGTAAAACCCACGGTAATGGTAGAGGGTATAAACTTAATCAGCGAGCCTACATTAAGAAGACCCATAAGAACGAGCATTATACCCGCCATTATGGTAGCTACAATAAGCCCGTCTATGCCAAACTCTCCTATAATGCCCACAACTATTACCACAAATGCTGCCGTAGGTCCGCCTATCTGTACACGGCTTCCGCCAAGAAGCGATATCATAAAGCCTGCTATTATGGCTGTATGTATACCTTTTTCGGGCGATACGCCCGAAGCAATGGCAAGCGCTATGGATAAGGGCAAAGCAATTATTGCCACTATTATACCTGCAATCAAATCTTTTAAAAATTTTGCCTTGTCGTAGCTTTTTACAGTAGAAAAAAGCATAGGCTTTATCTTTGGATTAAACAAACCGAAAACCTCTTTTCCGCAAACAGATGTTATATTCTTGCAACGCCGCTGTCTATTGCGGCTTTTGATACCGCCTTGGCTACGGTCTTGCCTATTCTCTCGTCAAAAGCGGGGGGAATTATATATGACGGACAAAGTTCCTCATCACTTACAAGCGATGCTATGGCATAGGATGTAGCAAGCTTCATTTCGTCATTTATATCCGATGCCCTTACATCCAACGCACCGCGGAATATTCCCGGGAATGCAAGGACATTATTTATCTGATTGTCAAAATCCGAACGACCTGTTCCCACTATGTACGCACCATTTTTCAGTGCTTCCTCTGGATGAATTTCGGGTACGGGGTTTGCCATGGGAAATACTATCGCTTTGTCTGCCATGGATTTTACCATTTCGCCCGAGACCACATTGGGTGCCGATACACCCACAAATACATCTGCGCCCTTCATAGCATCTGCAAGGGTGCCTTGTAATTTCTCTTTGTTTGTAATCCTGCTCATTTTCTCATGGGCTTCGCTCAAATCCGCCATACCCTCGCATATGATACCGAATCTGTCACAAAGGATTATATTGCCCACACCGAGCTTTATAAGGTGGTTTGCTATGGCAATACCTGCCGAGCCTGCACCGTTTATAACGCACTTTAAATCTTCAAGCTTTTTGCCTGCACACTTTGCCGCATTTATAAGAGCAGCACCTACAACTATGGCTGTGCCGTGCTGGTCATCGTGGAATACGGGAATATCGCATATTTCCTTAAGCCTTTTCTCTATTTCAAAGCATCTTGGTGCGCTTATATCCTCCAAATTGATACCGCCGAAGCTTCCCGATATAAGATATATTGTGCGTACAATTTCGTCCACATCCTTGGAGCGTATGCAAAGCGGGAACGCATCCACATCGGCAAACTCCTTAAACAAAGCGCACTTACCCTCCATAACAGGCATACCTGCCTCGGGACCTATATCGCCAAGACCGAGTACAGCTGTACCGTCTGTTATAACGGCAACCATGTTCCATCGTCTTGTAAGCTCAAATGATTTAGAATAGTCTTTCTGAATTTCAAGGCATGGCTCTGCAACACCTGGTGTGTATGCAACAGAAAGTGCCTCCTTGGTTTTTATGGGCGTTCTTGTAACAACTTCGATTTTTCCCTGCCAATCGTAGTGTTTCTGAAGTGCCAGTTCTTTTTGCGTCATTTAAAATACCTCCGATATAACATAATACCAACTAAGTATTATAGCACACCCTTTTGGCATTGTAAACATTTTGTGTCAAAAAAAACCAAATTACATATATTGTAATTGAGGTGATATTTGTGTGCGCTATAGGCGGTGAAATAGATTACTCAAAGATGATGAGAAGAGAGTCATACCACAACGATATGCTCTCTACCATGAAAAGACGAGGTCCCGACGCCGACGGCGTGTATGTGTCGGATAATGCAGTTCTCCTTCATGCACGCCTTGCCGTAATAGATGTGGAAAACGGCATCCAGCCAATGAAGGCAAACCTCGGCGAAGAGACATATACCATAGTGTACAACGGTGAAATATACAACACGACAGAGCTTAGAGAATATCTTACAGAAAAAGGCATAAAGCCGAGGACAAAATCAGATACCGAGATAGTTCTTATGCTCTATGCACTGTGCGGAGAAAAATGTCTTGATATGCTAAACGGAATATTTGCATTTGCCGTATGGCACAAAAAAGAACGAAAACTTTTCCTTGCACGAGACAAGATGGGTGTAAAACCTCTCTTCTACTGCAAGCGGGGTGAAAACCTTGTGTTTGCTTCGGAGATAAAAACCATACTTAAGCATCCCGAAATAAATGCCGTAATAGATAAAAAGTCTGTAGCAGAAATCATGCTCATCGGCCCCGGCAGAACCCCCGGATATGGTGTCTTTAAGGGTATAGAGGAAATTAAGAGAGGGCATTTTGCCATTATAACCGAGCACGGCATGGATATAAAGTGCTACAGCGATGTAAAAGGCAAAAAGCATACCGACAGTAAGGACCAGACCATAGAAAAGGTGCGCTATCTTGTAAAAGACGCAATAGAACGCCAGCTTGTGTCCGATGTGCCCATAGGTACATTCCTTTCGGGAGGTCTTGACTCGAGCATAATATCGTCTGTAGCAGCATCGTATATGAAACGGCGCGGTGAAAGGCTTACCACCTTTTCTGTAACATACAAGGACAACAGCAAGTACTTCCAAAAAAGTAAGTTCCAACCAAACTCCGATGAAGCCTATATAGAAATAATGCAAAAGTATCTTTCAAGCGACCACCATCTTATAACAATAGATACCCCCGAGCTTGCAAGGGCGCTTTATGATGCGGTGGATGCAAGAGACCTGCCGGGGATGGCAGATGTGGATTCTTCACTTCTTCTCTTCTGCAAAGAAATCAAAAAGCATGTTACCGTGGCACTTTCAGGAGAGTGCGCTGATGAAATATTCGGAGGCTACCCCTGGTACAGAGATGAAAAAATCCGCGAGGCATACGGCTTCCCATGGTCGCAGTCCACACCCTACCGAAGCACATTTATAAATAAGGATATAAAAATAGATTGCAAATCTTATGTAAATTCTCTTTATGACGAATATGTGGAGTCTGCCCCAAGATGCCCGTCCGATTCGGCCGTAGATAAGCGGATGAAGGAAATGGTCTACCTTAATATGAACTGGTTTATGCAGACTCTTCTTGACCGCAAGGACAGAATGAGCATGTACTCGGGACTTGAGGTAAGAGTGCCTTTCTGCGACTACAGAATAGCAGAATATATGTATAATGTACCCTGGGAATTAAAAGACCTCTTCGGAAGAGAAAAGGGTCTGCTTCGTGCGGCTGCCGAGGGCATACTTCCGCCCGAAGTGCTCTACCGCAAAAAAAGCCCCTACCCCAAAACACACAACCCATCCTATACAGCCATGGTAGAGGAAATGCTCCTTGAGGTACTGGCGGATAAAAACGCACCGCTTTTTGAAATTGCAGACTACAAAGCCGTAAAATCCCTTATAGGTACAAAAAACGCTCAGCCATGGTACGGCCAGCTTATGACAACGCCGCAGACTATAGCCTACATGCTTCAGCTTAATTACTGGCTTAAAAAGTTTGATGTACGGATGGAAATTTAAAGTCAATATTTGACATTGACATTTTTATATAAATTGGTTATACTTTAAAGACAGAAAACTTCTGTCTGGGGACGCAATGGTTTCGACGGGGGTTTTGAAGTCAGAGGAGCGAGCAGCGGCGGGTACCGCTTTAATAAACCTAACTTTAAAATTAAACGCTAACAATAATTTAGCTTACGCTGCCTAATTAAAGGCGGCCGTTCTTACCGGGACTACCGCATCTTGGATAAGAGCGTCATTTAGCGGTGAACGTGAGTGTGTAAAGCTTTGAGCACACCATGCACAATGAAGCTACTAAGCGCATAAGCTTGTTTGTGAGCTTATGCGTAAGGGAATGATGATCACAAACTGCGCTCGGAGAGCCTCCGATGGATGAATTTTCGGACAGGAGTTCGATTCTCCTCGTCTCCACCATAGTAGCGTGATGATATTACTGTCGGTAGTGTCATCACGCTTTTTCATGCGGTTTTTCAGGGTTCAAGTGGTGTTCCTCTAAAACAGTATTTTCGTTACTGTCGAAGATTTTTCGTAAGGAGTTGAACCCCAGCCCTTAATTCAAAATCAGTTCCAAAGCACAGAGTAAAAAATGCTCTGTGCTTTTTGTTTTGGAATTAAGGAGGCCAATATGAAAAAACTAAAAGTCAATTTCACCACAATACCTAACGATGCAATTTTAGACACAAGACTCGACACATACGAGTTCAGAGTGTTGTGTTATTTGTGTAAACTATCTAACGAGGAAAATATCTGTTTTCCTTCCTACTCCACCATCGCCGCCAATATGAATATCAGCCGTTCCAAAACAGCAAATATAATCAATCGCCTTATCGATTTAGGTTATATTGAAAAGGAAAACCGAACAAGAGGTCGTGGCGGAAAAGGTTCTAATCTCTACACAGTATGCACGGAATACTATGAAGATGAAAAACAGTCTGCCGAAAAGACTACGGATAGTATTTCAAAAGGACATCGTGATAGTCTCCCTGAAAAACCGGATAGTATGCAGGACGGACTATATAAATACTCAAATAAAAATATTAAAGATTTTATAAATAATCAATCCTTATCAATAGAAAGGCTGATGGATCAGGCAGAAACATATAATCTTGAAGGTCAATTAAAAATTGATTTTGAAGAAGCGTTAGAAAGAATGTATCGCCAAAAATATATAAAAGTTTACGGCGAAAAAATTCCGCAGGAATTGGTTCGTGAGCGATTAAAAAATATCAGTTATGAGCATATTGCCTGTGCAGATAACAGACTGCCGAGAGAAAAAGTTAATGGCATTTGGCAGAAGAAAAATATAGATATTGTGATTTATATAGAAATTTATATAGAAAATAGCAAATAATATTGAAAAATTGAATTATATATGATATAATCTTACGCGGGTATATGTAGCTTTTGAAAGTGTTATATATTTAAGAGGTAATAGATATGGCAATAACATACGAACGAAAAAAACAAAGACAAAATAATATTTTATATACAATTGTTGCTGTAGTTTTAATATGTGCAGTCTTTTTTGCAATGGTTGTATCTTTCTTTATTAAGGCTGAGGATGATGCTTATGAGATGCTTCATATTCAGACAAAACAGATTAAAGACGATCTTACTTTGCAATTGAAATCAGACAGAGAAAATCTTATTACTATGGCAAACTTTGCGTCAAAGCTCTATGCTGACGGAAAAGGCTATGAGCGTATGTTTGATTCCTTTAAGCCTATCGGCTTGTTTTCGAGAATTGGTATACT
>JAZURE010000062.1:0-33868 GCA_045606045.1 Clostridia bacterium | reverse complement strand
TAATGTGACCCCAAAAAGTTAGACTTTTTATAGCGTAGTAGTTTAAATGACTGCTACGCTATTTTTATGCAGCCAAGGCGTTGAGTCGATACTGTACCGGACTCATCCACCCAAGTTTTTCTTTGATTCTTTTCTCGTTGTAATATTTTATATATTTTTCGATAGCTTCTTTAAGCTCATCAAAACTGTAATATGTAGTTCCGTAATACATTTCCTGCTTTAATATTCCAAAGAAATTTTCCATAACAGAATTATCATAGCAATTACCCTTTCGGGACATGCTTTGAAATATTTTGTTTTGTTTAAGTGCAAATGAATATGCACTCATTTGATATGCCCAACCTCTGTCTGAATGGAATGTTCTTCTATATGGGCAATCAGATGTTATTTCTATTGCTTTCTTTTGAGCAGATAATATCCCGATAGCTGATGGTGTTTGCGTTATGCTGTAACTTAAAATTTCACCATTGAACATATCGAGGAATGGGTCTAAATACAATTTCTTTATTACCATTCTGCCTTTGTTATCTATCTCATAATACTTAAACTCCGTGGTGTCTGTAGTTATCTTTTGATGTGGTACAGATGTATTGAAACGACGATTAATTCTGTTAGGAGCTATTTTGCCAACATTACCTTTGTATGAATTATATCTGCGGCTCTTACGAGTAAATGATGTAACTTGAAAACCTAATTTCTGCATAATTCTTTGAACCTTCTTTTTGTTAACAAAAATCTTTCTGTTTCGTAGTTCTTTATGTACTCGTCTGTATCCGTAATCCTTATTTTCAGTGTGGATTTTTGTGATTTCATCTTCTAAATATTTATCAGGATTTTCTCTGGCAAACCGCTTTCGCCAATACATATATGTTGCCTTTGGGAAACCAACTACTGCGAGAATGTCTTTTAATTTGAACTGTCCTCGGAGACTGTGGACAATTCTCGCTGTTCTTTCTGAAGAGCTTCCTCCTCTAAACGCAGTCTCCTCAATTCTTTTAAATATGCGTTCTCTATTCTTAATTTCAAATTTTCATCTTCAAGTTCTTTAACATGTTCGGCACTTGTATCTACAGGCTGTTCTTCAATAGGTTTAGAAGGTTTTTTAAACTCCTTAATATCCAATGTTCTCTTACGACCTTTCTTTTTAGGTCTCAAAGCATCGGGGCCGGCAATTCTAAAATCATTTACCCAGCGAACAATTAAAGATGAATTGTTAATACCTTGCGAAAGAGCTAATTCCCGATATGAGACTTCACTTGATAGATACAATTCTACCACAGAAAGTTTAAATTGGAAAGAGTAATTATTATTTTGACGAGAACGCATTAAACCATCATTGCCGAAAGTTTGATAGGCTTTTACCCAATCCATTACCTGAGTGTCTTTTGCAATGTTATATTTCTTTGCTAAATATTCATATCCTCCATTGCCATCTAAGTATTCTTGTACAATCTTTTTCTTGAATTCATAACTATATTTTGCCATGAAAAAACCGACCTCCCAATCGTTAGATTTATGGTCTAACTTTTGGGGGTCGGTTCATTTTGCTCTGCTTTTTCTATTAATCTTGTTATTTTTTATCGTTATTTCTTATTTCAACTCTTCTTATCTTACCGCTTATGGTCTTGGGAAGTTCATCCACAAACTCTACTATTCTGGGATACTTATATGGTGCTGTGTGAGTTTTTACATATGTCTGAATTTCCTTTTTGAGTTCATCGGACTTTTCGGTGCCCTTTACAAGCACTATGGTGGCCTTGACTATTTGTCCTCGTATTTCGTCAGGAACGGCAGTTATAGCACACTCTAAAACATACGGAAGCTCCATGATTACATTTTCTATCTCAAAGGGTCCGATGCGGTAACCGGAAGACTTTATGACATCGTCTATTCTTCCTACATACCAGAAGTAGCCCTCTTCGTCCTTCCAGGCAAGGTCACCTGTGTGGTACATATCATCGTGCCATGACTTGCCTGTGCTTTCGCTGTCGAGGTAATATTCGTTGAACAAACCGCATGGGTTGCCCTTATCGGTACGGACAACAATCTCTCCTGTTTCACCTATGCCAAGACCCTCGCCCTTGTCGTTTACTATGTCTATATTATACATAGGGCTGGGCTTACCCATTGAGCCGGGCTTTGGCTTCATGCCACGAAGTGTACCTACTGTAAGAGTGGTTTCGGTCTGACCAAAGCCCTCCATAAGATTAAGTCCTGTTGCTTCTTTCCATCTCTCAAACACCTCGGGGTTTAATGCCTCACCCGCAGTGGTGGAATATTCCAGAGAAGATAAATCGTACTTGGACAAATCCTCTTTTATGAAAAATCTGTACATAGTAGGCGGTGCGCAGAATGTGGTGATATTGTATTTACTAAACATAGGAAGAATATCCTCAGCCGCAAACTTTTCGAAGTCATATACAAATACAGCCGCCTCGCAAAGCCACTGACCATAGAGCTTACCCCAGAGTGCCTTACCCCAGCCTGTATCGGAAATGGTAAAGTGAACCCCGTCGGGATTTACATTGTGCCAGTATTTAGCAGTTATAAAGTGTCCTAATGGATACTTATGGTTGTGAGCTACAATCTTGGGGTAGCCCGTTGTACCCGAGCTAAAGAGCATAAGAAGATAATCGTTTCCGCAAGCGGAATCAGCTTTTCTCTCATATACATCCGAGCACTTGTACATCTCGGTATCAAAGCTGTGCCAGCCGTCTCTTGTGCCATGGCTCATTATCTTGATTTCAACGCTCGGGCATCTTACTGCGGCAAGGTCTGCCTGATGAGCAGTATCTCCGTCGCCCGTGCATACTATTGCCTTAACCTTGGCAGCATTGAAGCGGTATTCAAAATCATGCTCTACCAGAAGGTTTGTAGCAGGTATTGCCACAGCACCTATCTTGTGAAGTGCAAGGATTGAGAACCAGAATTCGTAATGTCTCTTTAAGACAAGCATTACGATGTCACCTTTTTTGATTCCGAGGCTTTCAAAATAATTTGCAGTCATATTCGAATACTTTTTAAGCTCTGCAAAGGTGAATTTGCGCTCTTTTTTATCGTTTGAAACATGAATCATTGCGACCTTGTCGGGACACTTGGATGCAAGTGCATCAACGCAATCAAATGCGAAATTGAATTTATCCTCATTTTTAAAGGATATGGACTTAAGACGCTTTTTTTCGTCCTTTTCGGTAATTACAAAGTTCTTGTATACTGCCGTCTTAGGTTGGTCTTCGCGGGCTGTCTGCCTTGTAAGGTCGAACTTTGCTTCGGTCTTTTCATCACCGTGCATAACCATTGCATATATCTCTACATCCTCACCGTCCATGGCAACAAGTGCATGGGGTGTAGTACTGTTGTAATAAATGGTATCGCCGGGGTTTAGGATTTCCTCGTTATCGCCTATTAATGCTTTTAATCTGCCCTTTATAACAATATCAAATTCCTGACCGCTGTGAGTTGCAAAGTGAGGATTTGCTATATCTGCCTCATTATATGGAATTGTAACCCTGAATGGCTCTGCAAGCTTATTTTTAAACATAGCGGCAAGGTTTTTGTAGGTGTAGCCCTCTGTCCTTGTAATAGGCAGACCCTCTCCGCATCTTGTAAGCTCATATCCCGAAAGTGTGGGACTCGAGCCTTTTAAAAGGTCGGTAGGGTCTACGCCGAAAGCCTTGGCGCACTTGTAGATAAATGTAAAGTTGAAGTCTTTCTTTCCGCTTTCAAACTCTCTGTAGTCAGCAAGGGACACGCCTGTCTTTTGCGCCATGTCCTCATCTGTGAGGGAAAGTATTTCTCTTGTTTGTTTAATTCTGAGTGCAACCTCCATGAGTTGCTGCATTTCTTCTGCTTTTTCAAACACTTCTCCGTTCATAGTTACCATCCTTTCGTAATTTTGCTTCGGCGGTAATCTTTTAAAATAAAAAATTCCGCCTCAAAGATTTCTTTGAGACGGAATATATATTCCGCGGTACCACTCAAATTGCACAAATTTTATTCTGTGCCACTCACAGGCTCTGACAAGCCCTATGCACTAACGCAGCATGCCTCGGGGTGCGCCTACTTGCAAAAAGCTTTCGGACATCCGGCTCAGAAGTGATGGGCCACCAGGAAAACTCCGTCATTGGCTCGCAGCAACCGCCAACTCTCTCAAGACTTTGTAATCCGACCGTCTTCGTCACAGCCTTTGAAAATTATTAAATTATGAGTAGATTTTAGCATATCCAAATAGCATTGTCAATACTTTTTTTATTTGATAACCATTTTTTTGCTCTGAACGGTATATACAACCTTGGCAAGAAGCTTATCGGACAGGAAATGTCTTGCAAAAACAGCACACCTCATTAGAAAACCGGGCACTATAACAGTTTTGTTTTTGAACATTTTCTTTATGGCGTATTCGCTTACTTCCCTGCTTGTAAGGACTACCTTTGAAGCTATACCGCCCTCGTTACCTGTTCCGAAATTCACTTTTGCCGCATCGGCAAAGCCTGTGTGGGCAGGGCCGGGGCAAAGTACACATACCTTTACACCGCTTTTGTCGCGCCTCAATTCCTCATGTATGGACTGGGTAAGCCTTAATACATAGGATTTTGAGGCATAGTAAGCAGCAAAAAGAGGACCGGGAAAGAATGAAGCCAATGAAGCAACATTCATTATATATCCCGAATTTTTCTTTTTGAATTCCCTTAAAAAGAGCTTTGTTAATGTATGCACCGCTTTGACATTTGTATCTATCATGGTAAGTTCTTTGTCAAGGTCTGTGGTATTAAAATCCCCAAACACGCCAAAACCCGCGTTGTTTATGAGTATATCAACCTCACTTGCCTTAACCGCCAATGCCTTGCAGGCGAATTTGTCGGTAACATCGCATGAGATTATCTCCACATTTGTATTAAGCTCGTCTCTAAGCTTTTCCAATAGCTCTCTTCGTCTTGCAACTGCAATTATGTCGTAGCCCATGTCGGAGAGGATATGAGCCATATCCCAACCAAAGCCCGAGCTTGCTCCTGTTATGAGTGCTTTCATACTGCCGTCTCCTATTCGATATGAATTTTGCCCAAAACTCCGTAGCCTGTACCGCCCCTTGGGGTAGTGTTGGGATAGTCGGGGTTTATGTGCATCTTTATTTCCTTTGTAAGTTCTTCTCTTGTGGTCATCTTGCCGTCTGTAAAGCTTATGTTTTTAAAGTATATATCATCTGTATGGCATATTGCATCAGGGTCGAAGACCTCGCCCCAATCGTCGGGATTTTCTGAGCCGTTCTTCCATACGGCAGAAAGAGGCCCCACACTTACAAATTTCATACCACGCTTTTCTACATCCTCTCTTGAGGCAAGAACGCGGATATTTTCAAAGTGCAAATCATGGCAATCTGCACAGATATCGAATATTCCGTTTACGGGAAGTCCGTGGAAGCCACTCGCCTTATTTTCATCTATATCAATATCATCAAACCACACATTATATATATTGCCCACAGTACCCGACACATCATGGTAACCCTCAATTTCCGCATTGAATATATTCGGCTGGCAATAGAGTTTAAAGGTGTATATGCCCGAAAGTCTTTGGAGCACACAATCTCTTATGTCGCAATCTACAAAATCATTTTCGTACATCTTTCTACCCGGCAAGAGTCTGAGCTCGTTGTTTGTGGTTTTGTTGTCATGCACATATACCTTTTCTATAGTGCCAAAGGTAATTGCCGATGTGTCCCAGTCCCATGCATTAAGAGCTACTATATCATCGCCCATGTCTTCCCCATAGAGATTGCATACTTCACCGTAACAGGCAGGTCCATTTATGTGAACTCCGTCTCTGCCGTAGCGTATGTAGGTTAAGTTACTTATATGAAAATGCTTTATACTTCCGAGCTGAACGGCATAGTTTATACCTCCGTTTTTAAACTCAGCATTTCGGATAACAAGATTTTCTATATTTACAAATATCATAACAGAAAGCGCGCATTTATACTCGGGAATAAGTCCTGTGGCAAGGCGCTTATCCTCACCGTCGGTATCCTTTAATCCGCCGTCCCATACACCGCCGTCTACGGATATATCGGTATCGTAATCCTTGTGAACTGCCCTTTTTGTTTCGGCATTTATTATGCTTTCGTTTCTGATAAGGCAAGTGCGCAAATCAGGAATGTTTGCAATGTGCTGATATCTGTCCAGCTTTAGTCTGTAGCCTGACTTCATTATGATAGGTTTTTCAAGATACATACTTTCCCCTTTGGGAATTTGTACGCACTTGTATTTACACAGTGCCGCCTGTATGGCATCGCCGTATATTCTGTAACCGTCTTTTTCATATATTAGATGGCTGAACTCCTCAATACCGTGCCAGTCGTAGTTTTCGGGTGTGTATGAGGGGATTTGGGACAAAATATCAGTTTTGAGATTATTCATAACCATATTCCTTTCAAATTACTTATTTTGTTAATTATATACCCTCAAAAATATTTTTACAATGCATTTTCATATCAAAAGACTGCAAAATTTTACTCTTGCAGTCTTTCAGCTCCAATTATTTATGTACATTTTTGAAATATGAGGTTGCGTAGTCGGCAATAACAGGAGTGATATCCTTGGGGTTAATGCCGGTAGTGTTTACGCAGAGGTGGTAAGCCTCTTTTCTGCCCCACTTGATGTGCGATATAGCTTCGCGGTGCTTAGCACGGTTTTTGTCTATCTTCTTGATTTTGTGAAGAAGCTTGGAGTCAGACAGATGTTCATCGCCCTCCATGCGGGTTTTGCATCTTTCGAGCTTAGATTCCATGCTGGCATGTATGAAGAGATTAAAAGGCTTGTAATCTGCGAGAACCACATCCGCACAGCGTCCTACAATAATACAGTCCTTACCGCGTTCTGCTATGGCGGTAAGCGCTTTCTGCTCGGCTATTATCATCTTGGTGGAGTTATCCCACTGAGCATGGGGATAGTAGAGTGTTCTGCCGTAGGTAAGGTGGAATCCCGAGGAAAATCCGTTTTCGCCTACATATTCTACATACTTTTCGTCAAAGTTACCTATCTTGGCAACCTCGGATATAATTTCGCGGTCATAGTATTCAAAACCAAGAATATCGGCAAGTCTCTTGCCTATCTCTCTTCCGCCGCTTCCAAACTCTCTGCTTATTGTGATAATCTTCATAATCTTCGCTCCTTTTATATTTTATTCAATAGTTTCTTCGTTTGATGCAGGCGGTGTGTCCTCTGTTTCTTCGCCCTCTGCACCCTCTTCGCTCTCTTCGGACTCGCCTTCTTCGTCCTCCTGCTCATTGAGGAATTCCTCAAGGGTCATGTACGGCTCTGTGCCTATATAACCATGGTCACTTGTACACTTAGTTTGCGCATGGCTGGCATTGGCAAGCTGTGTAACAGCATAGCAACCGCTGTCGGGCTTGTGACCTGTTCTCTGGCAAACTGTGGTTTCTACAACCTCAGACGGTCTTGTAAACCTCTTAGAAGGAAGCTCAGAGTGAATTTTTGTCATGATGTTGTCCCATATAGTGAGTGCAGGGTTTCCACCTGCAGATATGGACCTTGGATTATCGTAGCCAAACCATACCGAGCCGCAATAATATGGAGTATATCCTATAAACCAACGGTCTTTACTTTCGTCTGTGGTACCTGTCTTACCGCAGGTATCTATATTGGATATCTGCGCTCCCGCGCCTGTACCGCTTGTTACTACATTCTTAAGAACGGTACTCATAATATACGCGGTAGCCGCAGAAAATGCTTTTTCTTTCTTAATCTCATTATCGAGTATGAGCTTACCCTCTACATCGTAAACCTTGGTGTACGAGTGAGGCTCAATATATTCGCCGCCGTTTGCAAGAGCGCTGTAGGCGGTGTTCATCTCTATGACGGTAACACCGTCTGTAAGACCGCCGAGTGCAAGCGATGAGAGGTTTTTGTCGGTATATGTTTTGCCGTTTGCGCTTCTGGAATTCACAAGAGAATCCATATGAAGCTTGTTTTTGAGATAATCAAACGACCTGTCTACACCCACTTCCTCAAGTACTCTTACTGCGGGGATGTTGTACGAATATGTGACAGCCATTGTAACGGATACAGGTCCTCTGAAGTTATCGCCTGAATTTTTTGGACGCCATCCGTCTATATCAAGCGGAGAATCATCTACAGATGTAGACGGGGTTACAAGTCCTAAATCTATAGCAGGTGCATATACCGCTATTGGCTTTATGGACGAGCCGGGCTGTCTCTTGGACTGTGTAGCTCTGTTTAAGCCTCTGTTTCTGTCCTTTTCGCCTCTGCCGCCTATGATGCCTTTAATTTCACCTGTTTTCGGCTCGCTTATAATCATTGCCGCCTGTGGCTGGGTATCTCCCCACAGCTTAGGAAAGTTTGCGTCGTTTTCAAAATAGTCTTCCATAGCAGACTGTACCTTCGGGTCTACTGTGGAATATATCTTAAGACCGCCGTTGTATATCATGTTTGCCGCAAATTCGGGTGTGTAGCCTTTTTCTACAAAATCTGCCTGAAGTTCTTCAAAAAGATGGTCGAGGAAGTATGACTGTATTCTGCTGTTTGCAGTAAGACCCGGGTTTATGTTTATTTCCTCATTTAATGCCTCTTTGTGCTCATCTTTGGAAATATATTCAAGTTCGAGCATCTTGTCCAGTACGAGCTTTCTTTTTTTCATATTTGCTTCGGGCTGTGTTATGGGGTCAAACTTAGAGGGGTACTGAGTTATTCCTGCGATACATGCACATTCCGCAAGAGTAAGGTCAGACACACTCTTGGAAAAATATACATTTGCCGCCGCTTCTACTCCGTTTGCACCTTGACTTAAATATATTGTGTTCATGTACATTTCGAGAATCTGTTCTTTGCTCATCTTAGTCTCAAGAACAAGTGCTCTTAACATTTCCCGGATTTTACGGGTTTTAGTCCTCTCTTTATCAAGAGTTATGTTTTTGACAAGCTGTTGTGTTATGGTACTTCCTCCATACGAGGAATCACCCTTTATTACATAGTTGAGCGTTGCGCCTATTGTTCTCTTTAAGTCTACACCGCCATGCTTAAAAAACCTCTGGTCTTCTATTGCCACAAATGCATTTTTAAGGTTTGCGGGCATCTTGTTTATAGCTACCCACACCCTCTTTTCCGTACCGTCAAACTGTGCATACTGAACGGCATCGCCATTTGCATCGGTATAGTACACCTTTGAGGATATGTTGAGATTCATGGAACTTAAATCGTCTCCAAAGGTAAAGTCTATCATGGAATATACAACCGCGCCCAGGGCTATTGTACCTACAATCATTAGAATGAACATAACCTTAAGTGCAGTAAAAACCCACGAATATTTACTGCGTCTTCTGCGTTTTTTGTTTGCAGGGACTGCAGTACCGCGTACTTGTGCATCTGCGCCTGTCCTCGAAGAAGACACACGTCCCCTTGCATTAGCTGATTTTGTACTTTTTGCGGATTTCTTTTCGGACTTTGATTTCTGCCTTGCTCTTACCTTGTCCAGATTGTCCATGTGAACTCCCTCATTTCTGCGGTTAATTCTATTTTCCCGTATTTATTATAACACATAAATAATAAATTAATGTTACAATTAATTTACGAATAGTTTAAAATTTGATGGTAAAACTAAGAAAAAATCAAAAAAGCAAGGGAAAATACCATGATTAAACTGTCAAAAACCGTTATATTGATATCTATATGCTCTGCTGCGTGCATTTGTGCAGGAAGTTTTTTGGGTAATATGTATGCCAAAAAACAATACAAAAACGAAATTGTAAAAAAAGAGTCTGTACAAGAAAAAAACAAGGAAGATATCCCCGAGGCGAAATCTGTATCGGTAGAGAACTCTCCCACCGAAAAATATATCCTCAAATACAATGAAGAGACCGATACCGTCTATCTTGTAACACAAAAGACAGACGGCACCAGAATAATATCTCCCGTGGAGAGCATAAAGCCATTTTATCTTACTGCCGAGGACATAAGCGCCCTTACGGTAGGGATAGAGCTTACAAACAGAGAGGATATGTTTATTCTCATAGAAGATTTTTCGAGTTAACTGTTCATAGCACCCGAAAGCTTTGACAAGGCTTTCTTTTCTATTCTTGACACATACGAGCGAGATATACCCATAAAAGATGCTATCTCCTTTTGGGTAAATGCCTCGCCTCCTCCAAGACCGTACCTTAATTCCAAAATTTTCTTCTCTCTTTTGGCAAGTATCTGCGACATCTTTTCATAAAGGTCCTTTATTCTAAGGCGTGTTTCCACCTCGTCGAATACATCCTCTCCATCCGAGCCGACACGCTCTATAAGGCTCATCTCCTTGCCGTCGGCATCCTTGCCTACTGTATCCTGAAGAAGAACTTCGTTTTGCCTTTTTTTGTTTGAACGGATGCTCATGAGGATTTCGTTTTCTATACATCTTGCGGCATATGTACTAAGGCGCGTTCCCTTGCCGTCCTTGTATGAGGATATTGCCTTTATAAGTCCTATTGTACCTATACTTATAAGGTCATCGCTATCGCCCGCGGCGGGATACTTCTTTACCACATGGGCTACAAGGCGAAGATTGCGTTCTATAAGGATATTTCTTGCATCTTTGTCGCCGTTTTTGTACCTCTCAAGATACATAGTCTCCTCTTCATTTGTAAGAGGCACCGCAAAGGAGCTAACATTGGTAACATATGACAATACGAAAAACATCTTTGGCATAAGCTGAGCCAAAAAAGATAACACAAAAAGCACCTCCGAATATTGACACAATATCAATATATGAGGGGGTGCCTGTACTTCGTGCATGTACCTTTAATTTATATTTACCTCTAAACTGTGCGGAGCACAATATAACTCCGTGCAAGCCGAATATAACTGCGTAGCAATATAACTTGTCAAAGACAAATATAACTAAAAAACGACTTGTCGAAACAAGCCGTTTTTTCTGGTGGGGAGAGATGGATTCGCCCACGGTTGCTTCGCAACCTTAAAGGGCCGTCCTCGCTGAAATGTGCCACCGGCACATTTCTTTTTCGCTCGGTTCGAATCCCCTAATTATTACCACAAAAAAAGACTGTCAACAGACAGTCTTTTTTTGTGGTGGGGAGAGATGGATTCGAACCATCGAAAGCGTAGCTAACAGATTTACAGTCTGCCCCCTTTGGCCACTCGGGAACCTCCCCTGGAGCTGGTGATGGGACTTGAACCCGCAACCTGCTGATTACAAATCAGCTGCTCTGCCAATTGAGCTACACCAGCATATTTAATTGTAAGTTTTTGTGGTGGGAGCTACAGGGCTCGAACCTGTGACCCTCTGCTTGTAAGGCAGATGCTCTCCCAGCTGAGCTAAGCTCCCGTGCCTCAAAAACGGTACTTGACAATAATAGCATATAAAATACAACTTGTCAACACTTTTTTAAAAAAATAAAAATTTTTTTTATTATTTAACTACTTCTTGTGCCAAAAGGATGAATTCTCGCATGGCTGTGGTGCAATATCTGTTCTTTTTGTATCCGACATAGAGAGTACGGCTGTCATGTGAGGTGTCAATTTTATAAAGCGCCATGTCCGCATGATATTTAATATACTTTAGAAAGGTATCAGTTATAAAACACATACCAAGTCCCGCCTCACACAAAGCATAGGATATATTAAGCTGGTCTACAAAAAATTCTATATTTGGTTTAATATCTCCATCCAAAAACACCGCCATCGCACGTTTGTACATGTCGTTTCCTTTTTTTAGGAGTATGAAGTTTTCATCTTTAAAATTCTCTATTCCTAAAGGTTTTACTTTGTTTATATCAAAATCTTCTCTGAAAACATCCTTCGAGGAAATGATATTTTCAGTAAATTTGCTATTTATGGGATGGTCGGCAAAGCAGCAAAGAAAGATATGTTCTTTAACAAGCGGAAAAAGCTCATACTCCTCTCTTTCGCCATCAAAGCTGTCTACTATGATATCTACATCCTCATCCTTTACCATTTCCGCAATGCTTGAAGATTTTGACTCCACAAGGTTTACATTTATATTCGGATGCTTTTTGCGGAACACATTTATAATATGAGGTAAAACATACGATGACAGATAGTTTGTTCCTCCTACGGTTATATTTCCGCACTCAAGATTGTATATGTCATTTAGCTTGTTTTCAAATTCCTTTTCGGCAAGAAGCATCTTTTCAGCGGCTTCTATATATCTCTCACCTACTTCGGTAAGGGTTATACCCGTGCCACTTCGTTCAAAAAGGGATGCGCCTATTTTCTTCTCTGTATTTTTAATTGCAACACTGAGCGACGGCTGTGATATAAAAAGCTTTTCTGCAGCCTTGGTTATACTCTGCTCTTTGCACACTGTATATACATACTTATATTTGGAAAACATAGGCACCTCTCATAGTTAATTTCTATATCAAATATATTTTATTAGTATTTGATTATATTATATGGCAAGTTTATAATAATGTCAACAAAGAAAGGTGATACTTACATGACTGCTTACAAAAGAATCTCACAATATTTAGCTGTAATTCTTCTCTCGGCGTTTATGGCTTTTGTTTACAGCATCCTCATATTCCCAAATTCCTTTGCCCCTGCAGGTATAGACGGAATTTGTACCATAATTCAGGATGTTACGGATATAAGCATGGGCTACCTATCACTTATTGTAAATATTCCGCTTGTTTTGCTCTCCTGTATATACTTAAACAGGGATTTTGCCACAAAAACCGCAATATACATTTTTACATTTTCTACAGTTTTAATAATACTCAAAAATACAGATATATCATTTTTGCAATACCATACAAATAACGGAACGAGCACGGTGCTTTCGCCGATAGCCGCTGGTGCACTTCGAGGTGTTGTGTATGCATTTTCGATTAATATGAACGCTTCCTCAGGCGGAGTGGATATTGTCGCATCGCTTATAAAAAGAGTGAAACCTCATATGAACTTTATGGCAGTTATATTTGCTATAAATATGTCTGTGGCACTATCTTCATATTTTGTATACGGATTTAAGCTCGAGCCTGTAATATGCAGTATAATATATTCTTTTGTATGTTCGGCAACCAGCAACTCCATACGCCACTACAGAACAGAAACAGTAAAGTTTGAAATAATAACATCCGATATACAAACTATTATTGGCGAAATATCCTCAAAACTGCACCAAAGAGCTACAATAATGGATGCCCGGGGTGCATACAGCGGAACAGACAAAAAGCTCATACTTTGTGTAGCAGATAAGCAATCTGCGGCTGATATAGAGAAGTTTCTTGCCTCAAAGGAAGATACCATATACTTTAAAAGTGTAGTAAATAATGGTATCCTATAAAAAAGTCTCCCGAAGGAGACTTTTTTTGTTTGGTCGGGATGACAGGATTCGAATACCCCTTCGAGTACTTCCTCGCTTCGCTCAGGGCGCCTACGGAGAAATCCTCTGAGGTCTTGTGCTTTATTCTGCAAAACACAACATATCCCTTTCCATCTTTATCGGCTTTTTATCATGACCTTTGGACGCACGCCGCAGAACCGCCTCCATTTCATTCAATTAAAAATACAGAGGGCAAAAATCCCCTCTGTATTTTTGGTCGGGATGACAGGATTCGAACCTGCGGCCCTCTGGTCCCAAACCAGATGCGCTACCAAACTGCGCTACATCCCGAAATATGTGAGCAGAAGTATTATAACAAATGTTTATTTTAAAGTCAAGATCTGATTAAATAAAAATTGACTTTTTTCTATATATTAGTTATAATTAAATCTGATTTGTTATAAGGAGACAGGATTATGTTGGAAAATTTAATTTCATCCGTAAATGATGCCCTCTACAGCTACATACTCATAATACTTCTTATTGCAGGGGGAATATATTTTTCACTCAAAACCCGTTTTGTTCAGTTTCGCCTTTTGGGCGAGCAGCTTAAATCCGTAACACAAAAAAGTTCTGCCAAGGGCGGAGTTTCGTCCTTTCAGGCACTCATGGTTTCCACCGCTTCCAGAGTAGGTACAGGAAACATCATAGGTGTGTCCACTGCACTTTGTCTTGGCGGCTTTGGCTCGGTATTCTGGATGTGGGTTATAGCACTTATTGGCAGTGCCAGCGCTTTTGTGGAAAGTACCCTTGCCCAGATTTACAAAAAGAAAGAAAATGACGGTGCCTGCGGCGGCCCTGCTTACTATATAGAAGCAAGCTTAAAATCAAGACCGCTCGCAATAATATTTTCCATATTCCTTATACTCACCTACGGCTTTGGGTTTAATATGCTTGCATCATACAATCTTCAATCAACTTTCTCTCCCTACGGGTTCTATAACGAAGCCGTATCTCCATGGATTATAGGATTTGTGCTTGCGGTAATTGTATGCTATTGCCTTACAGGAGGCGGCAAGAGAATAATAAATGTAACAACTTTGCTTGTACCAATAATGGGTGTTGCATATATACTCATTGCTCTTATAATTACATTTATGAACATAAATCTTCTGCCGTCTGTTTTTTCGAGAATATTTACAGAAGCATTCGATTTCAAGGCAATATTCGGCGGCTTTTCAGGGTCATGTGTCATGTACGGAATAAAGAGAGGACTCTTTTCCAACGAAGCTGGTGTCGGTTCTGCGCCAAATGCCTCAGCTTCTGCTGATGTAAAGCATCCCGTAAATCAGGGGCTTGTACAGGTACTCTCTGTATTTATAGATACCATTTTAGTGTGCAGTGCCACCGCCTTTATGTGTATGGCATCGGGCGTAGAGCCTGCAGCAGAGCTTTCGGGTGCGCCATATGTTCAGAAAGCCATGCTTAAAACACTCGGGAATGCAGGACCTCTATTTATAACTGTTGCAATGGTGCTTTTTGCATTTACCACGCTTCTCGGAAACCTATACTATGTAGACAGAAGCCTGCACTATATACTAAAGCGAACACCAACAAAAAAGGAACAATATATATCCCACATTGCTGCATCACTTGTAATATTTTTGGGTGCAGGTTTAAGTGCAGACCTGTTATGGAATATAGCAGACATAACCATGGGCGGTATGACGATAATAAATATGCCTGTAATACTCTATCTTGGAAAATATGCCATAAGAGCGCTGAAAGACTTTGATACACAGCGAAATCAAAATAAAGAGCCTGTTTTCTACGCAAAAAACATAGACCTTCCCCATGAAGTAGACTACTGGAAATAACGGTGATAAAATGAAAGTACAAAACAACACATTTCTAAAAGGAATATTAGACTCCATACCCATATGCCTCGGATACCTTTCGGTATCCTTTGCTTTTGGAATATTTACTGTAGAAAGCGGTCTTGGTATACTCGAGGCGCTCCTTATATCCATGACAAATGTAACCTCTGCAGGTCAGCTTGCGGCGGTGCCCATCATAGCGGCGGGCGGTGCATTTACTGAGCTTGCCGCAACACAGTTTATAATAAATCTTCGCTATGCTCTTATGTCGGTATCGCTGTCGCAGAAGCTCCACACAACATTCAGACTCGTGGACAAGCTATTGATTTCGTTTGTAAATACCGATGAGGTGTTTGCGGTTGCCTCCTCCAAAAGCGGAAAGGTAAGAAGAAGCTATATGTACGGTCTCATAATACCGCCGTATCTGGGTTGGGCACTTGGCACTCTGATAGGCGCTGCAGCAGGAAACATATTGCCCGACATAGTGGTATCCTCACTCGGAATTGCAATATATGCCATGTTTGTAGCCATAGTAGTTCCCGAAACACACGAACACCCGAATACCGCTTGGTGTGTGGTATTTGCCGTTGTACTGAGCTGCATATTTAACTTTGTACCCGTTTTTAAAGGCATACCCCAAGGATTTGTAATCATAATATGTGCCATCTGTGCAAGCGCGCTTTTTGCAGCTATACGGCCTATTGAGATTATAGAGGAGGATGAAGATGACTAAAAACTTTTTTGTATATCTTTTGGTTTCGGCTCTTGTTACATACCTTATACGAATGTTGCCGCTTGTCCTTGTAAAAAAGAAGATAAAAAATAAGTTCCTTATTTCCTTTCTGTACTACATACCGTATGCCGTACTTGCAGTAATGACGATACCTGCGATGTTTTCTGCATCAGAACATACACTATCTGCCGTTATAGGTTTTGCATGCGCATTTATACTCGCATTCAAAAACAAAAGTCTTGTAACCGTTGCGGCTTTCTCGTGCCTTGCGGTGCTCATAAGCGAAATTTTGCTGAAGGTGATATTATGAAAGATACCGATTTGCATTACAAAAAAATGACCACTACCCCTGTATCCGCCCTTGTGATTAGGCTTGGAATTCCCACAACCATATCCATGCTTATAACAAGCATATATAATATGGCAGACACCTACTTTGTAGGCACACTCGGAAAGAGTGCTCAGGCGGCAACAGGCATA
Organism: Clostridia bacterium; assembly: GCA_045606045.1. GTDB lineage: Bacteria > Bacillota > Clostridia > UMGS1810 > UMGS1810 > RGIG8748. The sequence continues at coordinate 17,461 of JAZURE010000062.1, read as the reverse complement.
CTGTTTACTCTGCAGGCAATAATTCAGGCTATAGCATTTATGCTCGGTCAAGGCTCGGGTACTATGGTATCCAAGGCTCTTGCAGATAAGAATAAGGACGAAGCGTCGGAATATGTGTCCACGGCTTTCTTTCTGGGTGTTGGCTTGGGGCTTTTGCTAAGTATATTCGGCTTTGCATTCCTTAAACCGTTTATGCGTCTTTTAGGAAGCACCGAAACCATCCTTCCCTACGCATGTGACTACGGTATGTGGGTGCTTATATCCTGTCCGTTTATGATAGGCTCGCTTGTCTTAAACAACTGTCTCCGTTATGAAGGTAAGGCATTCTACTCCATGATAGGTCTTACCACGGGAGGTATATTAAACATATTCGGCGACTATTTTTTAGTACCAATGCTTGGTGTATATGGTGCAGGACTTTCTACTGCCATATCGCAGATAATAAGCTTTCTGATACTATTGGGATTTCATATAAAAACAGCTCAAAGCACCATACTTCCAAAGTATATAAGCAAAATACGAAGTGTATATTTCACTATATTCAAGGTGGGTTTTCCCGCTATGATAAGGCAGGGACTAAGCTCCATATCGCAGGGACTTCTAAACAATCTTACAAAGCCGTTTGGCGATGCAGCCATAGCTGCAATGAGCGTAGTAAACAGATTTACAATGTTCATACTGTGCGTGGGTCTTGGCGTGGGTCAGGGCTTTCAGCCTGTGGCGTCATTTAACTATCAGGCAAAAGAGTATTCCCGCGTAAAAAAAGGTCTTATCGTTACAATGGTGCTTGGATTTGCGCTTGTAAGCTGCCTTGCCGTGCCGGGATTTATATTCTCCAAAGAGATTGTAACTCTGTTTCAGAAAAACTCCGAGGTTATTAAGATAGGAGCCTATGCTATGCGCTGGGCGACAGTGGGCGCAATGTTTCTGCCGCTTTCCGTACCTGTAAATATGCTCTACCAAAGTATTCGTAATGTAAAGGTATCCTCATTTTTGTCGCTTATGCGCTCTGGACTTTCATTTATACCTACGCTTATTATTACCACAAAACTATTGGGTCTTACGGGCATACAGATATCCCAGCCCATAGGCGATATGATTACAGGTCTTGTAAGCATTCCCTTTACAGTTCATTTCCTAATCAAAGACCATACCAACACGAATTAAAAAAAATTTTCCACATACAATATACCGAGGTGATTGTATGTGGAAAAAAATTAAACCATATGTAATATCCGTACTTATTGCCCTTGCGGTTGGTGGACTTTCTGCACTTGCTACAAGAGGAAGCATGGATATATACAGCCAAATCGTAAGACCGAAACTTGCTCCGCCCGGAATTGTATTTCCTATAGTATGGACTGTTCTCTTCACGCTGATGGGAATAAGCTCTGCCCTGGTGTATGTTAAAGCTAAGGAATCTCCCACCATACAAAAGACAGGACTTGGTGTATATGCACTGCAACTTACAGTAAACTTCTTCTGGTCTATACTTTTCTTTAATTTTCAGGCTTTTCTCGTTTCGTTTTTATGGCTTATCCTACTTTGGATACTCATTGTGATTATGATTTTAAGATTCTACAAGATATCCCCTCTTGCTGCATATCTGCAGATACCATATCTTCTATGGGTAACTTTTGCAGGATATCTTAACTGGATGATATATATGTTAAACTAAAAAAACGGCTCTGTACAGAAAAAATGTACAGAGCTGTTTTCATAATGTATTTATAAGGAACAGCCGGTTTAGACACAAGTTCCTTATAGGGATTATTCGTGTCAAATCATGGCAAAAGAATTATTTTTTGAATTTATTTATCCATTCTAAAATCGCGTCATATTTCATATCTCCCGAAGCAACAGATAAACCAAAATCTACAACATCCGCATTTGTGCAATTCATTTTTATGCCCTCTGCCTCTAAAAAAGTAAGCATAACATAAACACCAATTCTTTTATTTCCATCAACAAAGGCATGATTAGATATTAACGAAAAACTAAGACTTGCCGCTTTTTCTTCTTTAGTCTTATAAAGTTCTTCTCCATCAAAAGTAGCATAAGCATTATTAAGGGCGCTTTCTAAAAGCCCAACATCTCTTACACCAACATCGCCGCCCGTTTCTTCTGCTATAAGCTGGTGAAGTAAAATCACTTTTTCCTTGCTTAATTTAATCATTTTGCCAACTCCTCAAAAGCAGGTTTAAATCTATTCATAATTCTTCTTGCTGCCACATCAATTTTCTCATCATCTGTAATATCAAAATAAGAATTTGAATCTACATCAATAAGTAAGAATTTGGGCTTGTTGTTTTTAAATATAACCGCCTGACCATTATTCTCCGCCACTTTGGCAACCTTTGAAAAATTCTGATTTGCTTCTGTCATAGTTGTAATTGTTTCCGTATTTATATGCATGATTACCTCCTATTATTCGTGCAAAAAATATATCCTACAATTTATATTATATACAAGTTGTAGGATATAGTCAACCTATTATTTTCAATATACTTACATTGCGATGCATAAGCACACGGGTGCAATAGCTGCAAATAAATCAGGTCTCGCAATAGCGGTAAACCAGGTTCCATAACCACCCATACTTAAACCTGTCAAATATACTCTATCTTCATCTACATTAAATTCTTTTATCAAGTGTTCAATAAATTTTACAATTGATTCTACTCGTGCCGCCCAAAAAGTATCTGCAGGACACTGTGGCATAATGACAATACAATTGTGCTCCGCATCTTTAAGATATTTTGAAAATCCGTGTACATCTACCTTTTCAAGATCTTCCCTGCCGGTTCCTCTTTCACCTGCACCATGCAACTGAACAATTAACGGAACTTTTCATTTTTTGCTTCTTCCAAATATGCAACAAACGGAAATTCCCACTCTTCTCCTCTATACTCAAATCTTTTCATTACAATTTCTCATTTCAACAATATTCGACATTTCTTAGTATATATTGTAAAGTTAGAATCAAAAATTTAGATTCATTAATTGCCATCCAAACTGTTCCACTATTTGTGGACAATTGTACTCATTTTACTAACACACTATTATAATTAAAAATTTGATTTAGTCTATTCATATTCTTCCAACTCTATCTTTGGAAGCTGCCAGAGATATCTTGTTGCAAGCATCCTTATTGTAAATACCAATGCCATAGAGGCTGTTGCGGTAATCACCATACCTCCGCCCAAAAGACGGACAAAATAGTAAAGCATGCTTCCGCAAAGCGATGCCATGGCATAAACATGTTTTTTAAGTACATAGGGTGTTTTGTCAGCAAGGACATCTCGGAAGATACCGCCGCCAACACCTGTTATCATACCCATGAGTATGCAAAAAAGTGCCTTACTTTCAAAGCCTGCGGCGCATACTGTCTCCGTACCCAGTACCGAGAACACCGACAGTCCCAGAGCATCGAAAATATTATTTATACTCTCTATCCTGTGCGAAAAGTTTGAAAACTGTGCTCTGTTTATATACGAAACCACAAACACCAGCACAGATGTGAGGGCGGCGATAATGATAATGCCCGAATCGGAAAATACACTTGGCGGAACATGGCCTATGAGAACATCACGCACCATACCGCCTCCCGTTGCCGTAATGCAACCTAAAAACAGCACGCCGAAAAGGTCAAGCTTGCGCCCTATGGCAACAAGAGCGCCCGACACGGCGAAGGACACCGTACCTATAATTTCCAGAGCGGTTGTTACTATACCATACATAATATCACCTCAAAAATTAATTGTTTTCAGGTTTGTAGTTTTTGTTTAGCATTCTAAGTATTGCGTACTGTCCCACACACTTTGGCAGTTTTATCTTTACTGTCATCTGTGCATGAGGTGCGCTGTCTATAAGATTGTCCTTTTCATCATACATATCACCCACAGTAAAGCTGAAGTTTTCTCCCTTGGGGTTTAAAACCTCTAAAACATCGCCCTTTTCAAATTTATTGCGTTGTTCAAGGATTGTAATACCGTCTTTGGTATCTTGTACAACGGCTGCAATAGTGTACTCCTGAATATAGGTATTGCTTGTGTAGAGCTGATGTTTTTCGGTGGGTTTGCCAAAGTAGAAACCGCTTGTGTATTCTCTGTGGCTTACCTTAGTAAGTTCCTCCAATATGCCGTCTCCAACCTCATAGCTTGTGTCCGACTCATAAAACGCATCTATTGCATCACGATATGCCTTGACAACCGTTGCAACATATAGCTCATTTTTAACTCTTCCCTCTATCTTAAAGCTTGTAACACCTGCTTTTATAAGCTCTGGAATGTGCTCTATCATGCACAAATCCTTGGAATTAAATATAAATGTTCCTCTCTCATTTTCAAACACGGGCATATACTCTCCCGGACGCTTTTCCTCCATGAGATAATACTTCCATCTGCACGGGTGGGCACAGGCACCTCTGTTGGAATCTCGGTGGGTAAGGTAGTTGGAAAGAAGACATCTTCCCGAATATGATACACACATAGCACCGTGAACAAAACACTCTATTTCCATATCGCAGGGTGTCTTTTCCCTTATTTCCGAAATCTCGCCAAAGGACAGGTCGCGTGCTAAGATAACCCTCTTTGCGCCAAGCTTATACCACATATTTGCCGAGGCATAGTTTGTATTGTTTGCCTGAGTGCTCACATGTATATCGAGGTTTGGTGCCACCTCTCTTACTATGGAAAATGCACCTAAATCCGATATGATTATGGCATCTGCACCAAGCGCGTCTACCTCTTTTACAAATTCGGGAAAGTTCTCCAAATCGGAATTGTGCGGTATTATGTTTGCGGTAATGTACACCTTTGCGCCGCGCTCATGGGCAAATTCTATGCCCTCCTTTATCTCATCTACAGTAAAGTTCTTGGCGGCAACACGAAGCGAAAAAGCCTCGCCTCCTATGTATACGGCATCTGCACCGTACATTATTGCATATTTTAATTTTGCAAGGCTGCCTGCAGGTGCCAAAAGTTCGGGTTTATTCATTTGTATCAGACTCCTTTTTTACAGATATAGACATGCCGTCTCCTATAGGGATTATAGAGGTTGTAAGCCCCTCGTGCTTACACAAAAAATCCAGAAATTCTCTTATATGCCCCACTATAGCATAGTGTTTTCGTGGCAGAAGCTCATCATTTGCCGTCATGCCCTTATAGAGAATGTTGTCGCAGATTATTATACCGCCCTCGTTTAATTTGGGGTAGATAACATCGAAATAATGGCGGTACTGCGACTTATTGGCATCGAGAAAGAGCATATCGAACTTGCCCTCTACTGTGGTTATAGTTTGCTCTGCTGCACCCTCTATAAGATGGATTATATCCTCTTTACCCGCTTTTTTTATATTCTCTCTTGCTATCTTCGCATACTTTTCATCTTTTTCAAGTGTAATGATTTCGCCACCTTTTCTAATGTGCTCCGAAAAGAAAACTGAAGAATATCCGATAGCAGAACCTACCTCCAAAATACGCTTTGGTCTCTTAAAATCAAGCAGTGCCGCAAGAAAAGCCTTGACCTCGCGCTGTATTATGGGTATAAAGCGCTCGTCTGCGTAATCCTCAAGCTCTTTTAAAAAACCTTTGCTTTCTTCAACTGTGTTTACTATATAGTCTACAATGTAGCTATAGTTTATATTGTCTGTCATGATTATAACTCCTTAAGCAGTTGCGTTAGAAGTGCTTTGCACCCCTTTACCACATCATCATATGTTTTATCAAAATCGCCCGTATACCACGGGTCTGCGATATCTTTATCGCTTCCTGCAAAGGACAAGAGCGTGTGTACCTTGCCCTGCGGGTCGCCCCCTGTGATGCGAAGAATATTTCGGATATTCATGGCGTCCATTCCTATTATGTAGTCGTACTTATCGTAATCCTGTTTTGTCATCCTTACGGCATACTTGCCCTCGGTACTTATGCCATGCTCGGAAAGCTTGGTGCGTGTGCCATGGTGTACTGCGTTTCCTATCTCTTCAAAGCTTGTAGCAGCAGAGGCTACGGATATATTTAATTTTTCTTTATTTACCATATCTCGCATTACAAATTCTGCCATTGGCGAACGACATATGTTGCCGTGGCAAACAAAAAGTATCTTCATAAATTATCACCAAATTAACTAAATATATTTCTTTTTGAAGTCTTCTTCATTAGAGATTTTATAATTTTGTCCTCTATATAGCAAGCTTTAAAATCGGCAAACTAATCTTTTGAATTGTATGGACTTGACAGAGGTAATAACAATCCATGTGTTCTCGCCAAAAAGTGCTATTTGATTTTATATAATCAAGTATCTGATCCTTTATTTCCATCATTCCTATTATTGTCGGGTGTCCATGTACTTTGTCAATATTGTGCAATTCAATTACTTCCACATCGTTTTTTTCACAAACAAACTTATAAAACGTTGAAATTTCATTTTTTAATTCTGTATTGATTATACAATAAATTTTTGTTTGCGGAAGATTTAAAGTAATCATGTATATAAGATAACTGAAAGCAGGAAAAACATTATATTTTCCTGATTTTTTCTGAACAAAATTCTTCGGAACCTGCGAGAACACTGAATTTTCTCGCTATTATATTATATCATAAATGTTTAAAAATTGCAAACTAATCTTTTAAATTCGATATACTTGGCACGAGTAAAATTCACCCATATCAAAGCCCGTATTACCTTTTTAAAATTTCTTTTCTTTCCTTTAACGCCTTTCTGTGTTATCCATGTTTCTTAACAAGCTATTCTACTATATTCCTCCTGGTAATTTAAATTTTAGATGACTTCTGCTTCACCCAGCATCATTGGATGAAGCAGAAGCTTACGCATTCTGATTTTTTTGTAAGCGTGCTACAGACTCCGTATACTGATTTTTACATAAACACAAGGTTTCGTTTACATTTTATTTTGCTATTGATTTTATAACATCAATAGTCCTCTCAGACAATCCTATATTGTGCAGCCTGAACCTTCTGAAAAGGTTGATTTTACTATGTATTTTCCCACCTTAAAGAAGTAGGGATTTTTAACTTGATCCAAGGTGTATTTCAATCTTTCTTTAGGAGGTAAATCCATTCTTACATCTACATCATTTATATCAATCAATTCACTTTCGTCTGTTTCATCAATAGACATATTCTTATATTTTTCAAACTCTTTCATATCCATTTCTTTTATTCACCTCGCTTTCATAATTGTTAAATTTTTATGCTCCTTCTTTTTTAATAAATTTCAGAATGCGTTACACCATCATATTTAATTAACATGTATTACGTGTCCTACTGTATTATAATTTTATATCGTAATTTTCAAAAGGAAAACAACCTAATACGGGGAGTTTAATGAAACAAAACGCATCATTTTATAAATATTTTTGCTTTTAAAATATGAACTGTCCTTTATCAACATAAATATATAAGTTGAATTTATCATTTACTCCACTTCCCGACTATCGTTTAAGCGTACAGTTTGCTGAAGGGTGTACTAAAATTTATGATGTAAAGCCATTATTCAAACAAATCCCTGCTTTTGAAGAATTAAAGAACTCACATCTGTTTTCCGATGTAACCGTTGATGTAGGCGGATACGGGATTGTATGGAATGATGATTTAGATTTATCCTGTGATGAGTTATGGGAAAATGGTGTTGCTATCCAAACGCCCTTTGACGGACTTATGGCATTTAGTGATGCAACCACTCTTTGGGCACTTAATGAAAGTACATTAAGAAAAGCAATCACCTACGGCAAGCTTGTTGAAGGTGTTGATGTATGTAAATTTGGCAAGCAATGGGTAGTTTCTACAGAAGCGATGAAAAGAGAATACGGCGAACCGAGAATATAAAGAATAATGAGCATAACCTGCTTTAGGTTATGCTCATTACTTTTATACTATATAAATGTTATAATTCTTCTTCTGCGTGGTTGCATACAGGCACAAGAGTTTCTAAGTCTTCCCACAAAAATGCTTTAACTTTAGTTGCGCCACTTAAATCCAGTACATCAGCCACTTTAATTTGCACATCACCTGCCACATTAGGATATACTTTGCAATCGACCATACTGTCTTCGTCATAGCTTGCTATAATCAAGGTTTCGCCGTTTACGCTATTTGCGACTACAACACCATCTTTAATTGCAAGCCTTTTTCTGCTGACGGTTATGATGCCATCTTCCATAGCAGGTGCATTACCAAACTTATCATCCACAAAATTTTGTGCAAATTCTATTTCTGCTTTTACTTCCGTTGTGCCATAAAAGCCTTCCTTCATTTTGAATTCAGCTATGGCAATTGTGCCGTTTTCGTAATTATTGACAGGATTTGTATCACTACCAAACCAGCTGACAGGAGTTCTGCCTGCTACAAATGAATTTGGATATTTTCCTTCTAAAAGTCCTGTATCTGTAACCGTGTTATTTTTAAGAGTCAGCACATCGGTATCATAGCAAAGCCAAAACTTAAAGGCTGTTATACCGGGGTTGCCGGCGATGTCGATCAAAACCTCCACATCGCCGGTTTCTGAAACTTCAACATTTTTAGAAACAATTCCCGAAAACTCACTCTCTTCAGCGGATACTGTCACCAAAGAAGATCCTGCAATCAACATACATAAAATTATTGTTATAAATTTCTTTATATTTGTCATATTATTCCTCCAGTGAAAGATCCGGACCATAGTTTTGCGGTGAGTAAGCATCTTTTACATAGAAAATTTCATAGCCTGTGGTATTTGCAGATGAATTATATTCGTAATAAGTTTGGTTTACAACGGTTCCGTTATAGAGACATGTATATGCAGAATTTGTTGCATAAGGATGGTCTACAGACACAGTTTCGGTAATACCCTTAACTAAATACGAATAGGCTGAATATTCAGATGGCATAGCCTTTACCAATCTGCCGTTTTCAATTTCTGATGTGTCATACAACTGTTCCTTCGGATTTTTTGTAAGAGCATAAACCATTTTAATCATTGTAAGGTCATCACCTGAAAGGATATCATATGATTTACCATTATCATATGTAAAAAGAACTGCTTCCGGTTCGTATATTGCATAAAGCTGTATATCCTGACCTATCATTGTTGTGTCTATCTCTGTTATTGGCTTCTCGTTTTTCCTGGTGTAGTAAGGTCTTTCAAACCAACCTACAAACTTCAATTTAAGTGTAGCTTTTTGCTCATCAGCCAAACCGCAGTTATTCATATAGTCAATCCATGTTGAATCACCAAATTCGGTTATAGACAAATCATCAAGTACCGGAAGTGTTATCTTCTCGCCACGTGCAATCTGTTGCGGATAACCTTCGAGAAGGTTTAATCCCGCTACTCTCTGATGAATTGCGAAATTATATACCGAGGTTGACGTTAACAGCTTTGATGTTTTATATTGTGGAACATACAAATCAAGAGTATATTCATCCTTTATAATCGGCGAGTAAATTACCCTGTCATAACCTGCATTTTTGTCGGAATAACGAATTTGCCTTTCTTTTTCAACAACTTTCCCACCAAATTCTGCACGATATTTAACATCAGCTTTGTCATTTACACTATTCTGTGCCTGTTCAAGCACTTCAATTGTTGAAATTTTATCCGGTGCTGTGTAAATTGTATACACCTTTTCTTCGGATACCTGGTCAAACAGATGTGTTACTCCATCAACTTTTACACCAAGCTGTCTTGCAAGGGGCGTGTAATTAGATACGGTAAATATGTTTGCAACCATATTCGTAACATCTATAACATCAACATATACATGTTTTTCAGTGAAGTCAACATTAAATGATGTTACTTCTGTATAGTCTGTTCCGGATTTGATGTAGAATCTGTCGTTAGATATATACTCGTTACCCAATACTTCTTTCAGATATTCTGTTGCATCAGGAAGTGTGTATTCTTGGCCGGGAGTTACTTCAATTTCACCAATTACTTCTTGGGTATCTCTGTTATGTACTATAACCGTGCTTGAGGTAGTTTCAACCCACTTGGAATAGTATCTGCTGTTATTAACGTCAAATCCATTTGCAGGAATGACTGTAACAGGATCACCTTCACACTGAGAATTATTATACCAGCCATCAAACTTATAATACACATCACCGTCCAAAATCAGTTCTGTGGAACCTTCCGGCATTGTAAAATCTTCTGTATAGTCAAAAGTATATCTGGTTGTTACGCCTGTCAATGTGTTAATTGCGGATATTGTCGCAGCCAGACTATCTGTCGTCCACTGAGCAACAAATTTTACATCTGTTCCCATAACCGTAACATTATCAAGCAGCCAGTACTTGTCATATTTGCCCGCTGTTACAGGGTAATTTCTGGAATTATACATATCTCTGTATTCTATATTCCAACCTGTAAATGTGTAACCGGGACGACTCGGTACATCTGCCGGCAAGCTGAAACCTTTGACACCATACTCATATGTGAAACCTTCAATTGCCGGTGCACCTTCATAGTTCCAATCAAATGTAACATCGTAAGACATAGGAACATACTTATAGTACAAGTGGAAATCTCCCGCTTTGCCTTCACCAAAATACGGAGTTTGGATTATGTCGGATTCGCAAAGTTCTTTAAAATCAGCATCCATGTATACTTCGCCTTTCGGATAACCCTCAATGCTTGGCGCTAAATCTTTTACAAGTGATTTGTAAATATAATTGAGGTAACCCGGTGTAGTATATTCATAAGTTCCGATTTTTTCTGTTATATCAACAATGCCCTCTTGGTATACATGTGCATAAATATCATAAGTGTTGCCTGAATATTTAGGTGTCAACTGCAATTCACCGGGCATGTCTTTTAAACCTTCTTCAGGTACTTCTATCGGCGAACTTGTTGCTATACCATGTACCACCCTGACTTCCCAACCATTGAATGTAAGACCTTCTGCTTCCAATGTGAAATCAAGTTTAAATGGATTCTCTTCATCACAGTAATACCATTTTGGCAATTCATCATAATTTACATAGTCTTCGCTGTATGTTCCGTACAAAAGGCCATATGATACCGGATAGCCGACTTTTGCCCAAAGGGTGAACTCACCACCTGTCCAGAGTGAAACATCTGTGATTGGTTCGCCTTCAAATTCGGGATTGTCATACCAACCGTGGAAACTGTTTTCATCTGCAACAGGAATAGGCAGTTTCTGTCCTACTGTTACATATTGTGTGAAATCGTCAAAGCCATTACCCTTGAAGTTAACTTTATATTTTCCGGGTATGCCATCTTCGGCGTAATATCCGTAAAGACCTACAACATAACGGTTTAAGTATGTTGAGTCAAGAGAACTATATGTCTGGTCATAGTTTACATCCGAAGCCGCCATCAAAAGACCCTCTTGGGGAACATCCATATAGTTCTTTTTCAAAAGTACGGCATCCCATATGTTAACATTGTCGGTTCCGTCAACGTCGCCAACTTTAACGTCGCACACATCAACGGTGAATTTTGAGGATGCACCGCCAACGCTTTTACCGGTAATATCAAAGGCTTCAACAAAATTGAATTTGATAATTTGGTCGCTTAAGTCCTGTGTATTTTTAATCTCGAATGTAAAGCTTACCAGGTTACCTATATATGTATTGTTTACATCCGGACTGCTCCATAACATACGATACGGAGATGAGTACAAAACATCCCCTTCATCTTCTGAATTTGTAGGGTCAACATATTTTGTGAAATTTGATTTATTTTCTACACTCTTAAGTGTGAACACCGATTCGTCGAACTCAAGTGCAGCCCTGAGAACTGAAATACCGGGATTATCTATCATAAGTACATCAATTACAAAGCTTTGTCCCGAAGTTACCTTTACGCTGTTTGCCTTGAACTGAATTTTTCCTTTTGGGTCTGCTTCAGCTACAGAGATATTATAGATAAATTCAACATCGCCGTATTTTACAACAACTTCTGCAGAGTCTGTTTCATAATCCATTACATATTCCCCGGGTACTATAGGTGTGTTGCCCTCAAGAGATGGGATTGTTACAACAAATTCAGCGTTTGCTGCTGACACATTTTCTGTAAAGGTGTTTGAATATACAAGCTGTCCCACAAAATCTTCAATACTGAACACATCGCCGATTTTATATTCGGTTTTGCCTGCATTTACAATATCTGCTTTTGTTACAACAGGCTCTAAAACTTCGACTTCAAATTCTATTGTTTTGTTGCCGTATACTGCCGCAACTGTTGTGGTACCTACTTCGCTGAAATCATAGAAGAAGTTCACATAATCTGTAACATCTTCATAAGATTCACTATCTGCAGGATCTGCTGCATAGTATACAGTTATGTCATTGGTTCCAAGGGTAGCATCCTTGTATGCTGTAATACCGCCCGGTGCATGAACTATAAGGTACGGATATAATGTATTGAACAAAGGCTCGGGAAATGCGTCCCACTCGCCTTCTGAATATCCCCACACCGGAGCTTCATCAGCTGTTGTCAGATATTCATCACATTTTTCAAATATTTCAAAGGGTGTGCCTAATGCAAAATCTTCATCACCAATTACAAATATCTTAGAGTAATCATCATCTTCATCGGAGTTTTCCAGGTAACCGATATAACCTTTTTCCAGCGGTTTTTCCTCGTCCGGTACAAAGAATACGTAAGAACCGGCCTGAGATGCACTACGGCCGATTACACCGCCTACATAACCATCTTCACTTGAAACTTCATTATAGTAGGAAGCAACTCTTAAGACTGCAAAACCACCTTGTCCCTTGTGGTAACCGGTTACTGCACCTACAGAACTATTTGCACCTTCACGTTCGTTGATAATGCGACAGTTTTTAACAGTTGCTCTCTGGACTGCTCTGTCGTTGATGGTATCGTTTCTGCTGTCTGTGTAACCGACGATACCACCAAGATATGTGGTACCTGCACCACCTTTTATGGTAATGCTTGAATCTTCGATTCTTACATCCATAATCTTACCGAGATTGCTGCCTGTAAGACCATCTGTGTTGGCACCGCAAAGTATACCTGCGTATACCGTTTGACCTTCTTTGGATTCAACTACAACTTCGGCATCTTTAATGGTAAGATTTTTGATTACTGCACCTTCATTGATAAGCGGGAAGAGACCGATATACTTTTCTTTGGTGTCTATTAACTTAAGACCGCTTATTGTATGTCCGTTACCGTCGAACACACCATTGAACTCATCGTATTCTACAGCTGCATGTATGAAGTCATCGGAAATCTTAATGTCATCCATCAAGATGTAGTTTTGGTTTCCGTTCATCCTCATAATGTCGTCCTCTGTTCTTACAGGTAAGAAACCTTCAGGAATTGCATCAACAGAGCCGAGTTCTTTATCTGTAACGATTTCTGCGTTAATTTGTGCATATTCGTCTGCAAAATTAGTAGGAATACCGTAGATAAACTCCTGATACATATCGACAATTTCTTCTTTCACATTGTCCATATAGTATTTTTTGAGTTCTTCTATACGTGCTGTGTGACTTTGCGACTTATCCATTGCAAGAAGATCCCACATTGCAAAAAGCTGCATGTTGTCACTTTTAATCATTGTGGACTTTGTTGAGCCGGTGTTTTCGTCCATACCATACATTGATGCAAGCCATCCGTTTACTGTATCGTCAGCATCACCCGATATGATAGCATCAAATGTGGAATACATGGGGTCACCGCCACGAACACGCATGCTCATCTGCTGATTGTTGTTTGCAAAGCTGTTTTCGTGCTTTTCACCGCCCGATGTGTTGACCGCAACATTAACCGCAGCAATTGCCTTTGTGCTTACGTCAACCGATGCATTTGCTTCGATATCAAATTCACTCTTCATTGAATTTGATGTATCTGTACCTTCATAAGAGGTATATGCTTCACCACCTGCATCATACTGGGTTACAATATGTGTTCCGTAGGTGTTGAAAAATGCTTTGGGGTCCATATTCATAAGGTCGTTTGCAAACTTATCATTAAGTGTTACATAATTTCCGTTTTCGTCCTTTGCCCACGGATCACCCTGGTTAATATTCATTGAATATTTATATGCCTTTGCAAGAATTTCAAGAATAAGTCTTGATTTGTTGGTTGAACCTTCCGATTCCCATGTACCTTTGAAACCAAACTTTGCCTTGATATCTGTTTTTGCAAGAAGTATTTCGGTAGATACCCCTACATCCACAGATATATCTGTATGTGTATTGTCAAGATAGGATGACATACTTGTAATATATGTCATTTTGGACTCCACATCACCAAGACGGTTCTTTGTGGGGTTCATATTTTCCATTGATTTGAAAATAGGTGCCGACTGAAGATTTCCTGCTTCAAAGGTTTTACCTGCAAGAAGGTTAAAACCTTTACCAAGTTCAACGGTTGCCGAAATATCTTCATCCGACAAGGCATATACAGTCTGTGGCATTGAAACCGGCATTAAAGTTGCAAGCATAAATAATGCAAGAAAAGCCGATAAAAATCTTTTCATAGCCTTAACTTTCATATCCTTCTTCCTTTCTGTAATATATTTTTCTTTTCGGGCGGTAATGCCCGCCCGAAAAGCATTACTTAAATCTTACTTTCTGTTATGTTTTAGTTGGCTTTTGTCCACTTAGCGTAGAATATCTTATCGCCCTTATTATTACCGGTAACTTCTGTGATTGGGCTACCTGTATATTCTCGGTTATCATACCAACCTTCAAATACATAACCTTCTTTTGTTACATTTGTAGGAAGTGTAACTGTTTCGCCACCGTAGGTATAGGTCATAATATCAAGAAGACTTCCGGGACCGGGATTTACATCACACAAGATGTTATATGTATTCGATGTCACTGTATCTGATTCCCACTCTACGTAGTCTCTTTTATATAGTTCATCGCCATTTGTGTAATACATGCAATAGCTTATTCCGTTTACCTTCATGGTTCCTGTTCCACACATTGCGGTATTAATCCACGATATCATAAACTTCGTGTCATATACACCATACCAAATTTCTTTTTCAAAACTTTTGAGTTCTGACGGAATAGTGTTTTGTATACCGGAAGTTATGTTCGAACTCGTGCTTCTGTCAGAGAGGTAATTATAAATCTGCGCTATCTCTGTTCTGCCAAAATCGTAGTAAGATTCGTCATGGTGATAGGTAATTAAAACTGACTTTGGTCTATCTCTCAAATACGCAATCACATCAATCTCTTTCACATCGGAGGTATGTACACTCGATACATCAACGTAATCCGTATCTCCTAAATATCTACCAGTTTTAAGCTTCCATCCGTTAAATACCAACTCATCGCTTTCGTATGTGCCTGTATACCGGGGAACCTCGACAAACTTAATTGACTCACGATATATGTATTCATCTCTATGCAGTAGTGTAGTACCGTCGTGATCATAGAAATTAACAACAAGTATTTGTGTTGTATCTTCCCATCTGGCTGTAAGATCCAAATCCACCTCTATATTTTCCAGATACTGATCTGTAACAAGCAAATCTGTTCCTGTCTTGTACCAGCCCATGAAAGTATAAACTCTCTCATCCTCGGTTTCATATTCTCTTACAGGAACACCAATAGAATATTTTTCAAATGCGTTTACATTTTCTCTGACTTCAAATTCATCCGGTGAGAAGGGATTTGTTGCGCTGCCTCTTAATGTAAGAGTTATTGTAGGTGCATAAGTCCATTCTGCATAGATATCATAGGTATAAGTCTTGGAGGAATTGTAATCTGTAGCCGGGATGCTCTCTATGGTATTACCATTGTGCACCCAACGCAGGAATTTGTAATCCGGATTGGAATGTGTAGGTGTGGGCAGAATGGTTTCTGTTCCGTAGGTATGTACCATATAGCCATCACAGTTTCCGCCTTTTGCATCGAGATTAATCTTGCAAGTCCATCTGTCCCACTTCGCATAAAGTGTGATGTCTCCAAAGCGACCGTTCATATTTGTTACAGGAAGTCCGTCAAATTCGGGATTAGTATACCAACCTGCGAAATTAACAACATTATAACCTGTAGATGTGTTTGCGGCGCTAACGGGACTTGTGATTGCTGTATCCACGCCGTAAGTATATGTTGTCGGGTTCTCGGTTGCGTAGGTACATTCAACACCATTTTCTTCATATGTAATTGAAAATGTTTTGCCGGTGAGATCTTCCACATATTTTTCAACCCGCAGGCCTGTTGTGGGCTTGTAGTTGGCAGGAATGCTGCTTACTGCCCTATATATCAATCTGTTGTCGTCATATACGTTCCAGAGGGTTACACCTTCGCTGACAAGGGGTGTTTCCTGTCCGAAAACGTGAATGTTGTTTTCAAGTTCAAGGCTGCTGTCTATGATGTAGCCTTCTTTATATTTTGCATAAATTACAATTTCTCTTACAGATTTTGCAGGAAGTTTTTCTATCGGCTTGGTATATTCGGCATCCGAGTAGTAACCATCGAAAACATATCCGAATTTTTCTTCCGGCTGAGGAAGATCACTATTTACCACAAGGTCTTCTAAAATTACATCATCAAAGAATTTGTTCTTAACTCTGACATCAAATTTACCGGGTGCACCTGTTAATCCGAAGAAACCTACAATGTAACGGTTAAGATAGGTTGAATCGTGCTGGTTTATGCTTCCGTCACGATTTATGTCGGCAGCCAAACGGTTGATAATGTTTCTGGGAACGTCAAATGTTTCTCGCATGAGAAGTACGGCATCCCAGCTGTCAATTACACTATTGCTGTCCACGTCGCCTATAGCTGTTTTGTTGAGCTTAACTTTAACAACCATATCGGGAATATCTATTATATTGCCCGCCTTGTCGGTTGCTTCGCCGTTTACGCATTTTATTTTATTCATACCATAAACAGACTCATCGAAAGCTCCTTGTTTTACTTTGAACTTAACTGTTACAAGTGTGCCGCTGCTTGTATTGTTTTCGGTTGCTCCGGTGTCAATCCAAATAAGCGGAACTGTCGGTAATTTGTCAATTTCCTCGGAATCCGAAGTCAGCAAATCATTTGTTGTATTAAGCAATTTTGCATCAGTTATACTTTCAACTTCAAACAAATCTTTATCGTATTCAAGATATGCACTTAATGCAACGATACCGGGGTTATTTTTAAGCTCAATTACAACATCAAAACTACCGCCGGGTGCAGATTCAACACTGCTTGATGAAAAATGGAGTTTACCTTCCAAGTCTTCGGGAAGTACAGAAATCTGATATGTAGTTCTGTAGCCCTCATATTCAACCACTACATCTGTGCCTGTTGATGTTTCAATAAACTTATATTCACCCACATCAATCGGATTATCGCCTTCCAATTCGGGAATATAAACTGTTAACCCTTCGTCGTTTGCACTTAAGCTGTCGGTAAGATTGTTGGAATACAAAATCTGTCCCGCAAAGAGAGAGTTATCAAACTTTTCGCCAACTCTAAACTGTGTTTTTCCTTTGTTTGTTATGGCAATATCA
>JAZURE010000061.1:0-25507 GCA_045606045.1 Clostridia bacterium | reverse complement strand
CAGAAAGATGCTCGACGAAGCACAGGCTGGTGACAACGTTGGTGCACTTCTTAGAGGTGTTCAGAGAAACGAAATCGAAAGAGGACAGGTTCTCGCTAAGATTGGCTCCATCAACCCCCACACACACTTCAAGGGCGAAGTTTACGTTCTTACTAAAGACGAAGGTGGTAGACATACACCTTTCTTCAACAACTACAGACCCCAGTTCTTCTTCAGAACAACAGACGTTACAGGCGTTATTAAGCTTCCCGAAGGCACAGAAATGTGCATGCCCGGCGATAACGTAACAATGGAAGTTGAGCTCATCACTCCTATCGCTATCGAAGAAGGCTTAAGATTCGCTATCCGTGAGGGCGGTAGAACAGTTGGTTCAGGTGTTGTATCCTCTATCATTAAATAATTAAGTCTTAATTGACTATAAAAACAGCGTACAGATTTGTACGCTGTTTTTTTGTCCTTGTAAATTATGGAATCGTATGATATGATAAACTTATAGGCAACAAGACGCTCCTTATGCTTCTATAAAATCACGACAATCATTCAGGAGGAAACTTATGAAACATAAACTTTTTAATCTTGTACTTTTATTTTCGACAATTTTCTGTTTGTTTATCCCGTTACATCCAGTAATTGCAAGCGAAAATGCAAATGCGGAATATGAATATACATT
Source organism: Clostridia bacterium (assembly GCA_045606045.1). Taxonomy (GTDB): domain Bacteria; phylum Bacillota; class Clostridia; order UMGS1810; family UMGS1810; genus RGIG8748. The sequence continues at coordinate 24,837 of JAZURE010000061.1, read as the reverse complement.
AACAGATTTGAAGATTTTAAATCCAGCCACAGGACAACAAGAAAATACAATACCAAGGGGAGAATTTATTGTTGAGGTTACGGTAAACAATAACTTTTCTGATGATGCCGATTATCTTATTGTTGCGACTTATGATTGGGATGGCGCAAAAATAGCTACGACATATATGTATGCAAATATAGAAAGCGGAAAATCTGTCACCCTCGGTACATTAATAAATAACCAAGGCAACAGTATTGCAAAAATAAAGGCATTTATGTGGACAAAGAGTGGTATAAAACCGCTTGCAAAATCACTGGAAATTATAAATACACAGGAAACCGTAACCAGATATGGATACATAGTAGAAGGTGCAATGCCAAGCGGAACGTTCTCGGCAGATAAGTGGCAAATTAAAATTCTTACCGAATCAGAAGGTGTTGTAACTTACGATGTAAGCGATGTTAAACATAATGATGTTGTTAAATTTCTTGCGGAAAATGCAGATGCATTCGGTATTACGGCTACTTTAGATGATAAAACAACATTAATAGATGAAACCTCTATTAATGAAAGCAAATTTTTGTGGGAAGATTCTGCTGATACGGAAAAATATAATAAATCAAGATTGGTAATCTTTACAAGAAATTATAAGGATGAAATAATAGAAATAAAAAAAGCCTCAGAAATTTTTGACAGCTATTTCAAACCTTTGGCAGGAGAAAAATATGATTTTGAATCAAAAGAGATAAATGGAATAGGAGTTGAAGATAATCTTATTGTCTTTGATGTGTCGGCAAAAGATGTTGATGATGTCACGCTAATGAGTGGAACCAATCTTATTGACAAGGCGGCTTATGAGGGTTATGTATATAGGGATGACGATTATAAATATCGTGTGATGGTTGTTACAGGTGTTGAAGTATCATATGATATCGAAGCAGGCTTCGCAGTTGTTACCCGGGTTGCTACAACTACAGACTCAGAAGGTAAAGTGGTAGCTGTGGTATCCTATGTGCAAAATGAAGAAGAAGGTTCTCTCACGTTTGACTATGGCGGTAACTCAAAATGTTCAAACGAAGACGATTCTCTTAAACTTGTCATGGGCGATGTGTTCATGTATGTGGCAGACGCTAATGGTCTTGTTTCCAGATACACTATTATTGCCCGTGTTGCAAAAGATAACGATACAGGAAATGTTACAGGTTTCAGCGTTTTTGATAATTTTGATATAAATGCAGAAGAACTCGGAAAAGATACCGAAATTGTTTCGGGTTATATTTTTAATGAAAAGTATTATAAAATGAATGGCAGAGAAATTATCTATTTGGATTATGAATATGATGAAATCATAGCTGTTCCTGCAAGTGCATATAAGTATACTTACAATGCAACAGGCAGAAGAGATAAGATTACAGTGGGTGATTTCTTGGACGATGTCGATTGGAAACAAGAGATTGTTGACGATAGTGATGATGTTATTGGATGTTTGGTATCTCCTATACTTTTTAGACTTATCGATGGTATTGTAGTTGATGTTTATTCTGTGACTGCTAATAAGCAATTTGATATCATTAATAACGCAAGCAGCTCAAGTGGAGGCAGCTCAAGTGGAAGCAGCTCAACCGAAAAAAGCTACACCATTACATACAATGCAGACGGCGGAAAGCTCAGTAATCAAAAGAAATCTTACAAATCTTCGGATGCGGACTACACCCTGCCTATACCCACAAAAAGCGGTTATAAATTTATGGGATGGTTTGAGGACAAGAGTGCAGATCCTGCAACCGCAGAGCCTGTAACCAAGCTTGCATCGGGTTCTTCGGGCAACAGGACCTATTATGCAAAATGGGCAAAAACCTATACAATAAACTATGTACTTCATCCCAAGGAGTACGAAAAAGAAGAAGACCCGACAATCCATGGTAAGCTTGACGGAACACAGAAGGAAACATATTGTCAGCATGACGAGGAATATGTGCTCCCCACCCCTACAAGAGACGATGGCAATGAATTTTTAGGCTGGTATGAGGCGCAGACCTTTACGGGTGTAAAAGATACTATTATTATGTCCGAAGAATATAAAGTTATCTCCATACCCACAGATAGCGAAGGCAATAAAACCTACCATGCCGTTTGGTGTGATATGGTAGATGACGCCGATAAAATATATTACCATGTAGACGCTGTAATGGATTCAATAACAGAACTTAAGGAATGGGGGCTTCTTGAACTTTCAACCGAAAGCGGAGTACTGGCATTCTTTGAAACTGCCTTGCCCGAGGTCTTAACATGGGAGTCACAGGGTGTGCTTGTAACCGAGAAGCTTGTGCGTGAGGTATTCAAGTCCGAAGTGGACACAATAAGAGGTACATATCTCGAACTTCGGGATACAGGCAGAGAGACGGAGCTTCGGGATGAACTTTTGCAGATAAGTGGCATAGATACTATCGTGAAGATATTTGGTATAAATATTGCTTTCGGAACAGGTGATGTAGAGGTACTGGGTTAAAATAATAAAGAACTGAAAAAACATTGAAGTAGTCAATGCTATAGTAGACACAAAAAAGAATATTTTATGCCGCCTGTTCAATTCTGTATTGAACAGGCGGTTTTACTTTTTAACTTTCGTACGGATTTTAAAAATCAGTTCAAAAAAACAAAAAATATTTCCTGATACAATAAAAGTGTAAGTAAATTAACTATTGGTATAGTTGATTGCTTGCACTTATTTTTGATTCTTTGTCAATAGTTGAGGTCGAAATTTTGCAGTCCCGTTCTTTTTCACTTGAAATTTTTTCAAATCCATGTTATACTATATTTGCAACGCAAATCTAAATATTTGACATTTCTCATATAGGTATGTATCTTTTTACCCATTTGGTAAAAATGCATGCTCTATTTTCGCATACTTGTATGAGATGTTGAGATTTGTGTTGCAGCAATCGGAGCTATGCGTTTTTCATGCGTAGCTTCGGCTACGCATTTTTTAATTTGAGGGGTGAAGAGATGAATATAAAAGTTGAACTTCTTGGAAATTACATATCTGATTTTGTAAAATCCAAAATCGAGGATTTTGAAATTGATGCATCGCAAATTGCTGATACAACTGCTATACAGATGCTATCTGAAATACAAAATATAATAAAAAATGAAAGTTATTCTGATTTTGAAGCAATAGAAGAAATTGTGTGTATATTTGAAAATTATAACATCGATTTTGGGTTCAGACATGATGATTTATAAATAATAATGGGCCGTCTCATAGTGAGACAGCCCATTAACTTATATATATCCTATATTACACAATACCCTGTGCCATCATAGCATCTGCAATCTTCTGGAAGCCTGCAATGTTAGCACCTGCAATGAGGTCGCCTTCCATTCCGTATTCCTTAGCGGAATCTCTGCAGCTCTTGTAGATGTTTTTCATGATGCCGTGGAGCTTTTCGTCAACTTCTTCTCTGCTCCAGGAGTAACGCATGCTGTTCTGGCTCATTTCAAGAGCAGATACTGCAACACCGCCTGCATTAACAGCCTTGGAGGGTGCAACTACTACGCCGTTTGCGCGTAAGTACTGTACAGCTTCGTCTGTTGTGGGCATATTTGCAACTTCGATGTAGTACTTGATGCCGTTTGCAACTATCTTCTTAGCATCGTCGAGGTTTACTTCGTTCTGAGTAGCACAAGGCATTATGATATCTGCCTTAACGCCCCAGGGCTTTTCACCAGCAAAGAACTTGCAGCCAAACTTATCTGCATAATCCTGAACCTTGTCACGACCGGAAGCACGCATTTCGAGCATGTATGCAGCTCTTTCCTCTGTGATGCCGTTTTCGTCATATACATAACCGTCGGGACCGGATATGGTAAGTACCTTACCGCCTAACTGGTTAATCTTTAATACAGCACCCCAGGCAACATTACCGAAGCCGGATACTGCAAATGTCTTACCCTTAATGTCTATGCCGTTGTCCTTAAGAAGCTCATTGCAGTAGTAAACTGCACCGTAGCCTGTAGCTTCGGGACGAACGAGGCTTCCGCCGTATGCAAGACCCTTACCTGTGAGAACTGCATTTTCAAAGTTGTTGCAGATTCTCTTGTACTGACCGAAGAGGTAGCCGATTTCTCTTGCGCCTACACCTATGTCACCTGCGGGAACATCGATGTGGGAGCCGATGTGACGGTAAAGCTCTGTCATAAAGCTCTGGCAGAATCTCATGATTTCGCCGTCGCTCTTGCCTCTGGGGTCGAAGTCGCTTCCGCCCTTGCCGCCGCCAATGGGGAGACCTGTAAGGGAGTTTTTAAATATCTGTTCAAATCCGAGGAATTTGATAACACCTATGTATACAGAGGGATGGAAACGAAGACCGCCCTTGTAAGGTCCTATAGCACTGTTAAACTGTACTCTGAAACCTCTGTTTACCTGTACATTGCCGTTATCGTCAACCCATGGAACTCGGAATACAATCTGTCTTTCAGGCTCTACTATTCTCTCGAGAAGAGCAGCCTTTTCGTATTCGGGATGTTTGTCGAGCACGGGGCCGAGACTGTTGAGAACGTCTGTAACCGCCTGGATAAATTCCGGCTCGTTGCCGTCCTTAGCTCTGACTTGTTCTAAAACTCTTTCAACGTATGTCATTGTGTAAGTCCTCCTTAACAAAAATTTGTGCATAGCACAGTGACTATCCAAAACACACTTTAGAATATTTTTTATTTTATCACTTTTTCAAGTACAATGCAATAGTTATTGCAAAATTTGATAATTATAACAATATTTTTTCGACATTTTTTTATTATTTTGAAATTTTTATCAAAATGAGCACTAATTCAAGTGAATACGGGCATTTTGAACAGTTTCAACTTGACACCTTCTCTCATAGATGTTATTATTTATTGTATAATTATATGTTTGAGAGGTGACAGTTTTGTCATACAAAATTGTTTGTAAAAAAGATTTGAATCCGCAGGTTTTTCTTATGGAAATAGAAGCACCGCTTGTAGCACGCAGGGCAGAGCCGGGGCAGTTTATTATATTAAGAACAGACGAAAACGGTGAAAGAGTACCATTTACCATAGCAGATTTCGACAGAGAAAAAGGCACAGTTACTGTAATAATTCAGGTGGTGGGTAAGACCACCATGCAGCTTAGTGAGCTTAATGAGGGCGATACAATTTTAGATTTTGCAGGACCTCTCGGAAAACCCACAGAGCTTAATGGTATAAAGAAAGCTGCGGTTATAGGAGGCGGACTCGGAACAGCCATCGCATATCCTCAGGCAAAGAAGCTTTTCGGCATGGGAGCAGATGTAACAGTAATTGCAGGTTTTCGAGACAAATCCTTCATAATTTTGGAAGATGAACTTGATAAGGTTTCAAATAGTCTTGTAATTACCACCGATGATGGCTCAAACGGCACAAAGGGCTTTGTAACCGACAGGTTAAAGGAGCTTATAGAATCGGGCGAAAGGTTCGATGAGGTAATTGCCATAGGCCCTCTTGTTATGATGCGTGCAGTGTGCAATCTCACAAAAGAGTACGGCATACCTACAACGGTATCTATGAATCCTGTAATGATAGACGGCACAGGCATGTGCGGTGGATGCCGTGTTGTAGTAGGGGGCGAAACTAAGTTTGCCTGTGTGGACGGTCCCGATTTTGACGGACATAAGATAGATTGGGATTCTGCCTTAAACAGACAAAGGATGTATAAAGGCAGTGAGATGCAATCTGTCGAAAATCACAAATGCAGGATAGGGAGGACTCACAATGTCTAACATTACAAAAACACCAATGCCCGAGCAAAACCCCTTAGAGAGAATACATAATTTCGACGAGGTATTTACCGGCTACACTCCGGAGATGGCAATAAATGAAGCTAAGAGATGCTTAAACTGTAAGAACAAACCTTGTGTGTCTATGTGCCCTGTAAATGTGCGCATACCTGAATTTATGGCATGTGTTGCCGAGGGCGATTTTGAAAAGGCATACAGCATCATTACAGATACCAATGCTCTTCCTGCCGTATGCGGAAGAGTATGCCCTCAGGAAACCCAATGTGAATCCCGATGCGTAAGAGGTATAAAGGGCGAAGCCGTTGCTATAGGCAGGGTAGAGAGATTTGTGGCAGATTATCACAGACAAAATTCCAGGGAAGATATTGTTCCCCCTGCACCAAACGGTAAAAAGGTTGCGGTAGTAGGCTCAGGTCCTTCCGGTCTTACTGTGGCGGGCGACCTTGCCAGAAAAGGCTATGCTGTTACCATATACGAAGCTTTCCATACACCGGGCGGTGTACTTGTGTACGGTATACCCGAGTTCAGACTCCCCAAGGCAATAGTTGCAAGCGAAATTGAAAAGCTTACAAAGCTTGGTGTTAAGATAGAAAAAAATGTAGTAATAGGAAGAACAATTCTTGTAGACGAGCTTTTCTCAGACTTCGGCTTTGACGCGGTGTATATAGCATCCGGTGCAGGTCTTCCGTCATTTTTAAAGTTAGAGGGTGAGAACTTAAACGGCATATACAGTGCCAATGAGTTTTTAACAAGAATAAATCTTATGAAAGCATATAAATTCCCCGAGTACGACACCCCCGTGTATGTGGGAGACACAGTTGCCGTATTTGGCGGAGGCAATGTGGCAATGGATGCTGCCCGAAGTGCCAAAAGGCTCGGCGCAAAAAATGTATACATAGTATACCGCAGGGGATTTGAAGAGCTTCCCGCAAGGCGCGAGGAGGTAATTCATGCCAAGGAAGAGGGCATAGAATTCATGCTTCTTAGAAATCCTATTAAGTTTATAGGAAATGACGAGGGTTGGGTAAGTGGTGTTGAACTTGTGGAAATGGAGCTTGGCGAGCCGGACGAAAGCGGAAGAAGGTCACCTGTTGTAATTGAAGGCTCAAACAAGGTAGTAGATATAGATACCGCAATCATAGCAATAGGTCAGTCGCCAAATCCCCTTATACGCCAGACTACAGACGGTCTGGAAACCAACCGCAGAGGTTGTATAATAACCGATGAAAACGGTGCAACAACAAGAGAGATGGTATATGCAGGCGGCGATGCCGTAACAGGTGCCGCAACGGTAATACTTGCCATGGGTGCAGGTAAGACTGCTGCAGAGGCTATAGATGAAAAGCTCAGAAACAAATAACTAAAAATAGGTTGGCTTCTGCCAACCTATTTTTAGTTATTTGTTATTAATAGTTTTCTGCGTGTACTTCAAAGTAGCTTTGGGGATGGTTGCAGGTGGGGCATACATCGGGAGCATTTGTGCCTACCACAAGGTGTCCGCAGTTGCGGCATTCCCATACTTTAACCTCGCTCTTCTCAAACACCTGCGCAGTTTCTATATTCTTAAGAAGTGCACGATAGCGTTCTTCGTGGTGCTTCTCTATAGCCGCTACGAGTCTGAACTTTGCCGCAAGCTCGTGGAAGCCTTCTTTTTCGGCTGTCTCTGCAAAGCCTGCATACATGTCTGTCCATTCATAGTTTTCGCCATTGGCAGCTTCTACAAGGTTATTTGCGGTATCGCCTATACCTTCGAGCTCTTTAAACCACATTTTTGCGTGCTCTTTTTCGTTGTCGGCAGTCTTTAAGAAAAGTGCGGATATCTGCTCGTATCCCTCTTTCTTGGCTACGGATGCAAAATAGGTGTATTTGTTTCTTGCCTGAGATTCGCCTGCAAAAGCGGCTTCAAGATTTTTTTCTGTTTGTGTTCCTGCATATTTGGACATTGTCGTTCCTCCTTTAATTCAATTAAGATAATTACAGTATAACATTTTTTGGAAAAAACGCAATACCAAAAATACAAATTTCCTAAATTGAAACAAAATTCCCTTTCAAACAAAATATCCCCATGCTAAGATAAATTATATAAATCCTATGGAGGTAAAGACATGAAAATTACAAACGTAGAAGCTATTATAGTTAAACAGAAAGAAATCGAACTCATAGGCGACGGCAGTCAGGACACCGTAGTAATAAAGGTATATACCGACGAGGGTATAGTAGGTGTGGGTGAGGTTGACTCATCACCCTATGTTGTAAAAAGTGTTATAGAAGCACCTGCATCACATATGGTGTGCATGGGTTTAAAGCATGCGGTAATAGGCGAAGACCCCTTTGATGTAGAAAAAATCTGGCACAAGATGTACGAGCTTGCGTACTATCACGGCAGAAGAAGTGTAGTTATCCACGCAATGAGTGGTATAGATATGGCTATATGGGATATCATGGGTAAGGCAACAGGACTTCCTGTTCACAAGCTCCTTGGCGGTTCCTTCCGCGACAGCATCAAGGCGTATTGCAGCGTGCTCATGCCAAATGACGAGGACGAAATAAAGAGAATTGCAGATACATATCTTCCCCAGGGCTACAAGGGTATCAAGTTTGGCTGGGGACCTTTGGGACAGTCTCCTGAAAATGACCTCCGTCTTGTAAAGGCAGCCCGCAAGGCAATGGGCGATGAGCCTGAGCTTATGATAGATATCGGCATGGTGTGGAAGGATGTTAAAACAGCTCTTAAGCTGTGCGAAGCGTTCAAGGATTACAATGTTTACTGGGTAGAGGAGCCATTTAAGCCCGATTATCTTGATAGCTACAAGAGACTTTGCGAAAGCACCGACATGCGTATTTCCGCAGGTGAGGAAATTGGCACACTCTTTGAGTTTGACGAGCTTATAAACGGCTGCAATATCGACATTATTCAGCCCGATATAAGCCGTTGCGGCGGTATAACCATTGCCAAAAAAGTAATAGATATGGCGTACAAAAAGGGTATTCCGCTTATTCCCCATGCGTTTAAGACAGGCATACTCATGAGTGCATCGCTGCATATAATTGCAAATACTCCCAATGCGCTCTGGCTTGAATATGTAAATCAGGAAACCGTACTTAGCAAAAACCTTGTTAAGAAGCACTTTACCATAGATGATAACGGCATGGTGAACATCCCCGATAAGCCGGGTCTCGGTATTGAGCTTGACGAGGAAGTATTAAATTACTACAGAGTAGATGTATGATGGACAAGATAAAAAAATCCCTTGAGCTTGCAAGGCTTGTGTATGACGATGTTAAATCGCGTTTTTGCCTCGGTATGAGTGAAAAGGATATAAAGGATATCATCCTTTCGCATTCCGACGGATGCGGTTTTTCGGGAGATATAGTTGCAGGTATGCGTTCCTCCTTTATAGAGGGGGATGCTACGGACTATGTTCTTAAAAAAGGAGATTGTCTCATACTTGATTTACAGTTTAATGAAGATGGGATGTGGTGTGATACCACAAGGACATTTTTTGTGGGCGATGTATCCGACAAGGCGGCAAAAGCCTACGATGCAATTCTCAATGCCAAAAATGCGGGAGAGCTTAAATTGAAACCCCATGCCCGTGCGTGTGATATATACAAAGCAGTAAAAGAGGCCTTTGGAAATTACAAAGAGCTCTTCCCGCATCACGCAGGGCATCTTTTCGGGGCGGATACTGTTATGCAACCGCAATTTCTTCCCGAAAAGAAGCAGACATTAAAGACGGGAGATACCGTCACTTTGGAGCCGGGATTGTATTTTGAGGGTGATTTCGGCATAAGGGTAGAGGATGACTATCTTATAACCGAAAACGGATATGAAAATCTGTTTAACTATACCACCCGTATAGAAGATTTTATATTGTGAGGTGCTTTATGAAAGCGGCAGTATGGACAGGAATAAACAAAATAGAAATTAAGGAAGTGCCCACACCCAAGGCAGGAGAGGGCGAGGTTCTTATTAAAGTAAAGGCGGCAGGAGTGTGCGCAACAGATGTTCATATAATGACAGGAGCATTTAATCATGCTACCCCTCCGCACATATTGGGACACGAAATATGCGGTGTCATAGAAGAGGTAGGAGACAGGGTAGACGGCATAAGCATAGGAGACAGGGTGATTGTAAACACCGTAATATCCTGCGGTAAGTGTGTATGGTGCAAAAGCGGCAGAAACGAGATGTGCCCAAGCGGCAGCGAAATCGGTTTCAATCCCCATAACGGCGGATATGCCGAGTATGTAAAAGCACCGCAGAGCTGTGTGGTAAAAATCCCCGACTGTGTATCCTACGAGGAAGGTGCCATTATGGAAAGCCTTGTATGTCCCTCGGGTTCCATTCTGCGCTACGGTATTGAGCTTGGTGCTACGGTATTTATACAGGGCGGTGGACCTGCAGGCATTGCTTACATACAGATGGCAAAAGCGTGCGGTGCAAGTAAGATAATAGCCTCTGTCCGAGGCAAAGAGCGTATAGAATTTGCGCATAAATTCGGTGCGGATGTGGTAATAGATGCCGCAAATGAGGATGTATATGCGAGAGTCATGGAGGAAACAGACGGTCTTGGGGCGCGTTATTCTATAGATGCGGCAGGCTCGGTGTCCTCGGTAGAAATGGCGGTAAAAGCCTGTGCCAACGGCGGTGATGTAACATTCTACGGAATACCCGATGAAAATGCACAGATAAGATTTCCCGTGGTGGACATAGTATTAAGACAGATAAATATTCACGGCGCCTGCGGAAACTATCTTGTATGGGAGCCTTTTGTAAAGATGGTAGAGGGCGGAAGAATAAATGTTAAAGACATGGTAACCCATCGCTATACAATAGAAGAGCTTCCCAAGGCGGTAGAGCTTATTAAAAACAGAGAGAAAAATCTCATAAAAGCTGTAATTGTAATGGAGTGATAAACATGGCAGAATACAGACCAAAAGGTGCCTTTGGCGTACTTCTTACCCCCTTTAATGAAGACGGAAAAATAAATTTTGATGTATTTGACAAAGAGGTGGAATTCCTTTCGGAGAGCGAAATAGACGGACTTTTTCCCTGTGCTACCACAGGTGAATTTGTGCATCTTTCGCCCGAGGAGAATATATCTATATTAAAAAGATGTGCCAAGGTTGCCAAAAACAGAAAGCAGATGGCGGCAGGTGCCTGCAGTTCAAACTTTGATACAACTCTTTCTTATATGAGAGTTGCCGCAGAGTGCGGATACGATGCGGCGGTGATTTGTGTACCATATTATATAACCATGAATCAGGCGGATGTATACGAGTATTTTAAGAAGCTTGCAAGAGAAAATGTAATTAAAATCATACTTTACAATATCCCAATGTTTACAGGGGAGATAAGTATAGATGTGTTTCAAAAGCTTCTTATGGAAGAAAACATCGTAGGTATGAAGGATTCAAGCGCACATATGAAGAGGATAGCACATGTAAATGACATCGTTCGCAGAGAGAGACCTAATTTTTCCGTACTTTCGGGTACAGACGATTGTCTTGTCCCTGCACTTACCTGTGGTTGCTGCGGAAGTATGACGGCATTTTCGACCATTCTTCCTGAGGTAAATGCGGAGATATACCGCAAATTCCACTCAGGTGACATAAAGGGTGCACAAGAGCTAAACAATTCATATCTCAGGCTTGTCCGCCTTGCAGACAGTATAGCATTTCCTGCCGGCTACAAGCTTATAATGGAGATGCGCGGTCTTGCCATGGGCAATAAACCCATAGTACATGAGCACGATACGGGTGAGTACGAAAAGCTTGCTTCAGAAATAAAGGATGAGCTTATTCGGGTGGTTACACACTATGTAAATGATAAATATTTCAAATAGAACACAAAGGCTTTCGCAAATGCGAAAGCCTTTGTGTTCTATTTAAAACTCTTTTGCTATATATTCTTCTATATAATGCGATGCCGTTGCACCGTCTGCCACGGCAGTTACAATCTGCCTTACAGGCTTTGTGCGTACATCGCCTGCGGCAAATACACCGTCTATATTGGTCTTTGTACTTTCGTCTGCTATTATATACCCTGTTTTGTCAAGGTCTATCTTGCCCTTGAAAAGCTCTGTTTCGGGTACTCTGCCTATGCTTATGAATATGCCGTCGCATGCAATCTCGGACAAACTTTTGTCTTTTACATTTTTTATTACCGCACCCTTTATCTTTTCGTCATAAAGGAATTCTTTTAGAGTACTGTCCCACATGAACTCTACATTTTCCGCTTTCATAAGAGGCTCGTGGTATACCTTTGTAGCACGGAGAGTGTCTCTGCGGTGTACCACTATGACCTTGGCGCATATCTTGGACAGAAGCAGAGCGTCTGCTGCGGCAGAGTTGCCCCCGCCCACCACTATTACGGTCTTGCCCCTGTAGAACATGCCGTCACAGGCGGCGCAGTAGCCCACACCTCTTCCTATGAGCTCGCCCTCATCGTTTAGTCCCAGAGACTTATGCTCTGCACCTGTGGCTATTACAAGTGCTTTTGCCCTGAATGTTCCCTCGGAGGTTTCTATAATCTTTATTTTGTCCTCTATATCCACCGAGAGCACTTCGGCACGGATGGTTTTTGTACCAAATCTCTCTGCGCCTGATTGCATCTTGAAGCCGAGTGTAAAGCCGTCTACACCCTCATCAAAGCCGGGGTAATTATCTATCTGCGAGGTTTGTGTCATCTGACCGCCTGCAGAGAACTTTTCCAGTACAAGTGTGTCAAACCCTGCTCTCGAGGTGTACAGAGCCGTGGTGTAGCCTGCAGGTCCTCCCCCTATTATAACAACATCATATGTTTTTTCTGACATAAAATCACCTTATTAAATAAGAGCAAGTATCTGATTCTTTGGAAGTGCGCCTACGGCACTGTTTGCAATCTCACCGTTTTTTACCACAAAGAGCGAGGGTATGCTCATAACATTGAATTTAACTGCAAGCTCCTGCTCCTCGTCCACATTTACTTTGCACACCTTTATCTCGGGGTTCTCCAACGCGATTTCGTCTACAATGGGCGATACCATTCTGCAAGGTCCGCACCAACTTGCCCAGAAATCCAGAAGCACGGGCTTATCGCTCATAATTACTTCTTTTTCAAAATTTTCTTTGGTTACAGTTATTACTGACATATTGTAAGCTCCTTTGCAAGATTTTTTATTTGCTCACGGCTTTCTTCGTTTAAGGCAGATTTTATATGAACATTATTAACGGCAAAGGTAATATCCTTTGACTTTTCAAGCATATTCATCATGGTTTTCTCTGCCATAAGCGCCCATGTTCCGTTTTCTATTATTGCAACAAATCTGTTCTGGAAGTTGCGTTCTGTAAGGTGGTTTATAAATTCCTGCATATACGGAAATACTCCGCCGTTGTAAGTGGTTGTGGCAAGGACTATCCTGTCATAGCGGAATGCGTCCTCCACAGCTTCTGCCATATCGCACCTTGCAAGGTCGGTTATGCATACCTTTTCACAATTTGCGCTCTCAAGCTCGCTTCTAAGAAGATGTGCCGCCTCTTTCGTATTGCCGTATACCGAGGTGTAGAATATCGCCACGCCTTTTGTTTCGGGTCTGTAGGACGACCATGTGTCGTAAAGGTCTATATAATAGGACAGGTTTTCTGTAAGCACGGGACCGTGCAGAGGGCAGATTCTTGCTATATCAAGGCTTGCCGCCTTTTTAAGAAGCGCCTGTACCTGTGCACCGTATTTACCCACTATGCCTATATAGTATCGGCGTGCTTCGCATGCCCACGGCTCGTCCGCATCGAGTGCGCCGAACTTGCCGAATGCATCGGCAGAGAAAAGTGTTTTGGTGCTTTTCTCGTAGCTTAACATTACCTCGGGCCAGTGTACCATAGGCGCCGTTATAAAGGTAAGCTCATGCTCGCCTAAGCTTAATGTGTCGCCCTCTTTAACCACGAGTCTTCTGCCCTCATAGCCTGTGCCAAAGAACTGCTCCATCATGGTAAAGGCTTTTGCAGTTGCCGCTATCACAGCATCGGGGTACAAAGCTGCAAATTTATCTATATTTGCAGAGTGGTCGGGCTCCATGTGGTGAACTATAAGATAGTCGGGTTTCTTTTCCCCCAAAGTGTTTTTTATGTTATTTAACCAGTCGTCGCCAAAGCTCTTGTCCACGGTATCCATTACGGCAATCTTATCGCCGACTATAACATACGAATTGTATGCCATGCCGTTTTCCACCATGTACTGACCTTCAAACAAATCTATATCATAATCATTTACACCTATATAGTGTATTTTATCTGTTATATACATCTCAACTTATCTCCTTTGTGTTTTTGGGGCGATGCAAAATGTGTACATCGCCCTTTTATACATCATTCTTCGGAAAACTGATCCTTGCCTACATAGCAAAGAGGGCATACCCAGTCTTCGGGTACATCTTCCCAAGCTGTGCCGGGAGCCACGCCGTTTTCGGGATCGCCTGCTGCTTCGTCATATACATAGCCGCAAACATCGCATACATACTTTTTCATGTCTTTTACCTCCTTTGATTATTATTCTATTTTATCCCAAATAGAAGTCCATTATTAACATAAGTGCAAAACCTGCAAGCAGCGCATAAGTTGCACCCCGTTCACTGCCGTGGGCGTGAGTTTCGGGTATCATTTCGTCGCTTATAACATAGAGCATTGTGCCGCCTGCAAAGGCAAGAGCAAAGGGCAGAATTGCACTTGAAATGCTTACTGCAAAATAGCCTATAAATGTGCCGATAACTTCAACTACACCTGTAAGAGAAGCTACAAGAAGTGTTCTTTTTTTGCTTACGCCTGCGGCAAGCATTGGTGATATTATCACCATGCCCTCGGGTATGTTCTGAAGAGCTATACCGCTTGCTATGGTAAGTGCCTCGGCATTGTTGCCCGTACCAAAACCAACGCCCGCGGCAATGCCCTCGGGCAGATTGTGTATGGCGATAGCCATTACAAAAAGCATTACTTTGCTTAATTTTTCTGAGTTTTCGGTGTGATTTTCTGCCTTGGAATCCGAAATGTTATGAAGATGGGGAACGAGCTTATCCATGAGATTAAGAACATATGCTCCCGTAAAAATGCCTGCAACTGTAACGAATATACCAAGCTTTCCGCCGTATTCCAAAGATGGCATTATAAGACCAAAAACAGCTGCACACAGCATCACGCCTGCCGCAAAGGACAGAATGATATCGCTGAATTTGTGGGATATATTTTTGAAACTGAAGCCTATAAGGGAGCCTATAAGAGTGGCACCGCCTACTCCGAGCGCAGTAAGAAAAACTATACTCATGTCAAAACCTCGCTTTCTTAAGTTATTTTATCATAACGCACATATAAATGCAATAAATTAAAGATTAATTTTTGATTTCAAGTATTAATCCCCTCGGCATAGTGACCGAGGGGATTAGAGTTACAGTTCAGAAAAGATTTGGGGAAGATTTTCCTTGTCGTAGGAACATGATGCCGAAAATGTAAATCCGTCTTTTGTTGTGTAGTCTACAAAAACATTGTAGACATTGTTTATATCGTAGTATTTTCGTTTGTCAATTATGTTGCTATATGCATTATAAAGCTGTGCAATTTTCTCTTCGTCTGTTACGGTACAGGACAGAATTTCCTCATCTTTGGCATGCGGGTCTGTTATTCTTACATTAACAGTTTTTATATCCTCCGCCTTGGGAAGACGGTCGTATATACCTATCCTTTTAAGAACCTCTATGGTGTTAACTGCGTTTTCGTGTACTTCAAATCTTATATATTCAGAGAGTTTGCCCTCTGCTCTTTTATCATAGTATTCCCAATGAATGCCTATATCCATGGATGGATAGTTCTCATCATCGCGGAAGTTTTCGTACGGATAGCTTCTCATGTCCTCTTTTATGGCTTCCACAAGAATGTGCATATCGTCATTGTCGGGGTAGAGCATTATACTTCCGTTTTTAAGGCGTCTGTCGGTTATTTCCGCATAGACAACCTCTTTTTCACCGTCTTCTATAAGCTTAAAATAACCCTTTCTGAATTCGTCCGTTTCGTATATGGGTCTTAAATATTTTTCGTCTGCTGTCATATCCAGCGTATATTCACGGCACATGGTTTTGCCGTTTTTAAGATTGTATTTTATGGATATGGAAGAAAACATTCCATGATATGAATGGCTTTCCTGCTTTTCTATAAGGTGGGAGTGAAGAGCAACTATATTCTCCAAATCTTCTCTTTTAGTAAAATCAGGCTCCTTGTATACTGCATGGTTATTTACGGATACAGATTCGATTTTGCCAATATCGGGAACTCTCTTTTCATAACCTGTAAGGTCAAAGTGTATTACCGCACAAAACACAAGTGCAATAGCCGCATATGAAATTACAGGCAGTACACAGCCCTTAAAGTCAAGGGATTTTTTGGATATCATGTATGCAACGGCAGTTCCTAAAATACCAAAGGGCAGTATCATAAGAAGATTGCTGCTATCCATTACTGCTTTTGCATACAAATATCCGATACCGCTTGCAAGAGCTGCGATTATACCAATGAACACAGGTATAAGCCACTTAAATGAAATTACCTCGCCGTGAGATTCTGATTTTCTTATGCGGTACAGAGCATATGCACCAAACAGAAATACAATAGACATTACAGGGTATACATACCATTTTTCAAACGCCACCTTGAGAGGTTCTAAGTAGAGAATGTTCATGAAATTATGTGTATAATTTTGGGTGTATCCGAATATTTCGCTTCGCGCAATCTCTGTAAAAAGAGTCATAAAGGTGAGAGGCAAAATTGAGAAGCCTGCAGTAAATACCACAGTTCCTATCGGGTTTCCCGTCATCATATTTACAATCAGCGTAAGGGAGAGAATAATCATTGTATATGAAAAGGTTACATATACAAATTTGCCTATTTCGGATAATTCAACTGAGGAACACACCTTGCCGAATGTAAGAGCAACAAGTATTATACCTGCAATTATGATGGGTGTAATAAGTATTGTAAGGGCAGAAATAAGTTTTGTTATAAACACGCTGCTTCGTCTTACGGGCAGAGAGTGCATCTGCGATACAGAGCCGTTAAAATGCATGTAGCTGAATAAAATCACACCTGTTCCGAGGCTAAATAGTATTGAGCTTACAAAACCCACCGACCCCCATGTATAAAAGCTTGCGTCATAGTATGAGGAGTGGTACAGGCACATGTTGTAAAGCGGTATGATGCAGCCTACTATAAGAAGAATAATGTGTGCGGTGCCTATCCACCAGTATCTTTTTATATCTGAAAGAAACAACGCCTTATTAAAGAATGATGCTTTGGAACTCATATCCCATACCTCCCAACTCATATATAAATACTTCCTCAAGTGTAAGAGGAATAATATCGCATAAAACAGGGTTAAATGAATTAATTTCCCTTTCCGTCTCGGCTATATCGCCCCTTGCTATAAGCATATGCACTCTTCCTGTGGACTCGGTATGGAGTACATTCGGGTTTTGTGCTATTTTTTCGGGTGAACCGTTTTCAAATGCAACCTGTATTTTGTGTATGTTTCCTTTGAGGTCATAAAGAGATTTTTGCAGAACTATCTGCCCCTTGTGCATTATGCCCACATGGTCGCACACATCCTCAAGCTCTCGCAGGTTATGGCTCGATATGAGGACTGTGGTTTCGTTTTCTGCCACATCCTGCAAAATCACGCGCCACACATTGCGTCTCATTACAGGGTCGAGTCCGTCTACAGGCTCATCGAGTATCATAACTTTCGGTCTGGTGCATATTCCAAGCCAGAATGCCACCTGCTTTTGCATACCCTTGGAGAGCCTGCGTACCTTTCTTTTGGTATCTATTTTAAAAACTTCCTTTAAGTTCTCATACCTTTCGTCGCTCCACGACGGATATATGCGCTTATAGAATATTGCCATATCGTCTATGGAATAGGTGGGGTAGAAGTAGAGGTCATCTCCTATGTATATTATATCGGATTTTATTTCGGGGTTTTCGTATACCTTTTTGCCGTCTACGGATACATCACCGCTGTCAGGAGAGTATATTCCTGCAAGATGCTTAATAAGCGTGGTTTTGCCTGCTCCGTTGGGACCCAGCAGACCGTACACAGAGCCTTTTTCCACAGATAGCGATACACCGCTTAGAGCTTTAAAGCCGTCAAAGGTCTTTGTGAGGTTGTTTACCTTAATCATTACTTATCCTCCTTATATATTTCGCTTAGAATTTCTGTCAGTTCTTCTTTGCTGTGCCCGAGAAATTTAAGCTCTCGGACAACGCTTGTAAGTGTTTCAAAAAGATTATCTGTATCTCTTTCGCAAGCTGTCTTTTTCTGCGGTGCCACAAAGCTGCCCCTGGCTTTTTGAGAATAGATGTACCCCTCATTTTCCAAATCTTTGTATGCCTTTTGTATGGTGTTGGGATTTATTGTGAGCGAGGTAGCAAGCTCCCTTACGGAAGGGATTTTCTCGTTTTCCTTGAGCACACCCATTATGATAAGGTTTTTGATTTTATCCTTTATCTGCTCATATATAGGCCTGCGGTCTCCGAAATCCAGTTGAAGCATGAAACCACTCCTTTCTGTATCAACTGTACTAATACAAATAATACAGTATCTTTTTTGTTTTGTCAATAGTTTTTTGTAAAATAAAAGAAATCTGCAATAAGATACAGATTTCTCAAATAATTAATTGATTTTAAAAAAACTTTGTATTTCTTCCTGAGGGACACCAAATGTCCCCGAGGACATATTACCCTTGCCTCCGCCTTTTCCTTTAAGTGCTGAATTTGCTTTGGCTGTTATTTCAGATACATCCTTTTCCTTTGATATTATTATATATCTGTAGCCCGCCTCATCACTTCCCGTAAGCACTACGGCAAAGCCCGAGGTCTTTTCTTTAAGGTCGTTTGCTGCAAGTCTTAAGTATCCTGCATCAAGGTCGTTTGCAAAGAGGCAGATGTTTCGGTCTGTATGCGCTAAAGAATCAATCTTTGATTTTATTATTTGCTTTGTCTTTTCGGAAAGCTTTATTTTAAGACGGGATATATCCTCTGTAAGCTTTCTTACTCCCTCTGCAATGTCCTCCTGCTTTACGGAAATAAGGGTAGATATTTCCTTTGAAGCTTTGTATCTTTTGTTGTAATCCGAAAGTGCATCAAAACCGCATAGGATACTAAGCCTCATGCCCCCTTTGTAATGGATGGCATCGAGGATTTTTATCATGCCGATTTCGCCCGTGTATTTGACATGGGGCGCACAGCATGCGCATTTGTCCGCATCGCCTATGGTTACAAGGCGTACATTTTCCGTTATATCGCCTTTGGCTCTGTAGGTTTCGGTCTCTATTTCCTCTTGTGTAAGGTAGCGTGCAGTTACGGGCATGTTTTTAAATACAGCCTCGTTGGCAAGATATTCAATCCTTTCTATATCCTCATCGGAAAGGGGTAAGCTTAAATCCATTGTTACATAGTCATCACCAAGGTGAAAGCCCACATTTTCGCAACCGAAAAGCTTGTGAGCCACACCGCATATTATGTGTTCGCCGCTATGGTTTTGCATATTGCGGAATCTGAGCTTAAAGTCTATTTTGCCGTGAACAGTTTTGCCCTCACAGAAAGGCTCGGTACTGTAGTGGTATATGGTATCTCCGCAAAGGTCTGCGTGGAATATGGTTTTACCGTCTATAGTTCCTTTGTCTGAGCATTGACCGCCCTCTTCGGGGAAAAAGAGTGTTCTGTCAAGC
The DNA here is from genome assembly GCA_045606045.1 of Clostridia bacterium. Lineage (GTDB taxonomy): Bacteria > Bacillota > Clostridia > UMGS1810 > UMGS1810 > RGIG8748. The sequence goes on along the minus strand of JAZURE010000061.1, from coordinate 5,318 downwards.
TCGGTTTTGTATAAATCTCCTGTCTTTTCACACCTTAGAACTACTGCATCAAATTCCGTAGCGTAGCTGTCGTTATCGTATAATTTCTGTGTCATAATATCACCCATGGGAATTATACAAAAAATCTGTATTTATGTCAAATATCTTATTTACGAAACGCAAAAAACATGATACAATATTGGTAGTAAGGAGGTATTTGTATGAAAAGAAAACTCATTGCATTTTTGACGGTATTCACACTTGTGTTTTCGTACGCAGCATATGCATCGGCAGAGACCAAAGCCGAGGACAAAGCCTTTGAAACAATACACATCCCCTATAAAGAACAGGGGGAGTACGATTGGCGCAAGGTTGTAAAGGCACGCTATGCCGATACAAAAGAGCCCATTGCACTTTCTCTTACATATGATGATTCTCTTTATGCAACTGTCCCAAAGGACAGAGCAGATGATAAGATAGAAGCCTTTGTTACCGAGTACATATCCTTTACCGACAACGATGACAGCATGTATGAGTTTCATGTGTTCGAGGAGCTGTCCCGTTCCGGAATTGTACGCGGAAATGACAAGGGCGAGGCAAATCCGTTAAATCCGATTACAAGGGCAGAGGCAACTGCAATGCTTATGCGCTTTCTCGGTCTTGAGAATTTATCGGACAAATGCGACAAAAGCTTTTCCGATGTATCCGAAAATAAATGGTACTACAGCGTTATCATGTCGGCATACAGCCACGGACTTGTTAAGGGTGATTCCGAAGATACTTTCTCGCCCCAAAGAAACATTACCCGTGAGGAATTTACTGTTATGGCATCGCGTGCGGTTAAATATGCAGGCCTGGGTTATCCTGCAAGTGCTGTTATCAAATATGCAGATGATGACAAAATATCCCCCTGGGCGCAGGAAGCATATGATATGCTCGGAAGCTATGTTCAGTCCGATTACGATTATGAGGATGAAATGGAGCTGAATCCCGTAAGGATTCTTAATCCGGGTACCAATGCCACAAGGTACGATGTTGCTTATCTTTTGTACAATATAGAGAGGCTCTGTCAGGTATATCCGTCATCGGACGCCATGAAATTCGGATTTGACAAAAACATGCCTGTAATCGACGGCTCCACCTCCACATATCCGTTTACCGAAGCGGTATATGAAAGGTTGTTTTCCAACGGGGGCAACCATCCCCAAAAGCCGTCAAAACACAGCAAAAGCCATGCCACATATCAGAGGCTTATAAAAGGCGAGATAGATATGAGCTTTGCCTCGGTATATCCCGCAAGCGATATACTTGCACTTGCCGAGGAAAACGGCGTGGAAATAGAGCTTATCCCCATAGCCTATGATGCAATGATATTCTTCACCAATGCGGATAACAGCGCAAAAGGACTCACCAAAGAGGAGATAAGCAATATATATGTAAACAATGCCTATAAAAACTGGAATGAGGTTTCGGGTCCCGATGCTCTCATGTATCCCTACTGCCGAAACAACGACAGCGGAAGCCACGCCCAGATGGAAAAGCACTTTTTAAACGGTAAGGACATACACCCCGAAGTACAAAAGGAAACATCGTACACCATGTCCAATGTGCTTACGGATGTTATGTCTTCCAAGACAGAAAGCCCCATAGGATACGGTCTTGGCTACAGTATTTATTATTACTTTAACAACATGGATTTGTTCTATAATACAAAGACCGAGCTTAAGCTTCTTGAGATAGACGGGGTATATCCCACAGACGAAACAATAGCAGACGGAAGTTATCCGCTTTCCAACAATACCTATATAGCAGTTCTTAAAAATGCACACGGGGATTCGCCGTCTCGCAAGATGGCGGAATATATGCTTACACCTGCGGGTCAGGACTGCGTTGAGAGTGCAGGCTTCGGAAGACTTATAAAATAATTTTAACATTAAATTTAAATAAATTATTTTTGTATATTCGCAAAAGTGAGAAAAATTAATCAGAAAATAAGCAAAAATCAGATATTTATTTTGTATATTCATGGTTTTATCGATAGTTTATGCGGAATATATTATTGTTTCGAGCATCAAATCCAAATATTTTTTGGAAATATAAAAAATGCAAGAAAAAATTCACAAAATACATAAATGCACTTTACTTTTTAGTGTATTTTTTGTATAATTTTATGTGGAATGAGGTGAAAAGAGATGGATGCGATAGATTATCGTATTTTGGCATGTCTTAAAGAAAATTCGCGTGAAAATGCTACCAACATAGGAGCAAAGATTAATCTTTCTACCTCGGCTGTCATAGAGCGTATCAAAAAGCTCGAAAGCTCAGGCCTTATAGAGCAGTATACCACTATAATAAACCAGAGCAAGCTCGGAAGAGAGCTTATGGCGTTTATAACTGTAAGGCTCGAACATCCCAAGCACTACGAGAATTTCGTAGAGGTTGTAAAGGCACATGCTTCCATAGCAGAGTGTTATTACATAGCGGGAGATTTCGACTTTATATTAAAGGTAGTTACAAGGTCGGGCAAAAATCTCGAAGAGATTTTAAACAGCGTCAAGTCTATAGAGGGTGTATCCATGACACGCACCTCCGTAGTACTGTCGGAGAACAAGCGCGAGGTTTCGCTTCTTCCCGACAAAACAGAGTAGAAATCAAACATTAAAAATTAATTATAGAAAATGAAGAAAGGATTTGATGTTATGATTATAGGTATTCCAAAGGAAATTATGCACGGTGAGGGCAGAGTATCCGCTATCCCTGAGACCGTGGCACTTTTAAAGGCAGAGGGCTTTGATGTGCTTGTAGAAAACACAGCAGGCGATGGTGCACTCTTCTCCGACGCAGAGTATGCCGCAGCAGGCGCTACAATGATAGCCGATGCCGAAGAGCTTTATGCAAAAGCTGATATTATCTTAAAGGTTAAGGAGCCCCAGTTCAACGAAGCTAAGGGCAAGCACGAAGTAGATATGATGCACGAGGGACAGTATCTTATTACCTTTATCCATCCTGCATCTCCCGTTAATCATGAAATGGTTAAGAACATGGCTGCAAAGGGCGTTATAAGTCTTACATTGGATGGTGTACCCCGTATCTCCAGAGCACAGAAGATGGATGCACTCTCTTCCATGAGTACATGTGCAGGCTACAAGGGTATCCTTATGGCAGCAAACGACTTAAAGAAATTCATTCCCCCCATATTCTGTGCAGTAGGTCAGGTTAAACCCTGTAATGCACTTGTTATCGGTACAGGTGTTGCAGGTCTCAGAGCGCTTGCTACAGCTAAGGGTCTTGGCGCTATTACATATGCAGCAGATATCCGTCCTGCAGCAGCAGAACAGGCTATGAGCCTTGGCGCAAAGATAGTAGACACAGGTGTTCCTGCTGAAATCGCAGTAGGCGAGGGCGGTTATGCAAACGCACTTCCCGAGGAATGGCTTGTTAAGGAAAGAGCAGCTCTTGCAGATACAATCAAGGAAATGGATATCATATTCTGCTCCGCGCTTGTTCCCAGTAAGCTTGCTCCCGTAATCCTTACCGAAGAGCTTGTTAAGACAATGAAGCCCGGCTCCGTAATCGTGGATATCTCCATCGACCAGGGCGGTAACTGTGCTATTACAGAACCCGGCGAAACATCGGTTAAGCATCAGGTTACAATCGAAGGTATCAAGAATATACCCGGTATGCTCCCCACAAGCTCCACATGGATGTTCTCACACAATATTTATCAGCTTGTTAAGTACCTTGCAAAAGATGGCAAGATTTGCCTTGATATGAATGACGATATCGTTAAGGGCATCCTTACCACAATAAACGGCGAAATCGTTCACAAGGGCGCTTTGGAAGCAATGAACAAATAATATAGTTTAATAATTATTATATCAACCCGCACTCTTTTTGGGTGCGGGTTGTATTTAAGAGGGAGGATTTATCGTATGAATGGAATTTTATTAATTCTCATATTCATAGTAGCTGCAATTGTAGGTTACTTTATCATAAATAAGGTGCCCACACTACTTCACACACCGCTTATGTCGGGCATGAATGCTCTTTCGGGCATCACGGTTCTTGGTGCTCTTACTACTATCGCAGTAGTTGTAAAGGAGTATAGCAATGCTTTGAGCGTTATTATAGGCATCGCTGCAATCGTATTTGCCATGGTAAATGTGGTTGGCGGTTTTGCGGTTACAGGCAGAATGCTCAGAATGTTTAAGTCAAAGGAGGACAAATAAATGATTACAAGTACAGTTTATTACATAATAAGCGCTGTTCTCATTTTGGGTGTCCTTTTAGGCATAAGCATGATGAGTAAGGTAAAAAGCGCAAACAGCGGTAACACACTTTCTGCAGTATGTACACTTATAGCAATTCTTGTGGTTATGTATAATTGCCAGATTCTTACAGCATGGCAGGCTTGGCTCGGTCTTGCAATAGGTGCAGCTATTGGTATAGTAGGTGCTGTTAAGGTAAAGATGATAGAAATGCCTCAGGCAGTTGCCCTTTTGAACGGTTTTGGCGGTCTTGCAAGTGCTCTTGTGGCGATTCTTACCATAGAACAGGCAGAGGGTGACAAATTTGCCATATATGTAGGTGCCATAGCGCTTGTTGTAGGCTGGCTCACCTTTACGGGTAGTGCTGTTGCGGCAGGCAAGCTCCATAAGCTCCTTCCCCAGAAGCCCGTGGTATGGAAGGCTCATTCTCTTATTGTTGCAGTTACAATCATTGCAACGGTTTTAGCGGTAATCATCTGCCCCGAATGTATGTGGCTTATATCCATTCTTTCCGCATTCTTCGGTATTGCATTTGCAATCCGTGTAGGCGGTGCGGATATGCCTATTACAATATCACTTCTTAACTCCTTCAGCGGTGTTGCAGGCGGTATTGCAGGTATAGCGGTAGGCGATGTTCTCTTAGTTGCCATAGGCGGTATAGTAGGTGCTTCGGGACTTCTTCTTACACAGATTATGTGCAGAGCAATGAACAGAAGTCTTATAAGCATCCTTGTAGGCGGAGGCAAGTCCAAGAAGGCTGCTCCCAAGGCAGACAAAGCACCCGAAGAAAAGAAAGAAGAAACAGTTAAGGAAAATAAGCTTAGCATAGAAGACATCCTTACAAATGCAAAAAAGGTTATGATAGTACCGGGATACGGTATGGCATTAGGTCAGGCACAAAACATTGTTAAAGCCTTTGCCGACAAGCTCGAGGCAAACGGCACCGAGGTTAAGTATGCTATACACCCCGTTGCAGGCAGAATGCCCGGACATATGAATGTGCTTCTCTGTGAGGTAGATGTACCCTACGATAAGCTCTACGAAATGGATGCAATAAACGGCGAATTCAGT
>JAZURE010000060.1:0-17130 GCA_045606045.1 Clostridia bacterium | reverse complement strand
ACCTTACGGTTTAAAGGTATCGGTAAGGTTAATACTTATCTTCGATGTATAAGTGGGTGGATTTCGCCCACTTTTATTTTTTGTAAAAGTGGAAGTTTGCCGGATATTTATTTTGGAGGTGCTTTGTCATCAGTAGTAAAGAAATGTTGATTAATGATGAAATCAAAGAAAAAGAAGTCAGACTTATCGATTCCGACGGAAGTCAGCTTGGTATCGTTTCTCTTGCAGACGCCAAAGCCAAGGCAGAGGCAAAGGGCATAGACCTTGTTCTTATTGCACCGCAGGCAAAACCCCCTGCATGCAAGCTTATGGACTACGGCAAGTACAAGTTCGAACAAGGAAAACGCGAAAAGGAACAGCGCAAAAATCAGCGTGTGGTAAACATCAAGGAGGTTCGTATTACACCTTCCATAGATGTTCACGACTTTAATACAAAGGTTAATCAGGCAGTCAAGTTCTTAAAATCCGGTGATAAGGTAAAGGTTACCGTGCGTTTCAGAGGCCGTGAGCTTCATCACACACAGCTCGGTCAGGATTTGCTAAGTAAGTTCGGCGAAGCTGTAGCAGAGGTTGGTAACATAGAAAAACCCGCCAAGCTTGAAGGCAGAAATATGACTATGGTGGTTGCACCTAAATAATTTAAGTTTAAATTCGGAAGGAGTGTAAATGCAATGCCTAAAATCAAAACACACAGAGGTGCTGCAAAGAGATTCAATCTTACAAAAAAGGGTAAGGTAAAGCTCAATCAGGCTTTCAGAAGACACATTCTGACCAAGAAGTCCACAAAGAGAAAGAGAGCTTTAAGAAAGCAGGCATATGCTGCTAAGGCTAATGCAGCTACAATCAAGAGACTGATACTTTATAAATAAAATTGAGGGAGGCGTTTTAAAATGGCTAGAGTAAAAGGCGCTATGGCTACAAGAAAGAGACATAAGAGAGTTTTAAAGCTCGCTAAAGGATACAGAGGTGCAAAGAGTAAGCTTTTCAGAACTGCAAAACAGGCAGTTATGAAGTCCTTATCCTATGCATATATCGGCAGAAAGCAGAAGAAGAGAGATTTCAGAAGACTCTGGATTACAAGAATAAGTGCTGCTTGCAAAATAAATGGCACAACATATTCCAAGTTTATGAACGGTCTTAAGAAAGCAGACATAAACATAAACAGAAAAATGCTTTCCGAAATTGCTATTGCAGACCCTGCAGCTTTTGCAGAACTTGTAGAAAAGGCAAATTCCGCATTAAACTAATTTGAAATTTGAAACCACTATATTTTTGTAAATATAGTGGTTTTGATGTTTTAAAGGCAAAAAATGTAGAAGGAGGGGACCTTATGCAGAAAATAGAAAGTTCCTCCAATAGTATCATAAAGCAAACGAAAAAGCTTCTTACCTCATCGGGCAGAAAGAAGCTCGGTATGTTCATTTTAGAGGGAGAAAGACTTGTGCGCGATGCTCTCTTATGCGGTGCGCATATAGAGTACATTCTGGTGTCCGAGAGCTTTGATGCAGAAGATATTACCGATAGTGTAAGGATGTACCAAATTCCCGACAAGCTTTTTAATGAGCTAAAAACCACCGTAAATTCCCAGGGCATCCTTGCTGTTGCAAGATACAACCTTTTGGATGCTTGTGATATAGATGTATCCAAGGGTACATATCTTTATCTTGACTCAATTTCCGACCCGGGAAACATGGGCACTATCATACGAAGTGCAAATGCCTTTGGCGTAGACGGTATCATTCTGTCTGCAGGGTGTACCGATGTGATGAGTCCCAAGGTGCTTCGCTCTACCATGTCGGGCATATTTACGGTTAAGCTATATAAGGATGATGGCACTGTCTTGCCGATTTTATCTCAGAGAGGATTTGACATACTCGGCACATTTCCAAACGGTGAATTTTCGCCAAGAAGTTTTTCGTACGGGAACAGGTGCGTTATAGTTATGGGAAATGAGGCAAACGGTATATGTGCCGAGGTGGAGGGGTATTGCACCCACAGAATTACAATTCCTATGACAAATGGCGCAGAATCCTTGAATGTTTCCGTAGCTTGTGGTATAATGTTATACGAAGCATTTGTTGCAAAACAATAATCGGCTAAAGGAGTGAGTCATATGCTCAATTTTGAGTACCATGTACCCACAAGGATAATATTTGGAAAAGACACCCACAAAAATGTAGGAAGCATCATAAAGGAGTACGGCTTTTCGAGAATTTTGCTTCACTACGGAAAAGGCTCTGTTAAAAGCACAGGACTTTATGATGAGATAGTAGCATCATTAAATGAAAGCGGCATAGAGTTTAAAGAACTTGGAGGAGCAGAGCCAAATCCCAAGCTCTCGCTTGTTCGTGAGGGAGTAGGGCTTGCCAAGGAATTCGGTGCTGAACTTGTGCTTGCCGTTGGCGGCGGCAGTGTAATAGATTCTGCTAAGCTTATAGCTCACGGTGCTTTGGTGGATTTTGACCCGTGGGAATTTAACGCACGCACAAAGACCCCGCAGGGCGCTCTTCCTGTAGCTGCGGTGCTCACACTCTCTGCATCGGGCAGCGAAATGAGTGCATCGTGCGTTATTACAAATGATGAAACAGGGCTCAAAAGAGGCTTTGGAAGCGAGTACAACAGACCGCTGTTTTCCATATGCAACCCTTGCCTTACATACACGGTAAACCGATACCAGACCGCTTGCGGTATTGTAGATATACTCATGCACACTCTGGAGAGATATTTTACCGTAACAGAGCCGTTTGATACTACAGACAACATGGCATTTGCAGTAATAAAATCGGTATTAAAAGCAGGGGAGAAAGCCCTCAAAAATCCAATGGACTACGATGCCAGAGCCAATCTCATGTGGGCAGGCTCGCTATCTCACAATGGTCTTACGCATTGCGGTACAGACTTTTTCATGGGCTGTCACCAGCTTGAGCATGAGCTTAGCGGTATGTTCGACTCTGTAGCTCACGGAGCAGGGCTTGCCATTGTGTATCCCGCATGGGCAAAGTACATATATAAATACAATCCCGAGCGCTTTACACTTCTTGCCACAGAGGCACTTGGTATAGACGCAAGCGGCAAAAGCGCAGAGGAAACAGCACTTTGCGGTATAAAAATGCTTGAGGATTACTTTAAATCCATAGGGATGCCTACAAAGCTCTCGGATTTGGATATTGAAATCACCGACAGCAATATAGAAGAAATGGCAGAAAAATGCACTTTCTTCGGCAAAAGAAAGCTTACAGATTATAAAATGCTCGGCAGAGAAGAAATTATTGAGATATTCAATTTAATGAAAGGGGAGTTATGATATGGGAGAAGTTTGGAGTATTCTTATTCAGAATATAAGGCTTATAAGAATAAGAGACTTTCTGGATATTCTCATAGTTGCGTGTGTTATATACGGCGGCTTCAGACTTGTTAAGGAAACCAGAGCAGTACAGATTGTAAAGGGTATTGTGGCACTTATAATTGCCGCAGAGGTGGCAGATTGGATGGACCTTAATGCCATAAGCTATCTTCTTTCCAGTACGCTTCAGGTGGGAGTTCTTGCCATAATCATAATGTTCCAGCCTGAGATAAGACGTGCCCTCGAAAAGATAGGAACCACAACAGGACAGTTTTTTAATTCTACAGACGAAATTGAGGAGCTTTCTGATGCGGTGTGCGAAGCGGCGGAGTACATGGCAGAACGCAAGATAGGCGCTCTTATAATATTAGAACGCATGACTAAGCTCGGAGATATCATGAAGTCGGGTACAATGCTTGATGCCAGAATATCATCTCAGCTTCTTATAAACATATTCATGTCCAATACACCGCTTCACGATGGCGCTGTTATAATAAGCGGAAATAAGATTAAGGCTGCAGCGTGCTTTTTGCCTCTTACACAGAACAATAGCTTTTCCAAGGAACTCGGCACAAGACACAGAGCTGCTATAGGTGTTTCTGAGGTGGCGGATTGCCTTTCTGTAGTAGTATCAGAAGAAACGGGCAAGATATCTGTATCAGCCAATGGAAATCTTAATAGAAATGTATCTGTGCAAGACCTCAAAAAGACCATCATAAAGGAATTCGGCACAGGTGATGACAAACTTCCAAGCAAGAAAACTTTTATAAGTAAGATTGCAGATTGGATGGTGAAGAAACAATGAAAAAGCTGTTTGATTCCAACTGGTTTACAATAACTATATCCGTACTTGTTGCTATAGTTCTGTGGGTATATGTTGTTTACGAAATAAGCCCCACCTTTGAAACCACAATAAAGAATGTACCTGTAAAGTTTGTCCGTTACTCAGAGGAACTTACAAATGGTAAGCTTTCTGTTCTTTCCAAGAGTACGGAAACCGTAAATGTAAAAGTTAAGGGTAAGCGTTCCACTCTTGCCAAGGTTACAAGAGACTCTGTTTATTGCAGCGTTAATATGACAGATGTGGATGTAGCAGGCACACACAAGATTCCTATATCGGTAAGCTTTGATATATCAGGTGTTGAGCTTGTGTCCAAGGACCCATACAATGCTGTTATCGGGGTGGATAAGGTAGTCACAGAAGAGATGGATATTTCTGTAGAAACAAAGGGCACCCCTGCCAAAGGCTTTGTGTACGATACAATAGAGTATTCTACAGACAAGATAAGAATTACAGGTGCTAAAAGCATTATAAATAAAATAAAAAAAGCGCGTATAACCGTTGATATAACAGACAAAACTGATTCACAAAGCGGAAGATATAAGATACTTCTTACCGATAAAGACGGCAAAGAGGTGGATGATACAGGTATAAGCAAGAATATTTCATATGTAGAGGTAAAGTGCAACATACTTCAGTTAAAACAGCTTCCCGTAAGTCCCACTTTGTCTGCCAAAACTACCGCTGCAGGCAAAAAGGTGAGTGCCAAAACCATAGCTCCCGAAAAGATTTCAGTTCTCGGACCGAGAGTTACCATGGAGGCTTTAGATAAGCTTCCTACCGAGGAAATCAAGGTGTCTTATGTAAGAGACGGTTCCAAGGTAAGTGTCAAACTCAAAGAGCTTCCCGCGGGTGTTAAGCTTGAAGAAGAGGTAGAAAAGGTAGATGTTGTACTAAAGGTGGAGTAGTATGACAAAGAAGAAAAGAGCAGAAGAAATACAAAAGATTTTCGATGCTGTGTACGCCGATGCCAAATGCTCTCTGGATTATACCACAGAGCATGAGCTTCTTGTGGCGGTGCAGCTTTCGGCACAGTGTACTGATGCCAGAGTAAACATAGTTACAAAGGAACTTTTTAAGCGATATACCTCGCCCAAGGAATTTGCCGATGCGGATTTATCGGAGCTGGAAGAGTATATAAAGTCATGTGGGTTTTATCGCAACAAGGCAAAAAACATCATAGCTTCCTCAAAGACAATTGTAGATAAGTATGACGGTAAAATCCCCGATACAATGGAAGAACTCACAGCCCTTGCAGGAGTAGGACGCAAAACAGCAAACCTTATGCTTGGCGATGTGTTCAAAAAACCTGCCATAGTGGTAGATACACATTGTATCCGTCTGTCGAACAGATTCGGACTTGTAGACACCAAAGACCCCGTAAAGATAGAAATGGAATTAAAAAAGATAGTAAATCCCGAAACTTCTGCAAGGTTTTGTCATCAGCTTGTATATCACGGCAGAGCCGTATGTACCGCAAGAAATCCATCTTGCAGTAAATGTCCGATAAAGCACCTTTGTAAAAGTGCGCCCAAGGAGTAAGTATGAATAAAAGACTTGCAAAAATTAAAGAATATCTAAAGGCAAATTCTGTAGACAGTCTTGTCGTAACAGACGAAAAGAATATAAGGTATCTTACTTCTTATACAGGAGAGGGTTATCTTGTTATTTCGCCCGATTCAGACTATCTTGTAACGGATTTCCGCTATATAAATCAGGCAAACACACAGACTAAGGGGCTTAGTATATTAGATATCGCTTCTTTCAAACCCGAGGATGAATTTAAAAGATTCAATTCTGCTTTTTTTGAAGATGAGAGCATAAGCTATAAAAGGTATGAGAACTTGTCGGCAATCTTTTCTAAGCTTACACCTTTGGGGAGTGTACTTAAGGATATGCGCTCTGTAAAGGATAAAGAGGAGATAGAAAATATTTCCATAGCGCAAAGCATAGCCGACAAGGCCTTTAGCCACATTTTAGGCTTTTTAAAGCCCGATGTAAGCGAACGGGATATAGCTCTGGAGATAGAGTTTTTCATGAGGCAAAACGGAGCAGAAAGGGTAAGCTTTGATACCATAGCTGCCACGGGTGCTCATGGCGCCATGCCCCATGCAGAGCCTGATGACAGGAAAATACAAAACGGAGATTTTGTTGTGCTTGATTTTGGCTGTGTGTATAATGGTTATTCAAGTGATATGACCCGTACGGTATGTGTGGGCAAGGCATCAGAGGAAATGAAGAAGATATACAGTACCGTACTTAAGGCTCAGACTACCTCTTTGGAGATGATAAAAGAGGGGATAGTAGCCTCGGATATCCACGAAAATGCGCAACGCATTATAGATGAAGCTTATCCTAAATCATTCGGTCACGGTCTTGGGCACGGAGTAGGACTTGATATCCACGAAAGCCCCAATCTTTCGCCCCGAAATCCAAAGCCTTTAAAAAACGGCAATGTGGTTACAGTAGAGCCGGGCATATATATAGACGGCTTCTGCGGTGTGCGTATAGAGGATTTGGTGGTTGTAGACGGTGATAAATGTGTAAATCTTACACATTCAGACAAAAATCTTATAGAAATATAACATAAAATGGTGTTTTTTGAAAAAAATACTTGAAAAAGTGTACATTATCTTGTACAATAGTAATATCTATATTAATGATTATTTATCGGAGGTATTTTATAATGATTACAGCAGGTGATTTCAGAAACGGAAAGACGTTCGAGTTTGAAGGCGGAGTTTGGCAGATAGTTGAATTCCAGCATGTTAAACCCGGTAAGGGCGCAGCTTTCGTAAGAACCAAGATTAAGAATGTTATCACAGGTTCCGTTGTAGAAAAAACTTTCAGACCTACAGAAAAGTTTGAAGAAGCTTTCATTGAGAGAAGAAAGATGCAGTATTCCTACATGGATGGTACTCTCTATTACTTCATGGATATGGAAACATTTGATATGCTTCCCATCAACGAAGACCTTATCGTAGACAAGATGAAGTTCGTTAAGGAAAACGACGAGTGCGTAGTACTTTCCTTCAAGGGTAGCGTATTTGATATTGAGCCCCCCACATTTGTTGAGCTTACTGTTACAGAAACAGAGCCCGGCTTTAAGGGTGACACATCCACAGGTGCTACAAAGCCCTGTACTGTTGAAACAGGCGCTCAGATTATGGTTCCCCTCTTTATCGACAACGGCGATGTAATCCGTATCGATACAAGAACAGGCGAATACATGGAAAGAGCATAAAAGGAGTAATTAATATGGAAAATATTTCAAAACAGATTGCATACTTAAGAGGTCTTATGGACGGTCTTGACTATGATGACAACAGCAAGGAAGGCAGAATTTTTGATTGCATCTTAAATGTTTTGGACGAGATAGATGCTTCCATAGATGACCTTTACGATTATCAGGACGAAATCGCAGAACAGGTAGACATCATAGACGAAGATTTAGCAGCTATAGAGAGCGAATTTGCAGAAGAGTGTGATTGCGATTGCGACTGCTGCTGCGATGACTATGACGAGGATGATCTTGAGTACTATGAGCTTGATTGCCCTACATGCGGTGAGACAATCTGCATAGACGAAGATTTCTTCGATGGAGATGATGAAATTGTTTGCCCCAAGTGCGGTGAAACAATCGAAATCGACCTCGATGATGACGAGATAGAAGAATAATCAAAATGTAAAATCGGTGAACGAAAGTTCACCGATTTTTTTGCCCTGATGACGGGATTTATACTATTTTATTTTCTAAGTATTCCAGAGATTTCGCCACCATTACATCACCGATTTCGGCAGAAGCTTCTTTGCCGCTTTCTGTAAACCAATTCCTTAAACAGTTGCAGATAACACACCAAACACCCCTGCAGTGCATACAATGCAAAGCGGAGGTGTTTTTGTGTGCATGAATTTAATATAAGCCGATGCAAGGTTGTACAGATTGCAAGCGGTACAAATAAAGAAATAATAGATTACGGTGTACGGATGGTGGGAGCGCCTCTTGAATGGAGTGAGACAGAAGGAGAGGGCGTAAGGGTAGGTATAATAGACACAGGAGTGGATGCTGACCATGTGGAGCTTAAAGATAGAATTAAAGACGGTATAAATTTTTCGGGAGGCAGCAGGGATAATTTCTATGACGAAAACGGTCATGGTACGCATATTGCGGGTATTGTAGCCGCTGAGCACAACGGAGTGGGTATAATAGGGGTAGCGCCTAAGGCGGATTTGTATGTAGCCAAGGCATTTGGAAAAGATGGTAAAACTGAGTATGATGCTATAGAAAAAAGCGTGCGCTGGATGTGCGAAAAGAATGTGGATGTAATAAACATGTCCTTTTCGTCGGCATATACTTCGGCAAGGTATCGCTCTCTTATTTGGGATACACACCGCAGAGGTATAAGCATAATCTGCGCCGCAGGCAATGAGGGTGAGCTTGGCGAGAACACCATAGGCTACCCTGCAAACTATGCAGAGACTGTGGCGGTATCTGCCGTAGATATAAATAAGAATATAGCAGATTTCAGCTCACGCGGAAGCGCGGCGGAAATCTGTGCCGCAGGAATAGATATATATTCCACATACCCGGGCGGAAGATATGCGCTTCTTAGCGGAACATCCATGGCATGCCCCGTTATAACGGGAGCCGTGGCAATACTTCAGTCCAAGGGATATCTTAGGTACGGCAGAAGACTTACCCCCGATGAAATAAGACTTCTGCTCAATATCTACACCGAAAAACCGGGAGCAAAGGGTAGAGATGCAAGCTATGGCTACGGTATATTTTCCTTTGGAAGAATAGCCTCTGAGGATTATATATACAGTAAGCTAAATTCGTCCAGACTTCGAGACGACCTTGCAACAGCACTTATTCTTTCAATGCTTGGATAATCAAAAGACCTGTAAAAAACGATTGTCTTTACAGGTCTGATTTGTTATTTTGAAAAAATTTTATTTACCTCTTCATATGATTTGGGAGTTCCTATGTCGTAGCAATCACCACTGAATGCATATGTCATAACCGTCTTCTGTTTATAAAGCCACGAGGGGAAGAAGCCGGGTGCATCGGGATTGTTACCCTCCTCCAAATACTTTTTAATAAGGGGCACCGTATCTCTGCGGTATATATAAGCGGCAAATGCGGCAAGATTACTCTTGGGATTTGCAGGTTTCTCCTCCATGGCAATTACCTTGCCGTCTTTGTCTGCTATTACATTTCCCATTCTTTTAAGTTCTTCCACATTGTTTATTTCCTTAACAAGTATCATATCATTACCGCATGCTTTGTATGCGTTGTAGTAATCCTTTAACTTAAATGTGAATACATTGTCTCCTGCCATTATAAGAAGGTCATCGTCTATTTCCATGGAGTCTATGGCATAGCCTATATCGCCCACAGCACCGAGTTTGTTGGTATCATCTGTGGTTTTGTCATCGAGCACGGTTATTTTGAGCCTTGTTTTGAATTCATTTTGCCATTTTACAAAATTATTATAGAATTTTGTATTACTTATTATTATAAGTTCATCTATATCGTCTATGGTTTCGATTTCGTTTACTATGTAGTTAAGTATAGGCTTCGGTCCTATGGGGAGCAGAGCCTTGGGCTTGTCGATTGTAAGAGGATAGAGCCTTGTGGCATATCCTGCGGCAAGTATTATTGCTTTCATATGGGTCACCTCATTGTCTTTTGTACTTATAGTGTATCATAATGAGCATTTAATTTCAAGTGGTGATTTTGTATTTGTTCTTTGTGGCTATGCCACCTCGTATGTGGCGTTCTGCTTTGTTTGTGTCGAGTAGCTTCTTGGCTTCGGTTGCCAGGGCAGGATTTATCTTTACAAGTCTTTCGCTTATATCTTTATGTACAGTACTTTTCGATATACCAAATTTTTTTGCAGCACTGCGTACGGTGGAGCGATGCTCTACCATGTATCTGCCTATTGTAACTGCTCTTTCAGATATATAATCCTTCAACCATTTCACCCCTAAAATGTGTGTTAGTTAATGATATGATTGAAGGATTTTAATTATGACTTTTATCTTTTAATCACATTTTCGCATCTCCCGTTGCGGGATTGTCGATGAGTGTGCCGTCTTTTTCAAACCTTGACCCGTGGCAGGGACAATCCCAGGTGTGTTCGTGTTTATTCCACTTTAGTGCGCATCCGAGATGAGGACATCTTTTTGCTGTAGGGGATACAAGGTTTGTAACTGTTTCAAAACCGTTTATAATAAGCTGAGGTGTAAACATATTTCTGTCAGGTGAGAATATGGGGGCAAAATCGTTTTTCCTTTCTGACACCAAATCGCACAAGATTTTTGCAGATGCCATTGCGTTTGTCATACCCCATTTGTTAAAGCCTGTGGCAACATACATGTTGGGAGTGCTTTTAGAGTATAGCCCCGCGTATGGCAACCCGTCAAGTGTCATGCAATCCTGGGTTGCCCACATATATTTGAGGCTTGCATCAGGGTAGTGCTTTTTGGCAAAATCACTAAGCTCTTTCCAGCCTCCTCCTTTTTTGCCTGTTCTGTGGCTTCCGCCGCCTATAAGTAGCATACCATCATGTGTTCTAAATGATAGTCCCTTAAGGTCTTCGTCCACATACATTCCATTGAGACCTTGAGCATTTTCGTATGCCGATACATAGCTTCTGTGCTGATAAAGCTTAACAAAGTAACCCCCGTGTTTATTTATAAACGGAAAGTGCGTACACACGATTATCCTATTGAAGCTTATCCTGCCATTGTCCGATATTGCGGTGTTTTTGGATATCTCCCGTATGAATGTGTTTTCGTATATGTTAAGTCCATTTGCTATGCCCGATATAAACTTAAGGGGATTGAACTGTGCCTGATTTTTGTACATGACAGCACCTTTTATGTTAAAAGGAAGCTCGGTTTTTGTTGTAAAAGAAGCGTCAATACCAAGCGACTGCGCTGCCTTTACTTCGGTTTCAATATTGTGTGTGTCTTTTATGCTGTAGGTATAGGCGCCTTTTGTTTCAAAGCCGCAGGGTATTGTTTTGCACAGGGAAGCATATTCATTCAGAGCATCTTTGTTTGCTTCAAAGTACATTTTTGCTGCTTCAAAGCCTGACTTTCGTATAAGCTTGTCATATATGAGACCATGTTGAAATGTTATCTTTGCCGTTGTGTTTTTTGTAATACCGCAAGAGATACTGCCTGCTTCGGCAAGAATGTAGTCTATGCCTTCTTTCTCAAGAAAATATGCACAAAGAAGACCCGCAATCCCTCCTCCGACTATAAGCACATCTGTCTTTTTGTCACCTTGCAGAGTATCAAATCGGGGGAGGGTGGCGGTGCTGTGCCAAACAGATTTTTTCATAATTAACCTCCATGCTTTTTTGTTATTATGTGCATTTCGGTTAAAACTTATATATTTACATATATCATTTTTTGTGGTATACTTGTTATATTAAGTGAAAGGAATTGGATACAAATGGTAAATTGGATTTATTTTGTAATCCGCATGATTGTATCGTGCATATGCGGCATAGTAATAGGATTTGAACGGAAAAACCGTGCCAAAGAGGCAGGTGTACGAACTCATTGTATAGTAGCGTGTGCCGCATGCCTTATGATGATTATATCTAAGTACGGATTTTATGACCTTATACAAAGTGCCGCAAAAAGCGGTGCAGATGTTCGCCTTGATCCGTCGAGACTTGCGCAGGGTATAGTAACCGGTGTTGGTTTTTTGGGTGCAGGTATGATATACATACAGCGAGGAAGCATAAGAGGTCTTACAACAGCTTCGGGTATATGGGCAACCTCGGGTATAGGTATGGCAATAGGAGCGGGAATGTATTTTGTTGGTATAAGCGCAACTGTTATAATACTTGTTATACAGATAGTCCTCCATCACAAAATTAAGTTTATGACCCAGCACAAAACAAGGTCTCTTGCAGTATACGGAGTAACAACAGAGTTCTATCAGAATGCTATTACCGACTACATGGACACGATGGGTATCAATATAAGCGAGGTTTCCATAAAGCAAAACGAAGACGCTACCCGAGACTATACCTTCTATCTGGAAATGCCCGAGGACATCCATGAGGAAGATATTATAAAGGGCATATCATACAGGTGCAAGATAGACTTTATACACTAAAGTCCTCTGCGGTGTAGCTTGCACTAACAAGCTTCTTTTTGGGCTTTATGGTCTTTTTAAAAATATCATATTTGAATTTTTTGCATACAAAATCAGCGGGAACGGTTCCTTTTATATCACAAAGGATGTTTCCGCTTACTTTATTTTCATCTGCGTGAACACACAGATTGCATTTCGGATTTTCAATTTCTTGGTAAATCATATTGTACGCTCCTTGTATATTTGATTGATATTTTATCAGATTTACAAAACAAATTCAATGTTTTTTGCCAAAACTGCAAAAAAGTGTTGTAATTTGTGCAAAAAAAATATATAATAGAAAATAGTATGATAGGAGGAGTCCGACATGATTTTTATATACATAGTTTCGGCCATTTTCCTATTGTGGGCGGTGCTTTTCTTTTCGGTTGCCCCAAGGGAGATGACAAACATACTTCAAAGGGACCCTGCCGCAAGAAATTATTTTGAGATTATATTTCTCTACCCCGGTCTTCATGCGGTGGTATGGCACAGATATGCTCACTTTTTCTATAAGCATAAACTGTTTCTTACAGCAAGGATAATTTCTCAGGTTACAAGATTTTTCACAGGTATTGAGATTCATCCCGGTGCCACAATAGGCAGAGGACTTTTTATAGATCACGGTATGGGTATTGTAATAGGTGAAACTGCTGAAATAGGCGACAACTGTACTATATATCAGAATGTAACCCTCGGCGGCACGGGTAAGGACAAGGGCAAGAGACACCCCACAATAGGAAGCAATGTGCTCATAGGTTGCGGTGCCAAGGTGCTCGGTCCGTTTACCGTAGGCGACAATTCCAAAATCGCCGCAAATGCCGTGGTGCTCACCGAAGTTCCCGAGAATTCAACCGCCGTAGGCGTACCTGCACGCGTTGTAAAGAAGGATAACCGGAGGGTAAGCAATATGGATCTCGACCAGATTCATGTTCCCGATCCCACAAGTCAGGAGCTTTGCAAGCTGAATATGCTTGTGCGTGAACTGGAAAAGAAAATTCAGAATTTAGAAGATAGTAAGAAAGGGTGATTGATTTGAAAATATACAATTCTATGACAAGACGAAAGGAAGAATTCATACCGCTTCACGAGAATACTGTAAATATGTATTCCTGCGGACCTACGGTATACAACTTTTTCCATCTTGGAAATGCAAGACCGTTTATAATCTTCGACCAGCTCAGAAGATACTTTGAATACAGAGGCTACAAGGTAAATTTTGTGCAGAATTTTACCGATATAGATGACAAGATGATAAACAAGGCAAATGACCTTGGTATCACCGTAAAGGAGCTTGGAGAGCAGTATATTGCAGAGTATTTCAAGGATGCAAAGGCACTTGGTATAAAGGAAGCAACAGTTCATCCCAAGGCTACAGAACATATTAAAGAAATCATAAAGCTTGTTTCTACCCTTATAGAAAAGGGTTATGCATATGAGGTAGACGGTGATGTGTACTTCCAGACAAGTAAGTTTAGTGAATATGGTAAGCTATCCAAACAACCTCTTGAAGACCTTGAGGCAGGCGCAAGAATAAATATAAATGAAGCCAAAAGAGAACCTCTTGATTTTGCAGTATGGAAAAAGCAGAAAGAGGGTGAGCCTGCATGGGAAAGCCCCTGGGGTATGGGAAGACCGGGCTGGCACATTGAGTGTTCTGCCATGGCAAACAAATACCTTGGTGAGACGATAGACATCCATAGCGGCGGAAAAGACCTCATGTTCCCACATCACGAAAACGAAATCGCCCAGAGTGAATGTGCACACGGATGCACCTTTGCAAGATACTGGATGCACAACGGCTTTATAAATGTGGATAACGAAAAGATGTCCAAATCCAAGGGTAACTTCTTTACCATAAGGGATATAGCAGAGCATTTCCCCCACAGAGTTATAAGATTTTTCATGCTCACAGCTCACTACAGAAGCCCCATCAATTTTTCGGATGAGCTTCTTACTCAGGCACAGAGCAGTCTGGACAGAATAGACAGATGCAGGGAAAATATCGAGTTCTCCATGCAGTGTGAGTCAGGGGCAAACGAAACAGATCTCTCTTCGTACAGAGAAAAATTTATTGCCGCAATGGATGATGATTTAAATACTGCAGATGCAATCTCTGTTATCTTTGAGCTTGTTAAGGAGATTAACACTCTCATAGGCGATATGAATGATGCTTCGAAAAAATCCGCACTTGATTTATTAAATGAGCTTTGCGCTGTTCTGGGAATATCCAAGGAAAAGGAAGAGAAAATTCTCGATAGCGATATAGAAGCTCTTATAAATGAAAGAACAGAGGCAAAGAAAGCAAAGAATTTCGCCCGCGCGGACGAAATAAGAGACACCCTTAAGGATATGGGCATAATTCTGGAGGACACCAGACAGGGTGTTAAGTGGAAGAGGGTATAAGATGGATTTTCCTTATCTGGACGGCAAGAATCCGGTTGAATTTTCGTCGCTGGCGCTTGCATATATAGGCGATGCCGTATATGAGGTATATGTACGCTCGCACCTACTTGACGGGGGGAATATACCCGTAAAAAAGCTTCATAAGCTCTCCATAGGTTATGTGTGCGCAGGGGCACAGAGCAAAATAGTCCATGAGCTTGAGGCGCACCTTGGCGAGGAAGAGAGGGCAGTATATAAGCGCGGCAGAAATGCCCATTCAAATACATCTGCCAAGAATGCCGATATAGTGGATTACAGACACGCAACCGGCTTTGAAGCGCTCATAGGATATCTTTTTATATCCAAGCGGTACGAAAGACTCAATGAGATAATAAGATTATCTTTTGAAATAGCAAACAAAACAACGGACACGGAGGAAGAGAGTAATGAATAACACACAGCTGGAGCTCATCTCCTACAAAATCAGAAAGCACGCAATAGACGGCGTGCATGCTGCAAAATCCGGTCACCCCGGCGGTTCACTTTCTATAGCGGACATTATGGCGGTTCTTTATTTTGAAGAGATGAATGTTTACCCCGACGACAGCAAAAATCCCGACAGAGACCGTTTTGTTCTCTCCAAGGGACACTGTGCACCCGCACTCTACGGTGCACTTGCAGAAAAGGGATTTATTCCCAAGGAGGATATCACTACCTTAAGAAAGGCAGACAGCTATCTTCAGGGACATCCCGACATGAAGCACATTCCCGGAGTGGACATGTCCACAGGCTCTCTCGGTCAGGGTATATGTGCCGCAAACGGCATGGCACTTGCCGCCAAGCTGGATAACAAGGATTACAGAGTGTACACAATCCTTGGTGACGGCGAATGTGAAGAAGGACAGGTATGGGAGGCAGCTATGTTTGCATCCCACTATAAGCTGGACAATCTTGTGGCATTCCTCGATTTCAACGGTCTTCAGATAGACGGCGACATAACCGAGGTTATGAATCCCACACCGTTCGACAAAAAGTTTGAAGCTTTCGGCTGGAATGTAATCAGTATAGATGCTCACAGTTTTGACGAAATAAAATCTGCTTTAAAAGCGGCAAAGCAGTGTAAGGGTAAGCCCACACTCATCCTTGCAAAATCCGTAAAGGGAAAGGGCGTTTCTTATATGGAAAATCAGGCATCATGGCACGGCTCTGCGCCCAATGATGAGCAGTACGAGAAAGCCGCTAATGAACTTAATGATAAGATAAAGGAATTGGAGGCGAGAGTATAATGGCAGATGTTAAAAAGATAGCAACAAGAGAATCCTACGGTAATGCTCTGGCATCCCTTGGTGAGAAGTACGACATAGTTGTTCTCGATGCCGACCTTTCCAAGTCCACAAAGACCGATACCTTCAAGAAAGCATTCCCCGACAGATTTATAAACATGGGTATAGCGGAGCAGAACATGATGAGTACAGCAGCAGGTCTTGCATCCTGCGGTAAGGTTGTGTTTGCAAGCTCTTTTGCAATGTTTGCAGCAGGCAGAGCCTTTGAACAGATAAGAAACTCTATCTGCTACCCCAACTTAAATGTAAAGATAGGCGCAACACATGCAGGCATATCCGTAGGTGAGGACGGCGCTACACACCAGTGCCTTGAGGATATGGGCATCATGCGTACCATACCCAATATGGTGGTTATAAATCCTGCCGACGATGTTGAGGCAAGAGCCGCTGTAAAAGCAGCTGTAGAGCACGACGGTCCCGTGTACCTGCGTTTTGGCAGACTTGCAGTTCCTGTACTCTACGATGAGGCTGACTACAAGTTTGAAATCGGTAAGGGTGTTCTTTTAAAGGAAGGCACAGATGTAACCATAGTTGCAACAGGACTTATGGTAGAAATGGCATTAAATGCAAGCGAAGCACTTAAGGCAGAGGGTATAAATGCAAGGGTTATAAATATACATACCATAAAACCCATAGACAGAGAAATACTCGTTAAAGCCGCCAAGGAAACAGGCGCTATAGTAACCTGCGAGGAGCACAATATAATAGGCGGACTCGGAAGTGCAGTGGCAGAGGTAATATGCGAGGAAGCCCCCGTTCCTATGGAAAGGGTAGGCGTAAGGGATGTGTTCGGAAAGTCGGGCGTACCTACTGACCTCTTCAAAGACTATGGTCTAACAAGTGAGGATATCGCAAAAGCTGTCAAAAAAGTTATTTCTAAAAAATAATCTCATACAAAAAAGCTTGGACTTAAAATTGAACAGAACCAGTAAAAACGGACAATGACAAAAAAGACCTCCTATGGTAGAATAAAATAAACTACCATGGGAGGATTTTTTATGCCAAGAAGTTACAGACGTATGAAAGATTATGAATTAGAAATATTGGAGTTAAAAGC
>JAZURE010000059.1:0-36774 GCA_045606045.1 Clostridia bacterium | reverse complement strand
GCATATCTCGTTCCTCCGTTCATGGTTTCTCGGCAATTCCATTATAACGGATTTTGAACAAATATGCTCTCTTTTTTTATTGTCTTTTTAAAATTTTGTTGAGCTCTATTTGTTGGACACCCCAACATTTATTATAGAGCCAAAAATCCTTTACACGTCTTTTCTTTTATGATATAATGATTAAAACTTTTTATAAGTTTTAATATGATGAAACAGGAGATTGATTTCATGGAAAAACTTACGAGAAAATACGGTTTGCCTACGGCAATCTGTATGGTAGTAGGAACTGTTATCGGTTCCGGTGTGTTCTTTAAGGCACAGAATGTGCTCAACGCAACAGGCGGCAACATGCCACTGGGTATTGCGGCATGGGCTATAACAGGTCTTCTTATGATTATCTGTTCCGCACAGTTTGCAGTAATGGCAACCAAGTACGAAAAGGTAAGCGGTGTAGTAGACTACGCAGAGGCTACCTGCGGAAAAAGCTATGCTTACTACATGGCATGGTTTATGGTAAACATCTATTACCCCGGTATGACATCGGTGCTTGCATGGGTATCGGCAAGATATTTCGGTGTGCTCTTTGGATGGGATCTTACAAGTGCAAATGTTATGACACTTGCTGGTGCTTTTCTTATAGCATCCTACACAATGAATGCCCTTTCACCTAAGCTTGCAGGTAAGTTCCAGATAAGTGCCACAGTTATCAAGCTCATTCCTATAGGACTTATGGCTGTTGTGGGTACTGTTGTGGGTCTTTCCAACGGCACTCTCACAGGTAACTTTACCAGCATAGTTACCGAGGCTGTAGGCGGTACAAGCGGCGGACTTTTTGCGGCAATCGTTGCAACCGTATTTGCATATGAGGGCTGGATAGTTGCCACATCTATAAACGCAGAGCTTGAAAGCCCCAAGAAGAATCTTCCTATAGCTCTTGTAATAGGCTCACTTATAGTTGTTATAGCATATATTCTCTACTACATAGGTGTTGCAGGCGGCGCTTCCAATGCCGTTCTTATGGAAAAGGGTGCTACAACCGCATTTACAAACATCTTTGGCGGTGTAGGCGGTACACTTCTTAATATATGTATAGTTGTATCCTGCCTTGGTACATTAAACGGTCTTATGGTTGGTGCAACACGCGGTATGTACGCTATCGCAGTGCGCGAAGAAGGACCTAAGCCCCAAATGTTCGGTCAGATAGACAAGGCAACAAATATGACAACAAACTCTGCTATATGGGGTCTGTTTATCTGTGCACTTTGGCTTGTATACTTCTATGGTGCAAACCTTACAGAAGGTTGGTTCGGACTTTTCAATTTTGATTCCTCCGAGCTTCCTATCGTTACTATATATGCTCTCTACATTCCTATGTTTATTGCATGGATGAAGAAGGAAAAAGACCTTGGCACATTCAAGAGATTTGTTCTTCCCTTTATATCCATCGTTGCTTGTGTATTCATGGTATTTGCCGCTGTATATGCTCACGGTATTACACCTTATGTTACAGCAAAGGCAGAGGGAGTATTCAAATTCCCCGTGCTCTTCTACCTTATACTCTTTGCAGTTATTATGGTTATAGGTGCAGTATTTAAGAAAAACAAAAAACAGTAAAATAATATAAACACAAAAACCGCGAATGTTTTCGCGGTTTTTGTGTTATGCATCCTTTTTTACCTTGTTTATTTTATTATTAATCTCTTGCATCTTAAAGTCCGTATCACTTATAAGGTCGGCACATTTTTTGAGTTCTTTTGCTATAGAATCGGAGTTTTCTATATCCTTTTTGTATTTCATGCTGTGCTCTAAGCTTGCCCAGAAGTCCATGGCTATGGTACGGAGTTGTACCTCAACCTTTATTTTCTGTTTAACATTGGAGAAGAATACGGGTATTTCTATTATCATATGATAGCTTCGGTAGCCGTTTTCCTTAGGGTTTTTTATGTAATCTTTTATTTCAAGCACCGTTACATCGTCCTGGGCGGAAAGCATATCTGCCACCTTGTATATATCGTCTACAAATGAGCATATAACTCTTATGCCTGCCACATCATGGATGCCCTCCATGATGTTTTCTATGTTTATATCAAGGTTTCTTCGTATAAGCTTACCTACTATGCTTTCGGGCTTTTTGACACGGCTTTTTATCATCTCTATGGGGTTTCGGTTGTTTGTGGTGGAAAGCTCGTCATTTAGCACCTCAAATTTTGTGCGCACCTCTCGTATGGCACAGTTGTACATCATCATGACCTTTTCAAAGTTTTTAAGGTTTGTAAGCACCTCTGCCGAGGTTAAATCCACCGTCATTGACTCTGGAAAAATCTTTTGCAGTTCGCGTTCCATAGTATATCACCTTCCAAGTATGATAATACCACATGTTTTTATGAATTTCAACAAACCTTAATAAATGTTGACACATTATTAAAAATTTATTCATTTTTATCCTTGTTTGCATCATTTAAATGTGATAAAATAATTATAGTATATTATGGGGAGTGCTTCCGACATGACAAAGAAAATCAAAATCGGTAACATATACATAGGCGGCGGAGAAAAAATCGCCATACAATCCATGTGCAATACCCGTACAGATGATGTAGATGCTACAGTAGAGCAGATACTTCGCATGGAAAACAGGGGATGTGATATAGTGCGTGTTGCGGTGCCCGACAAAGCGGCAGCACAGGCTATAGAAAAAATCAAATCGCGCATACATATACCCCTTGTGGCAGATATACATTTCGATTACCGCCTTGCTTTGGAAAGTATGGAAAACGGTGTAGACAAGGTGCGTATTAACCCCGGCAACATAGGAAGCGAAGAGGGTGTACGCCTTGTGGCAGAACGTGCCAAAAAGTATGCTGTTCCCATAAGAATAGGTGTAAACAGCGGCTCTGTGGAAAAGGAGCTTTTAGCAAAATACGGCTCACCTACTGCAGATGCCATGGTGGAAAGTGCCAGAAAGCATATAGATATGCTTTTAAAATACGATTTCGACGATATAGTTGTCTCCCTTAAGGCATCCGATGTAAATAAAACCATAGATGTATACAGATTAATGAGCAGTACCTGTCCTTATCCCCTGCATCTCGGAGTTACAGAGGCAGGCACCTTCCTTTCGGGAACGGTAAAATCTGCAATCGGCATAGGCTCGCTTTTAAAGGACGGCATAGGCGATACAATCCGTGTTTCTCTTACCGATGACCCCGTAAAAGAGGTGGATGTGGCAAAGGAAATATTAAAAGCACTTGATTTAAGAGAGGGTACTCCCACACTTGTATCGTGCCCCACCTGCGGAAGAACAAGCATAGGACTTATAGAGCTTGCAAAAAAAGTGGAGGACTATCTTGCCACAGTAAATAAGGATATAACCGTAGCTGTAATGGGATGTGCGGTAAACGGACCGGGCGAAGCGCGTGAAGCCGATATAGGCATAGCAGGAGGCAAGGGAGAGGGACTTATATTCAAAAAGGGCGAAATTATAAAAAAAGTGCCCGAGGAAGTTCTCTTCCAAGAACTTAAGAAAGAAATAGAACTTATGTGAGGAAATACAATGCAAAGCTATAAACTGGAAGATTTAATAAAGGACATAGAGGTACCTAAGGAGCTTAAGGATACTACAATATTTAAAACCGATGCAAATTCCGAAAAACGCTCAATGGAGGTAACTCTGGTATCCTATGACCTTGTGCCCTATGATGTAATAGAGGAGTACAAAAAGGCGGTATGCGAGAGGTATGGTCTTAGTGAATTCATTTTGCGTATAAGGTACGAAAGCCTTTCCATAGACGACATAGATATAGATGTGTACTACAAAAACCTTGTATTCTATGTAAATGAAATCATAGGCGGAGTGCGCCATCTTTTCTTAAACAGCCGTGCGGAGTATTCGGAGGGTATATTTACCATCCATTGTATGTACGGTGTGGATATGCTCGGAGTATTAAACTGCGCAGAGACCATAAAAAGACTTATAAAAGCACAGCTAAAGGCGGATGTAGAGGTAGTATTTAAGGATGAATCCAGCGAAGAGGAGCGTCAGAAACTTTATGAAGCAGAATTAAGTGCTCTTGCCATAGAGCCTCCTCCCGTAAGGGAAGAAGCACCCAAAAGAGCAGATGCAGATGATTCCCCCGCAGATGAAGACATAATCATGGGCAAGGATATCCGCTCGGATGTACCCGTAAAGCTTAAGGACATAACCGAGGATATGGGGCAGGTAGTAACTGAGGGCAAAATCATAACCCTCGATACAAGGGAATTAAAGAGCGAAAAAACGCTTCTTTCGTTTATACTTGCAGACAACAGCGGTGCATACTCCTGCAAGGCATTTCTTGCCAAGAACAAGGCGGCAAAAACCCTGGAGAAGATATCCAAGGGAATGTGCGTCAAGATAAAGGGCAAGGTGCAGTACGACACCTATGCCAAGGAAAATATAATTATGATTGGCTCTGTAGTCAAAACTTCCATAAAGGGCAGAATGGATAATGCTAAGGAAAAGCGTGTAGAACTTCACATGCACACCAAAATGAGCACTATGGACGGTATGACCGATGCCAAGGACCTTGTAAAAAATGCCATTGCGTGGGGACACAAAGCGGTAGCCGTAACAGACCACGGTAATGTTCAGTCCTTCCCCGAGGCAATGCATGCCGCAGGCGATAAGATAAAGGTAATCTACGGAGTGGAATGCTACCTTGTAAACGATACTACCGATGTGGTATACGGCGCAGGAAAGGGAGATTTCGACAGCGAATTTGTGGTATTTGATATAGAAACCACAGGTCTTCGTGCGGACAAGGATGCCATTACCGAAATCGGTGCGGTTAAGGTAAAGGGCAGGGAGATTACAGACCGATTCCAGACATTTGTAAATCCCATGCGCCCCATACCCCGAGCTGTAACAGAGCTTACGGGCATAACCGACGATATGGTAAAGGATGCCCCCGCCATAGACACCGCACTTAAAGATTTTTATGATTTTATAGGCAGTGCGCATCTTGTAGCACACAATGCAAGCTTTGATACCTCGTTTATTAAGGCAAATGCCAAGACGCTTGGCATGGACTTTAACTTTACATACATAGATACTTTAGAGCTTGCAAGATGCACTCTTTCAGGGCTTAAAAACTACAAGCTTGATACCCTTACAAAGCACTTTCAGATTAAGCTTGTAAACCATCACCGCGCCATAGACGATGCGGCGGCAACGGGTGAGGTATTTATAGAGCTTTTAAAGCTTCTTTCCGAAAAAGGTGTTGAGGACATATCCGACATAAATCTTGCCCTTGCAGGCAAGGCGGATATTAAGTCGCTTCGTACCTACCACTGCATACTTCTTGTAAAAAGTCAGAAGGGTATGCAAAATCTCTACAAGCTAATATCGAAATCACACCTTGACTATTTCCACAGACACCCAAGAGTGCCTAAGAGCGTACTGCAGAAGTACCGTGAGGGACTTCTTGTAGGTGCCGCCTGTGAGGCGGGCGAGGTGTACAGGACCATACTGGACAACCCCTACAATTTAGATTATGACGGCATAAGAAGCCTCATAAACTTCTACGACTATATGGAAATACAACCGCTCGGAAACAATGCCTTTATGTTAAGAGAGGGTCTTGTGGAGAGCGAAGAGGATTTAAAATACATAAACCGTACAATAATAGAGCTTGGCAGAAAGTCAAACAAGCTCACCGTTGCCACCTGCGATGTTCACTTTTTAAACCCAGAGGACGAGGTCTACAGAAGAATACTTATGGCAGGTCAGGGCTTTGAGGATGCCGACCAGCAGGCACCGTTGTATTTCCGTACCACAGAGGAAATGCTTTCGGAATTTTCGTACCTTGGTGATGCTCTTGCGCGCGAGGTGGTAATAGAGAATACAAACAAAATCGCAGATATGATAGAAGAGGGCATTGTGCCCATACCGCCCGACAAGGCGCCCCCCGAAATTCCGAATTCGGATGAAATTCTGCGTTCGAGCACCTACGAAAAGGCGCAGAGAATTTATGGTGAAAACCTTCCGCAGATTGTAAAAGACAGAATAGATGTAGAATTAAACTCCATAATATCCAATGGCTACTCGGTACTCTATGTTATAGCGCAAAAGCTTGTGCGCAAGTCCAATTCCGACGGCTATGTGGTAGGCTCCAGAGGCTCGGTAGGTTCATCTCTTGTGGCATACATGAGTGATATTACCGAGGTTAATTCGCTGTGCCCCCACTATGTATGCCCCGAGTGTAAGCACTCGGAATTTATAAACGACGGCTCTGTGGGCAGCGGATGCGACATGGAGGACAAAATCTGCCCCGAGTGCGGTACTCTCATGCTAAAAGACGGCCACGATATCCCCTTTGAAACCTTCCTCGGCTTCTCGGGAGATAAAGAGCCCGATATCGACCTTAACTTCTCGGGTGATTATCAGGGCAGAGCGCATAAGTATATAGAAGAACTGTTCGGTAAGAGCCATGTGTTCAGAGCAGGTACCATAGGTACAGTTGCCGAAAAACCCGCCTACGGCTTTGTAAAGAAGTATTTTGAAGCAAAGGGCGAATATGTGTCGAATGCCGAGGTGGAAAGACTTCTTAAAGGTTGTACGGGTGTTAAGCGTACCACAGGTCAGCACCCGGGCGGTATCATAGTTGTGCCAAGCTCGAGAGATGTGCACGAATTTTCACCTATTCAGCATCCTGCAGACGATACCGACAGCGATATCATAACATTGCACTTTGACTACCATTCCATAGATACCAACCTCTTGAAGCTTGATATTCTCGGACACGATGACCCTACGGTTATAAGAATGCTTCGTGACCTTACGGGCATAGACCCTGTAGGAGTTCCCATGAATGACCCCGAGACCATGAGCCTCTTTACAAGCACAAAGGCACTCGGGGTTACACCCGAGGCTATAGGAAGCCCTGTAGGCACCTTCGCTGTGCCCGAATTCGGCACCAAGTTTGTCCGTCAGATGCTTGTTGACACCAAGCCGACAACATTTTCGGAGCTTGTGCGTATATCAGGACTTTCCCATGGAACGGATGTGTGGCTTAACAACGCACAGGACCTCATCCTTGCAGGCACCTGTACCCTTAAGGATGCTATCTGTACCAGAGACGATATCATGGTGTATCTCATACACCACGGTGTAGAAAACGCCAAGGCATTTAAGATAATGGAGAGTGTGCGTAAGGGTAAGGGACTTACCGAGGAATTCGAGGAGATAATGAGGGCAAACGATATACCCGAATGGTACATAGATTCCTGCAAGAAGATTAAGTACATGTTTCCCAAGGCACATGCTGTTGCCTATGTTACAAGTGCATACAGAATAGCCTATTTCAAGGTGCACTATCCCAAGGAATTCTACTGCTCGTACTTTACCGTGCGTGCGGATGAATTTGATGCCGAGGTTATGGCAATGGGTGAGGAGCATGCAAGGGAATGTCTCAAGGCTTTTGAGGCAAAGGAAGCCGCAAAGGAAATATCCGATAAGGAAAAGAGGATGATAACCATATTAGAGCTTGTAGTGGAGATGTATGCAAGAGGTATAAGCTTTGATAAAATAGACCTCTACAAATCCCACGCTACAAAATTTGTTCCTACGGAGACGGGCATCCTACCTCCGCTTAATGCCCTGCCCGGTGTGGGTACCAATGCTGCAATAGCTCTGGCAGAAGCAAGAGGTGAGGAGAAGTTTGATTCCATAGACGATCTCCAGCAACGCTCCAAGGTAAATAAAACAGTAATCGAGGTTATGAGAAAATCGGGAATCTTGGACGGACTCCCCGAGAGCAGTCAGATGGACTTTTTCTCTATGTTTTGAGGTAATTTCATGAAGAAAAGAATTTATTCACTTATATTTGCATTAATTATTGTTGCGGCAGGCTATTTATTTAAGCCTGCCGTAAATACACCGCCCGCACATGATGGCGATTGGTTTTCTGCCGTGGGCGAATTTTCGGGCGAGCCGTGTATTGAGGTAAACGGCAATATGCCGTTTTTTACCGAGGATGAAATCACGGCAGAATCCTTTGAATCCTACGGTGAGACGGATGCTCTGGAAAGGTGTACCGTATGCGTGGCAAGCATAGGGAAGGACCTCATGCCTACCGAAGAAAGGGGATACATAGGCTATGTAAAGCCAAGTGGATGGCAGAACGAAAAGTATGATTTTGTAGACGGAAAATATGTGTACAACAGATGCCACCTTATAGGCTTTCAGCTCACGGGCGAAAATGCCACAAGAGAAAACCTCATCACAGGCACAAGGTATATGAACACAGAGGGCATGCTCCCCTTTGAAAACGAGGTTGCACAGTACATAAAGAAGACGGGAAACCATGTTATGTACAGGGTTACCCCCATATTTGAGGGAGATAATCTTCTTGCTTCGGGAGTTCTTATGGAGGCATACAGTGTAGAGGATGACGGTGAGGGAATATGCTTTAATGTATACTGCTACAATGCTCAGCCGGGTGTAATAATTGACTACTCTACGGGAGAAAATTTCCCTGAATAAGTAAAGATAACCACATAAATATATAAAAATAATGTATAGACAATTCCTTTGAAAAAATTTAAAATATAAGTAGAAAGGAATGATTTTTATGTCAAGATACGAAGAAGCAAAAAAAATATACTCATCCATGGGTGTAGATACCGAAAAGGCTCTTTCACTCTTAAAGGATATTACGGTTTCCGTTCATTGCTGGCAGGGCGATGATGTTGTGGGCTTCGACTCGGGCGAGGAGCTCTCGGGCGGTATTCAGACCACGGGCAATTACCCGGGCAAGGCTACTACACCCGCACAGCTTATGCAGGATTTGGACAAGGCATTTTCGCTCATGCCTGGCAAGAAGAAGCTTAATCTTCATGCCTGCTACGCAATAGGCGGCAATGTGGACAGAGCCAACCTCACAGAAGCAGACTTCGCTCCCTGGGTGGACTTTGCTTTGGAGAGAGGTCTTGGTATAGACTTTAACCCCACATTCTTCTCACATCCCATGGTAAAGGACGGTCTTACACTTTCCTCACCCGATGAAAATGTGCGAAACTACTGGATAAACCACGGCAAATGCTGTCTTAATCTCTCACAGTATTTTGCAGAAAAGACAGGCGTACCCTGTGTAATGAACATATGGATTCCTGATGGCTACAAGGATATCCCTGCAGACAGAATGGCTCCCAGAGCACGCTTTAAGGATTCACTCGACAAGATTCTTTCCGTGCCCTACGATAAGAGCAAGGTGTATGTAACCTTGGAATCCAAGGTGTTCGGTATAGGTGTTGAGGCATACACAGTGGGCTCTGCAGAGTTTGCATTAAGCTACGCAGACTACAAGGGCATAACGCCTCTTATGGACAACGGTCACTATCATCCTACCGAGATGGTGTCCGACAAGCTTTCCGCACTTTTACTCTTTAATGAGAAAATTGCACTTCATGTTACAAGACCTATGAGATGGGACTCTGACCATGTAGTTCTCTTTGATGATGAAACAAGAGAAATAGCCAGGGAAATTGTGAGAAATGACGCTTTAGACAGGGTATTTATTGCCACAGATTATTTCGATGCTTCCATAAACCGTATATCTGCCTGGGTTACAGGTGTGCGCAATGTAAGTAAATCTCTTCTCTTTGCACTACTCCAGCCAAATGATAAGCTTAAGTCACTTCAGGAAGCAAACGATATGACAAGCCTCATGGTGCTTCAGGAGGAATTAAAGACAGCTCCTCTTGGCGATGTATGGGCAGAGTATCTTAGAAGAGAGGGTATAGCCGAGGATTACCTTGCAGAAGTTAAAACTTATGAAAAGGAAGTTCTCCTGAATAGATAAAACATATGATAAAGAGCCTCAAAATGAAGGCTCTTTCTTTTTTTCTATTATTGACATGTGTTTTCGGAGATATTATAATTAATATCTGGAGGTGAGGAAAATGGAACAATATGTTGTTACAGGCATGAGCTGTGCCGCCTGCAGCGCAAGGGTGGAGAAAGCCGTATCGGCTGTGGATAATGTTACAGCCTGCTCGGTAAATCTTCTTACAAATTCCATGACCGTAGAGGGCAGTGCTTCCCCCGATGTTATAATAGAAGCAGTAGAGATGGCGGGCTACGGTGCGCACCTTAAAGGCAGTTCCCATACAAAGCAAAAGGAAGAAAAATCAACGGGTGTACTGGCACGCCTTTTAGTATCGTGCGTATTTCTTGCAGTTCTTATGTATTTTTCCATGGGGTATACCATGTGGCATTTCCCGCTTCCCGATATTGTGGCACAAAATCCCATGTCGGTAGGCTTAACTCAGCTTATCCTTACAGTAATTATAATGGTAATAAATCAGAAATTCTTTATAAACGGCTGCAGGGCACTTTGGATGCGAAGTCCGAATATGGATACCTTGGTAGCACTCGGCTCGTTTGCATCGTTTGGCTACAGCGTGTATGTGCTCTATGCCATGTCGGGTGTGCTCTCGTCGGGAAATCATGCAGAAGCTATGGACTATCTGCATGAACTGTACTTTGAATCGGCAGCTATGATTCTTACTCTCATAACAGTAGGCAAGCTCCTCGAGGAGCGCGCAAAGGGCAAGACCACAAATGCCCTTAAGGGACTTATGAAGCTCACCCCCAAAACTGCAACCGTGATAAAAGACGGAAAAGAGATTACGGTGGATATAGAAAGCGTTCAAAAGGATGATGTATTTCTGGTACGCCCCGGTGAGCAGATTCCCGTAGACGGAGTTGTGCTTGAGGGGCAGGGAGCGGTAAACGAAGCTGTGCTTACGGGTGAAAGCATACCCGATGATAAAGAGGAAGGCTCTAATGTATGGGCAGGCACAATGAACGAATCGGGCTTTCTTAAATGCCGCAGTGTTAGAGTGGGCGAGGACACTACGCTATCGCAGATTATCCGTATGGTAAGCGACGCCTCGGCAACCAAGGCTCCCATTGCCAAAATTGCCGACAGAGTATCGGGTGTGTTTGTACCTGTGGTTTTAGTTATAGCGTTATTTACACTTATAGTGTGGCTTATGGTTGGTGAAAGTATAGGTTTCTCTGTTGCAAGGGCGATATCGGTGCTTGTAATAAGCTGTCCGTGTGCGCTCGGACTTGCCACCCCTGTTGCCATAATGGTAGGAACAGGTCTTGGGGCAAAGAATAATATACTCTTTAAAACCGCAGTCTCCCTTGAAGAGCTTGGAAAGGTAAAAACGGTAGTTTTAGACAAAACAGGCACAGTCACCGAGGGTAATCCCACCGTTACGGATATATACCCTGTATCGGATATTTCGGAGGATGAGCTTCTTTCTCTGGCGGCATCGCTTGAGAGGGGAAGCGAGCATCCAATCGCAAAGGCCATATTAAAAAAGGCAGAGCATATGGATATACCTGAGGTTTCAGATTTTATCGCCCTTTCGGGAAACGGAATTACCGCTAAGCTTGACGGAGTCACTCTTTGGGGCGGTAAGCTTGATTTTATAAAGACAAAAGTAAATGTAGATAAAAACGCCGAGCAAAAGGTACACAAATTTGCCACGGAGGGTAAGACTCCCGTAATCTTTGCAAAGGACGATACCATACTTGGCATTGTGGCAGTAGCCGATGTCATAAAGGAAGACAGTCCAAGTGCTGTATCTGAACTAAAAAAGCTGGGCATGCGTGTTGTAATGCTCACAGGCGACAATCCTCTCACTGCAAAGGCAATAGGCACTAAGGCAGGTGTAGACGAAATCATTGCAGGAGTTATGCCTCAGGGCAAGGAGGAGGTAATACGCAATCTTCAA
Source organism: Clostridia bacterium (assembly GCA_045606045.1). Lineage (GTDB taxonomy): Bacteria > Bacillota > Clostridia > UMGS1810 > UMGS1810 > RGIG8748. The sequence continues at coordinate 24,987 of JAZURE010000059.1, read as the reverse complement.
AAAGACGGCAAGGTTGCCATGGTGGGCGACGGCATAAACGATGCCCCCGCCCTTACAAGAGCCGATACAGGCATTGCCATAGGTGCAGGTACGGATATCGCCATAGATGCGGCAGATGTTGTGCTTGCAGGAAACAGGCTCTCCGATGCAGTCTCGGCAATACGCTTAAGCCGTGCTACCTTAAGAAACATCAAGCAAAATCTTTTCTGGGCATTTATATACAACATCATAGGCATACCTCTTGCCGCAGGACTTTGGTATAAGATATGGGGTATTACCCTAAATCCCATGTTCGGTGCGGCGGCAATGAGCCTTTCGAGTTTTTGCGTAGTTTCCAACGCTTTAAGACTTAATCTTGCCAAGATTAAGAATGCAGAAAAGGTAATACAAAAAACAATATTAATTGAGGGCATGATGTGTACTCATTGTGAGGCGCAGGTTAAAAAGTGCCTCGAAAATCTCGGTGCCGCCAAGGTGTATGTAAGTCACAAAGAGGGAAAAGCCGTATTTACGATTTCGCGTGATATTACGGACAAAAGACTTAAAAATGCCGTGGAAAACGAGGGATATAAGATTATTAAAATGGATGTAAATTAATTTGCAAGATTTACATCCTATTTGCGTATTGAATCTGCAATTTTTTAGGAGATATTCCATACATTTTGCGGAATTTGAGCGAAAAATAGTTGCTGTCATTGAAACCGCATTTTGCAGATACCTCTGCGATGGACATATTGGGGTAGTGCTTGAGCATGGATTCTGCCTCTCTTAAACGCAGAATGTTAATGTACTCGCAAAATTTGAAGCCCGTCTCCTTTTTAAAAGTTCTGGAAAAATGCTCGTTACTTACCAAACACATTTCCGATATACTGTCAAGACTTATGCTTGAGGTAAAGTTTTTGTTTATATATTCGATTGCTTTTGCCATATATTCAATGCCTGTCCTTGTGGGCAGGTATTTGTTTTCGTTTTCCGTTATTGTATAGAAAAGCAGATGCGTGTAGCATTTTAACGCTTCGGGATTTCTTCTTCCGTTATATTCTTTTTCTATCTTTCCGAATATATATTTTATTTCATCTGCAATGAAGCTGTTGCGGAATAGAAAGAGCATATCCTTAAGCTTATCTCTTATCGATTGGGGCACAAAATCCCATGAGCAGTTTATAAGCATCCTCGAGTGTGCACTTCCCGAATACTTGGTGTTGTGGATTACTCCCTCGGGTATCAGGATTATATCCCCGGGTTTTAAGGAATATGTATTGTTGTCTATAAAGTATGTACAGCTTCCGCCCGTTATGTAGTATATTTCAAAGAGATTGTGGTAGTGGCTTGCAAGAGAACGAGTGCCAATATGCTTAACATTCTTGTCGTGATGAAAGTGAAAGTCTATGTCAAATTTGGTGTATTTCAAATAAATCACATCCTTTGGCATGAGTATAACATTTCTAATCAAAAAAATCAAGAAAATAGCATGTTTTATCAAAAAAATCAAGGAATACCAAAAAGATTTGATATATACTCTAAGTATAATACTGAAAAAAGAGAGGTATAAATTATGGAAAAGGTTATACAGTTCGGCGAGGGCGGTTTTTTAAGAGGCTTTGCCGATTGGATGCTTCAAATTGTAAATGAAAAGATGAATACCAATATAGAGGTGGTAGTGGTACAGCCCATAAAGGACGGAATGTGTGACATGCTCACAAAGCAGAACTGCGTTTACACACATGTCTGCCGCGGTGTAGAGGGCGTGGACATCAAAAAGATAGATGTAATTTCAAGATGCGTTAAGCCCTATGCTGATTTTGAATCATACATGGCTCTTGCAGAAAACCCCGATTTTAGATTTATAATTTCCAACACCACCGAGGCGGGAATATGCTTTGACGACAGCGACAAATTTACAGATACGCCTGCAAACACATTCCCCGGCAAGCTTACACAGCTTCTTAAAAGAAGATTCGATTTGTCTCTTGGGGGTTTTGTGTTCCTTCCATGCGAGCTTATAGACAAAAACGGCGAAAACTTAAAGAAATGCGTGCTTAAGTACGCAGATTTGTGGAATTTGGGTGAAGATTTTAAAAAATGGATAGAAAATGACAACATCTTCTGCAATACTCTTGTAGACCGCATAAACACAGGCTATCCCAAGGATGAGAAGATAGATATCGGCTGGGAAGACAACCTCATAAACACCTCGGAGTATTTTCATCTGTGGGTTATAGAGGGCTATATGGGTCTCTTTGACGAAATACCCTTTGGCGATTGCGGACTTAATGTTATCCTTACAGACAATCTCGAAATGTACCGCACAAGAAAGGTGCGTGTATTAAACGGTGCGCACACATCTCTTGTACCCTATGCGCTTCTCTCGGGCTTTGACACAGTAAAATCCTGCGTGGATAACGATGTAATGGCGGAGCACATATGCAAGTGCGTGTACGATGAAATCATACCCACTCTGGACCTTGGCAAACAGGAGCTTACAGACTATGCGGACAATGTAATTACCCGTTTTTCCAATCCGTACATAAAGCACTATCTTTCGTCCATAGCTTTAAATTCTGTGAGCAAGTTCAAGGTAAGAGTTCTTCCGTCTATACTTGAATATATAAAGAGATTTAATAAGATTCCCGAAACACTTATATTTTCTTTTGCAAAGCTTATAGACTTCTACAGAACAGACATGACAAACGATGATGAAAAAATCACCGAATTTATGAAGACCGCAACCGTGGAGGAAATCCTTGCAAACAAGGAACTGTGGGATGAAGACTTAAGCTTCTTGAAAGACGAGGTTTTAAAATATGTTAATAAATAAGCTTGATAATGTGGAAGTAAACCTTACAGACGGCCACAAATATGCCCTGCATGATATCAAAAAGGGCGAAAACATTATAAAATACGGTCAGCCTATAGGACATGCCACAGCCAACATCAAAAAGGGTGAGCATGTACACTCGCACAACCTTGCCACCAATCTTTCGGGCAAGATAGAGTATGCCTACAACAAGGGCTATACCTATGATGAAAAGGCAGATACCGACCTTTCTTTTATGGGTTATGTGAGGGGAAACGGCGATGTAGGTATACGAAATGACATATGGATTGTAAACACCGTAGGCTGTGTAAACAAAATTGCCGAAAAGCTTGCGTCTCTCACAGGTGCCAAGTGCTTTTGCCATCCTTACGGTTGTTCGCAGCTTGGAGATGACCAGGAGAACACACAAAAGATTTTAAAGGGTATGGTAAACCATCCCAATGCCGCAGGTGTACTTGTGCTCGGTCTTGGATGTGAAAACAACAATATAGATGTTTTCAAAAAGTTTCTGGGCAGCTGGGACGACAGGAGAGTTAAATTCCTTAATACTCAGGATTTCGATGATGATATAGCAGAGGGTGTACGCCTTATAGAAGAGCTTAAGGAATATGCCGATACCTTCAAGAGAGAAAGGATACACATTTCAAAGCTCAGGGTGGGCTTAAAATGTGGCGGAAGCGACGGATATTCGGGCATTACCGCAAATCCCCTTGTAGGAAGATTTTGCGACAGGCTCATATCCTACGGCGGAAGCTGTGTTTTAACCGAGGTTCCCGAGATGTTTGGTGCAGAGCATCTGCTTATGAACAGATGCGAAAACGAAGAAGTATTTAATAAGACGGTACAGCTTATAAATGACTTTAAGGATTATTTTATAAGGCATAATCAGGTGGTGTATGAAAATCCGTCCCCCGGAAACAAAAAGGGCGGCATAACCACACTCGAGGAGAAGTCCCTCGGATGTGTGCAAAAGGGCGGACTTTCCATCGTTACCGATGTTTTGTCATATGGAGAAAGCATCAAAAAGACAGGACTTTCTCTTTTAAACGGACCGGGTAACGATATAGTAGCCGTAACAGATCTTATGGCATCGGGAGTGCATATGATACTCTTTACAACGGGCAGGGGCACTCCGCTTGGTGCACCCGTACCTACGGTAAAGATTTCTACAAATACCGACCTTGCAAGGCGCAAGTCCTCTTGGATAGACTTTGATGCAGGTGCGTGTGCTGCGGGAAGCGACTTAACCGATGAACTTTTGGACTATGTGCTTTCGGTTGCCGATGGCAAAAAGACCAGAAATGAAGAAAACGGCTATGAGGAAATAGCCATTTTCAAAGACGGAGTAACATTATAACAGAAAAACCGCGTTTTACGCGGTTTTTCTGTTATAATGTTAAACTCTTTTTATACTTAAGAGGCGATGCGCCTACCTGCTTTTTAAATATCTTGCTAAAGTACGACGCCGTGGAAAAGCCTACACTTTGCGAAATTTCTTCTATAGACATATTGGTTTTTGCAATAAGCTCAAGAGCTTTTTCTATACGCTTTGTGTTTATGTATTCACTTACGGTGCAGTTAAAATGTGTGTGGAAATTTTTGTAGAGGACACTCTTAGAAACATTTATGCTCTTTGAAATACTCTTTACCGAAAGCTCCTTTGCAAGATTTTCGGATATATAGTCTACTGCTTTTTGCATACTTTCGTTAAGGTCGGGGCGTATCATATTTTTAAGAAGAATGTACTTTGCAAGCATAATTGCTATATTGGATACACTCTGTATCTTGTCCGATTCAAAAAGCGGTATATCCGTATACAAAGTCTGTGCCTTATCTGCATCTATGCCAAGACTTTTTATGTAATCTCTTATGATGTCAAAATCTGTATTGGGCTTCATTCTTCCAAATATTATATATCCTATGATTATGTCGTCATAGAGCAGGGGAATTGCCACGTTTACAAGTCCTGCGTGGCATATGTGCATTTCGGTCTTTTTGCTTTTTTTGCATTTTTCCAGAAGCTCTCTGTCCGAAAGGGCACAAGCCTTTCTTCCCGAGGGCTTGCTTTGCATCTTCAAGCAGTAGCGGTTTCCGGCAAGGCGCTCGCTTCCTGCAGGTGAAAAATCAGTCTTGAGAAATTCCATGTCTATGCCCGTTGCATTGTAGAAATCAAGAAGGGCATCGTTGATTTTTTTAATATCATAATTAATAATCACATAATCACATCCCGATATACATAATTATATGATATGATTGTAACTTTTGTCAACATTTTGAAAAAACAGAGAAAATATTATGCTATTTTAGGACAAAATGCCACTATTTTTTTGGTGTTTTTTTTGATATAATAAAAAAAGAATTGCAATCCCTTAAAGGAGATGTGTTTTTTATGCTTGAAATTATCACCAAAATCGACGCCGCAATAAACGGCATCGTGTGGGGCCCCGTAATGCTGGCTCTTCTTATCGGAACAGGTCTCTTCTTGTCCCTGAGACTTGGTTTTCCTCAAGTTACCAAATTTGGCTTTATGCTCAAAAATACCATCTTTGGACTTTTTTCCAAAAATCAGCGCGAAGGAAACAAATCCGGAGTAAGCCCTTTTCAGGCTGTTGCTACAGCCATGGCAGGTACCATAGGTACGGGCAGTATAGCAGGTCTTGCTACTGCCATCGTTTCCGGAGGCCCCGGTGCAGTATTCTGGATGTGGGTAAGTGCACTTCTTGGTATGACAACCAAGTATGCCGAAATAGCCCTTTCCATCAAGTTCCGTGAAAAGAACGAGGAGTGGCAGTGGATAGGCGGACCTATGTACTACATAAAGAACGGTCTCGGCCCTAAATTCAAGTGGCTTGCAGTGCTGTTTTCCATATTTGCCATGTTTGCGTGTCTTGGAACAGGAAATGCAACGCAGAGTAACTCCATTGCAATAGCACTAAAGGACTATGTGCCCACATATGTTACAGGTATAGTGCTTGTGGTTATAGCCTGTGCCGTTATACTCGGCGGTATGAGAAGAATTGCCGCCGTAAACGAAAAGCTCGTACCCTTTATGGCAATGTTTTATGTAGTATGTTCCGTTGTGTGCCTTATCATAAATGCAGAAAAAATTCCTGCGGCTTTTGCTCTTATATTCAGAGAGGCATTTAACTTTAAATCTGCCGTGGGCGGTGCAGCAGGCTACGGTATTATGACAGCCATGAAGTTTGGTTTTTCGAGGGGTGTATTCTCCAATGAGGCAGGCCTCGGAAGCGCACCTATAGCTCATGCGGCATCAAGTGCCAAGGAGCCTGTGGAGCAGGCGCTTTGGGGTATGTTTGAGGTGTTCTTTACCACTATCATCATATGTACCTGCTCGGCACTTGTACTTCTTACCTCGGGTTTGTGGCAAAGCGGTGCAGACGGTGCGGCACTTTCCATCAAAGCATTTAACAGCATAATCCCCGGTATAGGCGGAGTGGGTGTTACGCTTTCGACCATATTCTTTGCACTTTCCACAATTCTCGGATGGGCGTATTACGGAGAGGTAAGCGTGGAATTCCTTACAAACGACTCTCACAAAGCCATAATAATATACAGAATTTTATACATAATATTCGTATACATAGGCGCTGTTGGAAGTCTTGATTTAATATGGAGTATTTCCTCCACCATGAACGGACTTATGGCAATACCCAACCTTATAGCGATAATTGCTCTTATACCTGTTATTAAGAAAATTAATGACGATTATTTTAAAAGCAGAAAACTTAAATAAATGTTAAGCACACGGGAATGCAGAAAAATGCTGCATTCTCGTTTTTTGTCTCAAGTTTCGCAATGCACGGAACATATTACAAAAAACAAGGAAATATACATCTTTTATTTATCTTATGTATTTGGTAGAATTATAATATAAAGGCATATGCCTTATGATATTATTACACACAAATTTTTTATATTATTTTTAGGAGGAAATGAAAATGGCTAAACAGACATCTGACTTCAGGTACAACACAGGTGCCACAAAGGTACCCTGGGCAGCAGTAGGTGAAAACTACAATGTTCACGATTTAATGGAAATCATCCGCTTCTTAATGCAGGGTGAAGGTAAGGAATATGACGAAGCTTTGGAAGCTGTATGGAAACAGGTTAAAAAGCTTGAGCCCCTCGCTACACCTCCCGGCAAGCTCTCCCTCGGCTCACAGGTAGAAAAGGCAGAGGCTGCTTGTAACGAATACCTCGGTATAGATACATCCACATTTGTTACAAATGCTACAGCAGGTTTTGAAATTGCATACAAGTATGCTAACTTAAAGGCAGGCGACGAGGTTATAGTACCTGCTATCACATTCGTAGCTACAATGGCATACCCCTTGGCTATAGGCTGTAAGCTCGTATTTGCCGATGTAGACCCCAGAACAATCAACATGGACCCCGCAGATGTTGCAAGAAAGATTACAGACAAGACCAAGATGATAGTTCCCGTACATATCGGCGGTTATCCCGTTGACCTTGATCCTATTATGGAACTTGCAAGAAAGCACGATATATTAGTTCTCGAAGATGCTGCTCACGGCTTCGGTGCTATGTACAAGGGCAAGAAGCTCGGTACAATAGGCGATTTTGCAGCATTCTCCATGCACGAAGTTAAGAACATCACTTCCTTTGGTGAAGGCGGTATCCTTACCACAACTGTTCCCGGCTTTGGACCCGACATGAAGAGAGCTCGTTTCTTAGGTCTCGATTTCTCCTGTCCTATCAAGGATTGGCTCTACAACATCACTCCCATTCCGGGTAAGGAAGGCCCCTTCATGGCAGGCAACTCCTCTACTACAGAAATCCAGGGCTTAGGTCTTGCTCTTCAGGTAGCACGTAACGAAGAAATCATAAAGACACGCCGCGAAGCTGCAGAATATCTTACAGGCAGATTTGCAGAAAACGATGCTATTATTCCTCAGCTTCTTGATACAGAAGATATTAAGCCTTCTTACCATATGTATCTTCTCCAGATTGACCCCGCAAAGGCAGGCGGAGACATTCAGGTGCTTAAGAAGAAGTTGGAAGAAAAGGGCGTTACACAGATTGCTCACTTTGGACCTCTCTACAGATTCAAGGTTGTACAGGATATGGGCTACAATTCAGACGAAATCGCAAAGACATGCCCCAACTGCGAAGAAGTATTCTACAAGAGATTTACACATCTTCCCCTCTATGGCTTAAGCCAGGAGCAGATAGAGTACATGGCAGATGCAGTACTTGAGTCTGTAAAGGAAATGCAGGAAGGCAGATAATTTATCTAAGAGGTGTAATAAATGAAAATTAAATGGGGTGTTATAGGCTGCGGAGGCATAGCATACAGAAGAACAATTCCCGGTATGATGCTTTCCGAAAACAGTGAGCTTGTAGCTGTAATGGATACAAACTTTGAAGCAGCCAAAAATGTTAAAGAAGAATTCGGTGCACAGTATGCATTCGAAACAGTAGAAGAAGTGCTCGCACTTGACGAAATAGATGCAGTATATATTGCTACACCCGTATTCTGCCACAAGGAACAGGCTATGGCGGCAGCCAAGGCAGGAAAGCATATCCTTTTGGAAAAGCCAATGGGACTTACCATAGCAGAATCCAAGGAAATTGCAGATTTCTGCAAGGCGCAGGGCGTTAAGCTCGGTGTGGGACTTATGATGAGATTTTCCGCATACCATCAGAAGATGAAGGAGCTTATTGCACAGGGTGCTATAGGTGATGTTGTTTCTATGAGAGCCCAGCTTACATGCTGGTATCCCGAAATCCCCGGCAACTGGCGTCAGGATAAAACCCGTTCGGGCGGCGGTGCACTCATGGATATGGGTATACACTGTATAGACCTTCTCCAGTATATTTCGGGCACAAAGGCAGTTACAGTTACAGGCTTCAGCCAGAATCAGACTTTCGGATACACAGCCGAAGACTCGGGTGCTGTGCTTATGAAGATGGACAATGGTGCTACCGCATATGTTGACTCCAACTTCAACATTCCCGATAATGCCGCAAAATGTCGCATTGAGTTCTACGGTACAAAGGGTTCAATACTTTCCGAGGGTACAATAAGCCAGGTGGAAACAGGCGAAATCCTCCTTACAACCTCCGATGATACTGCAGGCTACAATGCAAAGCAGAACAGAGAAGACGGCGACGGCTCCGTGGTTGTAGAGGTAGTAACAGGCAATATGTACGAAAAGGAAATTTCTTCCTTTGCAAATGCTATTATCAATGATACAGAGCCTGCTATTACAGCTTGCGATGCTATCAATGTACAGACTATTGTTGAAAAAGCTTATGAGGCTTCTGCTGAAGGTGTGTACAAAAACTTATAATAAAGAAGTTTTTCGCAGAGAGCGATAATCGCTCTCTGCATATTTTTTGCGTAAATCACAAATAAAGTGCACTTGACAAAAAATAGTGCACCAATTATAATTATATTATAAGGCGAAAGGTGAGGGATAGGATGAAGGAAAGCAGCACGCTCAAGTACATAGCAAAAGAGCTTGGTGTTTCTGTATCTACCGTCTCTCGCGCACTAAACGGCAAGTCCGTTGTAAAGGAAGCTACACGGCGCAAAGTTATGGATGCTGCCAAAAAGTATAATTATATGCCAAACGAGGTGGCACGCTCACTGCAGAAATCATCTACCGAGACGATTGCAGTTGTTCTTCCCGATGTATCGGAGACGTGTTTCGGCACTATTGTAAAAGAGATTGAGCGCACAGTTGCGCGCGAGGGCTACATGATAATCCTTGCCGATACTCACGAAAAGGCAGACAAGGAGCGCAAGTATCTTGATATGCTCTTCAAACGCCGTATAGATGCACTCGTGCTTGCTACGGTAGACCTTGGCGGAGATTCCGTCAAAACATTTATAGAACGCGGTGTGCCTGTTGTCTTTATAGATAATGTGCCGTCAATATCCGATATAGATTCCATTACGGTAGACAACGTATCTTCGGGGCATATTGCAATAGATTATCTCTGTGAGAGAGGTCATACCCGTATTGCCACTATCATCGGTTCCAAAGAGGAAACCACAGGTACAGAGCGACTTGAAGGGTACAAAAATGCACTTGCGGAGCACGGTATAGACTATAGCGAGAGTCTTGTTGCCTTTGGTGATTACAAGCATCAATCAGGCTTTGATGCAATGAATGAGCTTCTGGACAGACGCGAAAGCTCGCCCTTTACTGCAGTATACATCACATCGGAAAAGATGACCTACGGAGCACTCAAAGCTATCCGTGACAGAGGCTTGATTGTACCCGATGATATATCTGTAGTAGGCTTTGATATACATAATCATACCGACGATAGAAGACAGAAGATTACAACTATCTGCCAGCCTGAACAGCTTATAGGCGAGAAGGTAGGGGAACTGCTTCTCAAACGGCTTTCTGCCGATGGTAATGACGGCGGATTTGAGCGAAAATTTCTCGAGCCTTTTCTGGAAAAAGGCGATACAGTTAAAAACATTAAAGAGTCATAATATATCCAAAGTGAACTTCTGAAAAGTTCATTTTGGTATATATTTGCGTAAGTTTTGCAAACGTTTGCAAAGGAGGAAACAACATGAAAATAGCTATTGGTTCCATACAGTGCGAGGGCAACAGCTTAACTCCCATTCCCACAAGGTTTGAGGACTTCGACTACGCAGTAGGCGAGGCAATGTATGAAAAGGTAAAGGTAGTAGATTATTTTAAGGAAAACGGCTGTGAGCTTGTACCGACAATCTATGCACACGCACTTCCGGGCGGTGCAGTAGTCAAGGAGGATTTCCTTCGTCTTGCACATGAGCTTTGCGATGCTATCCCCACAGAGGGCATAGATGGTGTATGGCTATATATACACGGTGCAATGTATGTAGAGGAAATCGGCTCGGGCGATACATATCTTTTAAAAATTGTAAGAGAAAAGGTAGGTAAAAACATACCCATTTCCGTTGCAATGGACTTCCATGCAAACAATACCGATGAGATAGTAGAGCTTTCCAACTGCATTACAGGCTTTAGAACTGCGCCACACACCGACCACAAAGAGGCTCAGATAAGAGCTGCAAAGATGCTCATAGACTGCATAAAAGAGGGTATACTGCCTGTCCCTCAGATGGAAAGGGCAAATGTAGTAATCTGCGGCGATGCCGTACAGACCTCGCTTGAGCCTTTAAAGAGCATAATGGAGAGGGCGCAGGAGCTTGAAGATACAGTAGAGGGCATTATGGGAGTGCAGGTGTTCAACGGTCAGTCTTGGGTGGATGAGCCGTTTATGGGACCAAGCTTTGTTGTAACTCACCGAAACGATATAGAGGTTGCAAAAAAATGTGCCAAAGAGTTATCTAAGATGTTCTACGATGCAAGATATGACTTTAAATTCCTTATAGAAGCGGTAGAACCGGTAGAAGCACTAAAGCGCGCCATGGAATCCGATGTGCCCACATTTGTGTCCGACTCGGGTGACAACACCACCGCAGGTGCCACAGGAGATAATGCCTATATGTTAAATAGGATATTGGAACTTGATATAGATAATGTCCTCGTGGCAGGTATTGCAGATGCACCTGCATGTGATATGTGCTATAGAGCAAATATAGGCGATACACTTACCCTTAAGGTAGGCGGCTCTCTTGCTTCCGACAGTGAGAGTGCAGAAATCACAGGTAAGCTCATACACAGGGGAGACATCATCTCCTACACAGGTGCAAACGCAGGCGAAAGTGCCACATTGGATTGCGGTAAGTTTACAATAGTTATTACAAAAAATCGTGCTGCTCTTTGCAGACCCGATATATTTGAGTCAATAAATCTGGACTATACAAAGTTTAAGACCGTGGTTGTAAAGCTTGGTTATCTGTTCCCCGAGCTTAGTGAAGTAGCACAAAGGTCTATACTTGCATTTACACCCGGAAGCTCTACCGAGAGACTTCAGGATATGGGACTTAAGAATATAAGAAGACCCATGTTCCCTCTCGATGATAATTTTATGTAATCGACGGTAAAGCATACTATATTGGTATGAATTACCTTCGCAATAAATCAAAAACTATTTTTTAAGGAGGTTTTCGCTATGGCATATTATAACATGGCAGAAACAGAGAAAAGAATTAAACAGGTAAGAGAAATCTTAAGAGCAAAAAATCTTGATGCAGCTCTTATCTAGTTCGATGAGCTCAACATTGCAAACGGCTGGTATCTTACAGGCTGGTGCGGTCAGTTTGAAAAAGGCTCTGTACTTATTCCCGTAGAGGGCGAGCCAATACTTTTAGGCGGACCCGAATCCGAGCCTTTTGCAAAGATGAACTCTGCAATCACAAAGGTTCGTTGCTTTCCCGTATTCATGGTTCCCGACGAAGAGTATCCCAATGCTACAATCATCAACTTCAAGCAGTTAAATGATGAGCTTAAGTCAGAGGGTACTACACTTAAGAAAATAGGCTTTGTAGGTACATCCACAATTCCCCATCAGGTATACTGCGATTTCGTAGCAGGCTTCGAGGGTGTTGAGATGGTAGACATCACAGACGACTATGAAACACTTCGTGCATACAAGTCCATCTGGGAAGTAGATCAGATTCAGAAAGCTACAGATCTTTGCGACCTTGCATATGACAAGATGATGGCAGCTATCAAGCCCGGAGCATATGAATTCGAGGTTGCTGCAGCAGGTGAATCCATCTGCCGTATAAACGGTGCTACAAGCTTTGCATATTCTACAATCGTTGGCTCTGGCGAAAGAGCAAAGGCAGTTGTTCCTACAGCTACAAACAAGGCTATGGAAGATGGTGAGCTTGTTATGATAGGTATAGCTCCCAGATTCAACGGCTATGCAGGAACATTTGGTGATACAATCCCCGTAAACGGTGTATACACACAGAAGCAGAAAGACCTCTTAAACCACATGAGAGAAACATTCCGCCTTACAAAGGATATGTTAAAGCCAGGTATGTCCGGACGCGAAATCGATGTTCCCGGCCGTCTCTACTACGAAAAGCACGGTCTTTCCGACTACATCGTATGCCCCTTTGCGCACTCCATAGGTCTTATGGAAGCAGAAGCTCCCTTCTTTGGCCCCAACGGTGACTTCGTTCTTGTTCCCGGTATGACTGTAATGGTAGATGTAAGCTTCTTTGGTCATCCCGACCTCCACGGCGGAAGAATTGAAACAGGCTTCGTTATCACAGAAGACGGCTGCAAACCCTTCTCGCCCAAGATGTGCGACTACTTCATGAAGGATCTTTAATAAAAGGAGATAATATTATGGAAAAAGTATTAGGCTACACCAACTATATGTTCATCGATGGCGACCTCCCCGGCAACGGAGACGATATGAGTCTTCCCGGTCATGAAGCTATGATGATTACAAATAAAAACGAAGTAGATGCTCACATCATAGTAAACATCTATTTTGAAGATAAGGACCCTGTTAAGGGACTTCACCTTACAGTTCCTGCCCAGAGAGTTATCTGCGTAAGAATGGATATGCCCATCTGTGAAGAAAACTTCCAGATTCCTAACGGACAGTATTCCTGCGAGCTTGAGTGCGATGTGCCTGTATGTGCGGCATTCGGCAGACTTGACCGCCGTCACAACCTTGGTTACTACACAACAGGATACTGTGCAATCTGAGGCGCTATATGAAAAGATACATAATGTATTCTGAACTAAAACCCGAAAAGGTGCAGGAGTATGTTGAGCTCCACGCAAATCCATGGCCGGAAATACTTGACATCATAAGAGAAAGCAACATCCGTAATTATTCTATATCCATAAACGGAAACCGTCTTCTTACATACTATGAGTATATAGGAGATGATTTCGAAGCGGATAATAAGAAGATGGATGATGACCCTTATATGCAGAAATGGAGGAGTATATCCTCTCCTTGCTTCAAGGGGCATGAAGAGGGCAAGTACTACGAAGATTTTACCGAAATCTTCTACACGGACTAACAAAAATAAACGCACCGAAAAGTGCAAAACAAAAACAATCTCACTATCAGTTTGATGAAAATTGATAGTGAGATTTTTCTTTTAAGGTAGCTTTTGGATTTGCAATCCAAAAGCACGAAAAGTATGCACTTTTCTTACTTCGTTGTAGCTCCTCGCCGTACCTTTGTACTGTCTTCGTCGCTACGCCACGTCTGCGTTTATTTTTGTACGTCCGGGATTTGCGTCCCCCAAAAATGCACCGGAAAGTGCAAAACAAAAACAATCTCACTATCAGTTTGATGAAAATTGATAGTGAGATTTTTCTTTTTAAGGTAGCTTTTGGCTTTGCAATCCAAAAGCACGAAAAGTATGCACTTTTCTTACTTCGTTGTAGCTCCTCGCCGTACCATTGTACTGTCTTCGTCGCTACGCCTCGTCTGCGTTTATTTTTGTACGTCCGGGATTTGCGTTCCCCCAAAAAGCACCGGAAAGTGCAAAAGTCAACCGAGAAAGATGTCACATTTTGTAAGAAACAAAACACAACTTTTTACGCTTTCCATATTATTTTTCAAATATAAATATCAGTAGGCGAAAAGTATGTTAAAAACGGATTAAAATTAAGCTGTAAGACATCTTCAAATAAATAGGTAAGGAGGAAATTTATGGAGACAGAAAGTACAAAATACATACCGCCTGTTACCAGGGAAACAATTCAAAACGCCACAAGAATTCTTAATACATACAAGCGTTCCAAGATAAATCTTGAACGGCGCATTGTAGAGAATGAGCAGTGGTGGAAAATGCGTCATTGGGACCTTATACGCCGCAAAAAGACGAGTGACCCCGAGCCTGCATCGGCATGGCTTTTTAACAGTATAGCCAACAAGCATGCCGATGTAATGGATAATTACCCTGCACCCGCTATTCTGCCGAGGGAAAGGACAGATATCGAGGCTGCAAAGCTTCTTTCCAAGATAGTTCCCACAGTACTTGAATACAACGGTTTTGAAGAAACCTATTCTGATGTATGGTGGTACAAACTCAAAAACGGCACAGGCTGTTACGGAATATTCTGGAACAGCAGCTTATACGGCGGTCTTGGCGATATAGACATAAAACAGATAGATATATTAAATCTGTTTTGGGAGAGTGGTATAAAGGATATTCAGGACAGCCGTAATCTGTTTTCTGTAGAGCTTGTAGATACCGAGGTTTTGACAGGAATGTATCCCCATCTTAAAGGAAAGAATCTATCGGGCGGTATAGACATAGCGGCATATCTCTATGATGACGATGTGGATACTGCAAATAAGTGTACTGTTGTTGACTGGTATTACAAGAAAAAAAGTGGCAGTAGGGTTGTGCTTCACTACTGCAAATATGTGGGTGAGCATGTTCTGTATGCATCGGAAAACGATCCCCTGTATGCCGAAAACGGCTACTATGACCACGGCAAGTATCCCTTTGTGTTTGACCCTCTCTTCATAGAGGAGGGAACACCCTGCGGCTTTGGCTACATAGATATAATGAAGGATGTGCAGATGTATATAGACAAGCTCAACCAGATTATTATAAAAAATGCCCTGCAGGCAGGCAAAAGAAGATTTTTCATATCCGATTCAAGCGGTGTAAATGAAGAGGAATTTTCCGACTGGACAAAGGAATTTGTACATGTGGCAGGAAATATGGACGAAAGGAACTTAAAGGAGATTACGGTATCACAGCTTGATTCGGGAGTTGTAGCGCTTCTTAATCAGAAGATAGAGGAGCTGAAGGAAACAAGCGGAAACCGTGATGTTTCACAGGGCGGCACCACCTCGGGTGTAACTGCTGCAAGTGCTATTGCGGCACTTCAGGAGGCAGGAAGCAAGCTTTCGAGGGATATGATAAAAGGCTCATACAGAGCGTTCAGAAGCATAAATTATTTTATCATCGACCTCATAAGCCAGTTTTACGAAGAGGGCAGGACATTCAGAATTGCATCGGGAGGCACCATGGAGGATTTTGTGGAGTTTAGCAAAAATATGCTCGGGTCTCAGTTAAAAAATAAAAGGTGTATATTTGATATATCGGTTACAAGTCAGAAATCCAGTCCCTTTTCCCGTACGGCACAAAATGAGCTTGCCAAAGAGCTTTATGCGGCAGGACTTTTCAATCCCAATAATTTCGTAAGTGCCAATGTGTGCCTCGGAATGATGGATTTTGACGGCAAGGACGAGGTTATGAGTCAGCTTGCCGAATATAATTCCATGCACAAAACAATAGGCGAGCTTACCCAAAGGGTAGAGAAGCTTACCGAGCTTGTAAACCGTGCTTACGGCACAAATATAGAGGGCGGAAATGGCGCAAATGTGCAATCAAAGGGCAAAAATCTTTTAGAGTCCATTACAAAAATAAAAACCCCTGCCGACTACAGACTAAGAGCCGCAAGAAAAAATATACCTATGGAGTGACAGATTATGTATGCAAAATCTATAGAGGAATTCCCTGCAGAGAGCTTGCGTTATACCAAAACCGAGGAGGGAAGCATGTACTATGTACAGATAATAAACCCCACCGATAAGGAGTTTGAGGATGCGCTATCTCCTAAGGGACAAGATACCGCAGGTGCGTGTGCATATGCGTTTGGGGGTATACTATGTCTTTAAAGAAGAAAAAAGGCTTATTCAGTAAGTATGTGGTTGCCTTTTGCATATTGGAAATGGTGGTAATTCAGGTGTGGTCTATGAGGATAGCAAGCCATAATTCATTTTTGGTTACGGGGCTTCTTACAGCAAACCACGCAGTATTCGGCGGTGAGTTGCTTTTGCTTTGTGTGAAGAGAATATTTGCAAAAGAAAGTACAAAAGAAGGGGAGGAATTTCAATAGAAAGAGTAATAGACATTGCCTTAAACGAAGCAGGTTATATGGAAAAGGCGAGCGAAAAAAACCTGTATTCCAAAACCGCAAACGCAGGCAGAAACAATTATACAAAATATGCCCATGAAATGAGTGCATATCATAAGGGTATATACGCAAACGGCTATGCATGGTGCGATACCTTTATGGATTGGTGCATGGTAAAGGCATACGGAGACAAAGCACTGGAGCTTATACACGGCTGGTCGGCATATACTCCCACATCGGCGCAGTATTACAAAAACCACAATGAGTGGCACACAAAAGCCCGTGCAGGAGATGTGATATTTTTTAAAGATGGTCACGGCACTATATGTCATACAGGTCTTGTGTACGAGGTAGATAGCGAATATGTGTACACCGTAGAGGGCAATACCTCTTGTGTAACAGGTCTTGCGGCAAACGGGGGAATGGTTGCAAAAAAGAGGTATCCTGCCGATTATAATCGCATAGCAGGCTACGGACGCCCGAACTATGCACTTGTGCAAAAAAAGGAGGAAAAGAAAATGTACAACAAAATTTCAGATTGTCCCGCGTGGGCACAACCCTATGTAAAGAAAGCCGTAGACAAAGGCTACATACGAGGTACGGGCGATGGAAATCTTAACCTCGACGATATGAAGATATGGTGCCTTACGGTTATGCTTCGTATAGCAGGCATCATGAGCTGACGGGGGTGAAGTATTTGGAAGAAAAGGAAGTCTGGGAGCGTATGGCATTTGTAGAGTCCAGCGTAAAGTCGGCACATCACAGGCTGGACCGTATAGAGCATCTGGCAGACTCCATACACAGCCTTGCATCGGAAATGAGAGAGATGCGAAGCGATTTTACCAATGTTCTTGAACGGGTGGAAACCATAGAAAAAAGACCCGTAAAGAGATACGATGTGCTTGTAAACAGCAGTATCACAGCTCTTATAAGCGGTCTTGCTGGTTTTTTGATGTCATTACTTATAAAATAGGAGGTGAAATATGTATATTGCATCATTTGTATTATTGATTATAAGTGTTGTGTTCTTTGTTGCGGTACGCAAAAAGAACATCATAGAATGGCTTGTGTGCATGTGCGCCCAGGCGGAGATGACATACGGCTCGGGTACGGGGTACCTTAAGCTAAGAGATGTGTACTCGGAGTTTGTAAAGGCATATCCTGTAATGGGGGTTATAATGCCCTTTGACTATTTTTCGTCATTGGTAGATAAAGCATTAAAGCTCTTAAAGGAAAAGCTTGCAGAAAACGAAGCTATATGTGATTTGGTAGTAGGTATATAACAAAAGGGAGTGGATATTGGTGTATCCACTCCCTTTTTAGATCCCATGGTTTAAAACCTGAAATCTCGTCTGTTAGAACTTTTTATTGCTTCCACATTATCTATGGCAATCTGTCTTGCCTTGGGGTTTGGCACCTTTTGAAGCTCTTTTTCTATAAGCTCAAAGCCCTTCCTCTTTGTATCTTCGCTTGCATAGTCCACAAGATATTCCGAAAGAGTCATAAGTGCGTTGGGGTGACAGCAGTTCTGTATGGCACCAGTCTTGCACAGACTCATAAATCTGTCTCCCGTTCTTCCCTCGCGGTAGCATGCCGTACAGAATGACGGTATGTGACCTAAATCTATAAGCCAGCTTACCACCTCGTCGAGAGTTCTCTGGTCTGACACATCAAACTGCTCTGAGTCATGCGGTCTTTCTTCTTCGGTATATCCGCCCACCGAGGTTCTTGAAGCACCGCTTATTTGCGATATGCCCATATTTAGTGCTTCGCCGCGCACCTTTTCGGATTCCCTTGTAGATATTATCATACCTGTGTAGGGAACAGCAATTCTTATGCAGGCAATGATTTTTTTGAATATATCATCGGCCAGTGAGTTGTCAAACACATCGGGGTCTATATCATCTGCCCTCTTTATACGCGGTACACTTATGGTATGAGGTCCTACGCCGTGTACGGCTTCTAAGTGCTCTGCGTGCATAAGAAGTCCTGCAAATTCATACTTGTAGCCCTCAAGCCCGAAGAGAACACCGAGTCCAACATCGTCTATACCGCCCTCCATGGCACTGTCCATGGCTTCGGTGTGGTAGTCGTAGTCGTGCTTGGGGCCTGTGGGGTGAAGCTCAAGATAGCTCTTTTTGTTATATGTTTCCTGAAATAGTATATATGTGCCTATGCCTGCATCCTTTAATTTTCTGTAGTTTTCCACGGTTGTTGCGGCGATGTTTACATTCACCCTGCGGATAGCTCCGTTTTTGTGATTTACGGAATATATGGTCTTGATGCACTCTAAGATGTATTCTATGGGGTTATTTACAGGGTCTTCGCCCGCCTCTATAGCAAGGCGCTTGTGCCCCATATCCTGCAGGGCGATAACCTCATTTCGTACTTCCTCCTGTGTGAGCTTTTTTCGTGCTATGTGCTTATTCTTCATATGATAGGGGCAGTAAACGCATCCGTTTACACAGTAGTTGGAAAGGTAAAGGGGTGCAAACATAACTATTCTGTTGCCGTAAAAGGAAAGTTTTATTTCTTCGGCAAGCTTATATATTCTGTCTGTTATTTCCTCGTTGTCGCACGCCAGAAGAACAGAGGCTTCTCTGTGGGTAAGTCCCTTGCATACAATTCCTTCTTCTGTTTTTTTGGGACGGGCTTTTTCGAGGATTTCTTCGATTAATGCAAAATTATCTTTGTTTTTCTCGGCATATTCTATGGTTTCAAGTATTTCGGCATGGCTTATGAATTCTTCTGCTTTGAGTGATTTTGGGTTATACATAATTTATCATCCTTTCATATCTCCTCGGTTATACACTATGCGTGCACCTGCGGGTTGTAATTGTTCTTTTAAGTTTTCTAAATGCTCTGCCGCTTCGAGTCCTGTTGCTTTCTTACCGTTGTAGAGATTGTAGTTTTTCTTGGCATCCTCGGGCGAGAGATTTGGCATCACGACATTTGCTCCGCACAAAATCGCTTTTAGCCGTCCGCCATCCGACAGGGTTGCAAGAGCAGTTGTAGCAGGCAGGAGTATGTTTGGTTTTATGAGCCTTATTATAGCAAGAAGATATGTGCAAAAGTTCACATCTCCTGCAGGGTAACCCGAAAACGGTGTGTCCTTATGCGGTATAAAAGGTCCTATTCCGCACATTTGGGGAGAAAAGGTTTCTATAAATTTAAGGTCCTTTGCAATATGACGGTTTTTCTGATAGGGAGAGCCTACCATAAAACCGCAACCCGTCTGATATCCAAGCTCTTTAAGAACTTTAAGGCACTTCATTCTGTTATCAAAGCTCATTTTATTTGGGTGAAGTTTCCGATAGTGGCGTCTGTCTGCAGTTTCGTGGCGAAGCAGGTATCTGTCCGCCCCTGCACTTTTAAGATGCTTGTAGCTCTCAAAGCTTCTTTCGCCCATGGAGAGCGTAACGGCACAATCGGGGTAGCTTTCCTTTATGGATTTTACAATATCGCACAAAACCCCGTCGTTATAGTGCATATCCTCACCGCCCTGAAGCACAAAGGTACGAAAGCCCAGCTTGTATCCGTTTTCACAGCAAGAGAGAATTTCCTCTTTTGTGAGGCGGTATCTTTTGCACTCTTTGTTTGACGCACGGATACCGCAGTATAGACAATCGTTTTTACATATGTTGGATATCTCTATAAGACCGCGGATATATATATCATCTCCGTATATGCTCTTTTTGGCTTGGAGTGCAATAGGTGCTATATAACCCAGTGCTTCATCGGAGTAGTTTTTTACAAGGTATTTGTACTCACCGACTGTAAGAGAGTGTTCGGTATTAAGCTTTTGTATGAGTTTTTTTAACTTATTCTTCATGGTTTATCACATTGGAGTATGCAGTTTTTACGCTTATTCCGTCAAGCGAGCCAACCTTTGCGGAGCGTCTGTTGCAATACTCATTATACTTATATTGTGCTTGAGGTAGGGAACAATTTATTATAATTCTTTCTATCCAAAATGTCAAATAATTGTTAAAACTATTGCAAAGCGATGTATGGTATGATATACTTATTTTGGAATATACTTTAGAAATAAAGGCTATTTTATGTCATTTTTTTATTAAGGAGGTGAGAAAATGAAAACAAACGAATTGTACGATTTAAGCTACACAATGGCAGAGCCTCTTCTTAAGGGTACAACATATCCGTGGGAAGTGCTTTCGGGTATAAAAAGCTTTATAACAGAGCTTGGCAAAACCCTCGATAAGTCCTTGTATGATGAAGCAGGAGAAAATGTATGGATAGCAAAAAGCGCCACAGTTGCGCCAAGTGCTTCTATCACGGGTCCCTGTATCATAGGCGAGGGCACAGAGGTCAGACAATGTGCCTTTATAAGAGGCAGTGTGCTTGTGGGCAAAAACTGCGTGGTGGGTAATTCTACCGAGGTTAAGAACAGCATAATTTTTGACAATGTGCAGATTCCTCATTTTAATTATGTGGGCGATTCTGTGCTTGGCTACAAATCACACCTTGGGGCAGGAGCCGTCACTTCCAATGTCAAGAGCGACAAATCCCTTGTAACTGTTTTGGCAAACGGTGAAAAGTTGGAAACAGGACTCAAGAAATTCGGAGCCATGGTCGGCGATTTTACTGAGGTCGGATGCCACAGCGTATTGTGTCCCGGAACCGTAATCGGCAAAAACTGCACAGTATATCCTACATCTATGGTGCGCGGGTACATTGGAGAAAACTCAATCTTCAAATCGCAAGACAACATTGTTGTAAAAAAGTAGGAAAAATATATAAGTTTTATTTTTCCAAAACAAGTCCATAATATTTATGGGACTTGTGTGTCTAAGACGGACATACCGTTTAGCGCCAGACGGAATTTTTTCGTGACGAGGTAAGAGGCTATCGAAAATTCGGCGGATACCTCTTCGGCATGATTTGTGTCGTAAGGGTGCGTACAAATACACAAAATCGCATCCGTCAAATCACAAAATAATGGGTTTCTGTTGTCCCGCAGGAGCCGACAAGGAGAAAGCATATGTGCGGAATTGTTGGTTTTTCGGGCAGGACACAGGCTGTGCCCGTGCTTCTTGATGTACTCACACATTTAGAATACAGAGGCTACGATTCTTCTGGAGTGGCATTTTTTGAAGACGGCAGAATAAAAATGATAAAGGCAAAGGGAAGCCTTGATAACCTAAAAGCAAAGCTTAGGGTAGAAACCATCGACTCAAGGTGCGGTATAGGGCATACAAGATGGGCAACACACGGTAATCCCACCGAGCGAAACGCCCACCCTCACGGCACGCACAGGGTAGCTGTGGTGCACAACGGCATCATAGAAAATTCGGGTGAAATAAAAGAATTTCTCATTGCAAACGGCTACAACTTCCTGTCGGATACCGATACCGAGGTTTGTGCCAAGCTTCTTGACTATTATTTTGCAAGGACGCTTAGTCCCGTTCATGCTATAAATAAGCTTGTAGACGAGATATCAGGCTCATATGCTATATGTGCCGTGTTTTACGATTTCTGTGATAAAATATATGCCTTCCGAAAGGATAACCCGCTTGTAGTAACTAAGGGCGGGGACGGCAATTTTGTATGTTCGGATATATCTGCCGTTACAGATACTGCGGGAGAATATTATACCGTGGAGAGGGGCGAAGTGGCAGAGGTTTCCAAAGACAGCATAAGCTTTTATGATTTGGATGCAAATCCCATTTCTAAGACTGCCCAAAGGCAAAAGGTGCATCGTCAAACTGCCGACAAGGGCGGGTATGAGCATTTTATGCGCAAGGAGATTTCCGAAGAGCCTGACGCGGTAAAACGCACAGTATCTTCTCTTGTCAGAGACGGAGAGATAGAGCTTGGTATAAATATAGACTACGGCTTCTTAAAGTCTTTAACAGGGCTTCATATAGTTGCGTGCGGCACGGCATACAATGCCTCCTTTGCGGCTAAGTATACAATAGAAAGCCTTGCCCAAATACCTGTATACACGCATCTGGCATCGGAGTTTTTGTATGGTGAGCCTATTGTAAGAAAAAGCGAAATAGCGCTCTTCGTGTCACAGTCGGGCGAAACCGCAGATACACTGTCTGCACTGCGCCTTACAAAGTCCATGGGTGTGCGCACTCTTGCAATAGTAAACTCCTACGGCTCGGCAATAGCAAACGAGGCTGATGATGTTATCTACACCAAAGCAGAGAGGGAGATAGCCGTAGCCAGCACCAAGGCGTATTCTGTTCAGCTTGCGGTGCTTTATCTTATAGGTGTAAAAATTGCCAAAGCAAAGGGCACTATAACGGGGAATGAGGCATCGTCATATGTCGATATTCTTCTTAATGATGTACCCCAAAAGATATTGCAGGCACTTACCCTTGAGAGCGTATGCATGGATGTAGCTGATTCTCTTGCAGATGCCGGAAGTATCTTCTATATAGGCAGAGGTGCAGACTATGCACAGAGCATGGAGGGAGCACTTAAGACAAAGGAGATTTCCTATATTCATTGCGAGGCATATGCCGCAGGTGAATTAAAGCATGGAAGCATAGCACTTATAGAGGAAACAACACCTGTTGTTGCCATACTCACAAAACAAAGCATAAAGGAAAAAATCATAAATAACATCCGCGAGGTTAAGGCAAGAGGTGCAAGAGTAATACTTCTTGCTTCGGAAAGTGCGGATGTAGACAACGGTATTGCCCATAAGGTCATAAAGATTCCCGACACAGAGGAGCTTTTTATGCCGCTTATATGCGCACCTGTACTTCAGCTTATAGCGTATTATGTAGCCTTGGGCAAGGGACTTAACGCAGACAAGCCAAGAAACTTAGCAAAATCTGTGACAGTAGAATAGGACAGGAGAGATTACGGATGGGAAAATATTTCGGAACAGACGGCTTTAGAGGAGAAGCTAATAAAACACTTACCGTAGAGCATGCCTTTAAGGTAGGAAGATACTTGGGCTGGCACTACGGCAAGGAACACAAGTGCAGGATAGTCATAGGCAAGGATACAAGACGCTCAAGCTATATGTTTGAGTACGCACTTGTAGCGGGGCTTACCGCAAGCGGTGCAGATGCGTATCTTCTTCATGTTACCACCACACCTTCTGTGGCATATGTGGTGCGTACGGAGGAATTTGACTGCGGTATCATGATATCGGCAAGTCACAATCCGTACTTTGACAACGGCATCAAGCTTATAAACGGCAGAGGCGAGAAAATGGGTGAGGCTATAATTTCCGACATCGAGGCATATATCGACGGAATTATCCCTGAGCTTCCTCTTGCTACAGGCGAAGATATAGGAAGAACTGTTGATTATGTTGTAGGCAGAAACCGCTATACAGGCTATATAATATCGCTTGCCATGAAGAGCTTTAAGGGCATAAAGGTTGGTCTTGATGCTTCAAACGGAAGTACATGGATGCTTGCAAAGAATATATTTGATACCCTTGGTGCAGAGACCTTTGTTATAAACAACAGCCCCAACGGTACAAACATAAACAACGGCTGCGGCTCTACACATATAGAGGGACTTTGTGAGCTTGTAAAGGACAAAAAGCTCGACATAGGCTTTGCTTTCGACGGTGATGCCGACCGTTGTCTCGCAGTAGATAATGACGGCAATGTACTTACAGGCGACCACATACTTTACCTCTGCGGTTGCTATATGAAACAAAATGATACACTAAGCAAGAACACCGTTGTTACCACAGTAATGAGTAACATGGGTCTTTACAAAGCATTTGACGAAAAGGGAATATCGTATGTTAAAACCGATGTAGGAGATAAGTATGTTTACGAGGCAATGCAGAAAAACGGCTACTGCCTCGGAGGCGAAGAATCGGGACATATAATATTTTCCAAGTTTGCTTCCACAGGTGACGGACTTATAACGGCACTAAAAATTATGGAAGTATTTATAGAAAGCAAGCTTACATCAAATAAGCTTTGCGATGGCTTTATCCGTTTCCCGCAGGTTGTAAAAAATGTAAAGGTATCGGATAAGGCTGCTGTTATAGCTGATGAAGATGTTTTAGAAGCTGTGAAAAGTGCAGAAGCATCGCTTGGAGGAGACGGCAGAATACTTCTTAGAAAAAGCGGCACCGAGCCTGTAATAAGGGTTATGGTAGAGGCTATGGGAGAAAACCTTTGCAATACACTTGCAGAAAAAGTAGCGCAGGTGATAAAAAATAAGGGATATTGTATATGATGAAAAAACACACGGTCATTGAACTGAAGTAGTATAATGATGGTAGACACTAAAAAAACAGTGTCTACCATCATTTTTTATGCTATTATAAAATAAAGGAGTTGAATTTTATGGGCAGACCAAAAGGTGGGACAAACATAACACATAGTAAAGAAGAGAAATTAT
>JAZURE010000058.1:0-23866 GCA_045606045.1 Clostridia bacterium | reverse complement strand
ACATCAAAACCACTATATTTCGATAAATATAGTGGTTAAGTATGATTAGTTAAGAGCAGCGTTAGCCTTCTCTACCAATTCTGTAAATGCCTTGGGGTCTGCAATAGCAATCTCGGAAAGCATTTTTCTGTTCATGTTTATTCCAGCCTTTTTATGACCGTTCATAAACTTTGAATAGGTTGTACCATTCAATTTGCAAGCTGCACTTATTCTTGTAATCCAAAGCTTTCTGAAATCTCTCTTTTTCTGCTTTCTGCCTATATAAGCATAGGACAACGACTTCATAACTGCTTCTTTTGCAGTTCTGAAAAGCTTGCTCTTTGCACCTCTGTATCCTTTAGCGAGTTTTAAAACTCTCTTGTGTCTCTTTCTTGTAGCCATAGCGCCTTTTACTCTAGCCATTTTAAAACGCCTCCCTATATTTTATTTATAAAGTATCAGTCTCTTGATTGTAGCTGCATTAGCTTTAGCGGCATATGCCTGCTTTCTTAATGCTCTCTTTCTCTTTGTGGACTTCTTTGTCAAAATGTGTCTTCTGAAAGCCTGGTTGAGCTTTACTTTACCATTCTTTGTAAGACCGAATCTCTTTGCAGCACCTCTGTGAGTTTTGATTTTAGGCATTGCATTTACACTCCTTCCAATTTTTAAGGTAATTTTGTTTATTTGGGTGCGACTACCATAGTCATGTTTCTACCTTCAAGCTTGGCAGCCTTTTCTACACTTCCCGTTTCGGTAATAGCTTCTGCGAACTTTGTAAGAAGGTCCATACCAAGCTGTGTGTGGTGAAGCTCGCGTCCTCTGAACCTAACGGTAACCTTGACTTTATCACCGGACTTCAAGAACTTGACTGTCTGATTAACCTTGGTATTGAAGTCGTGAACATCTATAGAAGGCGTAATACGCACCTCTTTGATGTTTACTATGCGCTGATTCTTTCTGGCTTCCTTTTCTCTTTTGCCCTGTTCGAACTTATACTTACCATAGTCCATAATCTTGCATGCGGGCGGTTTTGCCTGCGGTGCAATAAGTACCAGGTCCATATTCTTGGCATCCGCCTTGGACAAAGCATCTGCAAGGGGAAGTATGCCGAGCTGGGAACCGTCGGAATCGATGACTCTGACTTCTTTTTCTCTGATTTCATCATTAATCAACATTTCTTTGTTACTGATGACAAAGCACCTCCAAATTAAGATTAAATACGCAATCCACTTAGACAAAAAGAAAAAGTGGGCGAAATCCACCCACTTATACAATAAAATACAAGTTTATCTACCTTACTGATACCTTGAAATCGTAAGGTGAGAGGTGGACCTCTGCTTTGCTTTACCTTGATATATTATCATCTTTTTATTAAGATGTCAAGACATTTTTTGATTTTTTTACATTTTTTAGCGTCTTGGTTTTTTTAATACATTCTATTATTCAAATCTCGCACAGAATTTGAATTTTATAAATAATACCCCGTGTAGCTTGCCGCATCTACTGTGAATATGCCCATAAGGCACGGTTTTTCGTTAGACAGACCTACTATATAGATTGTGTTGTATTTCCCGCTTTGTACATTTTGATTTGGCATTATAAGCTTTAATGCACCATCGGAATTCTGCCTTGCACGAAATTCATACATATCCGGTTTTATACATATATAACGGCTCAATTCAAGATAATCTATACTTCCGAGAATATCATAACCGTTTGCGGATATATCCAGACTGCCGAGGTTTGGCGAAAGGTGGCATACCCTTATATGACCGTAGTCGGTATCCTTTCTTTCCGTGGGCTCCATAATGCCGTATGCCATAGTGCTTCCGTCAGAATGAACTGCTGCGACGGTGTACACATCGCCATGACCGAAGGGAAGCTTAACTGTTGCAAGTACATTATCCTTGTTACCTGCCTCTGTAATTACAAATTCCTGCAGACCTTTGGGAACCTTGTAATACGCGCTGAAGCATCCAAACCCGAGTGACGGCTGAATGAGTGTGTTTCCGTAGTAAAAATCCGCACTTTTAACCGACGGACAAGCATTTACAAATCTTACATAAGGTGAAAGAAAGGTATCTATCCTTATATCTGACATTTACTGTTCCTCCTCAAATGAATTCTCTTTGTTCTCTGAATTTTTTTCGTTATTAGATGTGCCTTTTATTTCTTCTATTGCTTTTTCCGCAAGCATAACAAGTCTTTCCAGAGCCGCTTCTATTCTGGTAAGCTCCCTGTCCAAATCCACAAAATCATTTTTGCGAGACAGCACCTCTATGTATTTACGCGACAGCATATCCACTTCCTGACCCGTATACTGCGTCCTGGGTTTTTCATGCATTACTGTCATATCCTCCACATTAAAAAACGGTCTTTGCGAAAGGTCGAGTGCTGTCATCGTTGCCCTCACATCTCCGCCGATAGCTTTAGGTCTTGCAAGTCCCTTTGTGCGTCCGAAAATTTTAACCCTTTCCTTAACCAAATCCTCATCACACGAAACTCCAAAGCACATGGAATTCTCTACCCACTGCACGCACAACTTATCACCGTTTGGCACAAGTGCCACTTTGGTATCCATATGCACCTTTATGCCAACCTCTGTTCGAGTGCCCGCCTCATCCGAATAGATAAAAACAGAATTGTGCCCTTTATCCAAAGCGGCAAAGGCTGAATAAAGCCTGCCTTTAAAAAGCAACACCCCAACAGAGCGCACCTCGGCTGATACAAGTGTCTGCGGATTGGAAAAGGTCTTTGTACTGTAGTTGTACCTGCGCTTTAGAAGAGCATCGTCTGCAGCGTAGACAACATGTATGTTTTTATCCTCATCGCACACCGCATCAAAGAGATTGTTTTTGCCTATACGGTCTATAATTTCAGGCTCCATGCTGTAATCGCCGTATCCTGCAATGTGGTGCACAAGAAGTCTTTCTGTGTGGTTTATACAGTAAAGAAGATGGTATCTTCCGTATATCTTAAAAACGCGCACGGCGGATATCCTGCCCTCGGCGCTTCGGTTTTCAAGAACTGTATACACGGTTGTATCTTCATTTGAATGGCGTATGTGCAGAAGATTTCCCGAGGTATTTACTCCGAATATATCAAGTGTTCCGTCATCATCTGCGTACACATCAAACTCATTTGTCATGTCTTTTATAAGCTCTGTTTTTTCTCCGTCATACCGCCTTAAAACAAGGCATTTGGAATTATCCAGGGTTATATAACCGTTTTTCTCTCCTTTTTTTGTAATAAGAACATCCATTTTTTGTCACCACCTAAAAAAAGATATGCAAAAAACGAATAAAAAAGACCTCTATATATTGAAAATTGAGAATATTTGGTATATACTGTTTACTATAATAAATATATTACGGAGGTAATTATGAGTTACATTAAGAAGAAAGGCATTTTATTATCGCCCAGAAAGTATTTTATCGATGCCCTTGGCGCTATGGCGCTGGGCCTTTTTGCGTCGCTTCTTATAGGTACAATATTCGGCACCGTGGCAGACTATGTTCCTAATAAGCAGACACATGATTTTCTTCTCAGCATGAAGGAATATGCCGTTGCAGCACAAGGCCCTGCCATGGCTATGGCTATAGGCTCGGCACTCGGTGCACAGGGACTTCTTCTGTTCTCACTATGCGCAGTAGGTGTATCAGGCAATGCCCTTGGAGGACCACTTGGAACTTACGTGGCTGTGCTTGTAGCCTGCGAGCTTGGAAAGATTGTCTATAAATCCACAAAAATAGATATAATATTAACACCCACAGTTGTAATAGCAATAGGTGTCGGAATATCTCTCCTTCTCGGACCTGCTATTTCCACACTTATGACACAGCTTGGTAACCTTATAAAGACCTTTACCGAGATGCAGCCGCTTATAATGGGTATGCTTGTGTCCGTCGTTGTGGGAATATGCCTTACACTTCCCATAAGCTCTGCAGCCATATGCGCAATGCTTGGTCTTACGGGAATTGCAGGCGGGGCCGCAACAGCAGGCTGCTGTGCGCAGATGGTAGGCTTTGCAGTAATGAGCTTTGGTGCAAACAAATGGGGCGGTATTATAGCACAGGGACTTGGCACCAGTATGCTCCAGATGGGTAATATAGTTAAAAAACCTGTAATCTGGCTTCCGCCCATAATTACCTCAGCTATTACAGGTGCGCTTGCAACAGTTGTTTTCCGCATGGAAAACCCCATTGCCGTAGCTTCGGGCATGGGCACCTGCGGACTTGTAGGTCCTATAGGTGTGCTTAGTGCAAAGGGACTTAATGAAATGGATATTCTCGCAGTGCTTCTTATATGCTTTGTACTCCCTGCAGTTTTAACATGGATTATAGCAAAGTCATTTAAAAAGCTCGGCATAATAAAAGACTCAGACCTCAAACTTGATATATAGGAGATTTTCCTTATGACAAAATTACGAAACATTGTAGCTATAATAGCTTGCAAGCTTCTTATAAGACTTGGTGTGCTCATGGGCAAAAAGGGTTCTTCCATGCCCGGAAGTATAGCCATGAAGATATCGCCCGAAGTTCTTAAAACCCTTTCAAAGCAGATTAAAAAGGAAATAATACTTGTGTGCGGTACCAACGGCAAAACAACCACCAACAACCTTATATACTCCCTGCTCTCCCATGACGGAAGCAAGGTTGTATGCAACAATGTGGGTGCAAATATGCTTCCCGGTGTAGCATGCGCATTTATAGCTAAGGCTAACATATGGGGAAAGCTTGATGCAAGCTACGCCGCAATAGAATGCGACGAAGCAAGTGTAAGGCACATAGTAAAGCATCTTACCCCACACAAGATAGTAATAACAAACCTTTTCCGAGACCAAATGGACCGCTACGGCGAAATAGAGGGTACGGTAAAGCTCTTAAACGAGGCTATAGAAAAGGTGCCTGACACCACACTTGTGCTAAATGCAGATGACCCCTTTACAAGACAGTTTGGCGAAGGCAGAAAAGCTGTATACTACGGTGTGAGCGAAAGAGTGCTATCCTCCGAGGATGCAGAGATACCCCTTTGCCCCAAATGTCAGAATCGTCTGTCATACGAATACAGTCACTATAATCAGCTTGGAAAATACAAGTGCGGTTGCGGTTTTGAACGCCCCAATCCTCACTACAGTGCGACAAGGGTTGACATGCAAAACTCTTTAAAATTTGTATTGAGCTTTGGCGGTGAGCAACACAAAATGTATGTGAATTACAGAGGTTTTTACAATGTGTATAACATTCTTGCATCCTTTTCCGTATTCCATCAAGCTGGCGGCGTGATTGAAGATGCAATAAAGGTCTTCGATGAGTACAAACCCCAGCTTGGCAGAATGGAATCCTTTACCATAGGCGGAAAAAGCGTAATATTAAACCTTGCCAAAAATCCTGCAGGTTTTAATCAAGCTTTGTCCACCATAGATTCCGACAAACGAACCAAAAATGTACTCATCGCAGTAAATGATATGCCATCTGACGGAACGGACATATCGTGGCTATGGGACACACAGTTTGAAAGCCTTTGTGATGAAAATATAAAAAAGGTGTATGTATCGGGTACAAGAATGTACGATACTGCCCTGCGTCTTAAATATGCAGGAGTGGAGAACACAAAACTTATCGAAATAAATGCTGACACTCTTAAAGAATTTATCGCTGAAAGCGGCGAGATATGCTACCTTGTGGTAAACTACACCGTTCTTTTTGGGACACAGAGCATATTAAAAGAATTGGAGGATAAATAAATGGAAATTACCATATCTAATCTTTATCCCGACCTTTTCAACCACTACGGTGATGCAGGAAACATAATTGTGCTTAAAAAACGCCTTGAAAGAAGAGATATCAAGGTTAATTTACAAAACTGCTCTGCAGAGGAACTCGACCTTGAGACTACAGATATCCTCTATATAGGCGGTGCAACCGAAAGAAGCCTTGCATCTGTGTATGACAGCATATATAAGATAAAAGACAGTATAAGAGATTATGCCAAAAAGGGCGGTGTGATACTTGCCGCATGTACGGGCTTTGAAATGCTTGGAGAAAGCTTTGAAACCGAGAGCACAAAATATGACGGACTTGGTGTACTAAAGTGCAGTTCCCATAGGGGTAAAAAGAGAATTATAGGTAACATCGT
This sequence comes from Clostridia bacterium, assembly GCA_045606045.1. Classification (GTDB taxonomy): domain Bacteria; phylum Bacillota; class Clostridia; order UMGS1810; family UMGS1810; genus RGIG8748. The sequence continues at coordinate 17,749 of JAZURE010000058.1, read as the reverse complement.
AACAAAATGTGAAGCTCTTGACTTTGATATAGTAGGCTTTGAAAATCACATAGGCACAGTAAGCTTAAACGGTCATACTCCGCTTGGAAAGGTTCTTGTTGGACATGGAGACACCGAGGGAGTAATATATAAAAATGTGACAGGCACCCAAATCCACGGACCTGTTCTTCCCAAAAATCCGCGCCTTGGAGATTACATCATAAAGTGTGCTGTAGAAAGAAAATACAAAGATGGTATCCTTAAAGAGCTGGATGACGAGCTTGAAAATAAAGCTCATGATTATATAAAAGAAAAATACTTAAAATAACACAAAAGCGACTGCGCGGCAGTCGCTTTTGTGTTATTTATCATGAGTTTTGGGCTGAATTTGCGGATGTACATCATCAGATGCAGCTCCTGCATGGATGCCCTGTCATCAAAACTATCATTTTCTAACCAAATCTTCTACAAATATGTACTCATAGCCGTATTTGGCAATACATTCACAGGCCTTCATGAGCTTGTCGCGACTTTCGGGCTGATATGCAAAATAATCGGGATATGAATACTGCTCATGTGTAGCGATACAAATATAATCCTTGCCCAAAGCGTGCGACATATCGCTTTCTATCTCGTGGAGGGGTGATAAATTGAGACAGACACCATTACAGAAATTCTTGTAGTAAATATCCATTTCCTCGTTATAAATAACTTCATCATTGTATAAGGTTCTTCTGAACTCTTCGGTCGAAATATGATTGTAGCCGCAAAGCGAATCGTTGATTGCTTGGTTACCCTTAAGATTACGGAAGAAAATTGCCGTATCGGGTTTTCGGTTATTGAGAAGTCTGCCCGCGTGACCGTAAGGAAGTGTAGAGGGGTCTCCGCTATACTCCTTTCTTTCGCCTGCAGTTACTGAAACTATGGTTATTCCCTCTTCAACCATAGCTTTTAAACCCTCTTTACTAACAGGCGACCAATGCGGATTGAACGCTGTAGAAAGGGTGTTCTCCCCTGCAAAACGAATAACCTCATTTTTAAAACGGACATACATTTTCTTCATATCCGCATAATCTATGTTTACATGAGGATAATCGGGAAACTCCTGTTTGGCATGGAAGCCTATCTTGAGCCAGTCGGAGTTTGCCTCCCACTCTGCTTTGTAGTCATCAGTCATTTCTGCCAAAGAAAATTCATCATCGCCATAATAATAGTCGGTACGATAGAAAGAATTTAATACAACCTTTATGCCGTATTTGTCGTGCGCTTCCTTTAACATTTTTAAAAGTGTCTGGTCAAATATTGATGCAGGCTTTTGTCTTGTAATATCACGAAAAGGCCATACAACATCATCAATATAGAAATAGGCTTTTTTGTTCATAATTTTTCTCCTTTTACTGTTTTCTCTTTATCAAAGTGTTTTCTTGATTTTTATACATTACGAATTTGCAGAAAGCAAATTCTAAAATAAAATTTGAAACCATTGTTACAACAAGAATAATATAGTCATTTATACCTGCAGTTTCAGCCACATGGCCAAGATATGTAGAAACGGGTGTAAACACTGCATAGAAGCCAAAAAGCTTCAGCATGGCTACGGGGATATTGGCAGCGGACTTGAAGGTGAATTGTCTGTTAAAGGTGAAATTCCATATTACGGACAAAATAAGTGATACCAGATATGCGGGCCAATACATCCATGAAAAGACTTCGTTAAATATTGCAAACGAGACAACCTGTATTACTCCTGCGGATATGGAAAACATCAAAAACTTAAGCATTTGGAATATCGTTTCTTTTTTCATGAAGCAGTATCCTCTTTTTATTTAATAAATTGCATGCAAAGCATTGCAACAACATATAAAAAAGTAACATTTATAATAACAGATAGAGGAACAAACAAACGGAACTTCATTTTGGAAGTTTTGTGGTTAAAAAGCACCATGCCAAACATTGCTCCCAAGCTGCCGAGTAAATAGGAGCAAAGTATAAGAGTGGCTTCTCTTACACGCTTACCACCTCTTATTGCCCTTGATTTATCAAAGCAGTAAACAAGCATTACAATTATATTCCAGATAAGAATTCCAAGTATAGCATAGAGTTTCAAAGCATTTCCTCCAAAACATTTTTATTCTATCACTTTAGTTTAAAACAAATCGCTTTGAATTTCAACCATATTATTTTACTCTTCAAAAACAAAAGCGACCGCCTAAGCGGTCACTTTTTAAATTATCTGAATAAGGGACCGTATGTCTGGCAAGCTCTGTAATCAGCGCTTTCCTTATCCATACCGAAAGCATTCCATGCACTGGGTCTGAAGATTTTGTCTTCGGGAACATTGTGCATGCATACAGGGATTCTTAAGATGGAGCAAAGTGTAATAAGGTCTGCACCTATGTGACCGTAGCTTATTGCACCGTGGTTAGCACCCCAGTTGTTCATAACATCGTATGCGGTCTTGAATGCGCCCTCACCTGTGCATCTGGGAGCAAACCATGTGCAAGGCCATGTGTAGTCTGTACGTGCCCAGAGCTTATCGGAAACCTCGTCGGGAAGGTCTATTGTCCAGCCTTCTGCAATCTGGAGAACTGGTCCTAAGCCCTTAACAAGATTTAATCTTATCATTGTAGCAGGCATTTCGGCTTTTGTTAAGAATCTGGAGGAGAATCCGCCGCCTCTGAAGTAGCCAAGGTCTGCCATATTCCAGGTGGTGTTTTCCATTATAGCATCCTGGTCTGCCTGTGTAACCTCGTACCAGGGCTTCATAACGCCATTGCCGTTTTCATCTTTTGCGGCACCGTTTGCATCAAGACAGCAAGCACCCGAGTTAATAAGGTGAATAAAGCCGTCTGCTTCCTTAGCCTTGCCCTCGATATCATAGCCTGTGGCTTTCTTAACAGCATCACCACTCCAATATGTTCTTACATCGGCAAACATCTGTGCTCTGTTTGTAAGAAGCTTACCAAAGAGCATACCAAATGCATTAAGTACATCATTTTCGGTAGCAAGAATCATGGGCTCTCTTGCACCGTTCCAGTCGAATGTGGTGTTGAGCATAGCTTCGGGGAAGTCGCAGTTGGGATAGAAGTCTGTCCACTGTCTCTGACCCTGGAAGCCTGCTGCGATAGCATTGTGGCCAACCATCTCTTCCTCGCAACCTACGGGGAGGTTGGGGTTGCCGTTCATAAGGTCTTTTATGATGCAAGCCATCTTAACAACAAATTCAAACTGTTCTTCTTTCTTTTCGGGAGAAAGCTGCATATCTACGGGGTTCTTGTCAAAGCCCATCTTACACTTTTCTTTTGCCCATTTGAGTGCTTTCTGGTATTCTGCTTCGTCATAGATACCCTCAGACATTCTTCTGATAACTTCTACCTCATCTACTGATTCAACACGCATACCGAAGTAATCTTCGATAAATGCTGTGTCTATGATAGAGCCTGCGATACCCATGCATATAGAACCAATCTGGAGATACGATTTACCTCTCATGGAAGCGGCTGCAACTGCTGCACGACCGAATCTTAAGAGCTTTTCCTGTACATCTGCAGGGATTGATGTGTCTGTAGCATCCTGTACGTCATGGCCATAGATACCAAATGCAGGAAGACCTTTCTGTGCATGACCTGCAAGAACTGCTGCAAGGTAAACTGCACCTGGTCTTTCTGTACCGTTAAAGCCCCAAACAGCCTTAATGGTGTTTCTTTCCATATCCATTGTTTCGGAGCCGTAGCACCAGCAGGGTGTAACTGTAAGGGTGATTTCCACGCCCTCTCTCTTAAACTTTTCTGCGCAAGCTGCAGCTTCTGCAACACGGCCTATGGTAGTGTCGGCAATTACAACCTCAACAGGTTGTCCGTTGGAATACTTAAGATTTTCTTCAAAAAGCTTCTTGGCAGCTTTTGCCATATTCATTGTCTGGTCTTCCAAAGATTCTCTAACCTTAAGAGGACCTCTTCTACCATCTATGGTAGGTCTTATACCAATTTTTGGAAACATTTTTCTTACCTCCGTTTTATAAAGATTTAAAACTTCATAAATATATTTTAATACAAAAAAGCCTTTAAGTCAACCATCATTGTAAGAGTTATTTAAACATTTTTTGGACTTTTATATTAAGAGCAATGTTGTAAAGGGTAAAAATAATATTTCCTTCGCCCAATATGCGCTATCCCACTTCACACTTGGTATGAATTTTGGGAACATCCAATCCAAATCTTTGTACCGTATGTTTTATCCCAAAATTCATAATGTGTGTGCTGCGGGATAGCGCATATTGTGCGAGCGCACAGCGAAGGTTATCTGATAAGTTGCACATTGCGTTTTTCAAGATAAAACATCTGCCTTAAATCAAGAAAAAACGGAGCAAAATTACCGAAAATCAATTTCCGCTGCGGTTCGGTAATTTTAGCACTGCCGAGTTCTGAGTGAGCGAGTCAGTGCGGCTCCGTTTTTGTGTAGATTTATGGCAGATGTTCTTGAAATACGCACCGGGCAACGATTGTATAACCTTCGGTGAAGCGAATTATTAAAATTATCCTTTATAACATTGCTCTTAACTTAAAACTCATGTATATTTTTACATATGGCCTCTGCCAGATTAAGCATTAGCTCAATATCCGACCTTAGCGCACAGCTTACAGGCGAATGAATGTATCTGCAGGCAAGAGATATTGCCGCCGTTTTGCACGGCAGTCCGCTTGTCTGATATGCTCTTGCATCATTTCCACCGAAGCTTGATTTTTTGTACTGAAATTTTATGTTTTCCCTCTTGGCAACAGAAATTATAAAATCATTTAAGCCCCTGTCGGAATATGAGCCTTTGTCCATAATGGAAATGACGGGGCCGCCGCCAAGAAATGACGAATACAAATGCTCCTTTGAGCCGGGTACATCCGATGCGGTGGTAGACTCAAGAATTATTGCAGCATCAGCACCGATGCGCCTTGCAACAACAGCCGCACCTCTGCAGCCGACCTCCTCCTGAACACAAAAGCAGAAATACATATCGAACTCATATGCTCCCTTTATAAGCTCACACAAAAGAGCACATCCCACTCTGTCATCGAGAGCCTTTGCCTTTATGATGCCGTCTGCCTCTCTGTAATCCGAGTTAAAGGCAATGTAATCTCCAAGCGAGACCATCTTTTTTGCTTCATCGGCATCAGAGGCACCGATATCTATATACATATCCTTTTCTTTTATTACATTTTGCCTTTCGTCAGGACTTTGCAGATGTACTGCCTTAATGCCTATAACACCCCTTACGGCATTTTCGCCTATTACCACCTTTTGTGCAAGCATTATACGCTCATCTATACCGCCTACGGACTTAAATTTTATATAGCCGTCATCGGTAATTTCAGAAACTATAAAGCCCACCTCGTCCATATGGGCGCTGAGAACTATCCTTTTTCCATTGGGTTTTGTGCCCCTTTTAAAGGCTATGAGATTTCCCATGGTATCTATGGTTATACTGTCGGCATATGGCTCTACCATGGTTTTAATTACAGAGCGTATATTTTCCTCATTACCAGATACGGCATTTATCTGTGTAAACTTTTTTATTTCCATCATACTACCGCCTCCGCATCCTTAGTGTTTTTCATAAGTGCGGCTATAGCATCCGCCGTTGCCGATACATCATCCATATGAACTGTCTCCACCATAGTGTGCATATACTTAAGCGGCAGAGAGAATAAAACAGTAGGTATGCCCTCTTTGGCAATCTGTATTGCCCAGGCATCTGTTCCTGTGTCTCCGCCGTCTATATCCAAGCTGTATTTTATACCCTCTTTGTCCATTACCTCCAATGCGTGTTTCAAAAGCATAGGATTAATATTGGGGCCTTTGCTTATTACCGTGCCGTCTCCTGCCTTAAACACAGAGCTTGAAGCATCGGGAGTTTTGGCATGGCACACATCTACTGCAACTGCAAACACGGGGTCTAAAGAGGTTGCAAGAGCCATTGCACCCCTTCTGCCTACCTCCTCCTGAACACAGGCACAAAAATACACATTAAACGGAAGAGATATACCCTTTAGCTTTTCCATAACGGACAAAAGCACGGCTATGCTTGTACGGTCATCCTGCGATTTGGCACTTATATAATTTTTGCCAAGCATCTGAAAGCTGTCTGCAAAGGTTACTGTATCACCTACTTGTACAAGCTCTTTTACCCTGTCGGCACATAGAAGAGCATCTATGTAAAGCTCCGACATAGGAAGAGCCTTTTTCCTCTCTTCCTCCGTTGTAGCATGAGGAGGTTTGGCGCCTATTATACCTATGATATCCTCTTTGCCGTGGATTACCACCTCTTTGCCGGGGAGAATTCTTGCATCTATACCGCCTATATTTGTAAAACGCAGGAAACCCTTTTCGTCCACTTCGGTAATCATCATGCCTATTTCGTCCATATGTGCTTCGAGCATTACAGACTTTGCATCGGGATTATCCGACCTTTTAACGCCTGTTACACTTCCTAATGCATCGCATGTAACGCTGTCGCAATAGTGTGAAAACATATCGGCTATTTCATCTGCAATGCGAAACTCATAGCCCGATACGGCATGAAGACACGAAAGCTCCTTTATAACATTTGCTTTATCCATAAATTATCATTCCTTAAGCGAGTTTACTATGTCCTTGTATACTCTGCCTCTTTCCTCAAAATTCTTGAACATATCAAAGCTTGTGCTTGCAGGTGAGAGTATTACAGATACATCCTCATCCTTTCGTATGCCCCTTGCAAGAGCAAAAGCACCCTTTACGGCATTTTCGTACGTTGTCTGACGCAGAATGGGTATAGTAACCTCTCTGTCGCCAAATGCCTTTCTTACAGATTCCTCTATGGCATCTGATGTAGGTCCTATAAGCACAAGCACCTTTACCTTGTCTCTTATAAGAAGTCCAAGTTCATCGTATTTTAAATTCTTGTCCTTTCCGCCTGCTATAAGCACTATATCGCCCTCATGAGCAGTGAGGCCTGCTATTGTCCTTGTAGGCGAAGAGCCTATGGAATCATTGTAGAAATTCACTCCGTCAAGATGTCTTACAAATTCCATGCGGTGCTCAACACCGCCAAAGGTTCGTGCAACATTTGCAATCGATTCCGCTTCGACCAAATCTGCCGTTGCGCAGATTGCTGCAAGGTAGTTTTCTACATTGTGCCAGCCCTTGATTTTGATTTCGGAGGCATGGACAATCCTCTTGCCCTTATAGCACAGATATCCGTCCGAAACTGTAGCATCGCTGTCGGAATACTTTCTGGAGAACACCTCACATGTTCCCTTTTGCTTGCCCTTAAAGGAAGCGGTTATCGCATTGTCGCCGTTTACTATGAGCTTTCCTTCATCATCCTGATTGGCAAATATAGTTGCCTTTGCCTCCACATACTCTGACATATCCTTGTGATAATCAAGATGGTTCGGGGTGATGTTTGTTATAACTGCAACATGCGGGCTTACCCTCATATTCATAAGCTGGAAGCTGGAAAGCTCCAGAACTACTATATCATCGGGATATATGGACTCCACCTTGGAAAGCAAAGGTGTGCCTATGTTTCCGCCAACATGGCATCTGTAGCCCTCTTCGGTAAGAATCTTGTATATAAGCGTGGTAGTGGTGGTTTTGCCGTCGCTTCCGGTAACGGATATCATCTTACACGGACAAAGCGACATAAATATTTCCATCTCGCTTGTTATTTCTATACCGTTCCTTTTAGCCTCAACAATGCGGGGATGCGACGGATTTATACCGGGTGACTTTATTATTATATCGTGTCCGTCAAGATGATCCAAGTAATCCTTGCCGAAATACCATTTGTCGCATACAGCCTTAACCTTTTCCATAACCTTTTCATCCATAAGGCTTTCTTCCTTCATGTCGCAGGCAGTAATTATGCTTCCGCAATTAGAGAGGAAATCAAGCGCAGGCAGATTGCTTATGCCTATACCGAGAACTGCTATTTTCTTACCTATGAGGCCTTTTTTGAAAATTTCTATACCTGCATTATCCATCCGTATCATCCTTCTTTCCAAATCCTGTGATTCCTATATAAAGTAAAAACACACCGAATATTTTCCTAAGTAATCCTACACTTAACCTAAGTGCAACGGCACTTCCCAAAACGGCGCCCATTATACCTCCCAGCGCCATTAAAAGTGCCTTTTTTATCTCTACCCGTCCCGCCCTTATATGCACATACAGAGCACATACTGCGAGGGGTACAAAGTATACAAGATTTATAAACTGAGCGTTTTTCTGGCTTACATCAAAAAAAGTTGTAAGCACAGGTATGAGAATTACTCCACCACCTATACCCATGCCGCCTATAATGCCTGAAACAAGGCTGGTGAGAACAAGTATCATGACAGCACCATCCTTATTGCCGCTATAATCACCACGGTACTGAAGCCATAGCGTAAAATCTTTGGCGAAAACCTCCTAAGGATTTTTGACCCTATGATTCCGCCTGCAACCCCACCTATACAAGCCTTTGTAAGAAAGCCGATATCCACCTTGCAAAAAGAAGCATATCTCCATATACTCACGATGGTAAGCAGAAGTATAACGGCTATTGCGGTAGCATGAGCTTTTACGGGACTTAGACCCGTCTTTTTTAAAAAAGGTACAACCACCATGCCTCCGCCCGAGCCGAAAAGCCCGTTGCAGACGCCTGCCGCCGCACCGAATGCAATAAGTTTAATTCCGTTTTTCATTAAATCACTCCAAACATTACAGATACTATAATGTTTGGCATATGATGAAATTTTATGTAAGCTCTTAAAAATAAAAATCCCCGCTGTGCCGTGTTCACCGGATATATTTTTAACCTGCACATGCAGGTGGACTCCGCCTGAATGCTTATTGTTTCCCGGTCTTACAAGGGCACAAAGTCGCTATGCCGGGTATACAGCCGCAATCAGAGATTGGGATTCCGTTTATAATTTGTTGGTTAAAATAATCCGCACCACGAACACCGCAGGGTGTCGTACTATGTCCTCTTCAATTAATTTTTAATCATTAGTTGCAAAGGCTATGATTTTATCAGTCTGCAAAGTCAAAGAGGTCTGCACAGCGGTCTTTAAACATTTCAAAAGCCTTGTCAAGCTCCTCATCATCTTCTATCTGAGTAAGAACGGTTTCCTCCTCATCCTCGCTCTCAATACGCATGATAAGTACCTCATCTTCCTCTGCTTCTTCGTCCTCGGGTGGAATAAGTGCTATATACTTATTTCCGTCGAGTTCGAAAGAATCTGCAATTTCAAAATCAAATTTTTCGTCATTTTCGCCTGTTAAAGTGATGATGTTCTGCTCTTCCATGATAAGTTATTCTCCTTTTCTGATATAATCTAAGTAACTTTGAAGTATTATTGATGCCGCAACTGTGTCTATGACATTTTTGCGGTCTTTGCCTCTTGTGTTTGTAACATTTAATATTCCCGATGCTTCTACTGTTGTGAGGCGTTCATCCCACAGTACAATCTCCATATCGGGAAGAAGCTCTTTTAAATCCTCGTAGAAAGACTGTGTAACCTCTGCACGGATACCCAGCGTACCGTTTAAATTCTTTGGCATGCCAAGAACTATTTTGTCTACATTATGCTCCAAGACCAGAGACACAAGACTTTTAAGCATCTTGTCGTAGACCTTGTTGTGAAGTGTGGTAAGCCCCTGTGCAGTAATACCGAGAGGGTCGCAAAGCGCTATGCCCACTCTGGAATCACCATAGTCAATTCCCATTATTCTCATAATTTAATCTCCGTATCATTATATTAGCATATATATAATAATATTTCAATCAAAAAATATTGTCAAGTTTAATTTTTTCCCTTTGTGCCAAATCCTCCAGAAGCAGTCTTGCCCTTTTGTACATATATTCCGCTTTTTTTCTGTTGCCGAGTTTCATGTACTCACAACCCAAAATTATATTTTCGTCTATTTCAAGTATTATACCGTGGCCGCAAAGGTAAAAGAGTGCCTTTTTTTCCGACTCCCACTTATTCTTTATCTTTTCATACGATTTGGCATCGCTTTTGGAATCCTCTATGGCTCTTACAATACTTTTTGTATTATCCTCAACAACGCAGCCGTTGAATACAAAAAGCCCTGCAAGAAGAAACATTATAATACAGCACACTATCTCGTCTTTCAATCTTTTTTCTCCTTTCTTTGAACAAAAATATTGCCCTCTGCGTCCTCAGAAAGTATGAACACATCCTTAACATGTGAAATGCCGTTTTTTTTCAGAATCTTACTTATCCATTTTTCGTCTTTGCCCGAGCGCATAAGCTCGCTTCGCCTTATCTTTCCGTCAGAAATGAACATATAGGGTATCTCCTGCTTTGCGGGTTTTAAATTCAAATCCTTGTTTGTCGGCGGTGCGGCTTCGGCAGTAGGTATTACAGATATGGTTCCGCCTGTTTCCAGAATTACGGTATCTATATCGCTTAAACTGAAGTAGCCCGCCTTTCTTAATTCTTCCATAAGGTCATCCGTATTTATGCGAGAGGTTAAAAGCTCCTTTCTAAGAAGCTTACCGTTTTTTATAAGAAGCTGCGGCTTTCCGTTTAACATAACCCTTATATACTCACTTTTGAGGCTTATAAAAGAAAGAACCATTTCGCATATTACAAGAGTGAATATGGGTACAATACCGTAAAGAAGGGGTATGGAAACATCGCTCATAGGCATTGTGGCAAGGTCGGATATCATTATTGCCACAACAAGCTCCGATGGTTGGAGCTGACCGATTTGCCTTTTCCCCATAAGCCGCAGGGAGAATACTACTATAGCATATATAATAAGCGTTCTTATAAAAAGTATAGTCATGTTAGAAAAATCTCCGTTTTTTTCTTCTTTTTTATTGTTTTATGTGGTTTTTTTTGCATTTTTTTATTATTATTGCTTTACTTTTATGATTTTATGTGTTAAAATAATATCATTAATATATTTAGGAGTTGATATTTTTGGCTAAGAAAAAGGAACAGACAGCCCTTATATACAAGAACAGACCTCTTGTAAAGAGAGGAAACACCGTTATATACGGTGACATTGCCGACAAATACTATGTGTGCGTAGAGATTCTCGACACAGAGAGCTATCAGGATTTAGAGCTTGCAACATCAGTTGTGGTATCGCTCATGGCAGACGGCAGAGTGGAAAAGAAAGCCGAACGCGAAGGTCTTTACCGCGCACTCGATATAGGTGCATATTGGCTTGAAGATGCAATGGGCGAATAATTCACAAAACAGAACTTTCTCAGATTTATCCGGGAGGGTTCTTACTTATTTCTTGGAGGCATACAAATGAATTTCAAAGAAAATCTTACAATGCTTATGGATTTTTATGAGCTTACAATGTCCAACGGATATTTTGAGCACGGTTTCAAAGACAAGAGAGCATGCTTTGACATGTTCTTCCGCAAAATTCCCGACGGCGGCGGCTTTGCCGTAATGGCAGGTGTAGAGCAGCTTGTGGACTATATCAAAAACCTCTCTTTTTCGGACGAGGATATAAAATATCTTGAATCCAGAAATCTTTTCAGCAAACAATTCCTTGATTATCTTAGAAACTTTAAATTCACCTGCGATGTATATGCAGTTCCCGAGGGAACTCCCATATTCCCCGGTGAGCCAATCGTTAAGGTAATAGGACCAATAATAGAAGCACAGCTTATAGAAACTATGCTTCTTATTACCATAAACCACCAGTGCCTTATTGCAACCAAGGCAAACAGAATAGTAAGAGCCTCTAAAGGACGTGCCGTTATGGAATTCGGCTCCAGACGCGCTCAGGGAAGCACAGGCGCCGTAAACGGCGCAAGGGCGGCATATATTGCGGGCTGTATAGGTACTGCGTGCACCCTTGCCGACCAGAAGTTTTCCATACCTGCGCTGGGCACCATGGCGCACAGCTGGGTACAGATGTTCGATTCGGAATACGAGGCCTTTCTGTCATATGCCAAGACATACCCCGACTCCTGCACCCTGCTTATAGATACCTACAATGTATTAAATTCGGGACTTCCCAATGCTATAAAGGTATTTAAAGAATATCTTATACCAAACGGTCACAAGCCCGCAGGCGTGCGCATAGACAGCGGTGACATAGCCTACCTCTCCTCCAAAGTAAGAAAAATCCTCGACAGCGAGGGACTTGGCGAGGTGAAGATAGTTGCTTCCAACTCGCTCGACGAATATATAATAAGAGACCTTATACATCAGGATGCCAAGATAGACTCCTTCGGCGTAGGTGAAAGACTCATTACCTCGAGAAGCGAGCCTGTATTCGGCGGTGTGTATAAGCTCACATGCGTGTATGATGAAAACGGAAACGAAATCCCCAAAATAAAGCTTAGTGAAAACGCGGCAAAGATTACAAATCCCTGCAACAAAAAGCTTGTCCGTTTCTACTCCAAGGACAACGACAAAGCCATTGCAGACCTTATACTTTTAGATGGCGAGACTATTCCCGACGGCTCGGATTATGAAATATTCGACCCCGAGCACACATGGAAAAGGAAAACCATTACCAACTACTATGCAAGAGAGCTTCTCGTGCCTCTGTTTGAAAACGGCGAGCTTGTATATAGTTGCCCCCACATAGACGAGATACGGACATACTGTGCAAAGCAGATTGACGGCATATGGAACGAGGTAAAAAGATTTGAAAACCCTCACACATACTATGTGGATTTATCCAAAAAGCTTTGGGATATAAAACAAAATCTCTTAAGCAAACACAAAAATTAAGAAAGCAGGTGCTAATGCTTGAAAACTCTTACCTTTAAAGGCGGTCTCCATCCAAACGACCACAAAAGCGAAACTGCAAATTGTGCCGTAGTAAGACTCACCCCGCCCAAGACAATGATATATCCCATGCAGCAGCATATAGGTGCTCCCTGTACCCCTACGGTTAATGTGGGCGACAGAGTATACATGGGTCAGAAAATCGGAGATAGCGATGCCTTTGTATCGGCACCCATACACTCCTCTGTTTCGGGAACTGTAACACATATAGAGCCAAGACTCCACCCCAACGGAAGAATGATTATGAGTGTGGTTGTGGAAAACGACTTCAAGGATGAATACCATCCCGATGTATATGAGCGTGAAGATACAGACACTCTTACAAGAGAGGAAAAGCTTGCAATCATACGCGAGGCAGGTATCGTAGGTCTCGGCGGCGCTACATTTCCCACGCATATCAAGTTAAATCCTCCTCCCGACAAAAAAATAGACACTCTTATAATAAACGGCTCGGAATGTGAGCCATACCTTACAAGTGACTACAGACTTATGTTAGAAACCCCTGCATTAATATTTAAGGGTATAGAGATGATAAAGGATATACTTGGCGTTTCCAGATGCGTAATCGGTATAGAAAATAACAAACCACAGGCAATAAACGCCATGCAAAACCTTGCTCCAAGCTATCCGGACACAGAAATTGCTGTACTTAAAACCAAGTACCCGCAGGGAAGCGAAAAGCATCTTATAAAAGCTATAACAGGCAGAGAGGTTCCAAGCGGAAAGCTCCCTGCAGATGTGGGAGTGGTAGTAAACAATATAGACTCCTGCATAGCTGTACATAATGCACTTTTCCGCAGAAAACCTGTTATTTCAAGAATTGTTACAGTATCGGGTAGTGCAGTAAGAAAACCTGCCAATTTCCGCGTACGCACAGGCACACCGCTTGAATTTGTTCTCATGGCGGCAGACTGTGACTTTGAAAAGGTAAAAAAGGTAATAATGGGCGGTCCCATGATGGGAACGGCTCTTTATGACCTTAATGTACCTGCAATAAAAGGAACTTCGGCAATTTTGGCATTCACCGACAAAGAGCTTGATACCAACAAGACCGTAAACTGCGTAAAGTGCGGAAAATGTATAGCGGCATGTCCCATGAAGCTCATGCCTGCACTTCTTAACAGCTACATAAAGATAAACGACTTTGAAAAGCTCCAAAAGCTCAATATAATGGATTGTATAGAATGCGGTATATGCTCGTACACATGCCCCAGCCGACAACCCATAACACAGAATATAAAGACAGCCAAAATCAAGCTAAGGCAGAAACAGTGAGGTGAACTACCATGAGTGAAAATTTGAGCGTATCCTACGCACCGCATATAAGAAAGGACAGATACATATCCACCACAATGCGCGATGTAATAATAGCACTTATCCCTGCCCTTTTAGGCTCGGTGTATTTCTTCGGAGTAAGAACCCTTCTTGTAACCGCACTTGCCGTCGCAAGCTGTGTTGCAAGTGAATACATATGGAACAGAGCGTGCGGTAAGGACAATTCCATAAATGATTTAAGTGCCGTGGTTACAGGTCTTCTGCTTGCTATGAGTCTTCCTGTAAGTGTGCCCGTGTACATACCCGTTGCGGGCGGCATATTTGCTATAATAATAGTAAAGTGCTTCTTTGGCGGACTCGGTCAGAACATTGTAAATCCTGCCCTTGCAGCAAGAACATTTCTATTGGCATCGTGGCCTGTAGCCATCACCGACTGGGCAATAGACGGTCTTACAGGTGCTACACCTCTTGCAATGCTCAAGGAAGGGAGAACTAATCTTCCAAACCTCTTTAACCTCTTCTTCGGAACAGGGCTTCAGGGAAGCATAGGCGAGGTTTCGGCATTTCTGCTCCTTATAGGCGGTATATATCTTATTGCCCGAAAGGTAATAACTGCCACAATACCTGTAACCTATCTTGTAACACTTGGTATATTCGGATTTACATTCAATCCCCACGGCTTCTTCCAGGGTGATTTCCTCTTTACCATACTTTCAGGCGGTGCAATGCTTGGTGCATTCTTCATGGCTACCGACTACACCACAAGCCCGCTTACTGCAAAAGGTCAGATAATATATGCCTTTGGTGCGGCCGTAATAACAGGTGTTATAAGAATTTACGGCGGATATCCCGAGGGTGTAACCTATGGTATACTCATAATGAACATAGTAACTCCGCTTATAGACAAAGCAGTAGTTCCCAAAACATTCGGTAAGGCGGTGAAATCCAAATGAAAAACTCAAAATTCATTTTAAAGCTTGCCGCAATACTTTTTGCAATATCGTTTATATGCACACTTCTTCTTGTACTGTGCAATGCACTTACTGAGGACAGAATTGCTCTTCTTAAAAAAGAGGCGGAAAACAAAGCAAAAACCGATGTTCTGCCTGTTGCTGCCGCATTTGAAGATGCAGATGCAAAGGGAGTAGCAGAGGCATACATAGGCAAGGACAGTGACGGAAACACCGTAGGCTACTGCTTCAAAACCGAGCCCAACGGCTTTGGCGGTAAGATAACCATGATGGTAGGCATAGACAAAGACGGAAAAGTAAGCGGTGTCAAAATTACAAACCTGTCAGAAACACCCGGTCTTGGCGCAAAAGCAACCGATGAAAGCTGGATTTCGCAATTTACCGGCAAAGATGGTGAGATTGCGGTAGTAAAAACAGGCAACGCCAAGGATAACGAAATAAATGCAATAAGCGGCGCCACAATCACATCCAAAGCGGTATCTCAGGGTGTAAACAGCGCAATTAATGCTGCTAAAGAGCTTATGGAAAGGGAGGGCAAATAATGAACACATCTTTAAAAGCCTTTAAAAACGGACTTATAGACGAAAACCCCACCTTTGTACAGCTTCTTGGCATGTGCCCCACCCTTGCAGTAACCACATCGCTTATAAATGCAATCGGCATGGGGCTTTCGGCAACATTTGTACTTGTGTGCTCCAACCTTGTAATATCCCTGGTGCGAAAGCTTGTGCCCTCCAAAATCCGCATAGCTTCCTACATAGTAATAATAGCGGCATTTGTAAGTATAATTGAAATGCTTTTAAAAGCGTATCTTCCATCCATATCGGAAGCACTCGGACTTTTTATACCTCTTATAGTTGTAAACTGCATCATCCTTGCAAGAGCAGAAAGCTATGCTTCCAAGAACTCCCCCATTCCCTCCGCAATGGACGGACTCGGCATGGGACTTGGTTTTACACTCGGACTCAGTGTACTTGGAACTGTAAGAGAAATCCTGGGTGCAGGAACTATTCTTGGCATAGATATATTCGGCGGCATGTATGAGCCTGCCATAATGTTTATACTTCCTCCGGGGGCATTTATTGTGCTTGGCACAGTGCTTGCCGTGATGAATGTAATTAAGGCAAAAAAGAGTAAGGAGGCGGATAAATAATGAATTTTGCACATTTTATAGAATTGTCCGTTGCGGCAATACTTGTCGAAAATTTTGTTCTTGTAAAATTCTACGGAATTTGCCCCTTCCTCGGTGTTTCCAAAAAGACCAACACCGCTTTGGGTATGGGTATGGCAGTTACCTTTGTAATGGTGCTTGCCGCCGCACTCACCAATCTTGTATATAACTACATTCTCGTACCGCTTGGCGTGGAATATCTGCAGACGCTTTCTTTTATACTGCTTATTGCCGCGCTGGTACAGTTTGTGGAGATGTTTGTAGCAAAAACCCTGCCTGCGCTGTATAATTCGCTTGGCATATACCTGCCGCTTATTACGACAAACTGCGCGGTACTTGGTGTAACTCTTCTGAATGTAGAACGAGGTTACAACCTTATAGAATCTGTATGGTATGCATTTAGTGCCGCTTTGGGGTTCACTCTCGCCATTGTGCTTTTTGCAGGTGTACGAGAAAGACTTGAGACTGCCGATATACCAAAGGCTCTTAAGGGATTCCCCATAGCTCTTATTACAGCTGGTCTTATAGCAATGGCTTTCCTGGGATTCCAGGGACTCTCATTTTAAAAGAAGGAGGCATAACTTATGACAGATATTTTGATACCTGCACTTTGTATAGGTGCCATAGGTCTTTTCTTTGGTGCACTCCTTGCCTTCGCTTCCATAGTATTTAAAGTGGAAAAGGACGAAAGAATAGATATAATCTGCGAGTGTCTGCCGGGTGCAAACTGTGGTGGTTGCGGATATGCGGGCTGTTCTGCCCTTGCAGAAGCTATAGTAAAAAATGGCGAAAGCGCCACAAAATGTAACCTCATGACAGATGAGAAAAACTCGTACATATGTAAGATAATGGGCATAGAGGCAAAAGCGGTAGAAAAGAAAACCGCAAGGCTCAAATGCTCCGGTACAAGCGAAAACTGTGTAAACAGATATGACTTTACAGGCATTGACGATTGCTTTACAGCAATGCAGTTAAACGGCGGCCCCAAGAGTTGCCAGTATGGTTGCATGGGCTTTGGCACCTGTATGGTGGCATGTGAATTCGGTGCTATAAGCATAGAAAACGACATAGCTCACATAGACGATGAAAAATGCGCAGGCTGTGCAAGGTGCGTTGCAGCATGTCCCAAAAACATAATCGAGCTTGTACCCAAGAAGAGCAGAGTATATGTATCATGCTCCTCCACCGATAAGGGTGCTCTTGTTAAAAACTATTGTACTACAGGCTGTATAGGATGCAAACTCTGTGAAAAGAAGTGCGAATTTGATGCAATACATGTAGAAAATAATCTTGCAAAAATAGATTATTCCAAATGTACAAACTGTGCAGCTTGCGCAGAAGCCTGTCCAAAGAATATAATAAAAGTTATCTAACTAAAAAACTCACAATCCGAATTTGGATTGAAGTAGTCAATACTTTGTAGACACAAAAAAGAATATTTTAAGCTGCCTGTTCAAGTCTGTATTGAACAGGCGGTTTTCTTTTTAGTTTTCTGACTGGTTTTATGTAATTGAAGTAATACACGGTTTCATCAATGACAT
>JAZURE010000057.1:0-18062 GCA_045606045.1 Clostridia bacterium | reverse complement strand
GGTCGGCAGTTCAAGTCTGCTCAACAGCTCCAGAAAAAAGCACTTCACATGAAGTGCTTTTTTTGACCATATGGGGCATTAGCGCAGTTGGGAGCGCATCACACTGGCAGTGTGGGGGTCAAGGGTTCAAGTCCCTTATGCTCCACCAAAACAAAAATCCTGTCGAAAGATAGGATTTTTGTTTATATTATATCTTATTCCTTATATTCAGGTATCTTATCATTGTGCATAAGGCTTCCAAAAGTAACAGTGCCCCTGCCGAAGCGGTTTTCAAGTTCGAAAGCCGCTTTTTCTATTTTTTCTCTTTTTTCGCCAGTGTCCTCCATGGAAAAAAAGTCAAGCTGGGCATCCTCATCGTCCGAGGTTATCTTTACCGCCCTTACTGTAAGAGCACGCACGTTTTTGCTCCAGTTGTGGCGCTGTCTGAATAAATCGAAAAGGCTTTCGGCAATTTCGTGTGCACTTTGGGTAGGTCTTCTGAGCGAAGTCTGATACTCCTTTACACCAAGGTCTGTAGTTTTAACACCAATGCTTACCCTGTCCGTTTTCATATTGCCGCCCCTTAGCGACCTTTCGACCTCATGGCTTAAGTGAAATATAACGCGCCACACTTCATCATTATTTACAAGGTCGGTCTTTAATGTAATACCGTGCCCTACACTTTTTGCAGGTGCCCTGTAGTCCTTGTGCATAACGGGAGAATTGTCCAAACCGTTTGCATACTGCCACAGAGCCGTGCCGTGTTTGCCGAACTTGAGTTTTAAAAAATCGCACGAAGTACCTGCTATATCCCCTATTGTTTTTATACCAAGTTCCCTTAATTTAGCACAGGTTGAGCCGCCCACACCTATCATACTTTCTGCAGGAAGGTGCCAGATTTTGTCTCTGAAATCCTCTTTGGAAATCTGTGTTACGGCATCGGGCTTTTTTAAATCGCTTCCGAGCTTTGCAAATACCTTGTTGAAAGATACACCCACGGACACGGTAAGTCCAAGCCTTGATTTGACCTCCTCGCGTATAAGGTTTGCTATAGTAAGTCCGTCGCCGAAAAGCATACCGCTTGCCGTAACATCGAGCCAACATTCATCGAGTCCGAACGGTTCTATAAGGTCAGTGTACTTAGCATATATCTCCCGTACAAGCTTGGAATAGCGCGAATATTCGCTAAAGTGCGGACTTACTATTGTAAGGTCGGGGCACTTTGCCTTTGCCTGCCATATGGTCTCTGCGGTTTTGACACCGTATTTCTTTGCCTTTTCATTTTTGGCAAGGACTATACCATGCCTGTTTTCCTCGCTTCCGCATACGGCAATACACTTATCCTTAAGCTCGGGGTGAAGCATACACTCAACCGATGCATAAAAATTATTAAGGTCGCTATGAAGAATTACTCTGTCCACAATAACCTCCAAATTTAATCTATATATCTATTATGCATCAAATTATTGATTAAATCAATGCGAAAAACAAATTATTGTTGAAATTCCTCGAAAGGGGGTGTAAATCAAAAAACTCCTACTGATAGTGGGAGTTTTTTGTGTAGACAAATATTTTTATTCCGCTTTTGCCTCGCAGTACATACATCTGTACACTTTATTTTCGGCATCGGTAAGCTCAAATACATGAGATATTCCCTGCTCGGTGGTTGTAATACAACGGGGGTTTTTGCACTTTATTACATCTGTGATTTTTTGAGGAAGCTCTATGTGCTTCTTTTCATAAAGTGCTCCGTCCTTTATGATGTTTACTGTGATATCTGCATCTACAAATCCGAGAACATCAAGCTCTATAGGCTCATCTGTTGCAATTTTTATTATATCCTTTTTGCCAAGCTTCTTGCTGGGGGCATTCTTTATTATGGCAACCTGCCAGTCGGTAGTTTCAAGATTTAAAAGGGAATAAATCTTCATGGCATTTCCCGACCTTATGTGGTCTATAACCACACCGTTTTTTATGGAATCTATCTTCATTTATTCCACCTCCAGAAGCTTTAATATAAGAGCCATACGGATGAACTTTCCGTATTTTGCCTGACGGAAGTAGCAGGCACGCTTATCGGAATCCACCTCTACAGAGATTTCGTTTACTCTCGGAAGCGGATGCATTACTATCATATTTTCCTTTGCTTTTTGCATCTTTGCGCTGTCTAAAATGTAGCTGTCCTTTAAGCGAAGGTATTCCTCCTCGTTGAAGAATCTTTCCCTCTGGACTCTTGTCATATAGATGATATCGAGCTTATGTATAACATCCTCAAAAGATGTAGTCTGCTCATATTCTATGCCGTTTTTCTTGATGTAATTTTCCTTAACATAGCTGGGAAGCTTAAGCTCATTGGGGGATATAAGCACAAACTTTATGCCAGTATAACGAGAAAGAGCCGCAACAAGAGAATGTACCGTTCTTCCGAACTTAAGGTCTCCGCAAAGGCCTACGGTAAGATTGTCAAGTCTTCCCATCTCCCTCTTTATTGTGAGAAGGTCTGTAAGAGTTTGTGTGGGGTGGTTGTGTCCGCCGTCTCCCGCATTTATAATGGGAACATCGCTATGCTGTACCGCTACAACAGGTGCGCCCTCCTTAGGATGACGCATTGCAATTATGTCGGCATAGCCGCTTACAACAGCAACAGTATCTGCCACACTCTCTCCTTTTTTGGAGGAGCTGGAATTTGCATCGGAAAATCCGAGCACATTTCCGCCAAGCTCCATCATAGCTGCCTCAAAGCTGAGTCTTGTCCTTGTAGACGGCTCAAAAAAGAGTGTTGCAAGCTTTTTATATCTGCACTTTTCCCTGTAATCTTCGGGATGTGCGATTATGTCGTTTGCTGTTTCTATAAGCGATGCAATTTCCTCTATGGAGAGGTCCATAATATCAATTAGATGTCGCATTTATAACAACCTTTCTTATTATTTGCTTGTAAGAACAACCTTGGTTTCTTCCTTAATCCAATCTGTACTTACATCAAAGCAATCCGCGATAAATCTTACAGGAACAAGAGTTCTTCCGCCCAATATTCTTGCAGGAGCATCAAGGGTGATTTGCTCACCATTCTTGTATGCAACGGTGCTGTCTACTGTAAGTTTGACTGTGGTGTTGTCCTTTACGGCAGTAACTGTCCTTGTAGCTCCGTCCCACTCAACCTTGGCACCTATAGCTTCAAAAATTGTGCGGAGAGGAACAAGTGTTCTGCTGTTTTGTATTACGGGTAGTTGGTCGAACTTGAGCTTTTTTCCGTCTAAGTAAACGGTGATTATGGCAGGTTTTTTAAGCTTTACAAGAAATTCTATGTCACTGCCTTTATCATCTCTTACACTCATAATGCCGTAGCCATTGTCAAAGATAGTCTCAAGCTTTGTATTTCCAAATTCGTATGATGCACCTGTGCGGATATTGGTAATCTGTGTGGTAAATCTTCTCTGATATTCTACATCTTCGCCGCTACCCCAGTCGAGTCCTCCGCCGTTATTGGAAACTTCGAACATATATCCGAGGTTGTAGTCGAAAACATAGTAACTTATCTGCGGGTCTGCAAACACACATTTGCCTGACATGTCATAATAACCCCATCCACCGTATTCAGAGTCAGCACTTTGCTTGTATATAAGACCGTCGTTATAGGTCTTGGGATAAATAAAATCATAATACTCATCATATGTCATAGGGCAGCCTTCGGCAAGTGTATACACATCCTCACCGTTTGCATCCTTTGACACATATTCGATTTTGACTCCTCTTTCTACAGAACTATCCTTGGTCTCAACGCAGATTAAATCCTTGGTAACATTCTCGCCGTCAACTGTTGCAAGATAATACCATGTTACAGTTTCGGTATCAGCATAGCCCTCCTCGGAAAGTACAAATTTATCATCCGCATCGTCAGTAAGGAAAGCGGGATAGCCCGCATCTGCAAAATCTATACTTACATGCTGGAATGCTTCATCTGTAAAAGCAGTACGAATTCTTGCTCCGTCCTGATATATTCTTATAAGTTCCTTTTCAGGATAATTTACAATTTCGGAATATACAATTTTTCCATGGTTTGCCGCCTCGGCTGCGGATACATCTATTATGGGCGCCACTACATCGTAGAGCTCGTTCTCGAATGTGTCTGTCGGAACAGCCTGTGCACAAACAGCAAACGATGATGCAAGCACCATTACAAATACCAATAACGCAATTAACTTTTTCATTTTTCCATCCTCCAAATTAAATTATTTTATCCAGCTTTCATCGGAAGGATTGTTTCTGAATGCTATAAGTCTTGCGATGTCCTCTTCCTTGATATAGCCTATCTCTGCAGCAACCTCTGCCACTACATCAAAGTTTGTAAGGCTTACATTTTTTACATTTGCCTCTTTAAGTCTTTCTATACCCTTTTTCATGCCGTAGGTGTAGATAGACACTATACCGAGAACCTCGGCTCCTGCCTCACGAAGAACATTTACAACCTCTATAACACTTCCGCCTGTGGAGATAAGGTCTTCTACCACAACTACCTTCTGACCTTTTTCAAGCTTGCCCTCTATCTGGTTGCCTCTGCCGTGGTCCTTGGACGAGCTTCTTACATAACCCATGGGAAGTCCCATAATGTGAGCTGTGATTGCCGCGTGAGCTATACCTGCTGTAGATGTGCCCATGAGCACCTCGCACTCGGGATATTCTCTCTTTATTGTCTCGGCAAGTCCGTTTTCCACATCGTCTCTTACCTTGGGGCTTGTAAGGGTTAATCTGTTGTCACAATACACAGGGCTTTTAATGCCGCTTGCCCATGTAAAAGGCTCCTCGGGGCGAAGAAAAACCGCACCTATTGAAAGTAAATCCTTTGCTATTAATCTTTCCATTAGTTTATACCTCCCAAAAATTCTTTAACACATCTTCTATATGCTGCAACAGGGTCTTCTGCCGCAGTAATAGGTCTTCCTACCACTATGTAATCCGAGCCGATTTCTCTTGCTTTTTCGGGTGTGGTAACTCTCTTCTGGTCTCCTACATCGCCGTCTGCAAATCTTACGCCCGGTGTAACTGTGTAGAACTCTTTGCCGCACTTTTCCTTAACGATGGATGCCTCAAGAGGTGAGCATACCACACCGTCTAAACCTGCAGATTTGGCATTATTTGCATAGTGTGCCACCACATCTGCAATGTTTTCGTTTATGAGAAGGTCTCTTTCCATAACCTCCTGACTTGTAGAGGTAAGCTGTGTTACCGCAAGAAGTATAGGTCTTGTGCCGTCCTCACGGGTAAGACCCTCGAGTGCTGCTTCCATCATGGGTATTGTGCCCGATGCGTGAAGGTTGCACATATCAACATCAAGATTGGAAAGCACGCTCATTGCCTTCTTCACTGTATTGGGAATATCGTGAAGCTTCAAATCGAGGAATATCTTGTGTCCTCTCTTTTTGATTTCCTTTACAATCTGGGGACCTGCAGCATAAAAAAGCTCCATTCCCACTTTAAGATAAGGCTTTTCTTCCTTGAATAAATCAAGGAAACTAAAAAGCGCCTCCTCGCTTGCAAAATCGCAAGCTATAATTACATCCTTTGCCATTAGTGAGCACCTCCGATTATATCTTTTAAATTTGTAATTCCATACTTTGCCATAACTCTTGGTAAATCCTCTATAATCTCCTTGCATGCATAGGGATTTACAAGGTTTTGTGCGCCTACCTGCACCGCCGTTGCACCTGCAAGCATGATTTCTATAACATCTTCAGCAGAGCTTACACCGCCCATGCCGATAATTGGAATACTTACTGCGTCATACACCTGATACACCATCCTTACTGCAACAGGAAAGATGGCACTGCCCGAAAAACCGCCCATTTTATTTGCTATAACAGGCTTTTTTGTCTTTAAATCTATACGCATACCCATGAGTGTGTTTATAAGGCTTATGCCGTCGGCACCTGCGTCCTCGCAAGCCTTGGCTATGGAAACAATGTCTGTAACATTGGGACTTAGCTTTATGTACACAGGCTTTGTTGTAACCGCCTTTACCGCCCTTGTTACCGCCGCTGCAGACTTAGGCTCTGTACCAAAGCTCATACCGCCGTTGTGCACATTGGGACAGCTTACATTTACTTCGATTATGCCCACATTGTCCTCTTTGTCTATTTTCTCACACGAGTAGGCATATTCATCTATTGAAAAACCGCTTATGTTTGCAATTACCTTTTTGTTAAAGCATTTCTTAAGTTTGGGAAGCTCCTCGGATATAACCTTATCTATACCCGGATTCTGTAGTCCTACCGAATTTATCATACCTGATGAGCACTCTGCAATACGGGGCGTGGGATTGCCGAAACGAGGCTCCCTGGTGGTACCCTTAAAAGAGAATGTACCGAGTATGTTTATATCGTAAAGCTCTGCAAATTCATATCCAAAGCCAAAGGTACCGCTTGCGGGAATGACGGGGTTAGTAAGCTCCCATCCGCTTAAACTCACCTTGGTATCTACCATATTATCTCCTCCCTTTCAAGAACAGGTCCGTCCTTGCAGATTCTCTTGTTACCATATTTAGTCTTGCAGCTGCAACCCATACAAGCACCGAAGCCGCAACCCATGCGCTCCTCAAAGCTGTACTGACCGCTTGTGTGTGCTATAGCCTCTATTGCCTTAAACATGGGCATAGGTCCGCATGTATAAAAATAATCATAATCCAGATTTTTCATAACATCGGTTACAAAACCCTTTGTGCCCATAGAGCCGTCTGCAGTTGCTACATGTACATCAGCTCCGATTTTCTTGAATTCATCGGCAAAGAACACCTCATCTGCCGTATTAAAGCCAAGAATCACGCTCACATTTTTGCCCTCGGATATAAGCCTTTTTGCAAGGTTATACATGGGCGGTACGCCTACACCACCGCCTATAAGCAGGGGTTTTTGTCCGCTTTTTGAGGTATCGAAGCCATTGCCGAGTCCTGTAAGTATATCAAGCTTAAAGCCCTTGCCAAGCTCTGCCATATACTCCGTACCCTTGCCAACTACCTTGTATATAAGGGTAAGAGAATTATCATCATAATCACATACAGATATGGGGCGTCTTAAATAAAATCCCTCTAACTTAATGTTTACAAACTGACCCGATGCCGTTATATCCGATGTGTCGCCCGAAAGTACCATAAGATACACATCTTTTGCTATTTTTTCGTTACTTTCTATTGTGAATACTGTCTGTTTCATTTGTTACCTCCGTAAACAATACCGCCGTCACACACCGTAAGAACACATCTGCCGTAAGCTTTCATGCCGTCAAAGGGTGTGCTCTTACCCATGGACAAAAAGTCCTCTTTGGAAATGGTGTATTCTTCGTCTAAATTAAATACAGTAAAGTTAGCCTTGGCACCGACCTCTAATTTAGTATCTATACCAAATCGCTGCGAGGGAGCTTTGCTCATAAGCTCTATAAGCTTGTCTATGGTGATAAGCCCCTCTTTTACAAGCTTTGTATAAAGCACGGGGAAAGCTGTTTCTATGCCGACTATACCATTTAGGCTTAAAAGTCCTTTGCTCTTCTCCTCTGCGCTGTGAGGCGCATGATCGGTGGCTATCATATCTATGGTGCCATCCTTAATGCCCTCTATAAGTGCAAGGCGGTCTTCCTCGCTTCGTATGGGAGGATTCATCTTAAAGCCCCCGTCCTCTTTTAAATCCCCGTCGGAGAACACAAGATAATGCGGACCTGTTTCACAGGTTATGTCCACACCCTCTGCCTTTGCTCTGCGGATAATATCCACCGTTTCTTTTGCAGATACATGGCACACATGGTAGGAAACCCCGCTTTCTTTAACAAGCTCTATATCCCTTGCCACAGGCCCCCACTCACTCTCGGAGCATATACCCTTGTGGCCGTGCTCTCTTGCATAGTCACCATCGTGTATATATCCTCCGTCAAGAAGTACTTCGTCCTCGCAATGAGCAGAGATTATTTTGCCGAGTTTTTTTGCCTTTTTCATGGCATTTAGCATTATATCTCTGTTTTGTACACCCTTGCCGTCATCGGAAAAGCCTATTACAAAAGGTGCCATAGCTTCCATATCCGAAAGCTCACTGCCCTTTTGTCCTACGGTAATTGCACCGAACGGATAAACTCTTATTAAAGCATCTTGCTCTATGATATCAAGCTGTGCCTTAAGATTATCCATACTGTCGGGCACGGGATTTAAGTTTGGCATGGAGCAAACTGCCGTATATCCGCCCCTTGCCGATGCTTTCGTGCCTGTGCGTATGGTCTCTTTATACGAAAAACCGGGCTCTCGAAGATGCACATGGACATCCGTAAACCCGGGGGAAATATATAAATCATCAAGATAGTACACCTTGTCTGCATTGGAAACATCTATATCCTTGCAAATATCAACTATAACAGAATCGGACACGAGTAAATCCGATTTGCCAAAGCCGTGTATACAAGCATTCTTGAATAATGTTTTCATAAGTTGTCTCCTCTCTGTCATAGTCATAATAATTATATCATTTAACAAGGCAGGTTGTCAACCGATGCAAGAAAGAAAAACACACCGCCAGGCAGTACCAAGCGGTGTGTTGAGAAATATTATTTTGCTATAATTACATTTTTTATATTGATATCATCGTCGAATATAACTATATCCGCATCGTAGCCTTTTTTAAGGCTTCCTTTGTTTTCGAGCTTCATTATCCTTGCGGGAACCTGCGTTATCATTTTTACAGCTTCGGTAAGGGGTATGCCCGCCCTCTTGACACAGGTGCGCACAAGAACATTGGTTGTAGCAATGCTTCCTGCAAAGGCTGTCCTGTCGGCAAGCTTTGCCACACCATCCTCTATGATATAGGGCATATTGCCGTTTTCACAGGTTTCGTTTTCTATGCTATGGAGTCCGCCGTGACGGATTGCATCTGTTACAAGGCACATATGCTCGGGACCTTTGAACTTGTACACAAGCTTTAAAAGCTCGGGGGGAAGATGGCATCCGTCTGCGATGGTCTCTACATCTATATCGTCATAGAGATACGCAGTTTCTATTACACCAAGTACTCTGAATCCACTTTCTCTTGTAATGGTGGATGTACAGGAATAAAGATGTGTTATAAGCTTCATTCCGCCCTCGTAGGCTTCTTTCATATAAGGATACTTGGCATCGGTATGACCTGCAGATGCTACAACACCTCTTGCCATCAAAAACTCAAGAAATTCCTTTGAGCCTGAAAGTTCGGGAGCATAGTCCCATCTTTTTATAATGTCGGAATAGAGACTGTACAGCTCTTCATATTCCGCGGGGGTAGGTGTGCGTATATATGAGGGGTCCTGTGCTCCCGACTGTGCAGGCGAAAAGTACGGCCCCTCAAGATGAGCGCCATATATATGAGGCATTATATCCTCATCATCCTTACAGGCTTTGAGAGCTTCGAGAGCCTTTTTGGTCTTGCTATTGTCATAAGCGGAAAGTGTGGGGTAAATTGTAGTAGTGCCGTTTACCGCGTGAATATTTGCCGCTTCTTTTATTGCTTCTTTGGTAGCATCCACAAATTCGTAGCCTGCACCGCCGTGTACATGGATGTCTATAAATCCGGGAGAAACATAGTTACCCTCGGCATCTATTTCATCGTCAAATGCAAGCTCGTCGGATGTGACATCCAGTATTTTGCCATCCTCTACATATACATATGCATCGGCAATACTGTCGGAAAGAACTACTCTTCCGTTTTTTATTCTTGTAATCATATCTGTCTCCTACAGTAACTGCTTACCGCTATCAGGGTCGCAGTACATAACTGCATTATCATGTGTTCTCATGATTGTAGCGGGAAGGTCTTCGTTTATATCGTTATTTACTGTCTTATATACGGCATCTGCCTTTGTTGCGGCAGGAACTGTACAGAAAAGATAGTCTGCATTAAAGAGTGTGGGTACTGTAAGAGTAAGAGCATACTTGGGTACATCATCTAATTTTGCAAAGCAACCGTCATTAACCTGCTGCTGTCTGCAAACCTCGTCCAAAGCAACTTTCTTTATTACATCCTTATCGTTAAAATCTGCAACCCATGGGTCGTTGAAAGCGATGTGTCCGTTTTCGCCAATGCCAAGACATACGATGTCTATGGGGTTTTCGGCTATAAGCCTGGTATAGCGTGCACAGGTTTCTTCGGGTGTTTCGCCCTCAGCGTAGATATAGTTTACGCTCTTAAAGGGAAGAAGTCCGAAAATTCTGTCTCTTAAGAAATTTCCAAATCCCTGAGGTGCTTCGGGGCTTAAGCCTATGTATTCGTCCATGTGGAAAGCATTTACCTTGCTCCAGTCGATATCCTTATCTCCAACAAGTGTTGCAAGTGTTTCGTTCTGTGATGGTGCTGCGGCAAATATCATGTTTACCTCACCCTTTTCGGCAATGAGTTCCTTAATTTTTGCTGCGGCTTCGCTGCCTGCTGCCTTTCCCATTTCGTCTCTGGAATCAAAGATTTTCACTGTAAGTTTGTCTTTTACTATTGTTTTCATTTTTTATTTCTCCTTTATATTATTATTTGCAATTATTTTGTAGTACAGATTTGTAAGTTGTGAATGCTTGAGTGCTGTACGAAGCTCGGAATCGGGTGTGTACATCTCAAAGTTTATTCCAAAGGTGTATTCGCTCATTCTGTCACCCAATTCTCTTATTTTACTGTACAGTTCCTCTGCATCCTTTCTTCCCTCATAGAGAGCATTGTAGTAATCGTGGCAAAGCACCATAAGTTCATATACATCCACTCCGTAGAGCACTCCCCGGATGTCTTCATTAATTCTGTTTAATATGGGAGTACCAAGCGGTATCTCCTTTTGCTGTCCGGGGTTTAATGCACCGCTTCCGTCGGCAAAAATATTGGGTGTAATAAGAGATAGCTCCTCAAATTTTATATCACGGAGTATTCGCAGTGCTTTTCGCAGTTTAACCACGCTCTCATATCCCGAAGATACAGCATTATCGCCAAGGTGATATTCCTTGTGGAATGGCTCTTTCGGAACCGAACCGTCCCATTCGCAAAGAAATGTAAGAAGTCCTGTCTGGAACCACCCTCTCCACGACATACAAAGTCTTGTAGCATCTTCTATAAGCTCATATGCCTCTCTTGCACGGACGCTGTATTTACCGTAGAGGTCATCAAAATACTTATCTATGAGTGCATCGGCATCGCAGTTTCTGTCACGGGTAAGGTTGGCATATAGATACTGCGTAATGGTGCGCACACCCCACTCAACAAAAGGTACATGCATATACTGTATGTCTTTGGCGCCGCTTTCTATATAGTATTTTATTTCATTTTTCATCCTCTTGGTAAAGAGAATGGGCAAATCTTCAAACTTGGAAACATTGTAGTATTCATTTATGCCAAAAGCCATTCCCGACTTAGACCATCCCCGGAGTGTACGCTCATAAATTTTATTTTTTTCACATGAGGTATCGTACAAATCGTGGTCGTAGCACCGCAGTATCGGGCAGTATATACCGTAGTCGCCTGCATCGATGAGATTCTGCGGAACAGGCTTTGACGGTGCCTCCAATGTGGCTGTACCCTCGTATATGTCAAATGAGAGCTTTATGTTGTGGTCTATTTCGCCTGACTTGAAGGCTTCGTCCACTCTCTTTCTTATATGCGAAAGGAAGTGAAGTGTTACATCGGTTCCGTTGCCAAGCTTAAGGCAATCTTTGCACTGACAGCTTTTTCCCCATGTATCGAATCCTGCAAGTTCAAATAAATCTTCGTTTTTCCATTCATTTTTGATTTTGTCTATTACGGTGTCTGCAAGCACATCAAGAAGCTCTGTATTTGATACGCAAAACTGAGCATTTATTGCGTTGTCGGCAGTTATTTCTTCATCACGCTTTCCGTACCAGTCCTTGTGGGCGTCTATATAGTATCTGCCGTCGGCGGTAATGTTTTTGGGATGAAGTATTTTTTCAAAGATATGTCCGCCTATTTTGTATACAAATCCGAGCTTGTCCTGAAGGCTCTTACTATGTGCATGACAGTTGTGAAGATTGAGTCTGTTTCTTGCCATCCAGATAATGAAGCTCTCGCCCTCTTTCATAAGCTGTTCAAAGTGAAAACCTCTGCCGTATGGGAAATCATACTCATAGTGTTTTGTCTCAGGTACAGTAACATTTGTAAGCTTTGGCACATAGTCCTGTGTGGGAGAATACCATCTTATCCCCTGCGCTTCCAGAAATTCATAAGTTGCATAAAGTGTACCTATGCGTCCCTCGCCGTCTAATATGATATCCGAGCCGTCTATTCTGATATCGAAGGTTTCGCCCTTTTCATCGCCACACTTTAATATAACATTTATATCGGATTTGTTCTCTGTAACCTCTGCATCTATGCCTGCCCTTACAAGATGTGTGCAGATTTCCTCTGCGGCATAGCTCAGTGTACACCTCTGTGCAGAAAACAGGTCGTTTTTAAAATCAATGTTTTTTTCCTCGTGTGCCCAGCGATGATAGTATTTTGCTGATTCATTATAAGGAAGAATAACACTTAACTTCATGCAATCACCTCGTTTATATGTTCTGATTTCATTGTATCACAAGTTACGCACTGTTGTCTATCAAATATTGCGATACATATTGCAAATATTGTGTTTTTGTTTTGCAATTTATGAGTAATTTCGTCAATTAGAACAAATAATATTAACGGAGGTTATGTTATGAAAAATAATTGTGAAGTAATATACGCATTTGCAGAGGGAAGCACCGTAGAACTGCGAAAGGTAAAGGATGAGGTTTTTGCCTCTCACACTCTGGGTAAGGGAGTAGCGATTAAACCAAGCGGAAATATCCTATATGCACCCTGCAACGGTAATGTAGAAACAGTTGCAGACACAAGCCATGCCCTCACCATGAATACAGAGGGCGGTGCACAGCTTCTTTTGCATGTGGGCATAGATACGGTAAACCTGCGCGGGACATTCTTCGATGCCAAGGTAAAACCGGGCAAAACTGTGAAAAAGGGCGATAAGCTTATAGAATTCCAAAGAGAGAAGATTGAATTTGAGGGATATGATACCACCATATGCCTTGCCGTGTGCAACACCGACGAATACGATAGAATGGAAATAACGGACAAAAGTGAAGTAAAAAAAGATGATGCACTGATGACTTTGTGCAGATAAAAAGGCGGAAAACCCGCCTTTTTTATTTGGAAAAATTTGAGGGTTGATATATCTGCCATGGGTGTTGTATGATTGTAGCTGTTGGTTGACATAATACCAAAACATCTCTATACGGGTAGCAACTTACAGGGATATTTTTGAAATTATGTAAACTAATTAAATTACAAGGAGGATTTAAAGTGTCCAAATTAAGAAGATTTGTTTCATCCATGGCGACAGCGGCTATTCTTGTTTCGGGAATTTCTGTAACATCACTTGCTTCGATACCTACTGACGTAATAGGCACAGACTATGAAACAGCTGCAAAGGTCCTCGGTGCTTTTGAAATAATGGTGGGTAACGGTACCTCTTTCAGACCCGATGCCCCGATAACCCGCGCCGAGGTTACAAAGGTAGCCGTAGCGCTTAAAGGACTTTCCAAGGCGGCGACCTCGCAGACAAAGACCAAGTTTACTGATGTAAAGGAAGGACATTGGGCTACAGGTTATATAAATCTCGGTGTATCCGAAAAGCTTATTTTCGGTGACGGAAACGGTAAATTCCGCCCCGATGACAGCATAACCTACAACGAGGCAGTAACAATACTTGTAAGAGCGCTTGGTTACGAACCCCACGCACAGTCCAAGGGCGGATATCCCAGAGGATATCTTTCTGCAGGAAACTCCACAGGTCTTACAAGCGGAATCCCCACTACTGTAGCACGAAGCTCTGCCCCCATAACAAGAGGTAAGGTGGCTCTTTTAGCTTGCAATGCACTCGATATAAACACCATGGAACAGGTAAGCTTTGGCGGCAGCGAAAAGTTTGAAATAACGGACGAAACCCTTGCAAAAAGCGCACACAACGCCGACAAGGTAGAGGGTATGGTATCTGCCATAGGTTCCTCCGCCATAAAGGGAAGCGGTGTTTCCAGAGGTGAAATAGTAATAAACGGCAAAAACTACAAAACAGGTAATGCCGATGTAAGAAACATTCTCGGTCTCAACGTAGGTGCATATATAGTAAATGACAGCAAGAATAAAAACACTCTCAAAGTAGCTGTACCCTCTGACGATATGAATTCAGTAATAACAATATCAGGCGAAAATATAGATTCCATTAAGAAATCGGGAGATACAAAAACCATAACATACTATGACACCAGGGACAAAAAGTCCACTGTAAGCATCTCCGATGATTCTTATGTAATATATAACGGAAAAGCAGGCAGCTTTGATGATATAAAGATGATAGACCAAGGCACAATAATGGTTGCCGAATATGACAAAAATCAGAAGATAGTATTTGTAAACGAAACCGAAAACTTTGTAGTTGACGAGGTATTCTTATCCTCGGGCAGAGTAACGGACAAATACGGAAAAACCGCCCTCATACTTGATGAGAAAAACGATGACATTGTATTTTCTATAAACAAAAACGGCTCATCGGTAGCACTCGATAAGCTTAATGAATGGGATGTACTCTCCCTTACCGTAAGCAAAGACAAAAGCGTAATTCATGCAGATGTCTGCTCTGACAATGTAAAGGGTAAAATAACTGCAACAGATGATGAACATGTGTATATAGGTAAGGATAAATATAAGGTTGCCAAAAACTATACAGCGGAAATAAAGCTTGGCGATGAAGGTATATTCTACCTTGACGCCGAAGGGAAAATTGCCGCAGTTCAAAAGGAAAAGAATGTTTCCAAGAACTATGCCTATATTACCAACCTCGGTATTAAAAGCGGTCTTGATGCAAAGCTTGAAATAGAGATATTAAATCTTGAGGGCAAGGTAACAACTCATACCGCCGCAAACAAAATAAAGGTAGACGGCAAAAATTATTCGTCTCACAAAGATGCCATGAGCGCTATAGGCTCCAAGGGTCAGCTTGCGATTGTAGAATTAAACTCCGACGGCAAAATATCCAATATAGAAAAAAGTGTAAAAGATTCAGAAATAGACGAAAGTGCATTTAAACTCAACTTTGCCGAAGACGATGTAAAATTCAATGCAAAAACCTCTACCCTGCTTGCAGACACAATGAACGTAAGAGTGGACAAGGACACAATAGTATTTGATATAAATGCAAAGTCCGACAAAACCGAAGACTACGGTGTGGCAGGCATGGAATTCTTTGCCGACGAGGGCAAATACGATATTATGGTATATGATGTTACAGAAGATTTTACAGCCAAGGTTGTAATAGTAACAAACTCCGAAGACAAGGTAACAGAGGACAGCAGCATAGTAGTAGTAGACAAGCTTGCAACCGCCAAAGATGAAGACGGCGAAATAAAAGAACAGCTCTATGGCTTCTACAATGGTGAAAAGGTTACCTTTGTTGCAGAAAAAGGCATATTTAAAAAAGGCTCACTTGCCCTTGAAAACGGTGATATAATACAGGTAAAGGCAGATGCAAAGAACAATGTAAAGGCTATAAGCGTTCTCTTTGACACAGACAAGGACAGCGAATTCACCAAGGATATATCCGAAAACCTTACAACCTTGTACGGCAAGGTTACAAAGAAATTTGCTAATTCCTTTAACCTTAGCGTAAATGATGGTACAAGTAAAAACTACCTCATAGGCGATGCAACAATATATGTGGTAGACAGCTCCAAGAAGCAGAATTCAATATCTGTAGGAGTTGGCTCCGACATAGCAAAGTATGACGAAGCGAAGCCCGAAAAGGTATTTGTAAAAATTTACAAAGACGAAGTAAAAGAAATCGTTGTAATAAAATAAACAAAATAAAATCAAAAACATCGGAGCATAATCCGATGTTTTTGATTTTATTTGGCTTTAGGTTTTGATATTACCGCAAATATCATACCGAAAAGTATTGCCGCGGCTATGCCTACGCTTGTGCCCTTTATACCTCCGCCGAGAACTCCGAGCCATCCGTCCTGCTCTACTGCCTTTTGAGCACCCTTTGCAAGCGAATATCCAAAGCCTATTATGGGCACAGTGGCGCCTGCATTTGCAAACTTTACAATAGGCTCGTATATGCCTATGGCGGTAAGAACTACACCTGCCACAACATAGGATACCATTATCCTTGCGGGGCTGAAATTTGTTTTGTCTATGAGAAGCTGGGCAATGGCGCACAAAAGACCGCCAACTATAAATACATATACATATTTCATGCCTCTTCCCCCTTGCCGCTTAAGGCTACCGCGTGAGCAATTCCTATAACCGTTTCACCAAGCTGATAGGTTGTGGGACTCATAAGGGCGCCTGTACATACGAGAAGCATCCTTTTTATTTCTCCTTTTTCAAGCTTTCTGCAAAAATGTCCGCAAAATACACTTGCCGAGCATCCGCAACCGCTTCCGCCTGCACCGGTATTCTGCTTTTTGGCATCAAATATCATATTTCCGCAGTCCATGTGCTGCGAGGATATATCCTCGCCCTCCATTTGTATAAGTTCATTTAATAGCTTGCTGCCTATCATACCCAAATCCCCTGTTACTATGACATCATAGTCGGTAGGTTTTAAGTCCATATCTTTAAGATGAGCCAATATACACTTTGCTGCAGCTGGTGCCATAGCAGCACCCATGTTTGCCGAATCCTTAACACCAAGGTCGACCATGGTACCTGTGGTTACGGCTTCAACCTTTATATCAGTCTTTTGCGGAGTGAGAATAACCGCGCCGCTTCCTGTAACAGTCCATTGTGCAGACGGTGTGCGTACTGCTCCGTACTCCAAGGGAAAACGGTACTGTTTTTCGCTCGAGCAAAAATGGCTCGAAGTTGCAGCAAGCGCGTTTTGTGCATATCCTCCATCCACCATAACCGATGCCAGACTCATAGACTCCGCCATGGTAGAGCATGCCCCATAAAGTCCGAAATACGGAATATCCATATCCTTAAGAGCAAATGAGCTTGCGGTGCATTGATTTAAAAGGTCGCCCGAGAAAGCATAATCTATATCGTTGCAGGTAAGGTTTGCCTTGGCAAACACACCCGTTACTGTGTGCTTTAGTATATTGTTTTCTGCCTGCTCCCAGTTTTTCGCCTCGATGTATTCATCGGGGTATACTACATCAAATTCTTCTCCCAGAGGACCCTCGCCCTCGGTTTTGCCTACCGAGGAAAAGAAGTCCTTTATATATACTCCCTCTGTAAGCTCAATGGTTTGTCTGCCTCTTTTGATACCCATTTATACACCTCCGAAAAGCTTCAGTAAAAACGCATATATTATAGATGCATTTATGCCATACACAATAACAGGACCCGCTATTGTAAACATCTTTGTACCAACACCGGGCACAAGGCCCTCTGTTTTGTATTCCATTGCGGGCGAAACAATACTGTTTGCAAAACCCGTAATAGGAACAAGCGTGCCCGCTTTTCCTATATTGGCTATCTTGTCATATACACCAAGAGCCGTAAGAAGCGCACCTATAAATATAAGCGATGCACTTGTTAGAGCTGCCGCATCCTCCTTGCCAATATCCAGCCACTTGTAAAAATCAGTAATAAGCTGACCTATGATGCATATGACGCCTCCAACCAAAAACGCCTTTAGCATATCCTTAAAAAGCTCCGAATTTGGCGTGGCTTTTTTTACCATGGCATCATACTCTTTGTTTGATATATTCAAAATCCTTACCCCTTTCATAAGCAAATGTTCCCTCTGCCTTTTGGCTTTCTGGAACAGGATTGTTTTTGACATAAAGACATATGCACAAGGCTAAAACGGCAAGAGCAAAAACTATCAGTATTTTTTTCATGTTTAATCACCTGCTTAATTGATAATATTTATTAAGATTTAAAATTTTATACAAAAAAACAGAACAAAATCATTCTTTTAATGTGACCCCAAAAAGTTAGACTTTTTATAGCGTAGTAGTTTAAATGACTGCTACGCTATTTTTATGCAGCCAAGGCGTTGAGTCGATACTGTACCGGACTCATCCACCCAAGTTTTTCTTTGATTCTTTTCTCGTT
>JAZURE010000056.1:0-30911 GCA_045606045.1 Clostridia bacterium | reverse complement strand
CGGGATTTGGTTCTGTTTTGAGTAGTTCATAACAAGCCTTTCCGTGAATACCGGACTTGAAAAAGTACTGTAATTCAGGAAATAACAAATCCACATAAGTAACAAGTTGAATTTTAACCTTTGTCCTAGCCTTCATAAGTTTTAGACGGAAGCGACAGAGGTTTTTTAATTGCAAGGAATCATAATCACGCTCGGAAAACAGCCGATATTGATTCATCATCAAAGCCTTAATAATAAGGTATGTATCAACAGAATCGGTTTTAGTTTTTCTGATATTGGTTTTCCTGAGAGTAGAAGTCTGTATAGGATTGATAATACAAACATTGAAATTTCTTGAATACAGAAAACAGGTAAGGTTCTCGGCGTAATGAGCAGTAGATTCCATTCCAATCAGGATTTCTTCTTTTGGAAATTCCAAGAGATTATCAAGCAGTAATTGAAAGCCCGTGTGATTGTTAGAGAAAGAAAATGGACTAACAAGGATTTCACCATCAGAATTCATAACTGCTGCATAGTGTGTTTGTTTGGCAACATCAATGCCAACATAGTACATTAAAGAACAACTCCTTTGTAAGTTTACACTGTGTTTGTCCACTTAGTTTTATCATCATAAACTTGCGGGAAATGAAAGTTCCAAGACTTATCCAACTATAAATAATTTAGATAAAACTGTGGCAATACACTCCTTCGAATAGTCAAAGCTATAAAATAATATGAAAAGTCCACAGTGTTTTATTGATTATATCATAAAGGTTTAAAAGAAAGGAGAGTATTGATATATTTAGGACTAAATATATCATACAAGAATAAGTTATGAAAAAAATCAAAGACAAAGAGCTTCTTGTGGCGGCGGATTTTGCAGGATTTCCGCTTAAAGAGACAGTAGTGGCACACCTCGAAGCAAAGGGGTGGACAATTACCGATATCGGTGTAAAAAAGGATTCCGACCCCGATGATACAGACCTCATGTTCCACAGAGTAGGTCTTAGAGCAGGAGCCATGATTTCCGAGGGCGAGTTTGAAAGAGCTCTTCTCTTCTGCGGTACAGGCATGGGTATTCACATTGCCGCAAGTAAGTGCCCCGGTGTTCACGCAGGCGTGGTAGAGAGTGTTCCTGCCGCACTTCGTGCCATAACGGGCAACGGAGTAAATGTGCTTGCAATGGGTGCCTTTTATGTAGCACCAGCAATGGGCTGCGATATAGCAGATGCGTATCTTAATGCAGAGCTTGGCACAGGCTACGAATGGTGGCATAACTTTTATGAATTCCATAAGCTTTCCATGGATGAGCTTGATGCATTTAATTACGAGGAGTATAAGGCAAACGGCTTTAAGGTAAAAAAGCTTGGTGATTATCCGCTTAAGTTAGAAACTAAACCTGAATAAAACAAGGGCTGTAAAACGTAGTTTTACAGCCCTTGTTTTATTCCTTAAAGACATCCGTATCAGTAGTTATGGGTATTACCACCTTAAGCACGGTAAGACCGTTTTGCACATCTATGGTGCATCCGTACTCATCACCGAATATTAAGTGTATTCTTTTATTCACATTAAATAGTCCCACATGGTTTTTATCTGCATTAACGGAGGCTGAGAGCATATCATTTAGTCTTTTTACCGTGTTGTAATCGGGTGTGGGGCCGTTGTTTTCGATTCTGAACACAAGGTTTTTGCCGTCTTTTCTCACGCGAACAGCAAGGCGTCCCCTTGCCTTGTTCTGCAGGTGCCTTATGCCGTGCTTAAAGGCATTTTCTATAAGGGGCTGAAGGGAAAATTTTAATGTTATAAAGTTTAGAACATCATCTGAAATATCCCAGCTTATATCAAAATTGTTATTGGATATAAAGGACTGGATTTTCACATACTTTTTGCAGTGGTCGATTTCTTCCCTTACTGTAATAATGTAATTTGTCACATCCAGCGAAGAGGTGAGCATTTCGGCTATTGTTTCTATGCTTGCACTTTCGGGATTGTTTACCCCGAGCTTCAGCATTATTGATGCATTTAGGGTGTTTAACGCGTTAAAAAGAAAGTGGGGTGTAAACTGCATCTGCAATGTTTTTGTTTGCATCTTTTTAAGCTCTATGAAGCTTTTTACCAGCTCCTGCTCGAGCATCTGATTTTTGCTTTTCATACTGAGAATATTTTGATTTATGTATGAAATTTCATCTGTAATTCTTTCTGGTGCGGTGTCGGAATTTACATCATTTATAGTAACTGCAATTTCATCTATGGAACGGTAAAACTGTTTTGAAAGTATATAAGCAAATACAAATGAAAGTATAAACATAAGTAAAAGTGATAACAGTGTCATGTAGACAAGCTGTGAAAATATAGGGTGTGTATGCTCAAGTATAAGTCTTACAAATACATCATTTACCGAAGAGTACACCTCGGTAAATTTGTTTTTCTGGCGGATTCTGGTTTCAGTACCAAAAAGGTCAAAGTCTGTACTTGTCATAAGTGCTTTGTCTGAGGCATAGAAAACCATTTTGTCTTTACCCGACAGCACCAAATCACAGTTTCTTTCGGGCGAGTACATATATATTGCTTCAAGAGGGGCTGTGTCTATGTTAAAAATTATAAGTCCTATCTTTTGCATGTTGCTTACAAGATTATAGCAGATGCAAAAGGTATCTCCGTTTTTTACCATGTAAAACAGCTCATCCGAGTTAGTATTGTGCCATGGCTTGTTTGTTATAAAATCTATTTTCCCGCTTCCTGTAGAAGAAAGCACATACTCCGCTTTGTAGCTGTATATGTCTATGGAGCTTATGTTTCCTGAGTAAAGGATTTGCGTTCCCAACATAGTTTTTAAGTTACTTATGGGTGTTGCACGGCTTCCTGTAAGGCTTTCTATATGCTCTGTTTGCATAAGCAGGTTAAGCCCCTGCTCTTTGTTTATAGTGTTAAATATATCTTCACACTCTGCCATGGTGTTTGATATGACATTTTCAACCGAGGAGAGTATCTGCTTTGAGGAAGAAGAGTACTCCAGAGATATGTTTTTGTAGTAATATATGGTAGATAATATGTTTATCGCTATAAGCGGAATTGCAATAAGAGCCATTGAACGCCTTAGGTTCAAAATGAAAATATTACTCCATCTGAATTTTTCAAAAAAATGGTTTTTGAGAGACTTTTTCATACAAAGCACCTTTTTAATTCGTAATTATATTTTGATTCTACGATGAAAAAATGCCTTTGTCAAGAAAAACTAAACTATCAATAAAAATCGGTAGAATGTGTAGGTACAATCGTAAGAATACGCATTACTTACAAAGTGTTTTTTGATAAAATATGTACTATATAGTGCAGTTTTGTTTTAACCATTGGAGGTTTTAAGTCATGATTAAGAAATTAAAGCTAGGCGTTATGGGAGTGGACAGAGGTAATTTTATATTAAAGGCTGCTCAGGTCCTCTCTGATGAAATGGTCATATCCGCAGTGTGCGAAATCAATGACAAAAATGTAGAACGCGTAAGAGAATATTTTACGGAAGAAACCAAGGTGTATAAGGATTTCGATGAATTTATACATTCAGGTCTGGACGGAGTACTTCTTTGCAATTACTTTCACGAGCATGCCGAGTATGCCATAAAAGCTATGGAGGCAGGGGTTGCCGTTCTTTCGGAAACCACAGCCGCACCAAGTCTGGGGCAGTGTGTAGACCTTGTAGAAGCATACGAAAAGTATAATGGCAAATATATGCTCGCTGCAAACTGTCTTTACTTCCAGCCTCTCACGGGTATTATGAAAAAGCTTGAGGAG
Source organism: Clostridia bacterium (assembly GCA_045606045.1). Classification (GTDB taxonomy): domain Bacteria; phylum Bacillota; class Clostridia; order UMGS1810; family UMGS1810; genus RGIG8748. Next base: position 27,140 of record JAZURE010000056.1, on the reverse strand, counting down.
GGTGAGTACGGGCGCGTAGTATATGCCGATGCCGAGTACATTCATCCATCAGACCCGGGCGTTGTGCCGACTGTAGATTATTCCAATCTGCATTGGCGAAAAACCCTGCCGAGCTGTTATTACAACATGCATACATTGGCACCGCTTATGTACATAACCAAGACGGAGCCGAAGAAGGTTCTTTGCAAAGCAGTGGCTATGGAGCGCGAGGGCAGAATAGCCAACACCCCCAAAACCTTTACCATTACAGAAATGGATAATGGTGCAGTATTCAACACTACAGGATGTGTGTCTTCGGGTACTGTAAGTAAATGGTACAGAGTAGCATGCGAAAACGGCACACACGAAACAGTGCGTTATGATTATCACTTCGAACCGCTTCTTTCCATGGGCCATGGAAACGCGCAGACAAATTTAAGCTATCCAGACTGGGAATGGGGCGACCTTTCCGACGAGAAGAAAGCCAAGTACAGAGGTAAGCTTGCGGCAATAGGTCACGGTGGTATAGATTTCTTTGTTGTTCTTAATTTCTTAAGATACTTAAGAGGCGAGATTGAGCCTTACTTTGATGTATACCGTTCCGTAAAGCTCTCAGCAGTGGGCATACTTTCGTGGTACAGTGCATTAAACGATAGCAAGCAGTACGATGTACCGGACTTCAAAAACATAGAGGACAGAGAAAAGTACCGTAGTGACTATCGTATGCCATTTGGCAAAACACTCGATGAACTTACCCTGACCTGCAGATTAGAAAATTGAAAGGATGATTTGGAGATATGAAATCTACAAAAACGCTTGCAGGCGAAAAACCTATGAGCTTAAACAAAAGAAAATTTGACCTGGATAATTTCCAGCTTTGGCTTCTGGCAATAATTCCTGCGCTTTCAGTAGTGATTTTTGCCTATCTTCCCATGGGCGGTATCGTAATAGCTTTTAAGGACTACAACTACCGAGACGGTATATTCGGCTCGCCCTGGGTTGGACTTAAGAACTTCGAGTTTATGCTCACAACCCCAACCTTTGCCCGAATAGCCAAGAATACTATATTTATGAATATCCTTATGATAGGCACAGGAACCTGCTGTTCAGTTATAATGGCACTTCTTCTGTTTCAGTTCAGAAGCAGAACATCTACAAAGATTTATCAGACCGTTATGATAACTCCCCACTTTCTTTCGTGGGTTGTGGTATCCTACATGGCATACGCCATTCTTCATCCCACAAACGGCACATTAAATCAGCTTTTAGAGACTGTAGGAATTCCTGCGGTGGACTGGTACGGAGAGCCTGAAAAGTGGCCCGCCATTCTTACCATAGCATATATATGGAAGCACATTGGTATGGATTCTCTCATATACTATGCTGCACTTATGGGTATAGATTCATCTCTTATAGAAGCGGCGCAGGTAGATGGTGCAAATAAGCTTCAGGTAAATCGTCATATCATGGTTCCCTGTCTTGCGGGCATACTCTGCGTTCAGCTTGTTATTAAAGTTGGCGGTATCTTCAGGGCGGACTTTGGTCTGTTCTATCAGGTGCCCCGAAACCTCGGTGCTCTTTACAGCACAACCGATGTTATAGATACATATATATTCCGTGCAATGCGAGTATCGGGCGATATGGGTACATCTTCTGCCACAGGTCTTCTACAGTCTATAGTGGGATTTGTTTTGGTTATAATCACTAATTTTATAGTTACCAAGATAGATGATGAAAAAGCGTTGTTCTAAGGGGGTGGGTATAGTGAAAATATTAAAAGACAAGCAAATAGGCTTAAATATTATCTTTATTGTTCTGTGCGTGCTTATGATTTATCCTCTTCTCATGGTGCTGGCGGTTTCGTTCTCCAGCGAGGCAGATGTAGCTAAGTACGGCTATCAGCTCATACCCAAGTCCATAAACCTTACCGCATATGAATATGTATTCAAAAATCCGACAAAGATTTTAAATGCCTACAAGGTTACAGCCATATTCTCATTCGCATCCATGGTACTTAGTGTGTTGTTCATGGCCATGATTGCGTACCCTCTTTCAAACAGGAGATTTAAGGTCAGAAGGCAGATGAATTTCTTTCTCTACTTTACCATGCTGTTCCACGGCGGTCTTGTTCCTGGATATATACTCATCACGAGGTATCTGCATCTTGGCGACACCATCTGGGTATATATAATCCCCGGTCTTGTAAGTCCGTGGTATGTATTTATGATGAGGACCTTCTTCTCCGACATACCCGAGGAGATGCTCGATGCGGTTAAGATAGACGGCGGAAATCAGTTTGTTTCCTTCTTTCAGTTTGTGATTCCGCTTTCAAAGCCTGTGCTTGCTACGGTTGCGCTGTTTATATTCTTAGGCAGATGGAACGACTGGAATACATCGATGCTCTACATAAACAATCCCGACCTTTACAGTTTGCAGTTTCTCCTTCAGGACATAATGCAGAATATAAACTTACTTCAGAGTAACGAAATGGCGGGTATGATGTTGGATATAACAGAAATTCCGTCCGAGACCGTGCGTATGGCAATGGCAATAATAGTTGCAGGTCCTGCACTTTTAGTATTCCCATTCTTCCAGAAGTACTTCACAAAGGGACTTACAGTAGGTTCTGTTAAGGGTTAATAAATTTATATAAAATTAAGGAGGAAAAAAGAATGAAAAAGATTATTGCATTACTTTTATTGGCAGTTATGGCGTTATCGCTTGTATCCTGCGGTTCGTCCGACAGCGATGGTGTTACAATCACCTGGCTTGTACCCGGTGACGCACAGAAGGATACTAAGATGGTTGTTGAAGAAATCAACAAGATTTTAGAGCCTGAATTGGGTGTTAAGCTCGACCTCCAGTACATCTCTACAAGTGCCTACGGCGAAAAGATGAAGATGAACATGGCATCTGGCCTTGCCTATGACCTTTGCTTTACATCTTCGTGGCTCAACAACTACAAAGATGCAGCAAGAGACGGCGGTCTTTACGACATTACTGACCTTATAAGCGACAATTTAAAAAGTCAGCTTTCCGATGCAGTATGGAAAGGCTCCGAGATAGACGGCAGACTCTACGCAGTACCAAACAATCAGATGATGATAAACCAGTATGCGATAGGCTTTAGAAAAGACCTTGCAGAAAAGTATGCAGACCAGTTTGATATATATTCTGTTAAGAGCCTCTATGACATAGAACCGTTCCTTGAAATTATCAAGAACAATGAGCCCGACCTTTACGGCTACAACAACAGACTTTCTGTAAGCCCCTTTACCATGGGCACATTTGCGTCTCCTGTCAGCAATACAGGTATAACAATAAGACTGGATACAATGGAGCTTGTAAATTCACACGAGCAGCCCGAGGTTATAAAAGCCGAGGAAACCATAAGAAGCTGGTTCAAAAAGGGTTATCTCCGTCCGGACTATGCAAGTGCAGGCGGTGACACCGGCAGCTCGACTGAGGCTATACAGGGAAAATACGCAGTTAAGGTAGAAAGCTGGAAGCCCGGTCTTGAAGCTATGCAGACAGGTGTTCCCTATAAGTATGTTCCAATCGGTGTAGCCACCATGAATCCGCCTATAGCAACCATGACAGGTATAGGTGCAAACAGTAAGCACCCCGAAAAGGCGATGGAGGTTCTTGAATTCTTCTACACAAATAAAGAAGTTTACAATCTTATATGCTACGGCATAGAGGGTGTACACTACAACTTCAATGATGAAGGTAAGCTTGTCAGAGTGGAAAATTCCGGCTATGTTCCGCAGGGTGACTGGAAGTTCGGTAACCAGTTCAATGCATATGTTTCCGAAGGCATGCCCGATGATATCTGGGAGCAGACACAAAAGGCAAATGACGAAGCAATTCAGCTCCCCACAACAGGCTTTAAATTTAATACCGATCCCGTCAAGAATGAGCTTGCTCAGATAGCGTCTGTATATGCCGAATATGCAGATTATGTTACAATCCCCGACAGCGAGTATGCACAATTCAAACAGAAGAAGTTAAAAGCTCTTGAGCAGAGCGGTTATGACAAGGTGTTTAAAGAGATAGAAAAGCAAATCAAGGCATTCTGGGATGCAAACGATATAGAGTATTAAATTTAAAAGTTGAGGGGATGCCCACGCATCCCCTATAACTCCCTTTTAATGAAATGAGGAAAAATATGTTCAAAAGATTCACATCGACACTTCTTATTCTGTCTTTTATCATATGTGCCATTCCCTTTTCTGCATCGGCTGCAGTAAATGCACTTTATGTATCGCCAAGCGGAAATGACTCTTACTCAGGCTCCATAGATGCACCCCTTGCATCCATGGACGGAGCAAGGAAAAAAATCCAGGAGCTTAAGGCTTCGGGTACATATATAAATGAAGTAATTTTCCGCGGAGGCGATTACAGAATTACCTCTACGGTAAGGTTTACTGCCGAAGATTCGGGAACAGAGGATAATCCTATAGTATACAGGGCATACGAGGGCGAAACTCCCAGATTTAAAGGCTCGGTACTTATTGATAATACAAAGGTAAAGTCTATAGCCACTACCGACAGCGCATATAACAGAGTGCACGAAGATGCAAAGGGCAAGGTGTTTTACTTCGACCTTACGGAGCACGGACTTACCCGTGAGGATATATGCGATACCTCTTACGGAAAGGTGTGCTTTGACAGCAGACTTACCGATTACGGCGGATACAACACCCTGTTTATAGATGAGGCGGAGATAGATATCTCCACCTGGCCCAATGGCAACAAATATACCGCATGGGATGTTATCCCTTCCAATGTTTCAAGTGATGAAAAAGGAAGAATTTTTCACTATACCGATTCTAATCCTGAGAACTGGCTTGATGCCCCCGAGGGCTGGTGGATAGCGGCATCGCCTCAGTATGACTTTCAGTATCTTACGGTATCGGTAGAAAAGATAGATACACAGGCAGATACAATCACAGTGTCACCCAATGGGGTTGGTATGAAGTTTGTAAGAGACACTAATTCACCCAAATCTCAGAAGTGGAAGGCATACAATCTTCTTGAAGAAATAGATGTACCGGGAGAATTTGCAATAGACAGAGAGAATATGAGACTTTACCTCTATCCTCCTTACGATATTTCTGATTCCAAGCTTGAGCTTTCGGTAATCGGCAAAAATCCCGTTTCAGCAAAAAGCAATCCCACACTTATAAGTGTGAAAAGAGCCTCCAACATCACATTTGAAGGACTCGAGTTCTCGCAGTCCAGACAAAACGGTGTAGGTTTATACGAGATAAACAATATAGATTTTATAGATTGTACCTTCAAGAACATCGCAGCAACTGCTCTGTCAAACGGCAATGTATACTCGTATTATCAGACAGACCCCGAGACAGGAAAAACAGGCAATGTAAAAACAGGCTTTGACCCGTTCCATGACCACTACATAGCATGGAATATCACACCAAATCAGGCAAAGCTTATTTACAACGATTCCAGCTACAATATGGATATAAAGGGCTGTGTGTTCTCGTCAATCGGAGTAAATGCAATGTCCGTCAATGGCGGTAATATAGACAGCCTTACAAAATCAGGCAATATTATAGAGAACAATTACATTACAGATGTAAACAAGCGTTATGCGCACAACAGTGCCATATATCTTTCGGGCTGCGGCAATACATTTCGCAACAATGTAATTACACATTCAAGACAGAACGCTATATTTGTAAATGGCAGCCTGCACACAATAGAAAAAAATGAGCTTTACGATGTAATGCGCGACACGGGGGACTTCGGTGCCATATATCAGGGTGGCTCCATCCTCTACAGAGGTACGGAAATTAAGGAAAACTATATCCATGATATTTTCCCTGCAAATCCGCTTGTAGTGTCGGGCGCTGTAGGTATATATATGGATGAGGGCCAGCAGGGCAACAACATTCACAACAACATCATAGTAAATGCCGAGATAGGCTATAACTCCAACTGGGCAGAGGCAAATAAATTTACGGATAATATAATAGTAGATTGCAACACCCCATGGGCATTCCATAACCGTGATGTATGCACAAGAGAGCCTCAGCATAACTACCCCATGGAATTAATCAATGGCGGTTACCTAAAAAACTCCACCACCTATACTCCGGGTTACAGATATAATGCGGAGCGAAATGAAGCTTTTATAAAAAAATACAAGGAAACATATGGCGAAGATGCTGTGCTTTCTCTCCCGCCGCTTACTATGGAAGAGTATATAGGAACAATTCCCGACGAATATGAAGCCAAATACCGCGAAACCTTCCCCGAGCTTTTTGCATGGGCAGAGGCAGAGGTTCCGTTCAGTGCCAAGACTCAGAGTGTCTACAGCGGCAATCTCATAGTAAGAAGCGGTAAATCCACGACTAATACTATGGATAATGAAAAAGCCTCCTGGTCGCGTACCGAGGGCAAGTATGCCGATAATGTCCGTGTTTCTGCAACTACCGAGTTCATGAATGCCAAAAATCATGATTACAGATTAAAGGACGGTCATTATCACGCAGAAAAGCTCCCCGGACTTTTAAATAACTCAAACTTTGAGATGACCTCCATTGGTCTTACAGATAAACAAAAGACCTTCAATGCGCAGACCTCACCATACCGTCTGCTTTATCCCGCAAACGGCACAGCTGTTTCCAAAAAGGGACTTATGCTTATGTGGCAGGAGGCATTCGGTGCAAACGAATATCTTGTGGAAATTGCAACCGACGAAGAATTTACCGATATAATCTTCTCTCAAACGGCAAGATATAACCACATAGATGCAGAAAGTGCAATATTATACAGCGGAAATACATATTACTGGAGAGTAATTGCAGTAAATACCTCAAAGGATATGTCAGGCATGTGGATTACACAAGAGGCTGTATCAAACTTTAGAATGAACTGACTTATATAAAAAGAAAGGAGACAATCAAAAATGTTGAAAAGAAGTCTATCAGTGTTTTTGAGCGTGTTAATGCTTGTAAGCCTTTTGACACCTGCAATGGGCGTATATGCAGATACAGAAACAGTTGACATTTCAGATTATGTGCCTAATCTTGAAGATGATATTGTTACCGGAAATGCACCGCAATCCGGGGCAAACTGGTCAGGAGTAGGAGGTCTTACAGTGTCAAGACCTTCAAGTGATAGCCCGCTTTACACCATAACCAGTAAAACAAAGGGGACATATAGCGATATAACCCGTCCTACATATGGATTATATGAGACCGCAAGTGTTTCCTCTATGGTTAAGGACACCCCTTATGTTGTAAAACTTGCGGTTAAACAAAAGAGCCAAAGCACAGATGGAAAGAATCCCAATCTTGTGTATGGCTTTGTAAGTGATACACAGAAGGATGCAGAAAAGAAGATTACATGGCAATCGCAGTGGGTATATACCGCAGAAATAACCTCCACAGATTATCAGGAGATAGGTCGGCTTGTGACTTTAGCAGGTAATGCTCATTCAAATGTAAAGTTTCTTGTGGGACTTGGTGTTGGAAATACTCATCTGAACTATGCGGACGAAGCGTTTGAATTCAGAACCGGAGCTTCTGTAGAAGTTGACTGGAGTCAAACTTATATAGCTCCCGAGAGAGCGTATGATATTACAAATGTACTTTCCACAACTGAGTTGTTTCCCGGTGCGATTGTCACCGCCAATGCAGAGGTTGTAAACCAGCTTGGCATTACTGGTAACCTAGACCAGAACTTTACATACTATATTACTGATACCGAAGGCAACATATCAAAAGATTTTGAAATCACCAATGTGTCCGGAAACGAGGTAAGCATCAAGGCGAAAAACACCGTATTACCGGGGCGCTATGTGGTACTTGCAGTATCCGATGAATACGAGGGTGTTCAAAGGACCTGCCCCATAACCGTAACCTATGGCGATATAGCCAAGGAAGATGGTACCAGGATAAAAGTAACCGCTTCCGGCGATACCACAGTAGGCATCACAGATAAGCCCACACTTACCGCAACTGTAGAAAAGGACGGAGATGCGGTAGAGCACAGTGCACCTTTCACATGGACTGCCATAAATTCCGACAAGATGACTGTGTGTGAGGATATTACCATAACAACACCGTCGGATGACGATACATCGAGTGCGTCACTTTCTCTCAACCTTTCCATAGCTGAGGGAGAGTACTATATAATGGCAACCTCCGATACCATGTGCACACTTTTTAAAGTTACGGTAGATAAATCGGGCGATATAGAAAACATAGCTTCCAAGATTACAGGCAAAAAGACAGATGAGCTTACTGAAAACATGGAAACCTATCTTGCAGTTTTAGAGCTTTCCGATACAATTTGTGCCTCTGCGGACGCACAGGCTCTCGCATCTGTTGTATTAGAGACTGTTGAAGAGGACGAGGAGGACAGCCTTGATATAGATATTCTCAAAGAGTATTTTACAAAATCTGCCATAGTAAGTCTTTATAACAAGAACGAAAGTGCGGTTAAACTCTATGACGAAAAGGGTATGTTTACCTTTGCAGACGAGCTTAATCTTTCCGATATGGGCGAGGGCGTTACCCTCTGGGAACTCTTTATAGGCAAGAAGGAAAAGAGTGCTTCCGAAGACGAAGCTCCTCTTATGATAACCGACGAGGGTAGACTGGCAATGCAGGCGCACATAAAGGACAGTGCACCCTATACAACCATAAATGAGTTTAAATCCAAGGCAAAAGAAAGCATTCTTCTCTACACTCTGGCATATCCCAATGTAAACGGCTTCGGATATGTAAGTGATGTATTAACCGAGGCTAACCTTAAAGCCGCAGACATAGACGGCGCAGATTACCTTGCACTTACAGATAAGTCAGCAGTAAATGAGTCTGTTGCAGGTACTCTCTATACTGCATCTGGGCTTAAGGAAGCATTAAAGCCTTCGGAAGATGGTGGTGAAGGTGATGAGGGTTCTTCTTCCTCATCCGAGGATAAATATAAACCCACAGGCACAGGCGGTCTCGGAAGCTTTGGCGGCGGAAGTAAGAAAGACGAATCCAAGGAAGAATCCAAAGAGGACGAGAAAACAGAAAAGCCTGCAGTTTCCGTGAATGAATTTTCCGACATTCCAGAAAACCACTGGGCATGCACAGATATATATTTCCTTAAGGAAATCGGCGTAATAGACGGTACAACCGAAACCACCTTTACCCCCGATGCTACGGTAACAAGAGAGCAGTTCCTAAAGATGCTTGTTCTTGCGTTTAAGCTCTCGGGTACAGAAAATGGCAAGACCTTTACCGATGTTAAGGACGGCGCATGGTATGCACCGTATGTTGATACAGGCGTGGCATCAGGCGTTATAAACGGTATGAGTGACGGTAGCTTTGGCATAGGAAAGAGCATAACCCGTCAGGATGCCTGCGTAATGCTTGCCCGTGCATTAGGACTCGATACATCTGTTGAAGCATCCTTAACCTTTGGTGATGCAGGCGATATTTCAGGCTACGCGGCAAATTCCGTAGGCACACTTACAGAGTATGCTATAATAAGCGGTTTTTCCGATAACACATTTAAACCAAATGCAACCTGTACAAGAGCACAGGCAGCAAAGCTTGTTGCAAATGCAATAACAATATTTAGTTCCATACAGCAAGGAGGCAGTAAATAATGAAAAGGATTATATCGATAGCTTTATCACTTATAATGCTTATAAGCATGTTTTCCATGACTGTTACTGCCGATACAAACTCCATAGAGTATGATGATGCGGAGAATTTCGCATTTAATCTCGGCATTACAGACAAGGCAAGCTACAACCCCAATGCATACCTTACCAGAGCAGAATTCTGCCAGCTTGTATACAATCTTCTTACTGCAGGCGATGACAGTGAGGAAAAGGATGCATGGCTGGAGGATAACTTCGGCGAGGACACAAAGGATGAGGTTGTTGTGCTTGGCGATACCAAGATTTTCGACGATGTAGATATTGCCGTTCCCCAGTACGATGCAATAAAGTACATGGTAGAAAACGGCTTTGTAAACGGCATGACCGAAAACAACTTTGGACCCGGTTACAATATAACAGTAGCCGCTGCAGCCAAGGTTATGATAAATATTCTCGGCTATGACTTTATGGCAAGAGACAACGGCGGTTTCCCAAACGGCTACATCTATACTGCAAACAGGATTAAGCTTCTTTCGGGTATAGACGCAGGTACAAACGACTTTATAACCATGCAGGAATGTCTTTATATTTTCTACAATGCTCTGGATGTAAAGCTCTTTGACCTCGACTATATCGATGGCGACGGCGATGTGTATCTTACCAGAGGTAAGGACAGCTTTCTCACCGCAGGACTTGGTTTTGTAAGAATGGAGGGAACAGTATCCGATACAGGTATTACCACCGTATACGGTGCTTCCAAGGTCGGTGAAAGCAAAGCAGTTATAGACGGTGTTACTGTAGAGGTAGGAAGCTGTACCGATATCCGTTCTTTAATTGGCAGAGAGGTAAGCGCTTACTGTCATTATAATAAAGACAAAAACAAATACACCTTAAGACATATTCAGACTATGGACGATAAGACAGTCACCTTTGATGCACAGGATTTCATATCCTTTGCAAGCGAAAAGATTACCTATGCCGACGAAAGAGGTAATATAAAGACTGCAAATACTGTTTCCAAAAGCAAATTAAAGGTTGTATACAACGGTAAGGCAATTTCCTCATGGAAGGACAGTATATTCTCATTTCCCTTTGGCGATATAACCCTTATTGCCACTACGGGAAATACATATGACCTTGCAGTTATCCGCGATTATGATGTGGGTATGGTATCCAAGGTAAGAGCATCGGATATGTATGTGTATTCCGAAACACTCTACAAGGATATGGACGCGGTTAAGTACTTAAACCTTGACCCCGATGATGTAACAGTAACTATTAAAAATGCCTACGGCGAGATTATGGATGCTGCTCAGATTGCAAAGGGCAATGTGATAAGTGCTATGGTAAGCCCCGATGGCAACTATGTGGAGGCTGTAGTTTCCGCCTCTGCGGTTTCAGGCTTTGTAGTGGATACTGTATCAGAGGGTGCCTCAGATATTTTATATACAAACGGTGAGAATGAGTACGCTCTTTCCTCTAAGGATAAGCTTATCAAAAATCCCGTAGTTAAGATTGGCAAAGCACACAATCTGTATCTCGACCACAAGGGACGCCTTGTGTACATCGAGCTTGCAGGAGAGGATACCTCGGGCGAAAAGGCAGGCTTTATCACAGGTGTGGAAAACTTTGAAACAGCATTTGATACAGACCGCAAAATCCGCCTTTATACCGAGGAAGGTCTAATGGCAATATATGACTTTGACGAGCGCATAATTTTCAACGGCGATACCCGTAAGACAAAGGATGTAATTGACGAAATTGAAAAAGCATTTAAAGCACAGAAAGCGGTGCTCTATAGTGCAGACACAAAGACGAAGGTTATTAAATCCATCACTCTTCCTCTTGAATTCGGCGCAGACGACCCGTACAACAGAGGCTGGTATCACATTTCTCCTGACGGAGCAAGACTTTCGCTCTACGAAGGTGAGAAAGAAGACAGTACAGAATATGCAGACAATAAATCAACCTATGGTATGAAGTGGGCTGTAAACGGCTATGCCTTCGGAAGAGTTATGTTCTGGGATAAGGCGCTTACAAAAACCATGAAGGTGCCAAGCTATGTTACACAGTACAGCGACGAGAAAAACTTCATGGTTTCCTCGGGCAGCGCACCCTTTGGAAGCACAGACGAAAAATTCCTTATCCACGGTTATTCGAGAAACTCCAAGGCAATGGCGCCCGACCTTCTTGTATATGCTTCGGCAGCACAGGGCGCAGAAAAGGTTACCACAACAAGCTTCTTTGTAGTGGAAAAGCTTGCAAACGGGCTGGATAGTGACGGAGATTCCGTAACACAGCTTACAGGCTGGGAAGTAACGCTTACTTCCTCCTCTTGCAAAAAGGTAAGCTACACGGTAGATGAAAACACCTATTTTGCCCAGTGGGTACCTCAGGGAAATGAATATGTGTTGGGTATTATCGACCCGGATAATTATGATATCAAGACAGACGGTCCCGCAAAGGTAGAGGATTTGGGAGCAGGCGATATACTTAGATTTTCCAAGACCTCCGATGGTGTTCTGCGTTCCATATATGTAAACTATGACGAAAGCCAGAACCTTTGCCTCGTCAGAAGAACTCCCTCGGCGTCTATTCCCTTTGATGGCGAAATCACCATGTCTTTAGGCTATCCTCTTTATGTAACGGGTACATATATCCGCATGGTATCTACCAAATATCTCCCCGAAGATATGGAGCAGAATTCCGCAAACCTTCTTGACCCTTCAAAGCTTATGGCTTTCAAGGCTGGTACAAGAGCCGTGATAGTGGTAGAAAATCAAGGAAGAAAAACAGTTGTCCGTCAGGGAACAATAAACGATATCGTTACATATGAAGATACAGGTGTTAATTCAAAGTACGAAAGAGTAGCCGGTGTTCTCTACGGCGGAGAAACTATAGGAACAGTTGTTTATAAGGTTACAGAATAAGGAAAGGAGCTTTTATATGACAAAAAGACATATATCCCTGCTGCTTATCCTTACTATGATGTTTACCCCGATGCTTACTGCATTTGCCGTAACCGATACGGCAAGTGCAGGCAATGCAATATATGTAGCACCCTATGGTAACGACACTAACCCCGGTACCATAGATAAGCCCCTTGCCACATTAAAGGCTGCGGTGGAGACTGTAAGAGCCTCCAAATCTACAGATAACCCCATAAACGAGGTTATACTGCGAGGCGGAGACTACTACCGTACGGACAATGTAGCACTTACTGCGGCAGACTCGGGCACGGCAGAAAACCCCATAGTTTACCGTGCATACGAGGGTGAGACACCTCGTCTTTTGGGTTCTGCTATAGTAGATGTTACCAAGGCAGAAAAGGTTACAGACAGTGCCACTCTTTTAAGAATGCACGAAGATGCTATAGGTAAGCTGATTCGGGTAGACCTTGCAGCACAGGGCTTTACCAAAAGCGATATATGCGATACCTCAATGACATATTTTGAGTATTCGCTTGTAAATGGTGATAACTACAACTCAATATACATAGACGGCTACGAGCAGGACTTAGCTCAGTGGCCAAACGGCAGAGGTAACTATACCACATGGGAGAAGAGTGTAAATAACTATTGTATTAAGTACAGAGAGGAAAATCCGTCCCGTTGGGTAAATGCTAAGTATTGGTGGGTAAGTGCATACCCCAACTACGATTATGTATGTACTACAACCACCCCCACAGCACTTGACCCTGTGGCAAAGACAATTACTCTTACCTCCAATTCACCTCTTACCTTTACCAATCCTTATTCTAAGAGGTGGAAGGCATTTAATCTTCTGGAGGAGCTTGATGTGCCGGGCGAATTCTACATAGACAGAGATGAAATGATGCTCTATCTTTATCCGCCCTATACATTAAAGGATGCCAGAGTAACCCTTGGCGTAGTTAAACCAAGGCTTTTAAGTGTAATTAATGCGCAGAATATTGTGTTCCAAGGCATTACCTTCGGTGAGACAAGACACGGTGCGGTAACTACCTCTGATATCCGAAATGTAGACTTTATAAACTGCACCTTCAAGAACATAAACGGTACGGCACTTAGTATTGGCGGAAGTCAGAAGGTTAAGACCTACGATGGTCTGGCTTCAGGCTATGCTGCATCTCTGGTTAAGGTAGATGGTTCTTATGATGTTGATATAAAGGGCTGTGTATTTGACCATATAGGCATAAGTGCTATTATACTTCAGGGTGGTAATATAGATACCCTCACACCTTCAAACAATGTGGTGGAGGATTGCTATATAAGCCGAGCTAATCTAAGATACTGGCAGACCAATGCCATTCATGTTATGGGCTGTGGCAATACCATACGAAATAATGTGTTTTCCAACACCCGTCAGCAAGGTATATACATACTCGGAAACGACACCATAGTAGAGAGAAACGAACTCTACGACTGTATCCGTGAGGTTGGTGACGCGGCGGCTATCTATCAGGGCAGAACGCATCTGTACAGAGGAACCCACATTCGTCAGAATTTCCTGCACAGTATCTGGCCTGCAGACCCGCATATTACCTCGGGTAACATCGCCATCTATCAGGATGACGGTCAGACGGGTAACTTTATCTACGAGAACATCATAGTAGATGCCAAGAGAGCATACAACTCCAATCACGCAGGTGAAATAGAGTTTAAGAACAATACCATAGTAGATTGTCCGAGCCGTTGGGCATTCCACGACAACCCTATAAACGAGGGTGACTATCCCGACAAGACCTTCTACGGTACAGTTCAGGAGACAATAGACCAGATAGTAAATAAGGAGCTTTTCTTTGAGCATTATCCGGGTCTTAAGGAGTGGGCAGACACCCACCGCAATCCCAAGATGAAAAACTTCATTGAAGGTAACCTTATAGTAGGTGAATCTACAGAAAATGTCGGTACTCAGGACAGAAAGTACGCTACCTTCAAGGACAATCCGCTTGTGAGCGAAACAACGGACTTTGTGGACCCCGAAAACCTCGACTACCGAGTTAAGTCCGGTTCAGCACTTAAAGCTATGGCACCAGGAGTTCTGGATGACACCTTCGACATCAACCTCATAGGTATGAAAAACCCTCTTAAATTTGATGATACAACATCTGCTTTCAGACTTCTTTCACCAAAGTCAGGCTCGCTTATCTCAGCGGATGATATTCAGCTAAGGTGGCAGGAACCCTTTGGTGCAAACGAATACAAGGTTGTAGTAGCAAAGGACAGAGAGTTTACAAATGTTGTATATGAAGATACTGTAAGATACGCCTATGCAGATATCGGTACTCTCGAAAGAAGTGAGACTTATTTCTGGAAAGTAACTGCAGTAAATACCTCCCGTCAGTCAAAGACATCATGGGAGCATGACGGAGCTGTATTCTCATTTACAACCAAGCTTTTTGACGAGCTTGACCTGCGCTCGTTTGATGATGCCCTTATGGTTGCCGAAAGCGAAATAGCAAATAATATAGAGGGCACAACCTCGGGTACATTCAAGGTCGGTTCAGCAGATAAGCTCAGAAATTATATAGAGGTTACAAAGACACTTATCACTCTTCCGCTCGGAAGATACACTCAGAGAGCATTAGATGCCCGCCTTAACTACATAAGGAATTATTACGGCAACAAAGATCTTGTTAATAAGGGCTATGTTGACCTTTCGCAGTATATGCTTCCTGGCTTGTGGTCAAATAATCCCGTTATAGAAAACGGAACGGTATATGCAGAGTGCCCTGTAAATGAAAGGCATGACAGCACGAATGCTCTTACAACAGGTATAGGTGTCACTGCACCCTTTGCAGGCTCTTCCATCTACTGCTTTGATGCTACATTTACACCAAACGAAAAAGGCGACTGGATATCCTTTGGTATAAGTAAGTCCACCGCAGACCTTCAGTATCAGAAGAATAACAACGGCTACTATGTAATAGTAAAGCCCGACCTTGTAGAGCTTCAGCGAAATGACGGAAGCGGACCGAAGATAATAGATATAAAAGAAGGTGTAACACTTCTTGACCGCAAGAAACACTCCATTCGTTTTGGTGTTATAAACACAAGCATCGGTTGTAATATAATAATGGTAGTAGACGGCGAGGTTTGGTTCAGTTACGCAGATATAAGCCAGATGGCACAGACCACAGGAGCACTTTCATTTACAACTTCAATCAGAACAGCCGGCGCTATCGGACTTTTTGAAAAGTCGGAGGAAATTCCGAGTGCAGAAAGCTTCAATCAGCTTACTGTTAATATGGAATACAACAACGCCAGGGCGGCTGCCTTGAATGTAAAAAATGCCCTTGACGGTATTTCGGGAGTAAGGCTCTTTAAGGCAGGCACAAAGAAGGCTATCACCGAGGATGGTGTGTATGATATATCCTACGCACCCACTGAGATGAAGGATAATTCTCCCATGGTACCTGCATCACTTGTGGCAAGACTCTTTAATTCAGGGGATAGTGTATCGGGCGAGAGTGCAACTCTTAATATCCGTGGCACTACACTTGGCTTTAAAAACGGAAGCACCGCCTACACAGTAAATGGTGCGTCAGGAAACACAAAAGTAACACCATATATGAAGAACGGACATCTCATGGTATCGCTTCAGGATATTGCAGATGCCCTCGGACTTCAGCTTATGGTGGATATATTCAACGATGTAATTCTTCTTACAGATACAGGCTCTGTAAACTCGGCAAATCAGGCACAGCAGCTTAAAGACTCAGCTGCAATGCTGGAAAAGCTGTCTCAATTCAGTACAACACAGGATGTGTTCTATAGAGATTTAAAATTTAATTAAAGGAGAGAATTAACAATGTTGAAAAAAATCTTATCGGTATTTTTATCTGTGCTCATGGTTATGAGCATTGTAATGGTACCGGCAATGGGTGTATCTGCAAATGTTGAAACCATAGATGACATTTCGGATTATACTCCAAATCTTAATGATAACACAATTACCGCAAGCTTGCCAAGTTCAGATAACGGTTGGACTGGTGCCGGCGGTCTTACTGCGTCAAGACCTAATGGTACCAGTTCATTTTGGACCATAACTGCAGGAGATTCGCAAAGGTCTGTCCCCGATGCAGTAAACCGTCCTACATATGGTGTATATCATTCCGACATAGCAATTTCGTCCCTGGAAAAGGATACTCCCTATGTTATTAAACTGGCGGTAAAGCAAGCTGCAAAGAGCACGGCAGGCAAGAACCCCAATCTCGTTTATGGTTTTACAAGTGAGATAAACAAGGGTGCAACCGGCAAATCCTGGACATCTCAGTGGGTATATACCGAAGAAATCACCTCTACAGACTATCAGGATGTAGGACAGCTTTTTACATTAACAGATAATTCTTCGACAAATATAAGACTGCTTATAGGTCTTGGTGTTGGTAACACTCATGCAGACTATGCAGGAAAAACTGATTTTGAATTCAGAAGCGGAGCTTCTGTAACAATGGACTGGAGCAAAACATACCTCGCACGCGAGAGAGCTTATGATGTTATAAATGAGATTTCCTCAGACAAGGTTCTTCCGGGCACTGTTGTTAATGCAAATGCCAAGGTTATAAATCAGCTTGGTATTACAGGTAACTTAGACCAGACTATGGCTATATACGCCGTAGATTCTGAAAAAAATGTTGAAACAGGCATAGTATTTTCCGACCCCGACGCTGACGGTAACTATACAATAACTGTTGGAAACGGTGTAGAAGACGGAGATTATACCATCCTAGCCCGTTCAACCAAATATACAGATGGCGAAAAATATATCCAGACTCCTGTAACTCTTACTGTAGAAACAGTAGATTACAACGATACAACTGCCGTTGCAGGCACAGATTATATTACTGAAAACGGAAAGGCTAAAAACTTTGATACATGGGGCATAAAGAATTCTGTATCCGACGGTATGGTAACCTTTACTGCAAAGCCAACACAATCTACTCCACCATCCAGCATTCAAAGACCTTGCGAAGGCTGGTACTGGACTGTAAACTGGAATAATGCTTCTATGACAGGTGATAAATGGATTATCAGCTTTAAAGTAAAGAAGGTTTCAGACTCTACACAATCCAAAGCTCCTAATCTTGTTTATGGTCTCATAGATAATGCAAAAAATGATTCGTACAGAAACCCAGTGTATGCGCAGGATGTTACATCCACAGAGTGGCAGACTGTTACACAGACCTTTACTCTGCCTTCAAACGGTTCAGCAAATGTAGAATTTGCAATGGGTCTTGGAATTGGCAATACTAATGCAAAATACACCAGTGACAGTGCTTATGAGTTCCGCCCCGGCGCAGCTATAATGGTAGATATAAACAGTATCTATGTAGGCCCCGAAACTGCATGCGATGTTACAAATACAGCATCCATAACCAAGGTATTTGCAGGAAAGAGCATCTCTGCTGAGGCAGCAGTTGTAAATGCCGGAGGTACCAAGGGCACACTTGACCAGAGCAATATCGATGTGGTGGTACTCAACGAGGGGCGCACTGCACCCGTAAATGGCATCACAACCACCAAGGGTACAGATGGTGCTTACACCATAAATGTAGCAGAAGGCGTTCCCGCAGGTACATATGTGGCAGTGGCTTCCTACACAGTAAACGAAACTACTACCTTGCGTAAAGGCCTTGAATTTACTGTGGAAAATATAGATAAGTATACTACAGACCATGAGGCAGGCAGTATTACTACAGATGTAGATTGTACAATAGATGGAAGTGCCGGTGCGGGTGCCTATGGCATAAGCAGTAAAAACGATGCTACAACCAACTATAAATACAGAGTAACTGCTACAACAGGAACTCATACTGTTCCCACCAACAGAGCACGCCCCATGCATGGTACTATCTGGAACTATGGTGGTTCTTCAAGCGGTGCATACTTAAGCAAGAATACTACATATGTACTTAAGTTCAATGTAAAGAATGTAAACGAGGATGTAACCCCCTATGTTGTATATGGTATGGTGAGCGACACCACAATAGGTAACAACTGGGCAGGAACTTATGTGTGGGCAGAACAGGTTACCTCTACAGAGTGGCAGACAGTTAAGAAGACATTTACTATTACAGACGATGTACAAATTGCAGATAACAGCATAAGAATAGGTCTTGGAACAGGCAACACCCACACATTATACAATGGCAAGACAGAATTTGCCTTCTATCCGGGTGCCTCCATTGATATAGACGATACATCCTATTACCTTGCACCCGAGGCAGTACACGATATAACCGTTACTCCCTCCGCACAGCTTGTACGAGGCGGTGCAAGTATAACTGCAGACGCTTCGGTTGTAAACCAGATTGGTATGGAAGGTACACTCAGTCAGAACTTCAGCTGGGCAGCGCTCAACTCTGCAAAGACAGCTCTGGCAGACGGTATCAACATCACAGCCAATGGCGACAGTTCCTCTGTTACAGTTTCCTTCGATGAGGCTGTAGAATTGGGCACATATGTAATCGTGGCATATTCCGAGGATTACAGCATTGCAAAGAGCTTTACTGTAGAGGTTAGCAACGAAGCTTCTATAGAAAATGTAGAAGTAGACATCGACAAGAAAACAGTAACCTTTGATGCAATAAACATAGCAAACGGCGGATTCTCCGGTGCTGTATATGTGGCAGAGCTTGCAGCAGGCAGCGAGACCTTTGTAAAGGCAGAAAGAGTACCCTTTACTCTTAGTGCAGGAAACACTGCAGGCAAAACAGTAAGTTACACACTCATAGCTGACGAAGCAAACGACATTAAAGTATATATCTGGGACAATGCATTGACTCCTTATCTTAAGGAACCAGTTCAAAAAAAAAACAGATAATATTAATAGGTGACTCCATCACCCGAGACGGCAGATATCAGAACTATCTTGAAGCATTTATGCTCACAAGATATCCCGAAAATTATGTGGATATCGCAAACGCCGGTGACGACGGCGATACTGCCGCAGGATTTATGAGCAAGAGATTTAAGTATGATGTACAGGATAAGGAGGCGGTTGCCGCATTTGTGTGCTTCGGTGCCAACGATGCGGGAGCAACCAGCTATTATGCAGACAGCACCGCCAGCGATGCGCTGAAAGCCGAAATGATTAGAGGTGCAAAGGCAAATCTCGAAAGAGTGATACTTGCTCTTCAGGCGGAGGGCGTGACTGACATCACCCTCCTTACTCCTGTAACATATGATGACCGAGAAAACTTCACTTATGGTGACAATGGTGCCACGGTGATTACAAAAAATTGTGTGAACTACAGCAGTGCCATGGCTCTTGTAGCTGCAAATGTTCTTGACCTTGCTGAGCAGTATGACCTTAAGGTTGTAGATACAAATTCAATTACAGCAGCCATCATGGAGGATGCCATAAATGATGACTTCGGGGGAGAGGTTATATACCAGCCCGACAGAATTCACCCCAACACAAGAGGTCACTTTGTAATCGCATCTAAGATTATAGAAACTCTGTATGGTGCTGATGCTTTGGTTGCTTCTGTTGAAATTGATGCAGCTTCCGCAGATTTTTATGCAGAAAATGCAGATGTTTCTGAGCTTAGCGTGTCGGATGGCGGTGTAAGCTACACCTACCTTGCAAAGTCACTCCCCATGGGTGTTGACGATGCAGGATATAAAGCAGTACACGAGAACTACGGCGAGTTTGTAAACTTTACCGAAAGCATGAACCAGGAAATCATAAAGATTACAAATCTTGCAGACGGTATCTACACCATAGCCTTTGACGGCTCTGAAATAGGTGAGTATTCCGCACAGGAGCTTTCCAAGGGTGTAAACATTGCCGTAAATCCCTTAAATCCCGGTCAGATTGCTGCTAAGGGAATCATAGACAGTCTTATGGCGAACCTTTATAACAAACAGCGTGTAAGAATATTCGAAATAGTGGAAAACGCTCTTAAGAGAGCAGGTAAGTTCTATGGAACAACCATGGAAGAAAAGATAGCATGGGCGCAGGATAATCAGCCCAACTACAAAAATGCCTTCAGATTGTACTATCCCGAAAAGGCAGAGTACATAAGCAAGGTAAATAAGCTTAAGAAGAATGTATATGCCAAGGCACAGCCTGTGGCACATACAGTTACCGTAATACCGGTAGCACAATAAAGCACGAAATCAGCCGCTGTTTTTTTAGCGGCGGCTGATTTTTTTTTTTTTTAAAAGGAGAGATTTATCATGAATTTTAACAACGGTAAAGCAGAAAACATAAAAATTGCATACATAGGAGGAGGCTCGCGCGGATGGGCATGGGGCTTTATGAGTGACCTTGTAGCCGCAGATGATATCTCGGGAGATGTCTACCTTTATGACATAGATTACGAGGCAGCATGCCACAACGAAATAATCGGAAACAAATTCAACGATACCAAAGAAGCAAAGACGGTTTGGAACTATCATGCAGTAGAAACCATAGGTGAGGCGCTTACAGGTGCGGATTTTGTTATCATATCCATCCTGCCGGGAACCTTTGACGAGATGGCTTCCGATGTGCATACACCCGAAAAATACGGCATCTATCAGTCGGTAGGTGACAGCACAGGCCCCGGAGGCATAGTGCGTGCTATGCGTACAGTGCCTATGTATGAGCACATAGCAGAGAGCGTAAAGACCTATTGCCCTGATGCCTGGGTTATAAGCTACACAAATCCTATGACTCTCTGCGTGAGAACTCTCTATAGAGTATTCCCTGAAATTAAAGCCTATGGATGCTGTCACGAGGTGTTTGGCACACAGAAGATTCTTGTAGAAGCACTCAAAAAGATGCGTGGCATAGAGCCTGAAGACAGAAGTGAAATCAAGTCAAATCCCGTGGGTGTAAATCACTTTACATGGATTACAAACGCACACTATAAGAACATCGACCTTTTCCCTGTATACAAGGAGTTTGCGGACAAGTATTCACAGACAGGCTATACCGATAATCTTGAAAAGGATTGGAAAACAAACCCATTCCGCTATTCACAAAGGGTTAAGCTCGACCTCTTTAACAGATACGGATATATTGCCGCAGCAGGCGACAGACACCTTGCGGAATTCTGCGATGGTACACTTTACCTCAAGGACCCCGAAACCGTAAATAACTGGGATTTTGGTCTTACCAAGGTAGACTGGCGTAAGAATGACTTAAAAGAAAGACTTGAAAAGAGCCGTAAGTACAGAACGGGCGAAAAGCCTATTGAGGTAGTGAACACAGGCGAGGAAGGTGTACACCAAATTCGTGCCTTACTTGGACTTTGCGACCTTGTTACAAATGTAAATCTTCCCAACAGAGGCCAGATATCCAATCTTCCTCTTGGTGCTGTAGTGGAAACAAATGCAGTATTCCGCTCGGGTGAGGTAACTCCTGTAATTGCAGGCGCAATTCCGGAGGAAATATATTATCTTGTTTCCAGAATATGTCTTGAACAGGAAAAGCTCAATCACGCTTATGGCAATCGTGATGCCCAAGAGGTATTTGAGTGCTTTGTTGCAGACCCTCTTGTTACCTGCAGTGATGCAGATGCGCGCAAGCTCTTTACCGAAATGCTCGAGAACACAAAGGATTATCTTACATCCTATGACCTCAGTGAATTTATTAAGGAGTAAATATTATGGCAGACAGCTATGTGTTCTTAGACGAAGAAAAAGTGTTTTCGTACGATAAATTCAAGACAGCACCCGGCGATTGCACACCGGCATATACATGGTGTTGGGGCATACCCCCAAGCCATGAGGTTACAGACAGGGACATAGCAGAATTTGTCCGCCTCGGCATAAGGACTGTGTATGTACTCCCTGAGCCTGACAACTTCCGTCCGAAAGCGATTCCCACTACATTAAATATCGAGTATCTGGGCGAAGAGTATATGGAGCAGTATACATATGCTATGAATAAAGCCAAAGAAAACGGCATAAATGTGTGGATATACGATGAGGCAGGCTGGCCCTCGGGCGGTGCAGGAGGCAAGGTTTTAGCCGACCACCCCGAATATGCAAGACATAAGCTTGATTTGCGCGAAAAGACCTTTAAGGCAAACGAGGTGTATGTATCTTCTGATGATTGCACTGCGTTTGACGAAAACGAAAATATCATAACAGACGGCTATGTGTTTGCAAAAGACACCGTGGTGACGGAATACTTCTGCAACGCTGAAATTTATGACGTAAAAGACAGGTCGGATTTTGCCGATATAACCATGAAGGATGCCGTTGAATATTTTATAGCGGTAAATCATGATAGATACAAGAATTATCTTGGCGAAGGCTTTGGTAATAATATCCGTGCGGTGTTTACCGATGAACCGTCACTTCCCGTGCCTGCTCCCTTTTCCAAACAAATGCGTGAGGGCTTTGAAAGAGAGTACGGATTTTCCATTTGCCCGTATCTTCCCATAATAGCGCGAAAGAGACTTCCCGCTACCGAGAAAGAAAAAAGGGCAGTAATAGCATGGTACGACTATTGCAGTATGGCTTTTTGCAATAGCTTTATGAAACCCTGCAGAAAATGGTGCAATGATAACAACATGTCGTTTACAGGTCATATGGATATGGACCACCAGTCAAACGGCTCGATTGCAGGAGGCAACTATAATATAATGCGCGCCTTAAGGGAATTCGATGTGCCCGGAATAGATGTGATATGGCGTCATATATTCCCCATGAAAAAGATGGAACTGGAATGGTGGAAGATAATAGCGGAAAACCGTTTCTTCCCCCGTTATGCTTCCTCTGCGGCATCGCAGATAGGCTCAAACCGTGCTATGACAGAGACCTTTGGTGTGTACGGCATGGGACTCACCTTTGACCAAATGCGGTATATACTTTCTTTTCAGGCTGTAAGGGGAGTAAATCTCTTTAACTTTATGCTTGTGCCGTACGGAGAACCTACAGGCTTCCAGATGACGGGTGAGCTTCCTGCATTAAAGGAAAAGTATGCCTGCTACAGAGACCTTAAGGTGTTCAATCAGTATAGCGAGAGACTTTCATATATGACCTCTGTGGGTAAGAACAAAGCGGACATTGCACTTTATCTTCCTGTAAAGGATTATTACACACAGCCTGTTTATAACTGTGCAGAGGCAGATGAATTTGACCGTATAGGCTTTGGCATGGAGGACAAACAAATACCCTTTGATGTATTGGATGATGATGTGCTTGAAAATGCGTCTGCACTTAAAAACGGTGAAATCCGCATGGGCGATGCAATCTATACCACGGTGGTTATAACAGACTGCAGGTATATGTCCGAAAAAGCACAGGCAAGCCTTGAGGAATTCATCCTTGCAGGCGGAAGAGTTATAACTACAAAAGAGTATGTAAAAGACATGTTCCAAGGCGCTGTGCTTTGCCCTGATGTATGGGAAATGATGAAATCACCGCTTGAATTTATCGGTGATACCAAGGGCATACGCCTTAGCGAGAGAGTATCGGATAATTCCGATATGTACTTTATAAACAACGAGGCTTTTGAAACCAAGGATGTATGGGTGCGCGTGCGGGAGGGTGCATATATTGTAAATCTTACCGACGGCACAATAACGGAAAACAAAGAGAAAATTGCAAAAATTACTTTGCAATCGGGGGAAATGTTTGTTATAATGTACACCGATGCATATGTTGAAACCTCAGAAAAGTTTGACGGAATTTGCAAGAAACTTATTTCGGACGGTTACACCATACAAAAAACAGAGCAGTTTGTAATAGGTGAGAACAATTCGTATTCCCAAGATGTAATGGGCGAGGAAAAACGGACCGAACTTGGAAACTGGAAGGACTACGCCGGTGAAAGCTTTTCGGGAAGCTGTGTGTACAGGACAGAATTTACCATAGACAAAATGTCTTCTAAAATTGTACTTGACCTTGGAACTGTTAAGTACACCTGCGAGGTGTTTATAAACGGTAAAACCTGCGGAGTTAAGGTTATGGCACCATACCTCTTTGATATATCGTCATGTGTAAAATCGGGTAAAAACACTCTCGAAATCAGAGTGTCCAATACTGCTGCAAATGAATTCTATTATACCAAAGAATTCGAAAAGTTTGAGCCGTGGCAGCTTACTCCGTATCACGAAACTGCACAGAATTTCCACAAGGATTCTCTGGAAAGCGGTTTGTATGGACCTGTAAGACTTATTCTTAAGGAGGTTTAAGCTATGAACGAAAAGGCTATTGAAATCAACAGGGAAAGCATAGAACATTGGCGTGACCAAAAATTCGGCATGTTTATCCATTGGGGCCTTTTTGCCCTGCACGGACAAGGATGCTGGGGTATGTGGCTTAATCAGACAGACAAGGATGAGTACGCCCGCCTTACAGACAAATTTACTGCCGAGAATTTCAATGCTGACTCATGGGCGGCTCTTGCCAAGGATGCAGGCATGAAGTACATGGTGCTTACTGCAAAGCATCACGATGGTTTTTCACTTTGGGATTCCAAGGCATGTCTGGATGACTTTACATCTGTAAACTCTGCGTCAAAATGCGATTTTGTGAGAGAATATACCGATTCATGCCGAAAAGCAGGACTTATGACAGGTCTGTACTATTCTCCTCTTGACTGGAGATTTCCCGGATTCTTTTTACCCAGGCTTCACAAAAAAAGTGCCGATGCCCTTGTAAAGCAAGCTCATGAGCAGATAAAAGAGCTTGTAACAGACTACGGCAGAATAGACCTTCTGTGGTTTGACGGCGGTGAAAATTACTGGGTAGGTCACGGTATAGATATGGTCAATGCCGTAAGACATAAGGATTTTAAAACCAATCCGCAAAACCCTGACTTCTGGAAAGCATCGGAAATAGATGCCATGGTAAGAGAAAAGCAAAAAGGCATCATATGCAACGACCGACTTGGCGACAAGGAGTTTGGCGATTATTTCTGCCCCGAAAAGAAGATTGGCTCATTTAACATAGAGCACGCATGGGAGACCTGCGATACTCTTGCAGGCGATTGGGGCTACACCCCCGATTGCAAGACGCGTTCGCTTAGAAGTTGTATCCAGCTTCTTGTAAATGTGGTTGTGGCAGGCGGAAACCTTCTTCTTAATGTCGGTCCCCGTCCCGACGGAACTATAGAGCCTGAACAGGTGGAAAGACTTCGAGAAATGGGACAGTGGCTGGGTAAGTATGGCGAAAGCATATACAAAACACGCGGAGGCCCCATTAAGTGCGAGGACTGGGGAGGCACCACAAACAGAGACAACAAGATGTATGTTCATGTTTGTGAGTGGACAGAAAACGAGATAGCCGTTCCCGACAAAGGCAATCCCGATATAAGATGTCTTACTCGTGCAGAGCCTGTTGTAAGAAAAGAAAACGGCAGGATATATCTTACCGTAGCCGGTGAGGATAAACAGGCTATGGACACAATATTTGAGCTTACATATAAAGAAAAGGTAACAGAACTTTTCCCCGATGTTATAGATTACAAAACACTCTCGGGCAAGACCGATGTGTTTGGTGAGTCGGTAAATCTTGGTATATAATAACACGAATGGGATATTTTTATAAAAAGTCAGATATTGATATAGAAAGGACGTATTAGCCCATGTTTAAGCTTGGAATTATAACCGATGAGGTTTCTCAGGACTTTGAGGAAGCTCTCAAATTTGCCAAAGAATACAATCTCGAATGTGTAGAGCTTCGCTCCGCATGGGAGAAAAATCCTTTTCAGTATACAGATGAGGATTTTAATAAAATAGCTTGTCTTTTGAAAAAGCATAACATGCCCCTTGTATGTATATCTTCGCCGTTTTACAAATGTTCATACAATGATGAGAGAACAAAGGCAGAGCACATAGAGGGCTTAAAGCGCCTTATAGCCTACAAAGATTTGCTTGGCTTTAGCATGATTCGATGCTTTGACTTTATCCGTGAGGACGGCGTTACATTAGAGGATATTAAAGAAGCATTCAAAAAGCCTGTAGAGCTTTGTGAAAAGGCGGGTATTACTCTTGTATTAGAGTCCGAGCCATCGGCAAATTCGTATAACTGCAAGGCAACGGCAGAAACCGTAAAGTACATAAATTCTCCTGTACTTCGTGCTCTATATGAGCCGGGCAACAACATTTACAGCGATACCGATGAGGTTCCTTACCCCGACGGTTACAACGCTGTAAAGGATGTATTCTGCCATGTACATATAAAGGATGCAATAAGAGAAAACGGAGAAACTGTGGGCGTTGCCATAGGAAGCGGTGCGGTGGACTACGAGGGTATGATGAAAGAATTCATCTCCTCGGGCTTTGACGGTGCGGTGGTATTTGAGCCACACTATAAACCGGGTGGCATGAGTGAAGAACTCCTTCGCAATCCGCAGGGAAGTGCCATTTCCGCTTTTGGCGATATAGCAAGCAGAGAGTGTATAATATCACTTAACGAAATTATAAACAAAGTGAAGTAAAAAGAGACGCAAATCAATTTGGCTCTTTGTCAATAGTTGGGGTCAAAATTGAATAATGGAATTTTTGATGGCAGTTGCAGTTTATGCAACTGCCTTTCCAGTGTTTGATTTTTTGTAGTTGAACATATGCAATATTCTTTTTCTGAATCTATCGAAATTA
>JAZURE010000055.1:0-15885 GCA_045606045.1 Clostridia bacterium | reverse complement strand
GAGGCAAACGGCACCGAGGTTAAGTATGCTATACACCCCGTTGCAGGCAGAATGCCCGGACATATGAATGTGCTTCTCTGTGAGGTAGATGTACCCTACGATAAGCTCTACGAAATGGATGCAATAAACGGCGAATTCAGTGAATGCGATGCTGCCGTTATCATAGGTGCAAACGATGTTGTAAACCCTGCGGCAAACACAGCCGAGGGTACACCCATCTACGGTATGCCCGTACTTAACGCATCGGAAGCAAAGCATGTTATAGTATGTAACTTTGACGATAAGCCCGGTTATGCAGGCGTTCCCAATCCTCTCTATGAGGCAGAAAACACCATCATGATGCTTGGCGATGCCAAGGAAACTGTGGCAAAGCTTACTGCTTCCATAGGCGAGGCATCGGGCGAAGTTGCCGATGCACCCAAGGCGAGTGAGTCTGTAGGCGATATCCTTGCAAATGCCAAAAAGGTTATGATAGTACCCGGTTATGGTATGGCATTAGGTCAGGCACAGGGCATAGTAAAGACTCTTGCCGACAAGCTCGAGGCAAACGGCGCCGAGGTTAAGTATGCTATACACCCCGTTGCAGGCAGAATGCCCGGACACATGAATGTACTTCTCTGCGAGGTAGATGTACCATATGACAAGCTCTACGAAATGGATGATGTAAACGGTGAGTTCATTGAGTGTGATGCCGCAATAATTGTAGGAGCAAACGATGTTGTAAATCCCGCAGCAAACACAGCCGAGGGCACACCCATCTACGGCATGCCCGTACTTAACGCAGGCGAGGCGAAGAAGGTTATAGTATGCAACTTTGACGATAAGCCCGGCTATGCAGGTGTTCCCAATCCTCTATATGAGGCAGAAAATACCATTATGATGCTCGGCGATGCCAAGGAAACTGTAGCAAATCTTATTGCCTCGTTTTAATAAAACTTGTAGAATTCAAAACTGCTGTGGGTATATAATCCTCAGCAGTTTTTTTCTTGAAAAATCTTACTTTCCAACAATATGCTTGAAAACATATTTAAGATGGAGGAAAGAAGGATATTAAACAAAATATAATATACCTCTTGAATTCCTACTGATTCTATGGTATTATTATGATATCATAACAGACAACCTTGGTAAACGGGGTTATGGAGGAAAGTATGAAGATATCTACAAAAGGCCGCTATGCATTAAGACTTCTTGTCGACCTTGCAGAAAACGGCAGCGACAAATTTATTTCTCTTACGGATATATCCGAAAGACAAGGCATATCCAAGAAGTATCTTGAGCAGATTATTCCCTCGCTCAACGGCGCAGGCTTTCTTGTAACGGGCAGAGGCTTTCAGGGCGGTTATAAGCTCTCTCGCAGACCTTCATCTTATACGGTTGGCGATGTGCTTAGAGTTACCGAGGGCAAGCTTGCACCCGTAGCATGTCTGGAACAGGACGAAAACAACTGCGAAAGAGCAGGCGGTTGCGATACGCTTTATATATGGAAAGGTCTTATGGAGGTTATCGAAAACTATCTGGACAAGATAACCCTTCAGGATATAATAAACCGCAAAATCAAGCGGAATGACGATTACATACTACTATAATTTATATACTGGTTGGGAAATAGAAAAAGCACAGTTCTTGTAACTGTGCTTTTTCTATATAATGATGTTTACTTAACATTCGTAGTTATAGCCTGCTTCTACGGTCTTTATATTGTTTTCCAGAAGCTCAGGCTTACTTGCGGGTACAAGTTTCTTTATAGCACCCACAAGTTCTTCTAAGGTGAACATACCTGTTTCCTTTACAAGCTTACCTACAAGTATCATGTTTGCAAGCTTGGGAAGACCCATTTCGTTTGCCATTTTGGTAGCAGGTACCTTGTATACATCTATATCGGTACGCTGGGCATCTCTGGATATAAGCGTGCTGTCTATTATGGCTTTTGCACCGGGAACAAGCT
Source organism: Clostridia bacterium (assembly GCA_045606045.1). Lineage (GTDB taxonomy): Bacteria > Bacillota > Clostridia > UMGS1810 > UMGS1810 > RGIG8748. Next base: position 13,937 of record JAZURE010000055.1, on the reverse strand, counting down.
GATTTTCAAACTTGTCAAAAGATGGTGCATTCATAGCTATAAGGGCAGTAGGCTCTACAATGATGGGAGAAGCTACAGCATCATCGGATACTATAACATGGCAGTTACATGTACCGCCGCGCATCTCGGGTCCATATGAGGGAAGATGCGATACATTTTTGTTTTCTATCATGCCGGCATATGCAATGGCTTTACCTGCAAAAAGGATACCCTGACCGCCGAATCCGGCAAATATTGTCTCGTATGTCATATTACTTTTCCTCCTTTGAGCTGTCTTTATATACGCCGAGAGGATAGTGGGGGAGCATATTTTCTCTCATCCACTCAAAAGATTCTGTAGGACTTAAACCCCAGTTTGTAGGACATGTGGAAACAACCTCAACAAGTGAAAATCCTTTGCCGTCAAGCTGATTCTGGAATGCCTTTTTAATGGCTGCTTTTGCAGCTTTTATGTGGGGTACTGTGTCTACTGTTACTCTCTCTATATAGGAGGGACCATCGAGTGTTGCAAGCATTTCGCTTACTCTTATCGGGTTACCGTTTGCTTTCTGGTCTCTTCCGTAAGGGGTTGTCTGTGTTACCTGCCCAAGCAGGGTGGTAGGAGCCATCTGACCGCCTGTCATACCATATATGGCGTTATTTATAAATATGGTTGTAATGTTTTCGCCTCTTGCAGCAGCGTGTACTGTTTCGGCAGTACCTATAGCGGCAAGGTCGCCGTCGCCCTGATAGGTAAATACTACCTTATCGGGATGAACCCTCTTGATACCTGTAGCAACAGCAGGTGCTCTGCCGTGTGCAGCCTCCTGCATATCGCACTCAAAGTAGTTGTATGCAAATACGCTGCAGCCAACAGGTGCTACGCCTATTGTATCGCCCTCTATGCCGAGCTCGTCTATAACCTCAGCTACCAAACGGTGTACAATACCGTGAGGACAACCGGGGCAATAGTGGAGGGGTATATCTGTAAGTGCGTGAGGTCTTGTAAATACTTTTTCCATTATTTGTCACCTCCGGTGATTTCTTCTATCTTTTTGAGTATTTCGTTGGGAGTGGGTACTATACCGCCTGTTCTTCCGAAGAATTCAACCTCGACTCTGCCGTTTACGGCTATCTTAACATCGTCTACCATCTGTCCCATACTCATTTCTACAGCAAGGAAAGTCTTTTTGCTGCCGCCCTTTAAAGCATTTTCAAAAGCTTCATATGGGAAGGGCCACAGGGTAATAGGTCTTATTATACCTACCTTGATGCCCTTTTCCTTTGCCTTAGCCATGGCGGTTTTTGCAATTCTTGCAGTTGTACCATATGCTACGAGAACTATATCGGCGTCCTCGGTGTCCACGGCTTCATATCTTACTTCATTTTTTGCTATTTCGTCATATTTTTTCTGCCTTGCAAGTACAAGATCTTCAAGGTCTTTAGGCTCTATGAAGAGGGAGTTAATCACATTTTTCTTTCTCTTCATCTTTGTGCCTGTGGTAGACCACTCTTTTTCTGGGAGGTCGGATGCATCTGTGTCCTTAAATTCTACAGGCTCCATCATTTGACCGAGCATACCGTCGCCCATAATCATAACAGGGCATCTGTACTTGTCACCTATGTCAAAAGCATCAGAGGTAAGGTCTACCATTTCCTGTATGGAGGACGGAGCAAGAACTACAAGGTGATAGTCGCCGTGTCCGCCACCCTTTACTGCCTGATGGTAGTCCGACTGTGCGGGCTGGATACCGCCAAGACCGGGACCGCCTCTTACAATGTTTACGATTACACATGGCACATCTGCGCCTGCTATGTAGGAGATACCTTCCTGTTTTAAGCTTATTCCGGGACTGGAAGAGCTTGTCATAACTCTTGCTCCTGCACCGCCTGCACCGTAAACCATGTTTATTGCGGCAACTTCAGACTCTGCCTGAAGAAATACTCCGCCGATTTTGGGCATCTTTTTTGACATATACGCAGATACTTCTGTCTGCGGTGTTATAGGATAACCGAAGAAGTGTCTGCAGCCCGCTCTTATAGCAGCTTCTGCAAGAGCTTCGTTACCCTTCATTAAAACCTTGTTTCCCATTTAGTAAACCTCCTATCTTTCTACTTCGATTACGCAGTCGGGGCATATGGTTGCGCAGAAAGCACATCCAATACACTTGTCTGTTTCAATAACTGTTGCAGGGTGAAAGCCCTTTGCGTTAATTCTGTCTGTAGCCATTACGACTATCTTCTTGGGACATACTGTGGTACAAAGCGTACAGCCTTTGCATCTGTCTTCCCTGAATGTAACCTTAGCCATAATGATTCCTCCTTTATGTGAATATAATATTTATTGCAAAGCATCAAACGGTAATTTCATAAATAAATCAAGGCAAAATGCTTTGTTTTTTACATCATTTGGCAGAGCATCTAAAATATCCCTGGTACCTGCTGTGTATCTTAATGGTACCCCAAGTGCCGATGCTGCCTCATCGGCGAATTTGAGACTTTCCAGAAGATGCTTCTTTTCGGAAAGGTAGGATAGATTTGTGTTGTTTATAAGGCCTGTTATCTTAGCACGGCTCATAATCTGTATGTTCTCGGCGAGTGCTTTTATATCCTCTATAGTGCTTGTATCGGGACGAAGCGCATTTAGTACGAAAAACATATCGTAGTCCTCGTCCTTAAGAAAAGCATGGTATTTACCGAGTGCCACAGCACCGTCGTCGTCACCGCCAAGGTCAAGCACTGCGTGTACACTCTTGTCGGTAAATACAGAAAGAATATCCCCGGGAAGCACGGGCAGGTCTATATTTGTAGAGGCATAGTCCGATGCTATGACTCTTATCCCTTTGCCCTCAAGATACTGCCTTATATCGTTTGTGCGGAAATACGGATTAACTATATCCATATCGCAGATTACTACATTTTCGTGTTCTTCTTTCAGTTTGAGAGCCATGTTTATGGCAATCTCGGTTTTGCCGCTTCCGTAGTGGCCTGTTATGATGTTAATTCTCTTCATGTATAACCTCCAGAATACAGCTTTTTATAGTCACGGTTTTAGCACGGTGTCTCATAAATACAAACCATGCTGCAATCCAAGTAATCACAAGAAAAAAAGTGGCATATTTGCCAAGCGTCAGCACATGTGATATAATATATACTGCAAATGCACCTATTATGGGCATAATATAGAGAAGAAAGGCACTCCAAAGCACACTTCCCGTATCTGCCCCTATAAGAACGGTGTCACCCGCTTTGGCATCTGCGGAATTTACAACTTCAACTTCTATTTCGGGATTGTTGCACACTCTGCACTCACCGCAGTCGTGACCGCAGGCGGAGGATTTGCGTATTCGCACGGTAGCGTTTTCACCGTTTGCATTTATTACAATTCCTTTGCCTTGCATTTGACAACCTCCGAAAAATAGGATATCCTATATTATAACAGATTGAATTTACAATTTCAATATATTAGAAAGAATTTTTTAAGGTATATTTACGAAAAATAGGCTATTTTATGAAAAGAATAGAATAATATTTAACTACGAGGTGTTATTATGGCAATTACTGTGTTTTTGTTTGTGATTGGTATCGTTTTTCTTATAAAGGGAGGCGATTGGTTTGTAGACGGAGCCACCAAAATTGCAAGACGTTTTGGTATTCCCGAGCTTTTAATAGGTGCAACTGTAGTATCTGTAGGAACTACACTTCCCGAGGTTATGGTATCGGCAACCTCGGCACTAAAGGGTGCGGGAGATATAGCCTATGGCAATGCCATAGGCTCTGTAATATGCAATACATCGCTTATTGCGGCAATTACGGTGGCACTTAAGCCATCCAAAATGGAACGAAAATCCTTTGCAATGCCTGTAATATTCTTTTTTGTTGCGGCTGTGTATTATTCGTACATTGCGTATTTTGAGGGGTATTTTTCCAGAACTGCGGGTATTATCCTTCTTGCAATATTCGGAATATATGTACTCATAAATATATTCAAGGTTAAGGACTTTGCGGTCTCTACAGATGGAGACAATGCGGATACAAACAGCACGGGTAAGTCAATCCTCTCTCTTATAGCGGGTGCGGCGGTTATAGCCGTTGGTGCGCGCTTTGTTGTGGATAACGGAATTATAATAGCAAATAAGCTCGGTGTTCCGCAGACGGTTATTGCACTTACTTTTGTGGCACTTGGTACATCGCTTCCCGAGCTTGTAACAGCCATTACAGCTCTTGCAAAAGGACACGGTGCACTATCTCTTGGCAATATAGTGGGGGCAAATCTTTTCAACCTTGTGCTTGTAAGCGGAATTTCCGTAACACTCTCACCGTTTTCGGTACCGCAAAGCGCTGTTCTTTTCGAACACAACGCTTCCTATATTTTGGATATACCTCTTATGTTTATTGTTATGCTTATACTCTCTGTACCTGCACTTATAAAACAGAAACTTTATCGTATACAGGGTATTTCGCTTCTTATTGTTTATGCGGCATTTTGTTTTGTACAGTTTACCATGTAAATATAGTTGTTTCGTGTCATTCGGTTGACAAAACAGATGTTTTGTATTATTATATAATGGATAGTGGTTTTTGTGTTCGAAAATGTGCAGAAAGAAGTGTATGCGTTCATGATTGCCTTTACAGATATTCATTCACATGTGCTTCACGGCGTAGACGACGGCTCGAAAGATATACTAACTGCAGTTACTACTTTAAGGAAAATGAGGCAGGTAGGGGTAAAGCACCTTATCCTGACACCGCATTACTGCAAGCGCAGAGGCTACGAAACTTCTGTAGAAAGTATTAAGAGAGCATACAAAGAGCTTTGTGAAATATGCAGATTGGAGAATATAGATATTTATCTGTATCTGGGTACGGAGATGGAGTATTCCACAGATACCGTACGCTACATACGCGAGGGCAGAGTACTTACCCTTGCAGACACAAAGTACATACTTACCGAATTTGCACCGTATGTAAGAACGGACACGGTACTTAAGGCATGCAACGAAATACTGCAGCTTGGCTATACTCCCATAATCGCTCATGTAGAGCGCTATGAGGCACTTTTTAATCATTTTGGGCTTTTGCATGAACTTAAAAGCAGGGGTGTGCTTATACAGGTAAACATACGCTCTGTATGCACTGCAGGCTTTAAACTGAGGCGATTTTTAAAACGCATTTTCGCAGAGACTATTGCAGATTTTCTGGCGGGCGATGTGCATAATTATCCCATCGACAGAAAAGAGATGGAAAAGTGCAGGAAATTTGTGGTTAAGAACTCATCGGACAAATATTACAGAAAGCTTTTGCACGAAAATGCCGATAATATTATAAACGGGGGACAAATTTAATGGAAAATGAAAGAATTACAGAAAACGAAATCAATATTCTTGATATGCTCTTTATAGTGCGCAAAAATTTAAGTAAAATTATTCTTACTGCAGTTATTGCCGCAATAGTATTTCTGGCATATACACTTACTCTGGTTACTCCTCTTTATAAGTCTACAACACAGCTTCTTGTAAAGGGAATAAGTCAGGAGGCAATGAGTATATATCCGGATTCCACCTCAAGAATTATGCTTATGAACAACAGCATTGAGGTTCTTATGGGAACAGAGGTTATGTTAGATGTTATAGACGAGCTTGAGCTTGAACTAACACCCGAACAGCTTCAGTCCATGGTATCTATTTCTTCACCTGCAGACACACAGGTTATAAAGATTTCTGTAGTATCTGCAGACAGAAAGCTTGCCAAGGATATAGCAGCAACCTTTGCAGAACTCACACACAGCGTTCTTGCAGAAAATGTAGGTATATCGGCTCTAAGTACCATACAGGAAGCAAAGACTCCCATAAATCCCATATCGCCAAACCCCATCAAAAACACAATACTCGGCGGCTTTTTAGGCGGTATTCTTGCAGCAGGCTTCTACCTTGCTATGTGGTTTATAAACAATAAGATATACACTCCCACCGATGCTGAAAAGGCACTCGGACTTACGGTTTTCTCTTCCGTTCCGCTTGTGGAAAATGAGCAGACAAATGATGAGAAAAAAGCAAGTGACAAAAAAGCCGAGGGAGGAAAGAAATAATGCAGACAAAAGTTACGGTTAAGAAAATAAAGAGCAAATCCTTTATCGAAAGTGAATCCTACAAAAAATTAAGAACAAACATGCAGTTTAGCGGTAAGGATGTAAAAGCTATTGCATTTACAAGCACATATCCCGGAGAAGGCAAAAGTGAGATTTCCTACAGAGCTGCGTTTTCTATGGCGGAAATGGGCAAGAGAACAATATATGTGGATGCCGACCTTCGTAATTCCAATTTTACAGGAAGATATATTGAGAATTTTTCAGGCGAATTAAAGGGTCTTGTTCATTGTCTTGTAGGCGAAACCACACTTGATGATATTATAGTAGGAACTCAAAACCCCAATCTTGACTTTATCCCGATTGGCGCTATGCCTCCCAACCCCAGTGAGCTTTTGGCTCAGGAGGTTTTTGCAGAGATTATAGACCATCTTAAGAAAAGATACGATTATGTCATTATAGACACTCCTCCCTCGGGCTATGTTGTAGATGGTGTTGTGGCATCCAAGGCTGCAGACGGAGTTATATTTGTAGTTGTTGCAGGCGCTACGAGTGCCAAAGCGGCAAAAACTACAGTAAATGAGCTTTCCAATGCTGGATGCAAACTTTTGGGTACTGTTCTTAATAAGTGTATGACCAAAAACGGAACACAGTATGGCTACGGTTATGGCTACGGTTATGGCTATGGCTATGGCTATGGTTATGGTTATGGTTATACAAACGGATACAACAGCGGGTATTCAAACAGCAAGAAAAAATCCTTGCTTTCCGTGTTTAGAAAGAAGAATAAGAAATAAGATTTATCATGCCGCCAACGGAGGTTCCTCTGTTGGCGGTATGAAAATTATGCTATAGGAGTAAGACAATGAAAACAGTAATGCTTGTATTCGGCACCAGACCCGAGGCTATAAAGATGTGCCCTCTTGTAAATGAATTAAAAAGCAGAAAGAATCTAAATACAGTTGTATGCGTTACAGGTCAGCACAGGCAAATGCTAAGTCAGGTACTCGAAGCATTTGGTGTAGTGCCCGATTATGACCTTTCCATAATGAAGGATAAGCAGACACTTTTTGATATAACTATATCCATATTAGATAAGATAAAAGCCGTGCTCGATGAGGTAAAACCCGATGTGGTACTTGTACATGGAGACACCTCTACAACCTTTGTTACGGCTCTTGCGTGCTTTTATATGCAGATACCCGTAGGTCATGTTGAGGCGGGACTTCGGACATACAATATATTTTCGCCCTATCCCGAGGAATTCAACCGTCAGGCAGTGGGCATTGTATCCAAATTCAATTTTGCACCCACGGAGCTTTCGGCACAGAACCTCATAAGAGAGGGTAAATCTGCGGACACGGTATACATTACGGGAAATACAGCGATAGATGCTCTTAAAACCACGGTAAAAGAAGAGTACACCCATCCCGAATTAGAGTGGGCGAAGGATAGTAAGCTCATAGTTATAACTGCTCACCGCAGAGAAAACTTAGGTGAGCCTATGAAGTGTATGTTCCGTGCCATAAGACGCATTATGGACGAGCATACCGATGTAAAGGCTATTTATCCCATACACATGAATCCTGTTGTAAGAGAGGCGGCAAATGAGGAGCTTTCGGGTTGTGACAGAATACACATCATAGAGCCTCTTGAGGTACTTGATTTTCATAATTTCCTCTCCCACAGTTACATGATACTTACCGACAGCGGAGGTATTCAGGAGGAGGCACCCTCTCTTGGTAAACCTGTGCTTGTAATGCGTGATACCACAGAGCGCCCCGAGGGACTTAAGGCTGGCACGCTTAAGCTTGTGGGCACAAGCGAAGAGGTAATATACAGTAGTTTCAAAGAACTTCTGGAAAACAAGGAAGAATACAAGAAGATGAGCGAAGCTTCAAACCCGTACGGAGACGGCTTTGCCTCAAAAAGAATTGCAGATATTCTCGAAAGGAGTCTTTGATTTGACTTTTGTATCGCTAAAAAAGAGGACAGTATCTCTTAATATAGCTGCAGTAGTTCTTGTAGCTTTTATAATTGCAAACCTTGTATTTATATGGATAAATTCCGCTAAGGTAGATACATCCTCAAATAAGGATAGCAAAAAGCTTGCAGAGACTATTGTAAAAAGAGCTACCAAAGATTATGAAAGCTTAACCAAAGCACAGCAACAGAAAAAGATTAAGGATGCAAACAGCAAAATCCGTTCTGCAGCGCATTTTGCAGAGTTTATACCGCTTGGTTTTTTTATCATGCTTTTGGTTTTGAACTTATTTTTTTGCGAAGATAAAAATAAGTTATTAATTGTAGCTTTATTTTTGGCACTTATACTTTGTGCGCTCTGTGCCACAGGCGATGAAGTCCATCAGATATTTGTAAAAGGCAGAGCCTTTGAAGCCAAGGATATTTTTGTAGATACTTGCGGTTCTGTAATAGGAATAATCGTGGCGGCAATGCTTCAGATTTTCAGAAAATTAAACAAACAATCCGACCTTAGGTAAGATCGGATTGTTTTTTGTTTTATTCACCTTTTGTTTTTAATAAATCTCTTATTTCTGTAAGAAGCTCTTCAGTTGTAGGAGCCTTTGGTGCTTCTTCCTTTACTTCTTCAACTTTCTTTTTCTTAAATGAATTCATAATCTTTATGAAAGCAAATATAGAGGCAGCAATTATTATAAAATCCACAAGAGTCTGGATGAAGTTACCAATCATTATGGCATTTTCACCCTCAAGAGCAATCTTAAGGTCGGTGAATTTCATACCCTTTAATGCAAAAGCAAATATAGGCATTATAACATCGTTAACAAGGGAAGTGACAATTTTTCCGAAAGCACCGCCCACAATAACGCCGACAGCCATGTCAACTACATTGCCTTTCATGGCAAATTCTTTAAATTCTTTCAGTAATGACATATCAATCATTCTCCTTTTCGACAATTTCTTAGTAAATTCTACATTATCGAAAAGGATTTGTCAAGATTAAGCTTCCTGGTTTTCGTTTTGTATAAGCATGGACTGATATTTTTCAAGTATCATATCCGAAAGCTTTTGTCGCATCTCGGGATTTATGGGATGGGCTATATCCTTAAATTCATTGTCAGGGGTTTTTCGGCTGGGCATGGCTATAAAGAGTCTGTCTTCGCCCTCAATTATTTTTATATCGTGCACTACAAATGAATTGTCAAAGGTAACCGATACCACAGCTTTCATTCTGGCATCGGATGCCATCTGTCTTATTCTGATGTCTGTAATTTCCATGTGTTCAAGTCCTTTCATGTTATTAATCCTATATTTACCCTCTCTTAGAAAAAATATTCCATTTATAAAAATAACTGTTTATTTTTTGGAAAAGTTGGTGTATAATTAAAATATACTTAGAAAATACTGGAGTGTTTCATTTGGATAACTATGTTCATTTCATAGGTATAGGCGGTGTCAGCATGAGCGGCATTGCCAAGATACTTTTAAATAAAGGCATTCGTGTATCAGGCTCCGATATACAAGAGTCCGATGCTGTGGCAGAATTAAGAAATCTTGGTGCTACGGTATATATAGGGCATCAAGCAGAGAATATAACAGACCAGAATCTTGTGGTATACACTTCTGCCGTTCACGATGACAACCCCGAGATAATAGAAGCTAAAAAAAGGGATATAAAACTCATAGACCGTGCTGCAATGCTTGGACTTATAATGAAAGATTATAAAACCGCCATAAGCGTAGCAGGAACACACGGTAAGACTACGGCAACCTCTATGTTTGCCTATGTACTTATGGGAGCCATGCTCGACCCTACGGTTATGGTGGGCGGAACTTTAGATGGTATAAAGGGCAACCTGCGTATAGGAGCGAGCGAGTACTTCCTTACGGAAACCTGCGAATATATGCGGAATTTCTTAAAGTTTTTTCCCAAGATAGCTGTTATTCTTAATGTAGAGGAAGACCATCTTGACTATTACAGAGATATAGATGATATAATATCCGCTTTTTCAGATTTTGCGTCCCTTGTGCCCGATGATGGCTTTGTGGTGGTAAATAAAGAAAGTGAAAATGCTATGAAGGCTGTACAAAATATAGATAAGAGGGTATACACCTTCGGCTATGGCGATGCGGACTTTTCTATAGCCAATGTGCACTATACCGATTGGGGTTACCCCGTGTTTGATATATGCCACAGGGGCGAAAAGGTACTGGGACTTGAGCTTAATGTAGCAGGAGAGCACAATGTGTTAAATGCAACGGCAGTTGCACTTGCCTCATCGGTTATGGGGATAGATACCAAAAGCATTAAAAAGGGTCTTGAGAGTTACACCGGTACAAAACGCCGTTTTGAAAAGAAAGGCTATGTAAACGGAGCACTTGTTATAGATGATTATGCTCATCATCCTACTGAAATAGAGGCTACATTAAAGGCGCTCGCAAATGTAAAACATAATAACGAATGGCTTATATTCCAGCCTCATACCTACACAAGAACAATAAGTCTTTTGGATGAATTCGCATCTTCTCTTTCAGGTGCAAAAAATGTTATAATTACCGATATATATGCCGCAAGAGAAAAGGACACAGGTATCGTTCATGCCAAAGACCTTGCCGATAAGATAGATGGTGCAGTGTATATAAAAACCTTTGAAGAAATAGGCGAGTATATCAAGAAAAATGCCAAAGAGGGCGATGTGGTTATAACCATGGGTGCAGGAAATGTATGTAATATAATAGATTATCTTCATTGATGTAAAAAATAACGGTTGCAAGAAGCGAAATGCTTCTTGCAACCATTGTTTTTTAAAGAAGTTCAACAAAAATTAAATACATAATCGGAATTGTAATTACTGAAAGTACAGATGATATCATAGTCATGGCGGCACCTGTTTTGGTATCTCCGCCAAATGCCGCAGGATATACTATGGTGTTCATGCCAAGCGGTGCAGCGTAAGCCATGAGTGTAAACACAATGGCTTCCTTGGAAGCACCAACAAGATGCAATACCGCAACAAATACAGCAGGAATTACTATAAGCCTCAGAATTGAAAGCCAATATATCTTTTTAAACTTTACAAGCTCCTTTATATTGTATCCGCCTATTACCACACCCGCCAGAAGCATTGCGGCAGGTCCCATACAGCTTCCTGCATTATTAAGAGCTGTGTTTATAAATGATGGGATGTATTTTCCAAGTCCGGTAACTCCCAGAAACATTCCGGCAAGCATGGATAAAAACGGCGGTTTAAGAAGTCCGTTTTTAAGATTTTTGAGTATACCGATTGAGCTTTCGGACTTTGGTATAAGTATGTATATGCCCCATGCGCAGCACAGAAGGCCGGGGAAAAAGGAAAACATAAGGTATTTAAAAAACATCTCCTGCCCCCATATTCCGAGTACAAGGAAGTTACCCACATAACCGTAATTACCAAATGTAAGACCATACTTGTATATCTGCTTCTGATAGGCAAGGGAGCCTTTAGCCTCCGATTTTTTTACAAAAAACTCCGAAAGCGGATAGGCTATGGCTATTGCAACAAGACCAACTCCAAGACCGTAGAACATAAGCTTATAATTGTCCAGAAAATTTTTAACGGTACAGTTGGCAATCTGATTGCCCAGAGTAAGCGCCGGAACAAATGCATATGTTTCCAGACGGGATATAACCGTGTCGCTTCCTTCGGGAATAATTTTAGTTTTTTTCAGTACGAAACCCAGAATTATAAGGGTAAACATATTGAGCATCTGGGTAAGTGTAAGATTAAATACTTCCAATATGAACACCTCTTATCAGCGTAATTAATGTAAGTGTATCATACATAACTTGACAAGGCAAGCAAAGAAATTATTCCTTTTCAAGAATTTCTTCACCGCAAATAAATTTGTAACCGTTTTTGGTAAGAATTTCACCCATTTTATAAATCTTGTCGGCATAATCGCTTTGATAAGCAAGATAATCTGAGTAGAAATACTGCTCATGGTCGCATATACCTATGTATTCTCTATCAAGTAAGCGAGCAAATTCTTCATCGAGTTCACTATAGGGAGTTGTATTAAGACAAGTTGAACAGTATTTCTTGAATTCTATGCCAAATGCATCATTGTGCAAAGTACCGAGATTTTTGATGATTGCTGCGTTGTCCTCGGGAAGAATGTGGTTGTATCCGCATATGGAACGGTCTATGGCTACATCCCTGCCTCCTCGTGAAAACACCTTAGTTTCGGGCTGGCGGTTATTAAGCAGTCTCATTGCGTGTCCGTAAGGCAGGCTGAACGGGTCACCGTTGTATTCCTGTACTGCGCCTGTTGTACAGTCCAGAAGTTTAACACCGCAGTCCGCAAGCGCTCTGACGCCCTGTTTGCTCATAGGTAACCAGTGAGGGCATACGGTATAAGCAAAGCTCTTTTCGCCTGCAAAGCGGAAGACCTCTTTTTCAATATTCTTAAAGAGCCACTTTGTATCGTCGTATGTAGCGCTTATGTGAGGATAATCGGGGAACTCTTCAAGAGCATGAAAGGCAAATTTAAGCCAGTCGGAATTATCTTCAAATTCTTCCTTGTAGGCATCTGTTACATCTGCAAGGCAAAATTCGTCGTAGCCGTAGAAACTGTCTGTTCTGTAAAACAGATTGAGCTGTACCTTAAGACCGTATTTGTCATGCGCAGTTTTAAGCATGTTCATAAAAGGATTGTCAAAGAGTGTTTTAGGCTTCTGCCTTGTAATGTCCCTTAATACCCAAATTGTGTCGTCAATGTAAAAATAAGCTTTTTTCATGTTAATCGCTCCTTTCGGTAGTAATATATCACCTGCAAAGAGCCAATTCAATTAAAAATTCAATTAATACTGTACAAATATACGAATTTATGTTAAACTTATTTTTAGGTGATGTATATGTACTTTGGAAAAACACAATTTGGTACCATACCCGATATAGGTTTTGCTATCTGTCATCACAGCAGAGACTACAAAACCACATACGGTCATACAAAAAAGATGTCTGTAGAGATTGCATATATTGCTTCGGGCAGAGTAAAGATAAGTTTATACGATAGAGATATGTATGCAGATGAGGGCAGCGTGATTGTCATATTCCGCCATCTTCCCGTATCTACCTGTACGGTGGGGGATGTCATTCATTCGCATCATACCGTACTTGCAGAATTCGAGGACTATGATTTTACTCTTTTGGAGGAATACGAAGAGGGTACAAACGCACTCACAATCCCTTTTGTCATAAAGCCGTGTGCAAGGGCGGACGGGATATCAAAAACTCTTTGCAGAATTTGTGCCGATATGGCGGAAGACAGAGAAAAGAATTCTCTTAAATTATCCATAGCTTTTTTGTCTTTGCTAAGTGAAATTTCGGATATAGCCAAAGAGCAGAATATTCGGGGCAGCAGGGCAAATAAAGTCATAGCAGACCGTGTGCGCAATTATGTGGCAGACAATATAGAAAATAGTATAAGCTTGTCCGATATATCTGCACATGTTTCCAAAACACCAAATCATGTAAGCTTTGCTTTTAAGAGTGAAACAGGTATGACGATAAAGCAATACATAAATATGCAAAAGGCAAAAAAAATAGCCTCTCTTATGCAAAACGAGGGCGAATCGTTTGAACTTGTCTGCGAAAGAGTGGCTATATCGGATATCACATACGGCTACAGAGTGTTCAAAAAGTATATGGGTGTAACCCCCAAAAGCTACATGTCAATTAAACAAATAATGAGATAAAAATAACAGGAAGCCTTGAACCGACCCCCAAAAGTTAGACCATAAATCTAACGATTGGGAGGTCGGTTTTTTCATGGCAAAATATAGTTATGAATTCAAGAAAAAGATTGTACAAGAATACTTAGATGGCAATGGAGGATATGAATATTTAGCAAA
>JAZURE010000054.1:0-3225 GCA_045606045.1 Clostridia bacterium | reverse complement strand
TTTTTGTCTGTTTTCCCCTTTTTCGCAGTTACATAGCCCGCTATGCGCCTTTGAAAAATGAAAAAACATCCTAAAAAAGACCTATAAAAATTTCAAGGACATAAATTTAAACAGCTTCTAAAACTTCCTTTGTTTAGAAATTGGCGCCAATCGAGATACCAATATTCTTAGAGGTTGTATCAGTGTTTAAGCCATTTTTGGTGTACTTCAACTTTTGCGTATTAGCAACGATTGCAAAGTTTATATAACCAAAAGAGTAACCTATGGATGCCTGTGTGAATAAACCTCCATTGTTTTTGTGAGTTTCCCAACCATAGCCAATCTTGCCGTCTATAAAGAAACTACTCTCTTTTTGGGAAAAATAGTAACGAGCATTTCCAAATAAAGGAATAAATTCATTATTTTTTGAAATACCGAACATTAATCCGGTACCTGCTCCAATGTAAAAGTCTGATGTAATTTGGTAACCAACACTTATCAAACTGCTAAGTACTTTTGATTTTGAATCTACTCCTTCAGTGTTCATCATAATCATTTGTGAGTAATGACCGGCAACCCCTTTTTTTCTAAACTGTTCCGGCTGCGATGGGATAAAACCCTTTGCCGGTATCTGCCACCATTTAACATCGGAAGTCTCTTCCTTTGCAATATGATTCGATTCAGAACCATAAGGACGGATATTAACATAGCGAGCAGGGCGACCACTTACTGTGACTGAATCAACATTGTTGTCGCAAATAAAGGAAACGGATTTATTTACCACATATAGCGGTTCAAGTAATAAGTCGGCACCGCCATACTTTAGCTTAGTTTCCGCCTCTGCTGCTTTCTTGATATTTTCCATACTACCACGTCGTTGTTTCTCGGTTGGATATAGGGTATAGCTGACGCGTTCATCAGCAACATCAAGGTCTGCTACAGTAATATTATTTGCCCAATCGTTTGGCTCGATTGTCTTAGCTGTCTTTATAAGGGTTCCACAAGATGAGAAAAATACGGCTGAGAAAATTACGGCTGCGACTAATGCTAAATGCCTCTTCATTGTAATATCTTTTATTTATTTACATTCGGTTTTACCGAACGGAAATTTTTGTATTTTGCAGGGTATCCGCTAACAGTAATGGATTTTACTTTACTTTTCATTAAAATAGGGTTCCAAGACTTAGAAACAACGTACTCGGCACCTACAAGAACATCGGCATTACCTTGCTTCTGGAGTAACTCCATTTCGGCAGCATTTTTAACATTGTCAAGGCCGCCACGGCGTATGTCCGCTGTCGGCACGTAGGTGTAGGTTACTCGCTCGCTTGCTATATCAAGGTCGGCAGCAGTAGCGGTATAAACCGATGAATTAACATCTACTGTTTTAGCGGTCTTGATTGTTGTTGTGCAAGAAGCAGCCATCAAGGCAAGGCTGGCAACACAGATAATTGAAAAAATCTTTTTCATAAAACATTAAATTAAATTTGTTTTTAGGCTGTTAGTTTTCTACCTACACCGGAGCAACAGCCTACTGAGTCTCCGATAAAGGCTTGAAATCGGCACAAATATATATAAAAGATATGAAAATACCCCCCCCATTGTTAAAAAACGTTAAATTGTGCATTCCCTGAGAAATTATGCTGTAGAAAATGCAATAACATGGAGGGGGATACGAAGAGATGTTAGAGGGTAGGGCCTCAAATCAGTGCTACTCTTTGTGTGTAAAAATTTTATGAGGCCGGGTCAAAAGTATTTTTGCTCCGGCCTCATTAATTTTGCTTCATCGTTCCGATTTTAGTCAAAAAATCGTATTTCGGCTTAAATGAGCTCTTATGCAGCCATATTGCACTCCATATACGTACCAAAAGCGCCGATAATGGGTTTCTTATAGCTGTTATTACCCCTATTTTGTTCAATATACTTCCTTAGATTGTGGGCAATGGTCACGAGTCCCCATTCGACTGTTACTTTTTCAGTCGATTTCAATCTGAAACGCTTAAATCCGTGATTGAACTTTATGTTTCCGAATACAGCCTCAGGTTCTATCGGTCTTCTGCAGCGATGCCTCATCCCCTCTTCGCTCATAAGCAGTTCTCTTGCCTTTGCCCGGTATGCGTTGTTCTTGTGGTTGACTTCAATGGTTCGCTTCTCAGCCTTTCCTTTGTAACACATTCCACGTAGCGGACATTTTGAGCAGTCCTTTGCCATATATACACTCTTTGTGGAAGTATATCCCAGATCTGATTTTTCTTTTTTATAATAAGCGAAGTCCAAGTGTTGCCCCATAGGACATACATAATAGTCTTGTTCCTTATTGTAATACATATTGTCAGGCAGAAAGGGATTGTTCTTGTATTTACTTTTCATCTCTGCGTGGAACATATTGTACTTTACATAAGGTATCATCCCACCATCAAACATATATTCGTAGTTCTGTTCACTGCCGTAACCCGAGTCGGCTACAATCTCAGTACTCTGCCTGCCATATCTCAATCGAAAAGACTCCAGGTAATCTATCAAAGTTCCCGTATCTGTCGGACGCCAATATATACCGTAATTAATTATAAACTGGTTTTCTGTAGATATCTGCACATTGAATCCCGGTTTTGTTTGTCCGTTGTTCATCGCATCCTCTTTCATCCTCATAAAGGTGGCATCGGGGTCGGTCTTGCTGTAGCTGTTACGCTCGCCAAGAGTGTCGAGATGGCTGTCATACTCATCAAGTTTTGCCAAGCTGTCGGATATGGTCTTTTCAATACTCTTGCGTTGTTTGCCCTTGCTTATCCCCAGGCTATCCATCTTGGAAAGAATCCTCTCTGAACGACGCTCGAACTCTTCCTGTGGTAGTTCTTCGGGGATTTCAGTTGTCTCCTCTATGGCAAGTTCTTCTTCGGCCGCAGAGAGCACGACTCTTACTTTGTCTATTAGTTTTGACTTGTTCTTCTCGACGCTGCCTTTCCATACAAAAGTGTATTTATTGGCAACAGACTCTATCTTTGTACCGTCGATGTACTGCACATTAAGAGAAACTAGTCCTTCGCTGTTCAAAAGCTCTACCACTTTGGTAAACACGCTGTCAAGGCGACCGCCGGCAAGCCTTTCGCTGCGGAAGCGATTGATGGTGCGGAAGTCGGGTCTGTTCATGCCACTGAGCCACATAAAATGGATATTCTCGTGCAAGAGCTTTTCCATTTGACGACCGGAATATACATTGCAAAGGTAGGCATACACGACTACCTTTAG
>JAZURE010000053.1:0-57431 GCA_045606045.1 Clostridia bacterium | reverse complement strand
TAATTTGATTCATAAGAAAATAGCTCCTTTGACATATGTTTTTTTGGTCATTAAACATTATATCATATTTGGAGTCTATTTTCTTTTTTATTTGTCACCCATCAATTGTATCACAACATAGGATAAAAAATATAATTACTTTATAAATTTTTGTGAATTTTTGTACTTGGTAGGGGTTATACCTATCTTGTTTTTAAACAAGCGGTAGCCATAGGAAACATCGGTAATTCCTGCACTTTCGCAGGCTGTTTTAAAGGAAAGTCCTTTATTTATCATAAGCTCGGATATAAGGCGGACTTTTTCGGAATTAATGTATTGACCGATGGTGCTGCCCGTCTCCTTTTTAAAAACGGAGTTTAAATATATGGATGTTTTTCCAAGAGAGTCTGAAATATCGGACAAATTCAGATTTTCGCAAAGGTGCTCCGATATATACCGCTTAATTTTGTAGCACAATATGGACGATGTATGCATATTGTCAAGATATTCTGCCTTAAATTTGGTATGAAGCAATTCAAGCATACCAAGAGCACAAAGCGATGATGAAAATTCGTTCATTTCTCTTGATACAGAAAGTTCGGACACAATGGAATACAATTTCTTTTTTATTATCTCTGATGTCTTTCCCTGCTGTGTTACAAAAGGCAGTATAAGCCCATCAAAGTCACGGGGGATTTCCTCCTTGCTTTTTACCACCTCAAAGCTGAAATCTGATATAAGCTGAACTGTACAATGTGAATGATTTGCATTATCTATTGTCTTCATCGTAAAAGGAAGTGTTCTTAAAAGTATAAAAACACTGCCTTCGGGTGCAATAATCGTTTTCTTCCCAAGTGTGATTTCCAGAGACCCTTGCTTTATATAAGCAATTTCCAGGCTGTTTTCTATCTTTTCACGGGTATGATTATAGTTTTCGGCATAAAAATGATGAGCAAAACCTATTTTTGGTACAGAATTAAATGATACAAGCGCATAATACATTTTGTCCACCTCCACATTAAATCTAACATAAAATATTTGTTTTGTCCATATATTTTTGTTTTGATAATTGAATGTCATTATTTTTTTACTTATAATACATTTATAAAATCCACAGTATAGCGAGGTATACACAATGAACAAGAAAGCCTTTTTCTTTATTGACGATGTAATTTGGGTATTTCGTGACCTTACAAGGCAGAAACCCGCAAAGCTGTTTGACAATCCGTTTCTGGCACTTTTAAAGGAAGCTCATGACAAGTACGGACTTAAAACCCAGCTCAATATTTTTTATCAGACAGACCTCTACTACGGCAATGACATATTTACCCTTTCGGAAATGACAGATGCCTACAAAAAAGAGTGGGAGGACAATTCCGACTGGCTCAAATTCGGTTTTCATTCAAGGCAGGAATTTCCTGATTATCCCTACATAAACGCAAGCTATGACCATGTGTATAACGATTATAAGATGATAGAAAAGGAAGTTATCCGTTTTGCAGGTGAAAACATAATGGCAAGGGCTACCACACCCCATTGGCGCCCAATAAGTAAGGATGCGTGCCTTGCACTTCGAGATTGCGGAATTGAGCTGCTTAGCGCTACCTACGGCAAGAAGATTCCCTACAACGGGGATGCATCGTCTCTGCCCTACGGACACGCTGGAAGACTTCTTTGCAACCGTAAGAAAGAAACCGGAATCTTTGTAAGAAACACAAATGATACGGCAATAGAAAAATCCCTGTGCGGATACAACCATATTGACGAAGAACAACTTAAACTAACCGACGGAGTTTTTGACTATATTACAGACAAAGAAACAGGTCTTAAGTTTAAGGCTCTGGGTTCCGATGCTCACGGCTGCTTAAACCTTATAGACAAGGCAGAAGTTCTCGAATGGTTCCTACAGGTTTCGCAAGACTTCTATATCTACGGAACTCATGAGCAGTATTTCTACCCCGACTATTTTGCATATCAGGAGGAATACCTCGATAAAGTTCTTCTGGCAGCAAAGATACTGTCCGAAAACGGATATGAGTTTATATTCAGTGAGGATATAATCTGACAATACAAAAACATCACCCCGACCGTTTGGTCGGGGTGATGTTTTATAAAAAGCTGATTAATCCAATCTGTAAGGAAGTGTAATATCTTCCAATGTCTTACCAAAGGGCACTCTGTAATCTCCGCGGAAAACTTCGCGCGCTTCTTTGTCCTTAAAATCGGGGATAATGTATTCCTTGCAGTCATCTAAAATACTGTACCATGTTAGTATACCTGCAGCAGAGAGTGCTACAGAACGGTATACATCAAAGAATGGTTCTATCTCGCCTCTTAATACCTTTAAGAATTCAAGTGTAAGGATAAAGTCTATACCGCCGTGACCAACGCTCTCTATAGCACTGCCGTACTTGGCTTCCTGCTCCTTGGTTATACAACCTGAGCTTACCCAGCCTTCCCATGTTTTTGTGAACTTATCGGCAGCATCAAACTCAAAGAGCCATTCTTCCTTCCAGTCGTCTCTTAAGGTCTCCATGGTTCCGTATTCGCAGGAAACTCTGAACCATTTGCCTGTTATACCTGTATTAACTACACCTGTTGTGCAGAATACTGCTCCTGTGTCCATCTCTGTAAGTGAGAATGTCTTGGGTACATTTGTAAGCTTGCCGGGAACATCGTACTTAACAGCTTTACCTGTTACCTTAACAGGCACAGATTTGGTTATGTACATAAGAGGTCCCAAAGAGTGCATATTGTAGTAACATACGGGGAGAGTATTTCTCCAGTGAAGATTGTTGGGGTCAGGCTCTTTTCTCACAGTACCCTTAGGTGCTGCGTGGATATACTCGGCTTCTGCATAGAGTACCTTACCATACTTTTCTTTTTCTATGTTTTCTATCATAGCATGGACAGGCTTAAAATAAGGGCAGTTTGCCGCAAGCATATATTTGGTGCCTGTGCGCTCGTATGCTTCCACAAGGTCTATACATTCACCAAGAGACGGTGCGGCTGTTGTTTCCGAAAGCACGGGAACTCCTGCCTCCATGGCCTTTATTGCATACTTGGCATGCTCGTGGAAATAGTTACAAAGAACTACACCATCGAGACCTGAATTTATAAATTCGTCAAAATCCTTGTGAACTACGGTTTCGTCAGAAAACCACTTTTTTTGCTTTTCGATGGTTGCATCGTTTAATTCACAAACTGCACTTACAACCATTTCATCCTTTAAAAACTGCGAAGCACGAAGAATAAACTCTCCGCGTTCTATACCCATAACACCTATCTTAAGTCTTTCTGGCATATAAATCTCTCCCTTTGCATATAAAAGTATGATTTACCCCCATTATACTTAAAAATCCCTCAAAGTCAAGGCAATATGAAACATAAGTAAAATTTTACTATAAATTAAGCAAAAAAAGTGCAAAATAGTTGTCTTTTTCTGTTACCAAAAGAATAGGCGGTGCAAAATAGCTTTGCACCGTCTATTGTATTATTCTTCCTGTGTCTTTTCTGCTTCCAAATCGGCAAGGGCATCCTTTCTGGAAAGGTTATTTCTGCCCATCTTGTCGATTTCTACAAGTTTAACCATGATTTCGTCGCCCTCGGAAACCACATCTTCAACCTTATTTACTCTCTTTGTATCGAGCTTGGAGATGTGTACAAGACCTTCGCGGTTGGGCATAAATTCTACAAATGCACCGAATTCCATAATCTTGACAACTCTGCCCTTGTAAATCTTGCCAACCTCAGGCTCTGCAACTATACCTTCGATTGTAGCAAGGGCTCTATTTGCAGCTTCTGTATCTTCGGAAAGGATAAATACAGAGCCGTCGTCATTGATATCAATCTTAACGCCTGTGTCTGCTATAATCTTCTGAATTACCTTACCGCCTGTACCTATAACATCCTTAATCTTTTCCACAGGCACCTTGGTTGTGATAATCTTGGGAGCATACTTGGAAAGCTCTGTTCTTGGAGCTTCTATAGCCTTTAACATTACTTCGTCAAGAATGTAATTTCTTGCTACTCTTGTCTTTTCAAATGCTTCTTTTATTATATCATAGGTGAGACCGTCTACCTTGATATCCATCTGAATTGCTGTGATACCCTCTTTTGTACCTGCAACCTTAAAGTCCATATCGCCGTAGAAGTCTTCTACACCCTGAATGTCTACCATTGTCATGAAGTCATCGCCCGAGGTTATAAGACCGCAGGAGATACCTGCAACAGGGGCTTTAATCGGAACACCTGCATCCATAAGAGCAAGTGTGCTTCCGCATACAGAGCCCTGAGATGTGGAGCCGTTTGAAGAAAGAACTTCGGATACAAGTCTTATTGAATAAGGGAATTCCTCCTCGGAGGGAATAACGGGCTTAAGAGCTCTTTCTGCAAGAGCACCGTGACCGATTTCTCTTCTTCCGGGTCCTCTTGAGGGTTTGGTTTCACCTACAGAGTATGAGGGGAAGTTGTAGTGGTGCATATATCTCTTGGAGGTTTCTTCATCGATACCGTCTATTGTCTGAGATTCGCTTACAGCACCAAGTGTTGCAACCGTGAGTACCTGTGTCTGACCTCTGGAGAAAAGACCTGAGCCGTGTGTTCTGGGAAGAATGCCTACTCTTGCACTTAAAGGTCTTATTTCGTCAATACCTCTGCCGTCTACTCTCTTATGGTCTTCTATAAGCCACTTTCTTACGATTTCCTTCTGTATCTTGTAGAAGATTTCGTCGATTTCAGCATCTCTGCCCTCGCCCTCTTCGCCAAGATGAGCCATGAGTTCATCGGTAAGAGCCTTCATTCTTTCGTCACGAATTCTCTTATCGTCTGTATCTATTGCTTCGCAAACCTTGTCGTAGGAGAAAGCATATACCTTATCATAAAGGTCGTGGTCTACCTCGTGTGCAACATATGGCTCCTTGGGCTTGCCCACTTCTGCTACAATACCGTCTATAAATTCACAAATCTTCTTGATTTCTTCGTGTGCGTAAACGATGGCATTGAACATTACATCTTCCTTAACCTCGTTTGCGCCGGCTTCTATCATAACAACCTTTTCCTTGGTACCTGCAACTGTAACATACATGTCGCTTACTTCTCTCTGTGCAAGGGTGGGGTTAATTACAAACTCACCGTCCACAAGACCAACAACAACTGCACCCACAGGACCTGCAAAAGGCATCTGCGAGATGGAAATTGCAATGGAAGCACCGTTCATTGCACATACTTCGGGAGAGTTGTCTATGTCTACGGACATAACTGTGGTAACAAGACCTACATCATTTCTGTAATCCTTGGGAAATAGTGGTCTTATAGGTCTGTCAATAACTCTGGAGGTAAGTATCGCCTTTTCGCTGGGCTTACCCTCTCTCTTTAAAAATCCGCCGGGAATCTTACCTACGGAATACATCTTCTCTTCATAGTCTACGCTAAGAGGGAAGAAGTCTACACCGTCTCTTGGCTTTGCGGATGCTGTGGCTGTGGCAAGAACTACGGTATCGCCGTATCTCACCATGGCTGCGCCCGATGCAAGCTGTGCAACTTCGCCGATTTCTACGGTAAAGTCTCTTCCTGCAATCTGGGTAGTGAATGTTTTTTTCATACTGATTTTCCTCCTTATTTTCTGTAAGCGGAAAAATCTCTATCAGCAGTTAAATACGCCATTTTCCTTGGAAAAGAGCATATTTAACTGCTAATCACCGACAGATTTTCCGCTTTTAATTAGCAAAATTGGGCAAAGAGGCTCCAAGGCCTCTTTGCCCGATTTGAAAACTACTTTCTGATGTTGAGTCTTGCAATAAGGGAACGGTATCTTTCGATATCTATCTTTGCAAGATAGTTAAGAAGACCTCTTCTCTTACCAACCATCATAAGAAGACCTCTTCTTGAGTGATGGTCCTTCATGTTGGACTTAAGGTGTTCTGTAAGGTGGTTGATGCGGTAAGTAAGGATAGCAACCTGTACTTCGGGAGAACCCGTGTCGCCCTCGTGAGTAGCGTATTCCTTAATGATAGCCTGCTTTGTTTCCTTTAACATGATATTTCCTCCTTTTAATTAGCCTTATAGGCTTTATAATCGCCGCGATACAAAGGCAAGGTTGGAGAATCCAAAACCTTAGCATCGGGCTGACAACTATGATATTATATCACAACTTTTTTATGTTGTAAATAGTTTTTTTAAATTTTTTATTTCTTCCACGCCTGCGGTGAGAACAGTACCAGCATGGGGAATATTTCAAGTCTGCCTATAAGCATGTCTAATGTGAGAATTACTGTGGAAAAATCGGAATATCCCGAGAAATTCTGTGTGGGACCTACCCCTGCAAAGCCGGGACCGATGTTATTTATAGTTGCTGCAACAGCTGTAAAATTCGTTGTAAAATCCATATTGTCTATGCTTATTGCAAGAAGCGAAAAGGCAAATATAACAAGGTATGACACCATAAATACATTTACTGACCGGATGGTTTCGTGCTCTACATTTCTGCCGTCCATTGTAACCTTGTGTGTGCTCTTGGGGTGCGAAGCAATCCTTATTTCCTTTACAATGCTCTTTAAGAGTATGATAATTCGGGAAACCTTAATACCGCCGCCTGTGCTTCCTGCTGAGGCTCCTATAAACATGAGTACAAGAAGTATCGTCTTGGAAAGCTGGGGCCACAGGTCAAAATCGGCGGTCGAGTATCCTGTGGTGGTAATAACAGAGGCAACCTGAAATGCGCTATGCTTAAGAGACTCGCCAAATCCACCGAAAAGGTGCATACAGTTAGAGCTTATAACAATAATTGAAACCGCTATAACACCAAGATAAGCCCACATCTCCGAAGAGCGAAAGGCAAGTGAAAACTTACGCATGATGATAAGATAGTAGATGGAAAAATTGATACCGCAAAGTATCATAAACACAGTAATTACTACTTGTATGTAGGTAGAATAATCTGCTATACTGCTGTTTTTGAAGCCAAAGCCTCCCGTACCAACTGTACCAAAGGTAGTACAAAGCGCCTCGAAAATATCCATACCGCCCAGAAGTAGAAGCACAAGCAAAACTACAGTTATGCCAAAATAAATAGTATAGAGTATTTTGGCAGTAGTTCTTACCTTTGGAACAAGCTTACCTACAGATGGACCTGTGCTCTCTGCCCTCATAAGATGCATATTGCTTCCGCCCGAAAGAGGAAGTACTGCAACAAGAAACACTATAACTCCCATGCCGCCTATCCAATGGGTAAAGCTTCGCCAGAAAAGGATGGACTTGGGAATCACCTCCACATCCTTTAATATAGATGCACCTGTGGTTGTAAAACCCGATGCCGTTTCAAAAAAGGCATCTGTAAAGCTTGGTATAGTACCTGATATTATAAACGGAAGAGAACCGAAAATACTTAAGGCTAACCAGCTTAGTGCCACAGTAGCAAAACCATCGCGCGAGAAAAGACGCTTTTCCTTAGGTTTTATTAAAGAAAGCGATATTCCGACGATAAGACATATTGCTATTGATATTAAAAATGCTGTATACTGTCCGTCTCCTGTAAGGATTGAACAAATAAGAGACAGAGCCATACATATTGCTTCAAAGCTTATAACTCTGCCCAAAGTGTGAGCAACCAATTTAAAATTCATAAAGGACTACCTCAAAAATTCATTAATATCCTTGACCCCGTGGCTTGTGGTAACAACTATTATGCTGTCTCCCGCAAGGATGCTGTCTTTACCTCGGGGAATTATAATTCTTCCCCGTCGGTTTATGGATGCTATAAGAACATTTTTCTTAAGCACTATTTCCATGAGCATTTTTCCTGCAAGGGGATTTTTTTCATCAACAACGAACTCCAACGCCTCTGCCTTGCCGTCTAATATAAGGTGCATAGTTTCCACATTTCCGCCAAGACTGTTATCCTTGGCACGGACAAAACGGACTATATGCTCTGCGGCTATGTTGTTGGGATTTACTATGGTATCAAGACCGAGACTGCCTATAACATTGTCGTAAGCTATTCTGTCTATCTTGGTTACCATTTTGCCGTTTGACTGCGTAGCGGCAAAGAGCGAAAACATGATATTTTCTTCATCTATATTTGTAAGGGCAACAACCGCCTCGTAGCGAGAGAGCCCCTCCTCGCAAAGAAGCTCCGTATCTGTTCCGTCTCCGTTTATTATAGTAGCTTTCGGAAGAAGAGTGCAAAGCTCTTCGCATCTTTTAGAATTTTGCTCTATAATCTTAACTTTTATGCCCGACTGTATAAGAAGCTCGGAAAGATAGTATGCAGTTTCGCTTCCGCCGATTATAAGCGCATCTTTTACGCTGTTTGTTTTGATGCCTATCTTTTTAAAGAAGCTTGCCGCATTGTTGGGGGTAGATACAAAGCTTACAAGGTCTCCTGTTTTGAGTTCAAAATTACCATCAGGGATAAAAGCCTCGTCACCGCGCTCTACACCGCATATAAGTATATCGCAATTAATCTTCGAGCTAAGATGCGATACCCTGATGTTTGCAAGAGGTGAAGAGTCGGATACTCGAAACTTCAGTATCTCTACCCTGCCCTTAGAAAAGGTATCTATCTGTATGGCAGAGGGGAAACGCAGTACCCTTGCAATTTCCTGTGCAGACGCACGCTGTGTATTCATAACCATGGCAAGTCCAAGCTCATCCTTTATTATAGGAAGAGCCTTTACATATTCGGGTTTTTTTACTCTTGCTATGGTTTCGCAGTTACCTGATTTCTTTGCAATAAGGCAGGTAAGAAGATTGATTTCGTCCGAGCCTGTAACTGCAATTAGAAGGTCTGCTGTCTTTATGCCTGCCTCGGAGAGTACTTCTGCATCCGTACCGCTTCCGTGTACGCCCATTATGTCAAATTCGTTTACTGTATCTCTCACCTTGTCAGTTATGGTGTCCACTACAGTAACCTCATGTCCCTCGCCTGTACTTAAAAGTCCTGCAAGCTTATGACCTATCTTGCCAAGACCTACAACTATTATCTTCAAAGTGTATCACCTCTTAACTAATTGAATGTGGCTCAAAGCCTTTGCCGTTAAATATCATTATGTGTTTAAAGCCGTGGCTTTTTAACAGTTCAAAGCTTTCCTTAAAGTAAGTATCAAGATGCTCTGTCCTGTGGCAATCCGAGCTTACTACAAAAGAACAGCCAAGGTTTTTGATTTCCTTTATTATAAAATCCTCAGGATACGGTGCCTTTCTGCCTGTGCGTGCCATTGCGCCAGTGTTAAGCTCAAATATCCTGTTTCTCTCGCTTGTGGCATGCAGAGCCTCAAGAGCATATCCTCTGTATTTTGGGTTTTCTGTATCAAACAGGCGGACATTGTCATGATTTCTCGTAATTACATCAAAGTGACCTATGATGTCGAAGCTCTTTTTACTGCAATGCTCGGAAAAGGTTCGGTAATACTCCCTGCACATCACAAGAGAGTCTCCGCCAAAGTATTTGTCTATGGCTCTTTGCATACCCTCGGGACTTCTGTCTACAAGCACATATTCTCCATCTATATAAAGGTAGTGGCAGGAGCCTATAACATAGTCGTAATCCACTATATCATGCTCGGAAAAAAGTTCAAATTCCAAACCTGTATATATATCTATAATTCCGTTATATTTCTTTTTTAATTCTTTTATTTCTGCCTTATAAGCAGCATCTTCTGCGGGATTCATGCCCGTTTTGGGGTCAAAGGACATATACGAATGTCCCGAAAATCCGATGGAAGAAAAACCTTTTTCAACTGCTGCTTTTACAAGCTCCTCGGGAGTGTTTGCACCGTCGCAATATGTCGTATGTGTATGAAGATTTTGAAGTATCATAAAGGCATCCCTCCCCTTTTATCATTTATGTGTTCATTATAACCCCATTATTAAAAAAAGTCAAATAAAAAGGAGTGCAATGGGAATTTGTCACCTATTGCACTCTGACTCATTAAATTTTCTTTCCGCCTGCAAGCTCTATCTCTTTCCACACGAGCCTTGCAGAACTTACAGCTTCGCAAAGAGGGGCTATCCGTGCACCCTTCACACCCTTTACATAGTCTGTAAATTCTTTTATTTCCCTCTCATATGCGCCTACATTTGCAACATTTATCTCAGGGCTTTGCTCGATATTTACCTCATTTGCCGCCTGTATTACCCTGTTTGTGCCGTCGGGAAGATAGAGTGTGAGTACGCCCTTTTCGTACACGGCGGTTGCTCTTTCAAACTTGACCCTGAAGCACATATCAAAGGGGTAATCCATAGGTAAATCCCACACGCCTACCGCAGAAAGAAGAACATTACCATAGGTATAAAGCACATTTATCTCCTGAAGCTCTCCATCGCCGTTTCTTGTAGCTTTTGATATTATTTCGTCAGGCTCGCCGTTCATAAGATAGCGGACAAAATCCGCATCGTGTATATGAAGGTCAAGCGCCGCAGTACCGCTTTTTTCTACATCATTGTACCAGTTTTCCCAGCCCCATGACGGATTTTCCGAAAGGCGCTGGAATTGTGCACCGAGAAGCTTGCCATAGGTATTATTCTCTTTGGCATCTTTTACCCACATGTATTCGTCCCAAAAACGAATTACATGACCTACACCTACCTTGACACCTGTTTTCTTTTCGGTTTCGATAAGGAGCTTTGCCTCGTTCTCTGTAAGACAAACGGGCTTTTCTATAAATACATTTATCCCCATTTCCATAGCCTCTACGGCATACAAGGTATGCAGATATGTAGGAAGACATATATCTACTATATCCAACTTCTCTTTACGCATCATTTCATGGGCATCGGTGTATATTTTAGCACCGTCAAAATGCGCGCATACTCTCTGTGCTTTTGAAGCGTCAATATCCGCTACGGCAACTACCGCGACATCATGAGGTATGACACCATAGCACTTGGCATGCTTTGACCCCATGCCTCCGCAGCCTATAATTCCAACTCTAAGCATTGTTGTATCCTCTCCTATATAAATCTCTCGAGATATTCTTTTGCATATTTTATATCGGCAACCTGCTTTTCGCCCGAAATTTCTCGTTCTATGGTTATAGCACCGCTGTAGCCTATTTCCTTAAGCTTCTTTATAAATTCGGGGTAATTTACCTTGCCGTCTCCGAGGCGCACCTCGTCTCCAAGCATCTTTGGGTCTGTGGGATAAACTCCATCCTTACCATGAATACCGCGGACATACTTACCAAATACATCAAGCGCATCTACGGGGTTTGCCTTGCCGTACATTATAAGATTTGCAGGGTCTAAATTTATGCCAAGATTGCTAAGTCCTATATCTTCTATGGTACGAAGAAGGGTTATAGGAGTCTCCTGCCCTGTCTCGAACAGAAAGTACTGACAGTTGTCCTCCATATATTCTGCTATTTCCCTAAGTGCGCATATGAGCTTGTGGTACTCTGTTACCGTGGGCACCTCGGGCAGAAAGCCTACATGGGTTATAACATCTTCTACTCCAAGAAGCTTTGCAAAATCTGACCCTTTTTTTAGTTCGGCTATACGATATGTCCTGTGCTCCTCGGGTACAAGTCCCAGAGTATGAGGACCCGAGTAGAAATCCCATATGGCAGGGCCTGACCATCCGCACCAGAATGCAGTAATGGTAATTGCGTACTTATCTGCTGCACATCTTATCTCTTGCGCTTTTTCCTCTGTGCACAGCTCCATGTTCCAGCTATTTAGCTGGCAAGTGATAAATCCCATATTTTTAAGCTCGCAAAACTTTGCATCTATATCGGTATTTTCCCTAAGCATAATAAATACTCCAAGTTCCATAAAAAACACCTCCGATTGAATTATACAACAAAAAATCTGCTTTGTAAATAATTAAACGGAGTTGCATTCGCAACCCCGTTTAACAAACTATGTATTGATTATCTTTGAACCCTGCCTGAGCCGTCACCCTTCATGAGATTTTTAACCTCTGCAAGAGAAACCAAGTTCATATCACCCTCTATGGAGTGCTTTAAGCAGGATGCTGCAACTGCAAATTCGATTACATCCTGACTGGAATAATCGGAAAGAATTGCATATATGAGTCCGCCGCCGAAGGAATCGCCGCCGCCTACACGGTCTACGATGTTCATCGTATACTTCTTGGACTTATAGAATTCACCGCCGTCATAGAGAAGTGCTGCCCAGTTGTTTACGGAAGCGGAAATAGATTCTCTTAAGGTGATTGCAACCTTTTCAAAACCGAATCTGTCTACAAGCTGTCTGCAAACATCCTTGTAGCCTTCGTCGGAAAGCTCACCTGATGTGATATCGGTAGCTGCTGCCTTGATGCCGAATACCTTTTCTGCATCTTCTTCGTTTGCTATAAGTACATCAACATACTGACAAAGCTCGCCCATAACTCTGCCTGCTTTTTCGCTTGTCCAGAGTTTTTTACGGAAGTTAAGGTCACAGCTTATCTTAACGCCCATTTCCTTTGCTTTCTTACATGCCATGAGGGAAATAGCCGCAGCTTCGTCGCTTATAGCAGGTGTGATACCCGTAAAGTGGAACCAATCTGCACCCTCGAAGATAGCTTCCCAGTCAAAATCCTCGGGAGAAGCTGTAGCAATGGAGGAATGTGCTCTGTCGTATACAACATTGGATGCTCTCTGAGATGCACCCTTTTCTGCAAAGTATATACCAAGTCTCTCTCCGCCTCTTGCTATGTGCTTGGTGCACACATTCATCTTGCGGAGCTGTGCAAGACAAGCATCGCCTATGGGATTTTCGGGAAGCTTGGTAACAAAGCAAGCCTGCATGCCGTAATTTGCTACGGACACTGCAACATTTGCCTCACCGCCGCCGTACTCTACTTCAAGAGACTGAGCCTGGATAAATCTCTTGTATCCGGGGGTCTGAAGTCTCATCATAATTTCGCCGAATGTAACTACTTTTGCCATTTTAAATACCCGTCCTTTCGATTATTTGCCCAGCTTGATGCGGGCTTCTTTGATATTGTCTACAAACTTCTTGGCTGTTTCTGTAATAAGGGCATAGTCGCCTGTCTTAGCACCCTTTGTAAGAGAGCTTCCTGCACCTACTGCCACAACGCCTGCCTCTATCCACTTAGCAACATTGTCTACATCCACACCGCCTGTGGGCATGATGTTTGCCTGAGGAATGGGACCTTTTATAGCCTTAACCATGCCGGGGCCGAATGCATCGCCGGGGAAGAGCTTTATGATGTCGCAGCCAAGCTCAAGGGACTTAACCACATCGTGTATTGTCATGCAACCGGGCATACAGGGAACTGCATATCTGTTGCAGAGCTTAATAGTGTTTTCATCATAATAGGGGCTTACTACATACTGAGCACCCGAGAGGATAGCTATTCTTGCTGTTTCCGAATCGAGTACTGTGCCTGCACCAAGGATAATATCATCATTCTTATAGTAGGAAGCAAGTTCCTCTATAACCTTGTGTGCACCGGGCACGGTGAATGTAAGCTCAATGGCAGGAACTCCGCCCTGCATACAAGCCTCTGTAATTTTCTTGGCTTCGTCGGCTGTGGTAGCTCTTACTACGGCAACTATACCGACATCTTTTATTTTCTTAAGTACTGTCTGTTTATCCATTATTTTCCCTCCTGATTAAAATATATCAATTAAGTGCAGTATAGCACCCTTTAATTTAAAAGTCAATCGCACATAAGGGCAATAATATGACATTTTAATGCAAATTTTATGGCAATTCTTAACCAATTAAACATGGGTCAACAATCAAGGATAACAAACCCAAAAGGAAACATAATACAAACCAAGCATTTGAAAATAAAAATATTTATTATTCATTACGATGCTCCTTTAAGACAACATTTCGCGCAATTAGAATAGAATACTTATACATATATTTTTGACTTTTTTTAAAACATGTGATATACTTATATCATCACATAAGAAAGGCAGATGCCGCATGAAGATACAACAGTCTCAGGAAAATTATCTTGAAACCATATATATGCTAAAGAAAAAGACGGGATTTGTACGCAGCGTGGATATAGCGCATGAACTTCAGTTTACAAAGGCAAGCGTTTCCGTAGCCATGAAATCCCTGCGCGAAGCAGGTTATGTAACGGTGGATGCCGACGGCGGAATATCTCTTACAGAAAAAGGTATGGATATAGCACAAAGCATGTACGAAAGACACGAGGTTATAGCAACTGTTTTGATGTCTCTTGGTGTTTCGGATGAAACAGCATACGAAGACAGTTGCAAAATAGAACATGTGCTAAGCGAAGAGACATTTACAAAAATCAAAGAATATTTAGAAAAAATCCGCGAAAATTAATTCGCGGATTTACTTATTTCATCAGGATTTTAATTGCCTCCGAAACGGTGGAAACAGGAAGTATGTCTATACCATCGATTTCGGATGCCTGTTTATAATTGTCCTTGGGTATTATGCATCTTTTAAAGCCGAGCTTTTTCGCCTCGGCAATGCGCCTCTTAGCAAAGCTTACCGAGCGCACCTCACCCGTTAAACCAACCTCACCCAGTATGAGTGTTTTGCCGTCTATAACAAAGTTTTTGAAGTTTGATGCAACTGCAGTAATTACAGCAAGGTCGGAAGCGGTTTCCGTAAGACGCAAGCCTCCTACCACATTTACATAAACATCCTGTGACTGCATGGAATAGCCCAGCTTTTTTTCAAGTATTGCCACAAGCATTGTTGCTCTGCCGTGGTCTACACCTGTAACCATCCGCCTTGCCATTGCATACCCCGTGGTGGCAGAAAGAGCTTGTATCTCTGCAAGCATAGGGCGTGAGCCCTCTATGGTACATACTATTGCCGAGCCTGATATATCGTCGGGTCTTCCCGAGAGCATTGCGGCAGACGGATTTGCAACCTCTTTAAGTCCTGAGTCCGTCATTTCAAAAACGCCTATCTCGTTTGTAGAGCCAAAACGGTTTTTGACCGTGCGGAGTATACGGTAGCTTTGCTGTCTTTCTCCCTCAAAATACAACACGCAGTCTACCATGTGCTCAAGTACCCTAGGACCTGCAATGTTCCCCTCTTTGGTAACATGTCCTACTATAAATACCGCAATATTACTCTCTTTTGCAAGGCGCATAAGAAAGTGTGTAGCCTCTCGGACTTGTGCTACGCTCCCTGGTGCTGAGGACACATCCTCTCGGTACATGGTCTGTATTGAATCCACTATAAGGACAGACGGTTTTTCATTGTTGGCATGGTGTATTATACTCTCAAGATTGGTTTCGGAAAGAAGCTTAAGATTTTTGCCCGATACTCCGAGCCTTGTGGCTCGCATCTTAATCTGCTGTGCGGACTCCTCTCCCGAAACATACAAAACGCAGTGATTTTCGCCAAGGCACTCGCATATCTGCAAAAGAAGTGTGGACTTGCCTATGCCGGGGTCACCGCCCACAAGCACCATGGAACCGCGTACTATACCCCCGCCTAGAACTCTGTCGAGTTCTGCCGTGCCCGTGGGTATGCGCTCACCCTCGCACGAGGTTATCTGCTCTAAAGTCATGGGCGCGGTTTTGGCTACAAAGCCATCTTTTGGCACACTATACTTACCCTGTGGTGAACTTATTTCCTCGGTAAATGTGTTCCAACTATTGCAAGACGGACATTTGCCAAGCCACTTGATGCTCTCAAATCCACATTCGTTGCATACGAATTTCGTTTTTTCTTTCATATGTATAAACTCCAAATTAACATAGTATAATTATACTCTACTACATTTTAACCCTAAAGTCCAGCAGTTTTTTAATTTGGAGTTAATTGTGTTGTTACTTGTTTGTATTGTTCATGTCGCCGCTTGTATCGTTTACTGCGCCATCAAGTGTATCCTCAACTGCGTTTATACCATCCTTTACTGCGTTGCCCGCTGAGTCTACACCGTCTTTTAAATCATCGCCTACGGAATCCGTATTATCCTCTCTGTCACCTGCGGCGCCGTCATCCGTTGTATCTTTTCCTCCGTCGCCTATGTCGTCTGTCTGAACATTACCTCTGTCGCCTGCTTCACCGTCATCCATGCTGCATCCGCATGAACAAAACATGGTAAGCATTAAAGTGAGTGCAAGTAAAACTGATAAGAATTTTTTCATATTATCTTTCCTTTCCGGTGTTTTGATACCATACTTATTATTTCTCCGCTAATGCGAAATATGCAAAAATCCCAAAATTAAAGTCATGAATGACTCTAATTTCGGGACTTTGCTTCTTTCTTACATTGTCAAGAAAACTCTTACTTTATAGAATTTTCGTAGGATTCAATCATCTTCTTAACCATCTGTCCGCCAACGGAACCTGCCTGCTTAGATGTTAAATCACCATTGTAACCGTTCTTTAAGTTAACGCCTACTTCAGATGCAGCTTCCATTTTGAATCTTTCCATTGCATCCTTAGCTTCGGGAACAACATGCTTATTAGCCACTAAAATCACCTCCATTTGTTTTGTCGTATCTAATTTGCGTAAAAAGTCAAATAAATAAACAGGTAATTTTTTGTAAAATAAAAGGATGACACGACTTTTTCGTTTCATCCTTTTAAATTACATAAGATTTTCAAGTTGCTTAATCCTCTCCTCTACAGGCGGATGTGTAGAAAACAGATTGCGCATTTTTTTGCCGTTTACCGATTTAAAAGGATTTGTTATATAAAGATTGGCGGTGGCATTTGTGGCGCGCTTTACACCCGATGTTTCTGCGCCAAGTTTTTTAAGTGCATTTATAAGCCCGTATGGACTGCCTGCAAATTTAGCCGCAGTTGCATCAGCAAGGTACTCTCTGTTTCGGCTAAGTGCAAGTCTCATAAGCTGACCTGCTATAGGTGCAATAACCACAAACACAAGCCCTATGATTGCCAGGGGCGAGCCGGAACTTCTGCTATCGTTTCGTCTTCTGCCAAAACCCCAAATCATACTCCTTGTCCAAAAATCCGATATAATAACTGCTATGCCCACCATAACCGTGACCACGGTAGAAAGCAGTATATCGCGGTTTCCTACATGGGCAAGCTCATGTGCAAGCACACCCTCAAGCTCGTAATCATCCATTTTTTTAAGAAGACCCGTTGTAACGCATACTACCGCATTCTTCGGATTTCTGCCCGTAGCAAAGGCATTTGCCACAGGGTCATCTATTATATATACCTTTGGCATTGGAAGATTTGCAGATGCGCAAAGCTTACTTAAAATTGCCTTTACATAAGCATCATTACTGTCGTCCGCAGGTCTTGCACCGCTTATTGAAAGCACCATTTTGTCACATGTAAAATACGAAATAAGCGAAGTGGCACACGAAACCAAAACTGCAAAACCAATAGCATACTGTCCGTAGCCGGCGATATTGCATATATAGTACACGATAAGCGCCACAAATGCAGTAACCGCGGTTACGATAAACATGGTTTTCAGTCTGTTTGCGTAAATAGACTTAAACATATTGATACCCTCTTTCGAATTTGTATACCCAATTGTAACATATACACCATGTTTTGTCTATTATCTTTCCCAAACATTGATAACACATACCGACATATCATCAAGCGCTTTTGAAACTGTCTGTTCCAATGCAACATTCATAATCTCGGAAGCCAAAATCTGGGGATTGTCAGTTTTGCCATGCAAAATAATATCCTCAAGATTCGATGCACCTGTGCATGCAAATACATCATATACACCGTCTGTCATGAGTATTACCTGTGCGGATTTGTCTGCATTTACAGAGGTTGTTTTTGTTTTTCCGTAGTCCTTTAATATACCAAAAGGCAGAGAGTCGGATTCTATTTTTATAAGATTATTTCCTTTTTTTACAAAACCCGTAGCGGCACCGCTTTTGTACAGATTAATATTACCCTTAGACAAATCTATACTGCACACATCCATTGTGGCAAAGCTGTCCTCGCTTGAACGCAGAAGAAGAGAGGAATTTATAAGCTCCAGAGAAGTTTCTATATCCATACCCGAAACCACAAAATTTTTCAAAAGTTCCGTAGCTGTACGGCTCTCGGCAAGTGCGGCACTTCCCGTGCCCATGCCGTCGCTTAATGCGGCTACAAAATCCCCTCGGGGCGAGGTGCAAGAGATAAAGCTGTCACCCGATACCTCTTCACCGTGTTTGCATACTGCCGCACTGCCTACGCTTACTCTGTATTTTGCACAATTTTTAAAGATAAGTACCTGACCTTCTCTTTCCATGTGCTTATCTATAAGTGATGCTCGTATGCCTGTGGTTTGTTCTATGATAGTTTCTACGGTATTTTCTTCCTTTTTGGTAAGCTGTCTGTCGGAGAGGAGAATTTCCATAGAGAATGTATCGTCCTGACCTTTTAGAAATGTAACCTCCTTAAAGGGTATTCTGTGCTTGTCCAGTACGCTTTTTATCTCTTTTTCTGCGGCGGTATCCACAGACATGCTGAATTCATCTGCGGCATCTCTTACTGAACGGCTTATACTGCGAAGCTGCTCTGATACAAGCCCTCTGGCATCGTTGAGCTTGTCCTGCCACATTTTTTCAACCTTATATACACCAAACATTCTGTTAAAATGCGATATAAATTCCTTTAGCTTTATGCACTTGCCTTTAATTGGCTCGGGTACATCCTCTTCCGTAAGGTTACCGCCCTTTTCTGCGGTTTCAAGCATCTGCACCATTGCTCTGTAGCTGTCCTTGTAGCATCTTTCCCAGCAGTTGTACTTAAGACCGCAATCGGGACAAATCTTGGAAGAAGCGCTGTCGAGCATGCGAATGATATATTTTTTGGACATAATATCCGATTTGAAACAGCTGTCATAAGCGCTTGCAAGACATTCGTAGGCGCTGCTTAAATTAGACAGCTTTTTGGAAATAACGCTCTGGATTTTTTCTTCATGTACAAATGCCTTTGTGGCGGTGTGAACTGTCTTGGCGGTTATGGAAGATATATATCCTGTTACCCTCTTTGGCAAAGCGGAAAATATAACCGCCGCACACAAAACCTCGAAAATATCAAACGGCAGGGCTTCGCCCTTTAAAAGAGCTGTAAGTGCCGTATTTGCCATTACAAATCCAAGCACCACTCCCCATTTCCCAAAGCGGTTCAAAACTCCGCAGCAAAAAGCTGCAAATGCAAAAGCACCCATGGAAACCGCCGCTGAGAGTGCTCTTCCTACCGTCATAAAACCAAAGACCACACCCATTGCCGTACCCAAGGATATGTCGCTTTCCATATTGATTGCAAGTAGAATCAAAATAGCAAGAATTACAGATAAGTCCATGCCTGCGATAAGCGGCAATCCTACCGTACACCTTACCACAAGTGCAAGCAAAACAAACAGGCTCACAACCTCGGTATCAAGAACACAATGTCGCTCCTTTGATGATGTAAGAAGCGGCACTGCATCGGAAAACACATATACCCCCGCAAAACAAAATACGACTTCAAGTATTGAGAAAGCATAGTCTATCCAGTAAGAAGCGGATATTGCGTTTTGCACAAACGATACAATAAGTAACAGCGAGCTGATGCAAATCGCTCTGAATCTACGTCCTCCGTTTACAATACCCATGAGAAAGGTAGCGCCCGCAAGTACAATAATGTAGCTTGTAAAGCTGTAGCCCGAGTTAAGTCCCAGTAGTCCCGCAGCACACGAAAGCATGGCTATAAGCCACTTTCCTCCGCAAAACGCTGCTGCATAAGCGCTCAGTACAAAAGGCACTCTCCCCTCAAAGAAACTGCATGAGGACATCGCATAGCATAGTAATATGTACAGTATATCATTTACACTCATATTTAGCGAAAATGTTCTGCCTGAAAACAAATCCTTTTTTACCGTCTTTATACTTTGTGTCATTTCGTTCATTTATACTTCTCCTTTTGCAAATGTAATTGCATACTAATTTTAGCATAGAGAAGCAAAAAAAAATGTAGCTTTATGTAAACCGGTTTTAAATACTTATCAAAAATAAAGAGCCATTTCGATATTATCTATCAAAATAGCTCTCTTAATCTACTTAATTTTTACAGTTATAGCCTGATTGTTTGTAATATGCGGTTTTAAATCCTTAAGAATTTCGTTATTAATTTCTATATCCGCCTTCTGTCTCCATTTTTTGACAAGTGCTTCAAGCTTGGGCTGGGCAAACTCCGCCTCTATACTCTCGAGACATACAATTTCCTGTGAACCCTCAAAATCAAAAGGAACCCTTTTTATCATATACATTCCGTCGGGCGTGGTTATAAGTTCTGTAACCTCTTCATCCTCAAGGGAAAACACAATCTCTTCCATGGCTTCATCCCAGTCTCCGTGTCCGATTATATATCCGTCGGGATATGCCGTTGTATAAAAATCCTCGGTATATTCCAATACAATATCATCGAACAGTTCGCCGCTATCCAGTCTGTCTAAAAACTCATTAGCCTTCGCCTTGACATATTTCATATCTTCCTGTGAATACGGCTTTCCTGTTACACTGTCGATTGTAGGCAAATACAATTGTTTAACCTTAACATACGATGTAACGAACTCATCTACCACGCTCTCGGGACTTGGCTTTATGCTGCCTTCATTTATAAGCTCTGTTACAAGCGACGGTATGAGCATTTCATCCTTGTAATAGCTCTCCAGCTCATCTACCGAGATACCCATATACTCAAACTGTGCTACAGAAACCTTGTCCTGTCTTAATGCAGAAAGCTGATTATTTATGGAAGAAAGCTCGTCGGCAGTAAGTTTTATTTTGTACTGGCGTGCCTTCTCGTATTCCAATGCGTCGTCTACAAGCATATCAATGGCAACGTCTCTTGCCAAATCAAGTCTTGTAACACCGTTTCTTTCTATATCCCAGAAATCCTCGGGAATATCCTTTGCCTCGTTGTAACCTGATTGCTTTAAGATTTCGTCCTGTGCATTGTAAAAATATAGATTGAACCTCTCTATTGTGTACTGCGTGCCATTTACAGTAACTGCAGTTTCGAGAGGCTTTTCTTCCGATTCTTTCTGTTTTTTGTCCTCACCCTGTCCGCAAGAGACAAAAAAGACCATCGAAAAAAGCACCAGAAAAAGTATGCCAATCCTTTTCATACATAATCCTCCAAAATGTTTAAAACACGATACAAGGGGATGTAAAAATTTACATCCCCTGTAATTTAATTACTGACCGAAAATTTCTTTTGCATCAAATGCCTTTAACTTATCCAGTACTTTATCGTTTGTCTTAATCTTGGCATTGGCTTTCCAAGTCTTTAAGAGAGCTTCGATTTCGGGAACGGCAAGTTCTGCTTTCTTGGCCTCCAAAGCAGATGTTTCCTGTGCACCCTCCATATCAAAGGGAACTCTCTTTAATATGTGTATACCGTAAGAGGTATTTACAAGTCCGCTTATCTGATTTTCTTTAAGCGCATATGCAGCCTCTTCAAATTCTGCTACCATTTCGCCTTTTGTAAACACATAACCGTCGGGAGCTGTGGCAAGACCGGGGTCTTCGCTGTTGGCATTCATAAGCTCATCAAAATCTGCACCGGAATTGAGCTGATTTAATATATCCTGTGCCTTGGCATTTGCTGCAGCAACCTCGTCTTCGGAAAGTGCAGCACCGGACTCGGCATCTACAGTAGATATGAGTATGTGCTTTGCTTTAACATAGTTTTCCTTAAATTCCTTTAAAACAGCATCCTCATCTACAGTAATATCTCCTCTTTCCATAAGCTCAGAGCTGATATGTGAAAGAAGGAAGCCCTCGTTGTAATACTCTCTTATGGCATCTATGGAAACACCTATGGCTTCAAAGTGCTTCATAGCCTCTTCGTCCTTTTCCATAGTTTCTATCTGGCTATCTATATTCTTCTTTTCGTCTTCGGTAAGCTCTAAACCGAATTCCTTTACCTTTTTGTATGCAAGCGCATCATCTATAAGTGTGGAAAGTGCCTTTTCTTTAGCTATTTCGAGTCTGGTCTTTCCATCTACTTCCTGCGACCAGAAATCCTCAGGAACATCGCCAGACTGCTGATAGCCTTCGGCAACTAAGGTCTCACCCTGTGCGCTGTAGAAATAGATATTGAATCTTTCAACATCGTAATCCTTACCGTCTACGGTTACTACAACCTCACCCTTTTTTCTGGGCTTTTCTTCCTCTACATTACTTACAAGACCGCAGCTTGCAAGAAGTGCAATTATACAAAAAACTGCTGTAATCTTAATAATCTTTCTCATGTTCAAACCTCCATATTACAATTATAACTAATTATACATTATAAACTTTCTTCCTGTATTGTATTTTTTAGTCTTTGTAATATAATTTTAATATTCTCCAGTACATTTTCTTCATATTTGTATGTGAGATACGATACCGAGCCTGAGGAAAACATCATCTTTCCCTTAAAATCGTTCATAATCTCCACTATTGATTTGGGGCTTACAATTTGCTCAAATGTGAATACAACCATATCGTCCTTTATGCTTATATCGGTTATGAAAAGTTCTGAAGCTGCCGCCCTTATGAGTGCTATATTCATAAGGTTATCCACACTTTCGGGTACATCGCCGTAGCGGTCTATATATTCCGCCTCAGCCTCACGCATCTCCTCCTCGGTGGATATGGATGCAATTCTTCTGTACATCTCTATTCGCAGTTTTTCATCGGGAACGGACTTTTCGGGGATATAGGCACTTACCTTAAGGTCAACAGAGGTGCTTACCTTATCGAGAACCTCTTCGCCCCTAAGTTCCTTTACCGCCTGTTCCAAAAGCAGACAGTACATATCGTAGCCTACAAGATTCATATTGCCGTGTTGCTGCTTGCCGAGAATATTTCCTGCTCCCCTTATCTCCAAGTCACGAAGAGCAATCTTAAAGCCCGAGCCGAATTCCGTAAACTCCCTTATGGCGCCAAGGCGCTTCTGGGCTATCTTATCGAGCACCTTACCCTCGTGATAGGTAAAGTACGCAAAAGAAAGTCTGTTCGAGCGTCCTACTCTGCCCTTTAGCTGATATAGCTGAGAGAGTCCAAGGCAATCGGCATTTTCTACAATTATGGTATTTACATTGGGAACATCAAGTCCCGTCTCTATAATAGTAGTGCATACGAGAACATCTATATTACCGTCTATAAGATCGAGCATTATATTTTCAAGCTCTGTTTCGGTCATTTTCCCGTGTGCTACGCTTACTCTCGCCTCGGGTACAAGCTCGCTTATCTTAAATGCAACCCTGTCTATGCTCTCTACCCTATTGTAAAGATAGTACACCTGACCTCCGCGCGCAAGCTCTCTCTGGATGGCGTTTTGTACAACAATGGGATTGTACTCCATTACAAATGTCTGTACAGGCGCTCTGTCGTTTGGCGGTGATGCGAGTACACTCAAGTCGCGTATTCCCATCATCGCCATATTGAGTGTTCGCGGGATAGGCGTAGCACTTAGGGTAAGAACATTTACATCCTTCTTTATTTCCTTGAGTTTTTCTTTGTGGCCCACTCCGAAACGCTGTTCTTCGTCTATTATGAGAAGACCCAGGGACTTGAATTTTACATCCTTTTGAAGTATGCGGTGAGTTCCTATGACAACATCCACTTCGCCCGTTTCCAGCTTCTTTATAATCTTTTCCTGCTGTTTTTTGGTGCGGAAACGGCTCAGCATTTCCACATTTATACAATACTCCTTCATTCGTGACATAAAGGTATTGTAGTGCTGAGAAGCAAGGATTGTGGTGGGGACAAGATATGCAACCTGCATTCCGTCCATTACTGTTTTAAATGCCGCACGAAGCGCCACCTCGGTCTTGCCGTAGCCCACATCACCGCACAGAAGCCTATCCATGCATTTGCCGTCTTCCATGTCTTTTTTGACTTCCTCTATACACCTTAGCTGATCGGGAGTTTCGTCATACAGAAAATCGCCCTCAAACTGCCTCTGCCAGTCGGTATCCTTTGGGAAAACATGGCCTTTGAGACGGCTTCTCTCTGCATAAAGCTTAATCATATCCTCAGCAAGCTGCGCCACACTCTCCTTGACCTTTGTAACGGTCTTTTGCCACATGGTCCCGCCAAGACTGTTGAGTTTGACGCTTTTTTCCTCGGTTGAAGAATGTTTATACAGCATATCGAGCTGTTCTACAGGTACATACAGGCAGTCTGTGCCCTTGTATTTAATCTTTAGATAATCGCGGATTACACCCTGTACCTCGAGCTGATGTATGCCCACATATTTACCGACACCGTGGGTGCGGTGAACTACATAGTCGCCCACCGTGATTTCATCGAAGCTCTTTATGGCATCCCTGGAATCCTTTGGTTTAGGCTTGCGGCGTCTTTGCGATTGGGGCTCGCCATCGGTTACAAGGGCAGTCTTTACAGATGGGTATTCAAATCCACGCTCAAGTGTTCCCTTCACTATGAAGACCTCACCAAAATCGGGAACTTTGTCTGCATTTTCAAGATAAACGGCAGTAATACCCTGCCCTGCCAAAAGCTCGGTAAGGTTTTGTATCTTTGTATCTGTACCCAAAAGCACAACAACTCTGAAAGAATTCTTCTTCCAGAAAACTATATCATCTACCATATACTGTGCGTTATCTGCGTATGAACGAATGGTCTTGGCGCTCATAGAGATAATATCTTTTGGGCGGATGTCGGGTGTTGTGTGAGACAGGGCACTAAGTGTTATGCAAGGGGATTTTTCGCTCCGTCTTACTATATCGCCATAGGTAATATAGTAGTCTCCGTTTACACGCGGAAAGAGTCCCTTATCCATAAGGGATGTGATAATCTCATTCTGTTCCTTGTACCACAGGTCAAATTTACTTTTCAGTTCCTTTGGCTCGGTAAGTACATAGAATGTATTTGGCTCTAAATAATCAAAAAGTGTAGGTATCGTGTCATAGAAATAGCCAAGATACTTATCGTTGGAATGGAAATAGTGATTCTGGCAAAGTTTTTCCGCATCGCGCATGAGGTTTTCATTCTTTAATTCCTTTATCTTCTCCGCAACCTCAAGTGCTTTGCCTTTATCGTATATAAGCTCTCTTGCAGGGCATATAAATACCGAGTCCGCACTATCAAGCGAAAGCTGTGTTTGCGATGAAAATGTCCTTATGGAATCTATGTCATCGCCCCAAAATTCAATTCTTGCGGGATTTTCGCTTCCCGGTGGATATACATCCACTATAGAACCCCTGACAGAATACTGACCCACACTCTCTACAGAGCTTACTCTTGCATATCCCATATAGGCAAGCTGCTCTATGAACTTTTCCATATCCATGCAAAAGTCCATATCTACGGTAATAGAATTTTCGGTATATATATAGCTCGGAAGTGTGTACGATGAAAGTGCCGATACGGTGGTAACTATATATTTGGCATCTTTTATGTTTGCAAGTGCCGAAAGTCTGGAAAACTCTCCCTTTCTGTTGGATACATCCACATCGTAGTAAAGGTACTCTCGGGGCGGAAAATATATTGCCGCATGCGAAGAGAGGAACGACAGCTCCCTTAGTGTCCTTCCTGCTTCGATTTCGTCGGGCACAACCACAACGCACTTGGCATCTGTGTGCTCTGCGAGAGCATATATAAGATGGTTTTTCTGACTTGCGGATACGCCTAAGGCATGCACATATCCATTTCCTTTTCGGACATGTGTGCACAGTGAGTCAAACTCATTCATGCCGTCGAGCAATAGCTTAAAGGTGTTCATTTTTTAGCTCCGTTGAATCTATTCATAGCAGCAGAAACATCGTTTTTGATGATACATTCCACCGCATCTGCCACTCTGTTTGCTGTGTCGGTGAGGACTTCTATCTCCTCCTTGGAGAACTTACCAAGTACATAATCGACAAGGTTGTAATGCTCACCCTCTGGTGCGCCCACTCCCATTCTTATGCGGATAAAACCATCGTCTGCAAGCTGATATATGATGGATTTTAATCCGTTGTGGCCGCCGTCACTTCCCTTTGGTCTTATTCTTATGCGGCCTGTTTCCAAATTTATGTCGTCGCATATTATTATTATGTTTTCTGCAGGGATTTTATAGAAAGATGCCATATCCCTTATGCTCTCGCCGCTTAAATTCATGTAGGTCTGCGGTTTTGCGAGTATTACCTTTTCGCTTCCTATAAAGCCCTCTCCAAAGAGTGCCTTGTGTTTGAGCTTTGTTATGCCGATATTTAGCTTATGCGCTATTAAATCCACAGTCTCAAAGCCTATATTGTGCCTTGTGGCATCGTATTTTTTCTCGGGGTTGCCGAGTCCTGCTATAAGATACATAGTTAGTCTCCTTATATATCAGGCAGTAATTTCACCGCTTCGTGAAGTTGTGAGACGGTAGATGACTTTTTTACTGCCTTTGTAATCTTCTTTTCCTCGGGATAGTTTGTGAGCATATAAAGCCATATTTCCTTAAGCTTATGCAGAGTGTACATATCGGACTTTAACACTTCGTAATACCTCTCTCCAAGAACATGGGAAAACTCTGTAAGCTCTTGTGTTTCAAGAGGATTACCGCCCTTTATCTCGCGGAAAATTGCAGGATTTGCAACTGCGCCCCTGCCTATCATAATGCCCTCCAAATCCGAAAAGCTGTCCGATACCGATTTGAAGTCCTTCACACTTCTTATATCGCCGTTGTAGCAAACGGGGTTTCGGCTTTTATTGTACATCTTACCAAACACATCCATGTGTACCTCGCCCTTATAATAATCCTCACGGGTTCGGGGGTGAACGATAAGGCTCTTTAGCGTAAATCCATTGTACACATCCATAAGATTTTCATATTCTTCCTTGTCGTAAAATCCTATCCTTGTTTTTACGGAAATATTCACCTTGTTTCTTTCAAAAACCTCACGGAAAAATTCCGACATCTGCGATGTGTCCCTCAAAAAGCCTGCACCTCTGCCCTTCTTTACCACAGTACCCGAGGGACAGCCCAAATTTACATTTATCTCGCTGTAACCCATAGGCAGAATTTCGTCCTCAAACTTAAAATATGTTTTTGGATTATTCGAAAGAAGCTGTACCCTCAAATTACCGCATTTGTTATTTTCGGGCAAGATGTCCCTAAGGCATTTTTTGTTTAATTTTTCGTTTTCTACAGGTGTTATAAAAGGCGCATAATACGCATCGCAACCGCCGAAAAGCTCTGC
Organism: Clostridia bacterium; assembly: GCA_045606045.1. Classification (GTDB taxonomy): domain Bacteria; phylum Bacillota; class Clostridia; order UMGS1810; family UMGS1810; genus RGIG8748. The sequence continues at coordinate 30,376 of JAZURE010000053.1, read as the reverse complement.
ATGGGTATTGCGGTATATATAACCTGTGATGCCCTCAAGAGGCGCAAAATATAAGTTCATTCTATCACCATTAATCACAAATGACACAAGCTCTGCTTTTGCCGTCTTTTTCCTTAGTTACAACTATCTTGTTATCTATACGGTCCTTAAGCTCCTTTACATGTGAAATAATTCCCACAAGCCTGTTGCCCTCTGCAAGTGACGAAAGAGCTCTTAGTGCCTGCGAGAGAGACTCCTCATCCAGTGAGCCAAAGCCTTCATCTACAAACATGGTATCAAGCTTAATTCCCCCCGCCGAGGACTGAACCTCATCCGAAAGTCCGAGCGCAAGCGAAAGTGATGCCTTGAAAGCCTCACCGCCCGACAGGGTTTTCACACTTCGCAGCGTGCCGTTGTAGTAATCTATTACATCAAGTTCAAGTCCTGTCTGACTGCGGTTATTTTCTGCCTCTTTTCTTCTTCTAAGCTCATATTGACCGCCCGACATTACAAGAAACCGTGTGTTTGCACGCCTTATAATTCTGTCGAAATATGTCATTTGGATATATGTTTCGAGCATTACCTTTTCCTTACCGACGAGGTTGCCGTTTGCCGTGTTGGAAAGGTTTTTAACCCACATCCATTTCGCTTCAACATTCTTTATATCCTCGGCTTTGAGCCTTATATTATTTAAAGACAGAACATTTGCACTTATTCTTGTGTGTACCGTCTTTTGCAAAGCAAGGATTTCTTCCTTTTTTGCCTTTAGCTCTTTTTGCATTACTACATCAGAGGATGTATCACGTTCCTCTGTGTTCAAAAGGAACTTTCTGTTTTCTTCTATTTTTGTTTTTATGGAAGCTATTTGCTTTTCGTTTTCATCGAAGGAATCGTGTGCATTCTTTAAAACCGTTTCCAATTCCGATTTCTGAAATGCAAGCTTTGTCCTATGGGTGTTTGCCGTAGATTTGCTTTCAAACATGAGAGTATCGGCAAGTTCTCCAATTCTCTTTTCGAAACTATCCGATATTGCCTTGCTTTTGGAAATTTGTTCCGTCAATACCGACAGTTCTCTTTCACAATTTTCAAGCCTTTGCATTTCTTTTGGCAACAATTCCTCCGCCTGAATCCTTAAAGCCTCTTTGCTTTGTATATCGGATAGAGCTTTCTCCAATTTAGAGAGAGCGTTTTTGATATTCTCTTTTTGTGCTTTGAAATCTCCGTCTCCTATAAGCTTGGCAGAAGCCTCCGAAAGTGATGATTTCTTTTCTGTAACAATTCCTCTGAGTCTTCCTGCCTTAAGGCTTGCCTCGCTCTCTTTGCCATGCGAGTATTCGTAAGCCTTTTTTGCATTTTCTACCTCTTGTCTTGTAGGTGCCTTGGAAGACTTTGCGGCAGGTTTTGGATGAGACAAAGAACCGCATACAGGACACGGCATATCATCTGAAAGAGATTGGGCAAGAATACCCGCCTGCTCATCAAGATATGCCCTGTTGAGACTGTCATATACCTTTTTATGCTTGGCGGCTGTTTCCGACTTTAACCTATAATCATCCTGTGCTTCTTTTAATTGCAATTCAAGACTATACAGTTCATTAATCTTTAATTCAAGAATGTCAAGAGAATCCTTTTTAGCTGAAAGCTCTCTGTAGTCTGCCTCAATCTTAGCTTTGTTGACACTTATATTTACAAGCGATTTTATCTTTTCTTCAAGCTCTGTTATTTTCTCTTTTATTCTCTGCTTCTCTTTTGTTTTAACATCAAGATTTTTAACACTTGTGTTTACAGATATGTTCAAAGCGGATAACTGACCTTTTTTTGAGTCCAACTCATCGTAATACGGCATTTGGGCATCGATTGATGCGATTCTTTTTACAACGGCATCTATTTCTTCCCTTTGGCCTTGCTCCGACTCCAACTGCTTTGAAAGACTTAACCTCAAATTCTCCGCTTCTTCAAGCTCTTCCTTGGCCTTTTTCAAGGCTTCCTTTGCCGTAATTATAGTGTTTGCCTGTGCCAACACACCTGCAATTTCCTCTAATTCTCTGTCCAAATCTGCCAGTTTATTACTGTGTTTTTCTTCGGCAAGTATGTCATTTTCTATTATTTTTTCCAAAACCTCTATGGTTTCCGATATGCTCAGGCGGTTTTCCTTTGCTTCTTTTACCTTAATCCGAAGAGCATCATCCTCACCGCAGACTATACCATTTATATACTGCTCAATACTTAGTTTTATGGCATCATATTCATATCCCAGCTTGCCCGACTCTGCTTTTAACCTCTCCTGCAGGGCATAGTAGTTGCTGGTTTTGAAAAGCTTCTGAAATATCTTTTTTCGCTCTTCGGTAGATGCAAAAAGAAGCTTTAAAAAATCACCCTGTGCTATCATGGAAATCTGTGTAAACTGATTTCTGTCGATACCGAGGATATCGGTAACGGCGCTGTCCACATCCTTGAGCTTTGTTACAACCTTGCCGTCGGGATACTCAAGATATGCATCTGCTTTTTGTAAGGTAAACCCTTCGCCGCGGCTTTTGGGGCGTTGATACTCAGGATTTCTCTTTATGTAGTACTCTTTGCCATTGCACGAAAAATACAATTCCACCTCAGTAGGTGTTTCGGGATTTGCATATTTGGAACGTAGCATGGAGACTTCTCTGTTCTCACCGCTTGCTTTTCCAAAAAGCGCATATGTTATAGCATCGAATATGGTGGTTTTGCCTGCGCCCGTATCTCCTGTTATAAGATAAAGTCCTCTGTGCCCCAACTTGTCAAGGTCGATTTCTACCCTGTCGGCATAAGGACCGAAGGCAGACATTATAAGTTTAATCGGTCTCACATATCTTCCTCCCATACATTGCCTATAAGAGCTTGTACAAAGTCTCTCTGCTCACAGCTTAGAGGTTTGTTATTCTGTATTTCATAAAAGCAAGAAAAATGCTCATACGGAGATTTTTGTTCTATATTTTCTATACCGTCTACAGAGTTGAAACTGCGTGTGCGGATATTATCATAATCAAGCTTCATAAGGTTGTGATAAACCGTGCGAAGCTTACCTATTGCATCAGGAATTTCTTCCTCATCGGTAAGAGTTATGTGAGTATAGTCTTCATTGTAGGTAGTATCCTTATAGAAATCCAAAAGCATGATTTCCTCATATTTACCCTTGATTTCTGCCATATCCCGCATGGGAATAAGCGGAACTGTTCTTACATTCAGATTTTCCTTTTCCTTTAATTCGACCACAGTAACACTCTTTTCATCGTTTGCCTCGGAGAAAGAATATTTGAGAGGTGTTCCGCAGTAGCGCACCCTCTCGGTTTTGCAGTTTTGTGCACGGTGAATGTGCCCAAGTGCCGTGTAGTCGAAATCACCGAAAACCGAAACATCCACATCATCTAATCCGCCTACGGATATCTCCTCCGATTCTGTCCTCTGTGCACCCGTTACAAACTGATGGGTAATAAGCACATTGCGCTCGGTTTTATCTATATCAAACTTACTTATTGCAAGCCTTACGGCATCGGTATAGGATGATATATCCTCTTCTGTAAACTTACGCACATGAGCAGGCTTTACAAAAGGAAGCATCCACACATTTATTTTGCCAAATTCATCGCTAAGTACAATCTTATCTACAAAGCCGTTATAAACGGGTGACATATATATGCCCGCAGGTGCCATAATTCTTCCGCCAAAGGCTATGCGCTCGGGAGAATCGTGATTTCCGCTTATTACAAACACCTTAAGCTTTCGCTTAGATAAACGCACAAGGAAATCATCAAAAAGTTCAACTGCCTCTGCAGACGGAACCGCCTTGTCGTACACATCGCCTGCAATGATTACTGCATCGGGCTTTTCTTCATCGATTATATTTATTATTTGAGTAAGTATGTACTGTTGGTCTTCGAGCAAGGAATATTCGTTTACTCTTTTTCCTATGTGAAGATCCGATAAATGCACAAATTTCATTATACTCCTCCAAAATATAAACTCATTATAACACTGTAAAAGTATAAAATCAATCTTATTGACCTATTATCATTTTGGCTCTTTGCCCTCTTCAAATATCCTTATCATTTCCCTTGTAAGACTTATGCCGTCGTCGTGTGCAGGAAGACTGTATCTATTGTGCCACTGGGCAAGAGAAAGCTCTGTTTCGTCAAGATGTATGGTATCGTCTCCACTAAGGTCGCAGTAGAATCCCATAAGCACGCTTCCGTCTACTCCCCAAGGCTGACTCTTGTAGTAACGGATGTTCTTTACCTTAAGACCTACCTCCTCCATAACCTCACGCTCAACGGTCTGCTCGAGGGTTTCGCCTATTTCGGTATATCCCGCCAAAAGTGCGTATCGGGAATAGCTTCTTCCTGCATATTTACTAAGAAGCAGTCTGTCCCCATCTGTGAGCGCAATTATAACCGCAGGGCAAATCACGGGAAATATCATATTCCCGCAATTTGGGCAGTAGAGCATGCGCTCCTTGTCATCGTGCGCGGTCTCATGAGCACAACAACCGCAGTATCGGTGCTTACGATACCACTCATTAAGATGCAAAGCCGTCATTACGGCAAAGCACGCATCCTTGGTTTCTATCTTTCTTAATTCCGATACGGGAATGTAGGTATAGTTGTGTGCGGAAAGCTCTATCTCTCCAAACATATACAAAAAATATTTTGTGTCCTGCATGGTAAACACATAGCGGAAAGCTCCGCCTGTGCAAGACGAGATTTCGTTGTACTTAGGAAATGCCACAGAGCCGTCCGATGCTTTAAGCATGAGGACATCCCTGTTTCTAAAGCACAGGATGGTGTCTTCATCCCGAGGTAAAATATTCTTGTATTGATTTTCCAGTTTTCCAAATGATAAATCCTGAAGCATTTGTTTTCCTCTCTTTTTTCTATTATCACATACAAAATGTAGTCTATAGGAATTTATGTCTTATAATACATATTATTTTTTGTAACTGAACGATTTTTTTATCCAATTGGGCGTCTTATGAATAAATCGCCTACAAGCACGCACTTTTCACACAAGCCATACTCTAAAATAAGATAATCTGCAAAGCGCTTTTTAAATCAAGGTCTTCGTCAAGACACCATCTTGTGATACTTTATAAAAGTCTATTATCAGATAATTCCAAAAAGCATAAATCCCACTGTGTTTATAGCAAAGTTTGAAAACATATGTACAAACCAGGACGGGTAAATGGTTGAGCTTTTCTCGTTAAGGTAGTTAAATATGAGCCCTCCGACAAATAATCCTGCCAGGATAACAAGAAAAACATCAAGTCCAAACCAGCCAATCATCATTGCTACATGATAAAGCGCAAAGGCTATTGAACTAAATACATAAGCAAATCTTCGTCCTGTTATTCTTTTAAGAGTTAAAAAAGCAAAACCGCGGAAGAAAAATTCCTCCAGAAAAGAATTTATAAAAGATATATAGAGCGATACAAATACAAAGTTTTCTCCCGTAACACCAATATTGCTGGATAGTGTACCCGTGACCTTGGAAAAATCAAAAACATCCTTAAGCAGCAAGTATCCGCCCAGAATGACTGTATAAACCAGAACGCACAAGATACACGCCAGCTTAATGCCGCTTTTTCTAAGGATAAATATTTCTTTGATTTTGGTGTCCTTGTAGCAAAACAGATATACCGCAGGTAATACTAAGAACAATACAAGTTTTATTATTGATTTTATAAGATAATTAGGTTTAAACACCCCGTCAATTACTGCCATTAAAACACAAAATGCTGTTATCAGAGTTACCATTAGAAATGCTTTTTTAGTATCGTTTTTCATACTACCACCTCCCTATCTAAAACCATTGCAGGATGTCCTTTATAATTCATGGTTGATTTAGATCTTGCATATATTTATAATTTCAACTGCAAAATCTTTTGCTTTATCAAGCATTATGCTTTCTGCCATGTTCTCACACCCAATCAATTTTTTAGCTAAATTTTGAACTTCGTTCAAAGCTAAATTATCTCATTTCATTCGATAGCTAATAACTCCTTTGGAATAGCTAAATTAAATTCGCCATTTAGCTGACCGAAGGTCAATTTAGCTACGGAGTAATTTAGCGTGCATTAGCACATTTAGCTCGCCGTCAGGCAAATTTAGCTGAATAGATTTAACATATTAAATCTATTCTACCACAAAAAGCCATGTTTTTCAATAAAAAAAGATACACCAATCCATACTTAAATTGGTGTATCTGTGTTTCTTTTATAAATCCTTATTTTGTACCGAATATTCTGTCGCCAGCGTCGCCCAGACCTGGAACGATATAGCCCTTTTCGTTAAGACATTCGTCTATGTTTGCACAATAAATCTGAACATCTGGATGAGCCTTGGTGAGAGCTTCTACTCCCTCGGGTGCAGCTATGAGGCACAGGAATTTAATATTCCTACCGCCATAGGATTTAATCTGTGTTATGGCATCTATAGCCGAGCCGCCCGTTGCAAGCATGGGATCTACCACAACTATAAGTCTGTTGGATATATCGTCGGGAAGCTTGCAGTAGTACTCATGGGGTTCAAGAGTTTCTTCGTCACGGTACATGCCGATATGTCCTACCTTGGCAGACGGAACAAGCTTTAAAAGTCCGTTTACCATGCCAAGTCCCGCACGAAGTATGGGAACAATGGCAAGCTTTTTGCCCTTTATGAGTTTTTGAGTGGTCTTTTTGATAGGTGTTTCTATCTCTACTTCTTCCAATGGAAGGTCACGAAGAGATTCAAAACACATAAGCATGGTTATCTCCTCTACCAGCTCGCGAAACTCCTTGTTTGGAGTATCCTTTTGTCTTAATATAGTTGTCTTATGCTGAATAAGAGGATGGTCAAAGATTGTAACATTTTTCATAAGATGCACTCCCAGTTATTGTTCTTTCGCTTTGGATACTACAAGATTTACTATTATACCAAGTATAAGTGCACATGCTACGGAGGTGAGTGTTACCTTGCCGAAAGTAAGTGTAAGACCGCCTATACCTGCAATAAGAATTGTAGATACAACAAAGAGATTTTTGTTCTGATTTAAATCCACTTTCTGTACCATCTTAAGACCCGATACAGCTATAAAGCCGTACAATGCCATACATACACCGCCCATTACGCAGGAGGGTATAGAGTTTACGAAAGCTATAAAGGGAGATACAAAAGATATTACAATAGCAAGTATTGCCGCAGTTATGATTGTATATACAGAAGCATTCTTTGTAATAGCAACACAGCCTACGGATTCGCCGTATGTTGTGTTGGGGCAGCCGCCAAAAAGAGCACCAACGATAGAACCTACACCGTCACCAAGGAGTGTTCTGTGGAGACCGGGTTCTTTTAAAAGGTCTTTTTCTATAATAGAAGATATGTTCTTATGGTCTGCAAGATGTTCTGCAAATACGACAAATGCTACAGGAATGTACGCTACAGCCACACTGCCTATATAAGCTGCATCGATTTCTTTAATACCCTTAATTGCAGTAGATATTGTAAAATCGGGAACAGAGAGGAAGGTTTCGAGTGTTACCTTGCCTTCTGTAAGAAGAGCTGCAAAGGGTGCTGTGTTTAATATCTTAAGAGCATCTACATCCATGGCAAAACCGATTGCTGTGAATATAGCGCATGCTGCATATCCGCCTAGAATACCAAAGATAAAGGGAATGAGCTTGCCCATCTTCTTGCCGTAAGTAGAAGATACTATTGTAACAATAAGTGTTATAAAACCGCAAAGTACAGTTACAAGCGGAGATGCTGCAACATCGGGAATGCTGCCCTTGGTCATATCGCCTATTGCATTGCCTGCAAGCGAGAGACCGATTATAGCAACTACAGGACCTATAACTGTAGCAGGCATGAGTCTGTCTATCCAGTTAACACCTGCAAGCTTAACAACAGCAGCTATTACTACATATACAAGTCCTGCAAATATGGCACCGATTATGATACCTGTATAACCTGCCTGTACAGAAACTGCACCTGCAAAAGCGGCAGCCATTGAGCCTATGAATGCAAAGGATGAGCCAAGGAAAACAGGACTCTTCTTCTTGGTAAAGAGTACATAAACCAATGTACCTAAACCTGCACCGAAAAGAGCTGCTGCAGAGCTCATACCATTGCCTACGATAACCGGAACTACGAGAGTAGCTGTCATAATTGCAAGAAGCTGCTGGATTGCAAAAATGAGAAGCTGTCCGAATTTCGGTTTGTCTTCCACACCATAAATCATTTTCATTTTTCTATCCCTCCGGAATTTATTAGTTACAGAAAGTTTACCACAATATTTTGTGTTTTTCAATAGTTTTTTGTAAAAAAACCACAAAAAAAGGAAATTCATTTAGAATTTCCTTTTTTAATCATCATACTCTGTCAAGTGCCTGGCTAAGATCGGCAATTATATCGTCTACATTTTCAAGGCCAACCGAAAGTCTTACAAGTCCTGGAGTGATACCGCAGTTTACAAGCTGCTCATCGGTAAGCTGACGATGGGTAGAGCTTGCAGGATGAAGAACACATGTTCTTATATCGGCAACATGTACGAGATTGCGTGCAATCTTTAAGCTATCTATAAATTTAACCGCATTTTCTCTTGTACCCTTTATGGAGAGTGCAATAACACCGCAAGTACCCTTGGGAAGATATTTCTGTGCCAAAGCATTGTACTTATCGTCTGAAAGACCTGGATAGTTTACAAAATCCACCTTGGGATGGTTCTTTAAAAACTCTGCACACTTAAGAGCATTCTGGCAATGTCTTTCCATACGCACATGGAGAGTCTCTATGCCAAGATTAAGAAGCCATGCCGCATGAGCAGACGGATACACACCAAGGTCTCTCATAAGCTGAACTCTTGCCTTTGTGATGTATGCCGCATTTCCAAAATCTCTTGTATATACTACGCCGTGATAACTCTCGTCGGGCTCAGTCATTTCGGGATAGTTGCCGTTTGTCCAGTCGAATTTACCGCTGTCTACTATAACACCGCCCACCTGAAGTGCGTGACCGTCCAGATACTTAGTTGTGGAATGGATAACAATATCTGCTCCAAACTCAAAAGGTCTGCAAAGGAAAGGTGTGGCAAAAGTGTTGTCTACAATAAGCGGACAGTTGTTGCTATGTGCCAATTTGGCGAACTTTTCTATATCAAGTACAGAAAGCGCAGGATTGGCAATGGTCTCACCAAATACTGCCTTTGTATTGGGTTTAACATATTTCTGAAGTTCTTCTATGGGAAGGTCGGCATCCACAAAGGTCATGTCTATACCAAAGCGCTTTAAGGTAACGGCAAAAAGGTTGATTGTTCCGCCGTATATGGTGCCTGCGCTTATAAAGTGGTCGCCCGACTTTAATATGTTGAGCAGGGATATAAGCGACGCCGCCTGACCTGATGTGGTACAAAGTGCGCCTACACCGCCCTCCATAGCGGCAATCTTCTTTTCCACAGCTTCTACTGTGGGATTGGATATTCTTGAATACATATGCCCTGCTTCCGTAAGATCGAAGAGCTTGCCTATGTGCTCGGAAGAATCGTACGCATATGTGGTACTCTGATATATAGGGAGAACATTAGTCTCGCCGTTTGCGGGCTCATAGCCCTCGTGTAAGCATTGTGTTTCTATCTTCATGGTAATCCTCCTTTTTAATACAACCCCTTCGTCGCAATATGACAAAGGGGCAATGTTTTATGCTCTTTTAAAGAATGATTTATCCAGCATGCCAAACTTTTCCTTGACTGTGGATTTTTTATCTTCGGTCACGCTCTGGGTTTTAAAGGATATATCCTTTTCTATATCGCCAAGCTCTGCGTCTATCTTCTTTAATGTATGCTCTACCGCACCTCTTACCTCGGTTATGTACTTCTTGGCTGTTTCCAGACGCTTAACCTCATCCTCTACCTTGGTATGTGCTTCATCTATCATACCCTGTGCGCGAGTATTGGCTTCGCTGAGCATAGAGGAAGCGCATTTTTCTGCGTTGATAATAGCGGTGCTTATGACATCGCTCTTATTTCTTAAATCTTCGGTTTCCTTAGAAAGAGCATCATAGCTCTGCGTAATTGAAGAATTTATTTCTTCAAGTTCTGCCACGCGGGCTCTTAAGCTTTCTAACTCATCTTTTAACGTAGCAAGTTCCTTATTAAGACCTGCATTGGTATCTGAAAGATTTTTAATCTGGAAATTGTAGTTCTCTGCTCTCTTGTCGGACTTATCCTTCTGAGCTTCAATTTCTGCTTCGTGCAAGGTGTTTAATTCACTTATATACTGGCACACACTTTTTTTACTGTACCCAAAAACTCTGCTTTTGATTTCCGAAAGTTCCATAATATATCTCTCCATCTTGTATAATAACATAATTATACATTTTTCTTTTGTAATTGTCAACATAAACCGTTTTTCCATTACAGTGTGTCCAAAAGACCTCTTTCGGACATGCTGCTGTATGAATCATCGCTGCATATTATATGGTCTATAACCGATATGTTTATACCCTCTAAAACAGTTATAATTCTGGTAGTCACTGCAGTATCTCCTGCAGACGGATGCGGACTGTCGCCTGGGTGATTGTGTGCAAGTATTATACCCGTGGCTTTGCGAAGCAGAGCAATCTCCAATATTTTCCTTATATCCACGCTGGTAGCATTGCTTGTGCCTGTGCTTACCTCGTCCACGGCAAGAACCTCGCGTGCGGAATTGACACTTACTACAATCATCTTCTCATAGTCGAGCCCTTTAAAGAACTGCGAACAGAATTCTGCAGCAGCTCTGTGGCTTCCGAGGTGTGCCTTTTGCTTTGCGCTATTTAGGCTCAATCTGTTTGGAAGAGCACCCACAAGCATAATAAGTGCTGCCCCTATCTCGCTTATTCCGTCTACCGAGCAAAGCTCATCAAACGAAGCGCCAAACACAGCCTCAAGGCTCTTGAACTTATCTATAAGCTTGTGACCTATGGGGTTTGTATCCTTTTGCTTATTCACATAAAAGAGCAAAAACTCTAATATTTCATGGTCTTCAAAGGCACCTATACCATGTTTCAAGAGCTTTTTTCTCATTCGCTCCCTATGTCCGCTATGAATATTTGCCTTTTTGGTTTCGTTATTGTCAGACATGTCCGTCTCCTACATTTCGTGTGATTCTGATACCACTTTTTCTATACTTATACTATCGTCAAAGGTCAAATTTTTCCCGTCCTTTGAAAGATACAGAAGATATTCTATATTGCCTTCGGGGCCCTTTATGGGCGAAAAATCCAGTCCTTTGAGTGAAAATCCCGTAGTGTGTGCAAATTCCGATACAGCCTCTATAACACTTCTATGCACATTGGCATCTCTTACAACGCCTTTCTTGCCTACTTCCTCTCTGCCTGCTTCAAACTGCGGCTTTATGAGAGCAACAAGCTCCCCGCCCTCGCCAAGAAGCTCATATGCAACGGGAAGCACAAGCCTAAGCGATATGAATGAAACATCTATTGATATAAAATCAATATTATCTTCTATAACTGAAAAGTCAAGATAACGGATATTTGTACGTTCAAGATTTACCACTCTGTCGTCGCTTCTGAGCTTCCATGCAAGCTGACCGTAGCCTACATCTATGGCATAAACCTTGATTGCGCCGTTTTGAAGCATGCAATCCGTAAAACCGCCCGTGGATGCGCCTATATCCGCACACACCTTACCCTCGAGATTTAAGGGAAATACTTTAAGTGATTTTTCCAGTTTGTAGCCGCCTCGGCTCACATACGGCATGCCTGCAGAGCGAACCTCTATGTTCATGCCCTCTTTTACCTTGTCGCCTGCCTTAAATGCCTTTTGACCGTCTATATACACAGCGCCCGCCATTATGAGCGCTCTGCCTTTTTCGCGGCTTTCCACAAGTCCGCGGTTTACAAGTTCTACATCCAACCGTCCTGTCATTTAATCCGTCCTTTATAAAATTTCTCTATTGTATCTGATACGGACTTACTGTCCAGAGAATTTAATTTGAATAACTCCTGTTGTTTTCCGTGCGGTACAAAGCAGGTATCAAAGCCTAAGTTAAGCGTATCTATGCCAAGTCCGAGACATGATGCAATATACTGCCCCATTCCGCCTGCCTTTATATTGTCCTCTATGGTAACAAGAAGCTTTTTGCCGCAAAGCTCTGATTTGATAAGCTCGGTATCTACAGGCTTAACACGGCGTACATTTATAACTGCACAGCTTATCGACTGCTCTTTTAACATTTCCGATGCTTCAAGAGCCGTCTCGAGCATTCTTCCGCACGAAAGAATAAGAACATCGCTTCCGTCTGCCGCCTTTTCGGGAATTGTTGCAGAAAGATTATCCGACTTTCTAAAGGACACCGAGCACTTGGGATAGCGCACCATAACAGGTCCCATGCATTCATTTACAGCATAGTGAAGCATGCACTTTAATTCATCGTAGCTCGACGGACAAAGCACCGTCATATTTGGCATATGGGTTGTCATGGATAAATCCAGAAGACCCTGATGGGTTTCACCGTCTTCACCCGTAAGTCCTGCATGACCTATTGCAAATACCACATGAAGATTCTGCAGACACACATCGTGTATCATCTGGTCATATGCCCTCTGCAAAAATGTGGAATAAAGGCAAACAACGGGTGTACAACCGCCCTTTGCGAGACCTGCTGCCATGGTAACGGCATGCTCCTCGGCAATACCCACATCGAAAAACCTCTCCGAAAACTCTCTGGAAAACTCCAGAAGCCCGCAACCCGAAGCCATAGCGGCGGTAATTGCAACTATCTTTTCATTGGTTTTTGCAAGGTTTTTAATAACCTCGGAAAATACATCGTCATAGCTTATATCCTTGGGCGAAAGTCTTGAGGTATAACTGCTAACGCCATGGAATTTGCTCGGGTCGGTCTCTGCCTTTTCATAACCCATACCCTTTTTGGTAAAGGTGTGTATAATTACGGGGCCGTCTGCAGCTTTTGCTCTTTCCAGAGCTTTGGTTACTTCCATGCAATCGTTTCCGTCTATAATACCCATATACGAAATACCGAGCTGTTCAAAAAGGGGCTGAGAGATGGCAGCATACTTAAGCTTATCTTTAAAAGAATGTATACCCTTGCCTATGCCCTTACCCACCTTGCCGAATTTGTCCAGAGCTTTCTGTACGCTGCTTTTTGTACTTATATATTTAGGCGCAAATCTGAGCTTGGAAAGATGCGAGGAAAGTCCGCCAACATTCTTGTCTATAGACATTTCATTATCGTTTAGTACGATTATTATTTTGGTTTTGTTAAGTCCTACATCATTTAGTGCTTCAAAGTTCATTCCGCATGAGAGAGCACCATCGCCCACAAAGGCTATAATGTGCTCATCTGAGCCAAGTAAATCTCTCGCTCTTGCCATGCCTACTGCGGCAGATACTGATGTGCCTGCATGTCCCACATCGAAAAAGTCATATTCGCTCTCGGATGTCCTCGGAAATCCCGAAATGCCCCCAAGGTGCCTTAGCACTGAAAATCCATCGAGTCTGCCTGTGAGCATTTTGTACACATAGCACTGATGACCTACATCGAAAATTATTTTATCTTTTGGGAAATCAAAGCTTTTCATTATAGCCAAAATAAGCTCAACCACTCCGAGATTGGAAGCAAGATGTCCTCCGCAGTTTAACACATTTTCTATAAGAAAGCTGCGTATTTCCTGCGAAAGTTCACTAAGCTCATTTTCACTCAAAACTTTGATATCGTTTGGGGATTGAATTTTCTTAAGTAAAGACATTTTATCCGTCCTTTAAGCCTCGCATAATTCTAAAATAAAAAGTCGAGAAGTCCTTTTATAAACTCATTGCGGGGGTACTTTTCTATTATCTTCCTTGCCTTGTTTGCATAGGCGTTGAGCTTGGATTTGGCATTATCCCGTCCGAGTGTGTTTATAAAATTCGGACTGTTCTGGGAATCCGCTTTGTCCTCCTCTTCGTCCTCAAAGTCATCGCGTATCTGAAATGCTATACCAAGATTGTATGCAAATTCCTTAAGGTCGCAAAGAGTTTCATCATCTGCCTCGGACACCAGTGCCGCCGCCTCAACGCTTGTAATCATAAGCGCCATGGTCTTTTGCTCTATAAGGCGAAGCAGTTTTTCCTCGGTAGCATCTTCTGATGCCATAAGCTCTATATCTCTTATCTGACCATTTATCATACCGTGTACGCCCGTAGCTTTTCCTACAGATGCCATTGCCTTAATGCTTGCATCGTTGCCTTTAAGACACTCCTGCGTCATTATTTCAAAGGCAGTATTAAGAAGTGCATCGCCTGCAAGAAGAGCTATAGCTTCACCGTACTTTTTGTGACAGCTTGGAAGTCCTCGTCTTAAATCGGCATTGTCCATACAGGGAAGGTCGTCATGTACAAGCGAAAAGGCATGTATCATCTCTATAGCCGCTGCAAACGGGAGTGCCTTGTCGTTTCTTCCTGTAAGCATTTTGGCTGTTTCCATGCACAAAATCGAGCGAATTCTCTTGCCGCCGTTGAACACCGCATAGTTCATGGACTCCGAGAGCACATCCTCGCAATCCTCATACTCTTTAAGGCAGGTATGCATGTATGTATCTATTTCCTCTATCCTTTTTTCATATTCTTTATAAAAATCATTCATTTTCGCTCTCGGCAGTATACTCTGCCTCTCCTTTTTGAGTTAAAAGTGTTATCTTTTGCTGTGCGTTATCTATCATTTTTATACATTCGTCAGAGAGCTTAACGCCGTCTTCAAACATGCTTATGCATTTATCAAGCGGTGCATCCCCGCTTTCCAGCTCGGAGATAAGCTTCTCAAGCTGTGCGAGATTTTCTTCAAATGTTTTCTTTGTCTCTGCCATGTTTTACCTCCATAACCATACAATTTATATCGCCGTCGGAAACTGTTACCGATATCTTATCATTTGGTTTTACATCCGAAATACTCTTTACAAGTGAGCCTGCATTTGTAACCTTGGCAAAGCCTCTGGACAGAGTTGCCACAGGATTTAATGCAGTAAGCTTATAGGAAAATTCCTTAAGCTTTGTAAATCTATTTTCTATATTCTTTTCGTATGCGTTTTTTAAATCTCTTACAGCATTATCGAGCATCTGCGCTTTTACATCTATCATATACCTTGGGTTTTTCATAACCGACGATGCCATGCATACTTCAAGCTCGCGCCTTTTGAATGCTGTAAGCGATGAGAGTGCCCGCACCATACGGGGCCCAGATTCCATAAGGAAAGTGCGCAGCTTTGTGATATCGGGCGTGGCAAGCTCTGCCGCGGCAGACGGTGTGGGTGCACGCAAATCGGATACAAAATCTATTATTGTATAGTCCGTCTCATGTCCTACAGCTGAAATTACAGGTATGCGCGAGTTGTATACGCAAAGTGCAACCTCTCGCTCATTAAATGCCCACAAATCCTCTATAGAGCCACCGCCTCTGCCTACTATAAGAACATCTGCATCGGTATTGTCATTAAAGTACTCTATTGCCTCGCAGATGGATGCACATGCGCCCACTCCCTGCACAAGAGTGGGATATATCTTGATATCGCATATGGGATATCTGCGCTTTATGACATTTATTATATCTCTTACGGCGGCTCCCGTGGATGCCGTAACAACACCTATAACCTTAGGAAACTGCGGTATCGGCTTTTTGTGAGACTCGTCAAAATACCCTCCTGCCTTAAGCTCATCCTTAAGCTGTTCATATGCGGCATAGAGAGCACCTACTCCGTCGGGGACAAGGGTATCTATATAGAGCTGATATGCTCCGTCTCTTTCAAACACACTTATCCTGCCCACAGCAAGCACGCTCATACCGTCCTTGGGTACAAACTTAAGAGATGATGCACTCTGGCGGAACATAACCGCCTTGATAGAGGATGTGCTGTCCTTTAGAGACATATACATATGCCCCGAATAGTGATGCTTGAAATTGGAAATTTCACCGCGAACACAAAGGACCTGCAAATTTGCATCCGAATCTATCTTGCGCTTTATATAACTGTTTACCTCGCTTACGGTAGCAATCCGCATTTAATCAACGCACCTTTTTAATATCTGCAAGCACTCCGTTTACAAACGAGGGTGCTTCGTCATCACTATACTTTTTGGCAAGCTCTACTGCCTCATTTATGGATACCTGATAAGGTACCTCGGCATAATCCATCTCACTTACGGACAGGCGTAAAATAGCAAGATTCACCTTGGAAAGTCTTTCTATAGTCCAGTTCTTAAGCGATGAGCTTATTTTGGAATCAATACTTTCAAGGTTATTATAGCATCCGTTTACACAGGTATCTATATACTTGATGTCCTGTTTTGTAAGAAGAGCATATTCCTCCGAAAATGCAAAGTTCTCCAAAGTGAGATTTACATCGCTGTTTTCGTGGAACGGTACCTGATATATAATTTTGAAGGCGCTCTCGCGCGCGGCTTTTCTGCTCATGTTATTCCTCCAAACACACTAAAAAAGGTCCCGTTTAGGCACAACGGGACCCTGATGTTTACTCGTTTTCGTCTGTTGTATTGTCTGTGTCCTCGTCTTTTTTATCTTCGGGAATTTCTATTCCCACAACACGAACATTTACCTTTTCTACGGCAAGTCCTGTCATAAGCTCTATTTCTTTCTTTACGGCATCCTGTACATTCCATGCAACCTCGGGAATTCTGGCACCGTATTTTACTACGATATTTACATCCACATTCGTTGTGCCCTCACCCATGTTTGCCTTAATACCTGATGTAGAGGGTTTCTTGGATAGTCTTCTTGCGATACCGTCTACAAAACCGAAGCCGGTAGTGCAAACGCCATCAACATTGGAAACTGCAACAGATGCTATTGTTTCGATAACTTCGTCGGATATTTTGATATTGCTGACTTCTTTGGTTTCACTCATAGAAATTCCTCCTAAAACAATACTGTACACTACTACCTTTTCATTAGTATAACACAAATTTTACTCGACTTCAACTATTTTTATATTATTATTTTGAGTAAGTTCATAAATTATATCCACTATCTTTGCAGTATCGCTTCTGCTTAAGGCGTCTCTTTTTATATTTACTGTTACGCTTTCGTCTGTTATGTATACAAGAGTCTTTTCAAACCCCTTTGCCGATAGCAGATTTTGTGCTGTTGCTTCCTTTTCCTGATAGTCTAAAACTGCGGAAAGCTTATCCTCGGTCTTTTGCCTTAACTCCTGCGATATACTGTCGTTTTCCAGAGTTCTTTTGAGTTCATCGCATATCTGTGCTCTAACTTTGTCTCTTTCCAGCCGTTTTATCGTAAGAAAATCATCTTGCTCTTTTTCCGTTTTCTCGGGCTTGGTGCTTACCATTACGGTCTCGCCTATACCCGGCTCTTGTGCCGAGGTGTTTTCCGCTACCGAGGTCTCGGCATTTTCGGGGACATCGTATCGATAATTAAGATACCCCGCAATACCAAGCATAAGCACCAGAGCTGTCATTACCATTTGCTTTTTCTTAAATACCATAAACATATTATATCTCTCCTTAATATTTTTACGGATTGGAAAGTATCTTTACCCTGTTTACAGATACCCCCAAAACCGCAGATACAGCATCGGTTATCTCAGCAGCTAAGGTTTTGTTTTCAAGCCCGTCTGCCGCTATTATTACACCTCGCACCTGAGGTAGAATTTCCTCATCTACAAAGGGACTTTCGCCCGAGGAATTCTTTACAGTAACCTCCCGTCTTGAGGTTGTATCCGTCTTTTTATTCCCATCGTCCGAGGAAGACTTATCGCCTACGGAAGCTATCTTTTTTACTCCTTTGTTTTCATAGGTTATAAAAACCCTGACATTACTTACACCGTCTATACTTTCTATTATTTGCTTGAGCTTGTTTTCGGCATCGGTGTTATACACATCTTCCTCTATAATTTTTGGAGAAGTCTCCTCTTTATCATGCGGTGTAAATGCATTAGAAAGCACCATAAGTGCAACCCCCATTGCCATTGCGATTACAAGGTAAGATGGCTTTACTCTTTTTAATATCTTATGCTTCATCCTCCACCTCAATCCCCGTAAGAAGTATCCAGACCGTAATTTCTTTTTACATACGCCGATATTTCTTCTCTTTTTGACATACTCACTCCGTATAATATGAGTTCGTTTTCGTTTAGCTGTACATTTATATCCTCTCCCGCGATACTTGATATATCTCTTCCGACCTCGGATATAAGAATACTTTGACTGTTTTCGGTAAGATACTGTGTATACATTTCCCGGCTTTTATTTACAGTATCGTAGAAGTGTACATCATCGTTTAAAAACATATCCGAATCAAAAGAAGTGAAATCAAATTTTATAATCTCTTCTATGGGCGAAACAATGCTTGAAATTACAAACATTCCGCAAACGATTTTTATTATACCTCTGTATTTTTTGGATGGAACAAGCATATCGGCTGCCGCACATAAAATAACGGCAAAGCATATTGAAATTACATATTCTCTCATATTTACACCACTACAAATTCATAAGCACAGCAAAAGCAAATATAAACATAACCGTCATAAGAAGCACAGAGACCATAATATACACAACAGTCTGTCCCACCGCATAGATACTGTCTGACATAAGCTTATCGCAAAACGGCTCGGTAAGACCTGCTGTTATCTTAAGCGTAAAGCCTACTGCAAAAAGCTTTAATACAGGCACCAGGCAGAGAATAGCAAGGGCAATTATCCCTGCTGTTCCCAAGGCATTTTTGAAAATCTTCGCAGATGCTAAAATAAGCTCTGTAGAATCTGCAAGAAAGCCTCCCACAACGGGTATGGCATGACCTATGGTATACTTGGCGGCACGGATACCTGTGGCAGACGAAGCGGATACTGCAAGTCCCGAAAGAGAGGTCATGCCCGCAAACACGGTAAGCAGGAATCCCAATGCCCACAAAAGCACCTGCCTTGATATGTGTATGAGCTTCATTATCTGTATTCGAGAAGACATATTACTCACAATTGTAAGTACGCCTATGTAGAAAAAGGAATTTATCATAAAATCACCCGCATACTGCGAAACAGCATTTACCATCATAAGAAACACACCTTGCATGGCAGATGCGTTGATACCGGTAGAAGAGATTATACCTATGTATGCGGGAAGTGACATCCGTATAAATACCACGATTTCCTCTGCAGCTTTGAGGGCTATCCCCACACTCTTGTAAAGAATTCCTATCAAAAAGGTAGAGATTACAAAATAGCATATGAGAAAGGCTATTTCCGATACACTCTCGCCAAGCTTTATCTGAGAGCCCTTGATGCACGAGGACAGTATAACAAAACCAAGTACAGAGAGTATATAACTTAAAACAGACTTCACATCGCCAATGACCATAGCGACTATTTTTTGAAATATGCCCTCAGGCAGAGGATCATCCCCTTTTACAACACTTGAAACAAAGTCTCCAAAATCCAAGGTTTCCGAAACCTCTCTGAAGGCTTCGCTCGTATAGGAGAAGCTTTCATCAGAATACTCATATGCAAAAGAGCGTGCGGGCATGAAACAAATTAAAAAGATTAGCACACAAAATATATAACGCACATTACCCTCCGATTATATCCCTTACCGATTTGAATATACCTACAAGCATAGGAAGTGCCATAGAAAGCATAATTGCCTTTCCTGCGGTTTCAAGTGCAGTTGCTATAGACTTTTCACCTGCGTCAGTACATATGTCACTTCCAAAGCTTGTAAGATATGCAACCATGAGTGTTTTAAAAATAATGGATACTGCATCGGCATTTATACCGCTTACTTCATCCAGAATATCAAGGCTGTCCTTAATGGTGGCAAAAATCTGCGCAAAAAACAAAAATAGTGCAAGACATCCGCACACCGTAAGCACTACTGCGCCCGACTTGAAATTCTCCTTAAGTATTACAGCAATAAGGCAAACTGCTATAGCAAAAACAACTATTTTAAATATCATATATCAAACAGTTTCCTGACGGTTTCAAACAAGGTACTGACCTCGTTTACCACCATAAGCATCACCACCACAAGACCTACAATAGAGAGCATAAACGCCTGCTCATCTCTGCCCGACTGCACAAGAAGTCTGCAAAGTACAGATACTATTATACCTATTGCCGCTATCTGAAATATAAGTTCAGTTCCCATAATCTACTCCTAAAAAACTATTATACAAAGGAGAATTCCTCCGTAGATTCCAAGCATCTTCACTATTCTGCTGTTCTTCTTTTTATACTGCAATGCATCGCATGCAAGATTTTCTATTCGTCTTTTTAATTCTTCAAGATTGGCTATCTGCTCATCCAGACTGTATGCATCAAAAAGATATCCGCTTTTTGTAAGGATTTCACAATCGAAATTTTTAAGTGCCATTATCCCCGATGCACTCTCTACTGCACTTTTCCATGCATCCTCTGCAGTCTCACCTCTTTCGAGTGATGTGCATATGAGTTTGAAAAGCTCCGAAGCTTCGCCCTTAACAAGAGACGATACCTTAAAAAAGATATCCTTTATACAAAGATGGCTATACCCTACCTCACCTATCATAAGGCTTATGGCATCGGAAAGATTGCAAAGTTCTCTCTCCCTTTGCGCCATGGAATCGGCAAAATAAAAACCTGTAAGAGCAGACGAAAGCAAAACCGTTATCATACCTGCAAGTTTAATAATCACCTTTGCACCTCCTGTAGAGTGTGTGGCCTGTCTTTTTATTTTGTATAAAAAATATACAATCAAAGCTTTTTATGTTGTTTCCGAAGCGAAATATGATATCCTCCAAATCGAATGCATGTACACTTGCAATAACGCTCACACCGCACTTTTTTACCTGCTGTACGGCTCGAAACTCTTCGTCGGTACCAATCTCATCGGTTACTATAACATCGGGGCTCATACTGCGAAGCATTAGAAACATTGCCTCTGTTTTGGGATAGCCGCTGCACACAAATGTGTAGTCGCCAAGCTCAAAATTTGATACACCGCCATACATGGCAGCTATTTCGCAGCGTTCATCGGCAATGCCTACCTTTCGCACTGCATTCTTGCCGTCTCCTGTGGCAATAAGCCTGCAAAGGTCTCTTAATACCGTGGTTTTGCCATAACCCGGCGGCGATGCGATAATACAGCTTGGAAAGTTTTTTTCCCTGCATATATCCCTGTATATATCTTTTGCACAACCTTTTATTTCTCTGCAGATTCTAAAGCAAAGTGCCGAAATATCCTTTATATTCTCTATGGTTGCACCTGTCATTACTGCACTTCCGCAAATACCCACTCTATGACCGCCCTCTATTGTCACAAAGCCTTTTTTTAAGCTTTCCGAAATGCTGTACAGGCTTCCTCCCGAGAGCTTGTTTACCGTGTACATAAAAGAGGCTTTGTCCGATATTATAACCTCGCCCGACACGCTCCGAAGAAAATGCGTACTGCCCCTTTGGCTCACTACTGCGGGTTTTCCGAGCGTAAGTCTTAGTTCGGTAATATCGCAAGGGCTTTTATATGCTGCAAGACTTCTTGCAATATCAGAGTGAAGATAGGGATAAATATCTATCATGGCATCCAAAATCATCACCTCGGTAAAGTATATTTGTCCGCACCTATAAATAGAACTGCTTGTCTTGACAAAAAGGCAAATATCATATAAAATTAATACACTCGGTGGTGATATATAATGAAAGCATTGGACTTAAAAAACATGGAAGAAAATACAATACTCGAACTTGCTCAGGACGGCAACATGGAGGCTGTTGAATTTCTTCTTAATAAATACAAAAATTTTGTAAAATCAAAATCCCGCACATACTTTCTTATAGGAGCAGAAAAATCTGATATTGTTCAGGAAGGTATGATAGGTCTCTACAAGGCTATAAAAGACTATAATCCAAGCGGCGGCTCATCATTTCGCTCATTTGCCGACCTGTGTATAACAAGGCAGATAATAACCGCGATAAAAACTGCCACAAGGCTTAAGCACCTTCCTCTTAATTCATATATATCGCTTAACAAAAGTGCCGATGATGAGAACGAAAATACCATGATAGAATCCCTGCTTGAGATACAGCATCCCGACCCCGAGGAAATAATGATAAACAAAGAACGGTTAAAAATAATAGAAAGCCAGCTCAAAAATTGTCTAAGCAGGTACGAAACCGATGTATTAAAGCGCTATACTCAGGGGAAAAGCTATGTGGATATTGCAAAAGAGCTTGGGAAAAGCGAAAAATCCATAGACAACGCTCTGCAAAGAATAAAGAAAAAGCTTGAAAAACTCTCTTTTTCGGATGAACTTATGTCTTAGTTGTAAGTTTTGCACAAAAACAAGTGGCAAAAAATGACATTTTCGTCAAAAAATAGAATTGAAATTTTTGCC
The DNA here is from genome assembly GCA_045606045.1 of Clostridia bacterium. GTDB lineage: Bacteria > Bacillota > Clostridia > UMGS1810 > UMGS1810 > RGIG8748. The sequence goes on along the minus strand of JAZURE010000053.1, from coordinate 8,010 downwards.
GGAAAATGATAACATATATTCATACCACAAAACTTTTTTCATTTTCCCTCCTTTTTATAAGGAAAAAAAGCAGCTGCCAGGGGCAGCTATTTTTTTGCCCATTTTCGGGCGGTTATTCATTTTTTCGCTTGTTTTCATTAAATTTGAATGTTTTTGTTTTCAAAAAAATTAAATTGAGTTGTGAGAATGAGAGAGATTGAGGGAGATTTAGTAAGAAAAACAGAGATTTGATTTTGTAAATTAAAATTTTAAGCAAAAAGTGTTGACATCTTGGCAAAAATATATTACAATACCAAATGTTGAATAAATAAACACGGAGGTTAATCTAATGAGTACATTTATGGCTAAACCGGCTGAAGTAGAAAGAAAATGGTACATTATTGATGCTGAAGGCAAAAGTCTCGGTAGAATAGCAAGCGCTGCTGCTTCTATCTTAAGAGGTAAAATTAAGCCTACATTTACACCCAATGTTGACTGCGGTGATTTCGTAATAATCTTAAACGCAGACAAGGCTGTTCTCACAGGCAACAAGCTTGAGCAGAAATACTACAGATACCACACAGGCTATGTAGGCGGTCTTAAGGAAATCAAGTACAAGACCCTCATGGCAGAAAAGCCCGAAAAGGCTGTTACACTTGCTGTTAAAGGTATGCTCCCCCACAACACTATAGGTGCAAAGGCTCTTACAAGACTTAGAGTATATGCAGGTGCAGAGCACGAGCATGCAGCACAGAATCCTGAAGTTTATACAGGTATTATTAAATAAGGAGGATACTAAAAATGGCAAACGAGTTATATGGTACAGGAAGAAGAAAAAGCTCTGTTGCAAGAGTAAGAATAGTTCCCGGAACCGGAAAAATTACTATAAACGATAGAGACATAGACGATTACTTTGGTTTGGAAACACTTAAGGTTGTTGTAAGACAGCCCCTCGTGGCTACCGATACCTTAGGTAAGTTCGATGTAATTGCCAAGGTTACAGGCGGTGGCTTTACAGGTCAGGCTGGTGCTATAAGACACGGTCTTTCCAGAGCCCTCCTTACAGTTGACGAAGCTTACAGAGCTAACCTTAAGGCAGAAGGTTTCTTAACAAGAGACCCCAGAATGAAGGAAAGAAAGAAGTACGGCTTAAAGGCTGCAAGAAGAGCACCCCAGTTCTCAAAGAGATAATTTATTTATCATATATCAAAACCCACAACCGAGGTTGTGGGTTTTTGTTTTATCTTAAAACAAGCATCGAAATTAAGAGTATTGCAAGAAATGCAAAATTGTATGCGGAAAATTTGCCTATATAGTTAAGTACTTTATCGGGGTTGTGCAAGGTGTATTCCCTAAAAGTTATAAGGCTTGCCAATGATGAAATAAGGGTACCTGCACCGCCTATATTTACACCAATTAACAAATCGGGGTAATTCTGTGTAAACTGTGACAGCAGTATAGCAGACGGAACATTGCTTATAAACTGGCACGAAAGTGTACTGAATATAAGAGTGCTCTTGTCCATAAGATAGGAAAACATCTTCTCCACAGGCTCAAGTCTTGACAGATTGCCCGAGAATATAAAGAAGAATACAAAGGTAAAAAGAAGCGGATAATCTACCATCCTAAGAGCATGCCTGTCCATAAAGATAAGCACCGCGGGGATGATAATTAACCCTATATAGTAAGGTATTGTTCTAAATACTATAGCTATGGAAAGCACAAAAAGAAGTGAATATATAACTGTACGCCAAAGCGGGAGTCTTATGATATCCTCTTCTATACTAAGCGGCTTGTTCTCCACAAAGAAGCAGCACAAGGTGATAAGTATTATAGATATCGCAAACGGAAGTATCATAATCGACATAAATTCTCCGTTTGGTATTTCAAACTTGGTATACAGATACAAATTCTGCGGATTGCCAAACGGTGTAAGCATACCGCCCAAATTTGCTGATATATTTTGCATTATAAAAGTAAAAGCCATGTACTTACGGTTGCCTGTGGATGTAAGTACAAAGTATCCGAGCGGCAGAAATGTAAGAAGCGCCATATCGTTTGCAATGAGCATAGAGCCAATGAAAGTTATATACACAAGCGCCATTACGGCATATCTTGTAGACTTAAAAGCTCTTACGATGCTTTTGGCAAGTATATAAAAGAAGTTTATATTCTTAAAAGCGCAAACCACAGCCAACACACAAAAAAGGCACGAAAGTGTTTTAAAGTCAAAATACTCTATGTAATGCGCATCGGGCGGCACAAAAATACAGGTGATAACTGCGAGGACAAGAGCGATGCACATAACTATATTGTGTTTTATAAAGAATATAAGATGTTTCATTTGTAAAATCCTTAAATTTCTATGGTAAGTTCTACAGGGCAATGGTCGGAGCCCATGATATCGGTATGAATTTTGGCATCGACAAGCTTGGAATTTAAGTCATCGGATGCTATAAAATAGTCTATACGCCACCCTGCATTCTTTTGCCTTGCACTAAAGCGATATGACCACCATGAATATATATCGGCAGCATCGGGATAGAAGAAGCGGAAAGTATCTGTAAAACCGCTTGCCTTAAGAGAACGGAATTTGCCCCTCTCTTCATCGGTAAAGCCTGCATTGTGTCTGTTGGTTTTAGGGTTTTTAAGGTCTATTTCCTCTGCTGCGACATTTAAGTCACCGCACATAATTACAGATTTCTTTTCCTTTAAATTTAAAAGATAATCTCTGAAAGCATCCTCCCACACCATTCGGTAATTAAGTCTCTTAAGTTCATTCTGAGAGTTAGGAGTGTACACGCACACGAAATAGAAGTTATCAAATTCAAGGGTTATTACCCTGCCCTCTTTGTCGTGCTCCTCTATGCCTATACCGTAAAATACGCTCATCGGCTCTTTTTTTGTAAATACAGCCGTTCCTGAGTATCCTTTCTTTTCGGAATAGTTCCAATATTGAAAGTATCCCTCTGTTTCAAGGTCTATCTGACCCTCCTGAAGTTTAGTCTCCTGCACACAGAATATATCTGCATCAAGACTTGAAAATACTTCATAAAAATTTTTGCCGCAAACGGCACGAAGACCGTTTACATTCCATGAAATAAACTTTTTCATAGCTTGCTCCTACAAAATTTATTGTTTTATCTTGTGTTAGAATAACATAAATTATGTTTTTTGTAAAGTATTTATATATGATAAAAAGGGCTTGTTTATACAAACCCCTTGGTACGGGTGTTTATAACGTGTCAAGATTAAAACTCGCAAAAAGTTGGTAGCGACAGTGAACCGTTGTGAGGGCGTTTACAACCGAACAGGTGAGCCGAGCGTGACTTTTTTGCGAAAGAGGAGAAGCAAGGGAGCGGGCGGATGACTTTTTTGCATAAAAAAGTCGAAGCAAAGCGAACTTTGCTTCGACGTGGTGCGGATGACAGGAATCGAACCTGCACATCGGAGATACCAGAACCTAATGCTTGATACACCTCGGTGAAGAAATAAAATTCTTCATCGGAGGTGTATTTTTTATGAAAATATATACTGAGAACTTTACTATACTACTCAACAAACACATTACAAATAAAGAAATTGATACATACGAGTTTCGGGTGATGTGCTATCTCTTAATGCTGTCAGATAATGATGGCACTTGCTATCCGTCATATAAAACGATTGCCGATAGAATTGGCATAAGCGAAACGAAAGCCAAAGACTCTATCAAGAAACTTATTGACCTTGGACTTATAAAGAAAGAGAAACGAAAAAAGGCTGATGGTAGTGCTAGTTCTAATCTCTATGTGGTGTGTGAAAAAACCACCGTTAAGGTTAATGAGGTCGCAGAAGATACTACCCCTTGTGTTCAAGACGACTTACCCGATAGTGTGCAAGAAGAACAAGGTGGTGTGTCAGACGGCTACAATAAATACTCAAATATAAATAATAATTATTTTATTAATAACCATCTATCATCAATAGAGGATGTGATGGACCAAGCGGAAACATATGAACTCGAAGGGTTATCAAAAAAGAATTATGAATCAGCACTTGAAATTATGTTTAATTCAGAGTCAATTTCAGTTGGCGGTGAAATCATTCCTCGTGAAATTGTTCGTAAGCGATTAGAAAATATCAGTTACGAGCATATCGTCTATGTCGATAATAACATGCCGAGAAAATTGATTGACGGCAGAGTTGAAATTCAAGTCAGAAGTCCTATTCCCTATATCATAACTGCTCTATATAATTCATTGCGTTATACGAAAGATGAAATTGCAAGAATGGAATACGGAGATATGTATTTGAATTCGGAGTGATACATCCGCAATCATAATCGCATAGATTGAGTTTGATTTTTGTGGTAAGGTAGTTACACCACCCTGAAAAGTTAATCTCTCGAACCGAAAAGATAAGCCCTATGTTAAGCCCTTAAAATCGATTTGAAAGAACAAACGAAGGTGCGAGAAATCACCTGACGGGGCGCCCCGAAACGGCGAGGTGTGGTGTTTTAAAAGAAGCAGGATAAAGCTTGGTGCGCTATTCGCCCCAAGCAGGCTTACATCGCCGTGCAAAGCCCGGCGGAGAGGTTCCCAAAGTGCATCTGCTGGTGATGGTTTGGTGCTGTAATGCGGATTTTCCGCACGGTTGAGCCTTGAAATTGGTGCATATACAGGTATTAATGGTATTTAACGATATTTTGAGAAAGGTGAGTGTTATAATGAGTAAAGTTGTATTTAAATCGCCGTATGTTTCCAGCGGCAAAGCTGTCGGCGGAGGTTATATAAACTATATGGCAAAGCGCGAGAGAGTTGACAAGAGCGTCAACACGAAAAAGGTTGAAATTAATCTGAATTATATTGCAACCAGACCTCGTGTTGAAAAGATCGGAGAGCATGGTCTCTTCGGTAGTAAGGACGATGTTAATCTAAACAAAGCAAGAAGTGACATACTAAGTCATAACGGAATTGTGTGGTTGCCTATCGTATCTTTGAGACGAGAGGATGCAGACAGACTTGGATATAACAATGCAGATGCATGGAGAAATTTAATTCGTTCAAAGCAGTTTGAAATTGCAGAAGCCTATAATATTCCGGCAAAGGATTTGGTTTGGTACGGAGCATATCACGATGAAGGTCACCATCCTCATATACATATGATTGTGTATAACAAGAACCCTGGCAGCGAATATCTCTCCAGAAAAAGTTGTAACGACCTGCGGGTAATGTTTACAAAAACTATTTTCAAAGACGAACTCCAACAACTCTACGATGAAAAACAAACGCTCCGAGATAAAATCATTGATGAAGTCAAGGAGAAAGTTAGTGAGTTTAAAGTTGATATTGGCGGAGCAAATGATGAATTTGCCCACGCCTTCAACGAGTTAAAATTCTCTCTCGATGGGTACTCCGGAAAGAGGAATTATAAATTCATTTCTCATGAGCAAAAGGAAAAGGTCGATACGGTTGTAAAAGTTGTCTGCAAGGATGATAACCTGCAAGAGTTGTATCGTCAGTGGTGTCAGCTGCAACTTGCCAATCAAAGATACTATCGTAAGCATCCTGAGAAAAGCTTTGATGTCCTTGAGAAGAACAAAAACTTCGAAAAGCGTCTGCAAAATGCTGTGCTTAAATCTGCATTAAAAGATAACAGACAAGGAAATGTTTACACAAATAAATTTGATGCATCCCCTGTCTTTGGTAACATCATATTTAGTCTCTGTAAAATGTTTGAGCAGTCAATACAGAAAGACATTGAGGAAGGCTTCACGAAATCAATTGTCGATTCCAAGGAAAGAGCAAAAGAATACAGACGGGATCATGGTATGGGAATGCATATGTAAATTTAAAAAAGGAAGGTGAAATGATTATGAAAAGAGAAAAGATGACATTCAATGTGCCGCCTGCGGTGCGAACTGAAATCAAAAATTATGTTAAGCTGCTCGGCTTCAAAAGCGAGAGTGATCTCTGCAATAAGGCTATAAATGAGTACCTTACCAAGCTCCATTATGAAGCAAACAGTGACAACATAAATAAGATTTTGGTTCAGGCTGTGGACTGTACCATAGAGCATCATGTGGATAGAGTATCGGACATGCTCTTCAAACTTGCCGTCAGCATTGAGAAACAAAATCTCATTGCCAGCGGTGAGTATGATGACTACTATGAAGAGTACATCGAACAGGTTGCAATCGAAAATGTGCAGAAACGCCATGGAAGATTGTAAACAAAACTTATTGTTCCTGCACTATAAAAATTCTTTGTGTGCTTATTTCTGTACTGAAGGGTAGGTTTGCAAGATAAAGAGGTTGCACGGTAATTATGTACAACCTCTTTAATATAATTATTATGTGTTTTTATTCTTTATACCTTAAATATAGGGAATTAACAAACATAGCGAAAAGAATTACTCCAAATATATATTCGGCATTTCCTATCCAAAATATTATTCCATCACATCGCTCCAATCCACTCTGCCCTGAAAAAGCAGAAATAGATAAAAGGATATTATTAATTAATGCACCCATTCCATATTTTATAGTACACAAATTAATGGGAATTGATATTGTAGACAATGTTTTTAATAATTGAATTATAGAGAAAAGTATGGCGCTTGTCATTATTATTAATCCAGCTGTTCTTAATAGTCTGATTGGTTTATATCCGTATCCTACGCAAAAATCAAAAATCTTTAGAAGAAATTTGTCAATTGTACTTTCTCCTTCTGAGGAAAGTTTTAAAATGTTGTATAATGCTTCAGATCTTAAATTGAGATTATGAGCATTATGAGCTGATTTTTCAACAATTTGCCACGATTCTAATGTTTGCTGTTTAAAATTATTATTAGTAAACCCATATGTATTTAATATAACCGAGTTCTTTATCTCTATTTCCTCTATAAAAGTATTATCTCTCGCTATAATTGTATCTATTGTGGAACTATCTAATTTTAACTTTTTTATTTCATCATTTATAGTAATTTTCTTAATATTTGTATTTTGCCATGCATGAAAGAGTTGTACTACAGATTTTGTATTTGGGATTGAGAAAAGTTTATTATTTATTTCATCAATTGCACTCCCTTGTATGTCTATGTTTTTGCATTGAGCAAATATATCAATCTTTTTTATCATGCAGTTGCGTATGTCTAATTTATCCACAGGAAACATATTTTTTGGGTTTTTATCAATGTTTTCGAATTGTTTTGCTAAACCTATTTCTAGTTTATCCACTTGGCAATCGGATAGTAATATATTTGAACAATCTGCCTGTATATGGGAAATGTGATGACCTACTATATGTATGTTTGTATCATGAACTTTTAATATTTTTATGTAGGAACTAGCATTAGAATAACTTTCAAGGTATATGGTATCTGTAAGTGTATAACACATTACATTGATCACCATATCATGAGCACCTAATGTTATATGAAGGTTCTTCAATCCTGTTATTCCTATCGAATCACAGATTTCCTTCATAGTTATGTCAGTAATAGAAAGCATACTATTTGAAACAGGATATGTGACTGTATGTTGTTTGTTATTTGTATCAGTTAAAAAAAGAGCAATGTTATTCATTATAGATTCTCCTAGTTTTTTATTCATTATAACACAAGTACAACGATTTTTCAAATACTCTTATTGAAATCCTTCGTTGACTTGTTACCGTTCTTGTGATACTGTTTGTGTTGCTAAAGGGGGTGACACGAATGGCAAAGTATACATTAGAAGACATTATGTATGGCGACAAGTACGGCATAGAAAGTGCTGCGTTTGTGGAAGTCTTCAGGTTGGTAGAGCAAAAGGTTGATGTCAAGACAATACGAGAACAACTTAATATGATTTATGTCAAACACGCATTACTTGCTGCGAAGAAGATGCACGAAGAAGGCGATTGTATTTTGATATGCACCCCAAAAGTTAGACACTTTTGGAGGTGCATATTTTTATGAGTAAGACAGGAAAGAAATATCAAAAGTATAGCGCAGAATTCAAATTATGTGTTATAATGGATATGCGTGAACACCATCTAGGATTATTAG
>JAZURE010000052.1:0-8723 GCA_045606045.1 Clostridia bacterium | reverse complement strand
TGTAACTTCTTGGCATAAAAAATCCTCCCATGGTAGTTTATTTTATTCTACCATAGGAGGTCTTTTTTGTCATTGTCCGTTTTTACTGGTTCTGTTCATCGTTTAAGAACTTTTTAAATTTTCAAGATTTATTAAAAAATCCCATTAAAATGTCACGATTTCCCACTTGAAATGCGTTATTTTTCGGATAAAATCGGCTTTGTTCGGCTTTTCTCACTTTCACATTGTGTGCGTACGGATTTCATTTTGCGTGCGTGCTTACAGCAGCACTCAGCGAAGAGGATATTTTGTATATTGCAGAATGCTTTAAAAAGGTAAAGGAAGAAATGAAAATTTAAATACCAATTAAAAAATGGCAACTCACTTGAATTTTTGGTGAGTTGCCATTTTAGTTTTTACAAATATCTATGAGAAATCTACATTATCAAAAATCATACATTCTCTCTTGTCTTCGCAAAGAGTATGTACTTTAACATTATTGAGTGTCAAATTTTTAACATATCTAAAATAAATGCCGTATGCAGGAAGTACTGTTCCAAATGCAGATGCACCGGGGGTTTTGTCGGAAATTTCCGGTACAACAATATCCCTGTCCTCTTCCTTTCCGCCACCCGGAACTGTTATATTAATGTTGGAAAGTGTTATGTTTTCAAGAAAGCTGTCGCCTTGACCGACTACACTTGATGTAACAATTTCAGGCGAATTGAGTAGCTCATTATCTTCAACTATGTTTGTATATTGTATAGGCTCAATGGGACCATAGCATCCGATTGCGATAAGGTTATCTATAGTAACATTTCTTATTTTACCTACCGTTGTTCCTTTGGGGCCGTTTGCTCTGTTTGTAAGCATTATAATAAACGGAGTACCTACATTTTGCATAGTTATTCCTGAAACCGAGATACCATCCATAATTCCGCCGTCGGCTATCTCAAGTGCCACACCTGTAAGGCAGGTATCGTATATGGAACAGCCCTTTATACTTATATTTCTAAAATCGCCATTGGTCTCCGTTCCAAGCTTTATTGCACACATTCTTGATGATACAATACAATTAGAAATAGCTATATTCTCGCATGCTCTTTTTTGATTAAGGGCATAAGATGTTTTTAATACTATCCCGTCATCGCCTGCAACAACATTACAATCGGAAATAATAACATTTTTGCAACAATCGGGGCTTATACCGTCAATATTAACCTTCATTGTAAGACCTGTTACTCTTACATCCTCACAACCTGCCATATATACTGCCAAATCAGTTGCGTTATACATTTTCAAATCAGAAACAAGTACATTTTTGCAATTTTTAAGAGATATAATTTTATTTGCACGGAAGCTTACCCATGGAATTTCATTTGAAACGGGAGTATTCTCCCATACCTCACGCATGTCTATTGTTGCGTTTCCGCTAAATGAAATATTTTCGCAATCCTCTGCCCAGAATAATGCTCTTCTGAAGTACGAGTGAGAACAATCCTGATACAAGGGGTAATCGATTTTTTCACGCTCATCAAAGTCGTCGGGATTGAGACTTCCGAGGATTATTGTTCCCGTTTCAAATACAAAATGAGTATTGCTGTGTAGATGCACAGATGACATTACATATCTGCCGTATGGTACATATATCACACCTCCGCCGTTTTTTGCACATTCATCTATTGCCTTTTGTACAAATACGGCAGAGTTTGTCTTCCCGTCACTTACAGCACCGAAATTAAGTATATTATACATTTAAAACTTCACCTCCTGTAATTACGACTTTGCTTTTATGTCATATTATGCTGTTTAAAGCGAATTATTTTTGGGAGTTTCCCAGTCCCATGCAGGCTCTATATATTTAAAAGGTCTTTTAAAGAATTTATCATTTATTTCTTCACCATTTCGTACATGGTTTATTATGTTTACAAGCTGACTGAGGTCTTCGGGTGTCTGGTTATGACCGCCTTCGCGGAAATACCAGTACATATTTTCCTCACAGCCTAAGAATTTATATACCTCTCTGGCAGCTTCGCTCGTCTGCCATGTACCTACGGGATTTGCCCATATATCGTGGGCGCCCTCAGATACAAAAAGTATTCGCGGAGCTATCATGGCTTTGAATTCGTGGGAGTCAAAGGGCATATCTCCCTCTCTGCCTATGTACTCTTTAAGTCCCTTTCCCATCCATGCAGGGAAGTGACAAAACAAGTTGTCAAGTCTTTCGCTCCAGCCCATTGTTCCGTCTTCTTTGGTAGCTTCTGTATATATTCTGTATCCGCTGTTTCCTCCGCAGCAGGTGGCATTGGCATTAACGATAGAGGCTCTTTCGTCCACTATACCTGCAAGTGCCGCAGTTTTTGCACCTCTTGAGTGTCCCATAAAGGTTATAAGGTTCAAATCCACATTGCCGAGAATTTCGAGAGCATCCACGCATCTAGAATAGCCCCATGCCCATGCTGATATTGCACTGAATTCACAGTCAGGATATGTATTTTTGATTTGTCCTCCGCAGTTACCTGTTATAAGCTTTTGCCATGTTTCGTTGCCGAGCATGTATTCACCGCTTTCGGTGGTGTTAAGATTTTTTAAATCGACATCACAAACATCGGGCGCAAGCTCTGTGCGGTTAAACATTACAAGGTTTATGTCGGCATCTGTTATGGTTTTTATCATTTGGGCGTTAAACATACGGACAAAGCACATATCGCCTGTTATTACAACAGGTGCGTTATTGGATTTTGAACATGCTTTAAAAAGGTACATATCCATTGTTACAGGCATTTTTCTTGTGCCTGTTTTTATGCGGAATATGTTTATTGTTCCGTAGCAAAGAGGCTCAACCTCCAAGAATTCGGGTTCGGGGGGCATGCCGCCAAATTGAAGGTTGACTGTTTTTTCGTATAGTTCTTTCCGTCTTTTTTTCCAATCTTCCGTGGACGAAACCCTTGTACCGTCATTAAACAAGAAAGGGTCGGTAAGCTTACTCATAAGTTCATATTTTGTCACATTTGTTGTGTTTTCGTTTATTACAGCCATATGTAAGACCTCCTCTGTATTTTGCTCATATATTAACATGATAATACATAAATGTAAATGCGCATTCTTATGATTTTGTACCTACATTCATACGAATTTTATTTTCTTTTTCAACCATATATCCGATGTCATAATTGCTTTTTTATCTTTTTCTCGTAAGAATGTGACATGGTATATTGGAATAATGTGTATTTACAGGGGAAAACTTTTTTGGTAGAATTAATTTGGAAAATGTGAAAATGGGGGAGGATTTGTATGGCATTAAAAGTTGTTTTTATAGATGATGATGAAACCAGTCTTTTTGCGTGGCAGAAGTTAATCCCCTGGGCAGAGTGCGGATACGAGGACGCTAAGGTCTTTTCTTCGAGTACCGACGCCATGGATTATGTGCGCAACAACCCTGTGGATGTAATTATTACCGATATATACATGCCAGGTCTCGACGGACTGGAAATTGTAGATATATGCGACAGGGAGCAGCCTTTTATCAAAGTAATCCTCATAAGCGCATACAGAGATTTCGAGTATGCCCAAAAGGCGTTAAGATACAAGAATGTGGTAGACTATATTACCAAGCCTTTGAAATACGACTCTGTAATAAGCGTATTAAAAAGGATTTCTCAGGATGCGGATGAAAATCAGACAGAGTTTTCCACATCGGAGGATACTTATTTCCGTATGCAGTTTTTCTTTGAGCTTTTGTGCGGAAATATAGAAAGCGTAGAAGATGTAGAAAAAAGCTTTGAAAAAATAGGCATAAACATTCAACCCGAGAAGGCAATGTGTACCTTCTGTGTTTTTCAGATAAAGCAGTTCTCCGAATTTTTAAAGAACATTTCCAAGTATAACTCAATGCAGGTTTATAATGCAATGGGTAATTTGCATCCATTCTGTAAGGATAATTCTTATTTTTCTTTTGTAGTTCATTCGTATACAAATGTTACATGGATTGTCATAGAAAGTACAGACAGCAATTCCGATACTGTAAATAAATTTATATCCGATATATCAAACGGGTTTCAAATGGCACTTGGCGCGGAAATTACCATAAAATCCTGCAAGAGCTATAATTCTGTCCTTGAGCTTGTAAATGTTGAGTGGGTGGATGATGAATTAAAGGATGCTATGGACAAGGATGTAAACAGCGATGTAATAGATACCGCAATAGCATATATGAAAAAGCACCTTTCAGAAAACATAGTGTTAAACGATGTGGCACGGGAGGTCTTTATGTCGCCAAACTACTTCAGTTCATACTTTAAGATGAAAACAGGCGAAAAGTTTATAGATTATCTTTCAACACTTCGAATGGAAGAAGCAGCAAGCATACTTGTTAAAGATGAAACCCTTTCTGTATTGGATGTATGCAATATGGTAGGCTACAGTCATCTGGGATATTTCTACAAAAAATTCAAAAACCACTATGGTTTAACACCTATGGAGTACAAAGGCAAAAACCAAAAACAGTCAGGAGACAAAAAATGAGCAACATATCATTTAAGACGGAATATGTTGAATATATAATTACCAGTGAAGGACAAAACTTATCATTTGCAGTTAATAAGGGTGACAATTTGGTTTTGCCTTCACCCTTTGCATATATTACAAATAGCAACACGGAGAAGATACCGTCTGTTTTTGCATCGCTCACCAATAATGAACTGACAATTAAATTTGCAGATGGCACATCATCGAAAATCCTTGTTGAAACAAACAGCGAATTTATCACTTTTACATTAAAGCATATATCTTGTGAGGATTTTCTTTCTGTTTCTTATGTCAACATTGAACTAATCGAACACGAAATGTATTGCGGATGTCTTATGGGAATGACGCTTTCTACCAAGATGGAGGAGCATCCCGGATATAACAGAACATTAAGAGCAAGTGCGTATCCTCATATAGGATTATATTCAACAAATCGGAGCCCATATTCGTCAAAGGCTGCAGTCATCGGTGCACCTAAGGACATGCTTTGTGAAATTCAAAAAAGAGTCATAGAGGATATACCAAAGGGTGAACTTCCGATATCATACAACGGTGGAGCATATGCAGAGAATGTAAAGAAACAGGCAAAGGGAATATATACGGTTTTTAATGAAACTGTTACTATGGAAAACATAGATGATGTTATAGATTCTCTTAGACGCTTTTCAATAGACCAGATAACCCTGCATCACTATGGTCATTATAAGCAGGGCGAATTTGAATTTGATGAAAATATATTCGCTCGCGGTATGGAAGATTTCAAAGAGGTTGTGGACCGCTTTCATGAGGAAGGTATTCTTGTAGGTATCCAGGCGTATTCGTTTTTCCTCGTGCCCGACTCCCGCTATGTCACACCAATTCCGCACAAGGACCTAGATACCCTCAGAGAATTTACACTTAAAGAAGACATGGATACATACAGTAAAGAACTTCTTGTATATGAAACCACAGAAGGAATGTCTCCGCATGAGGCATATTTGGTTGTAAATTCACCATACCTCTGGATAGATGATGAAATTATAAAATTTACAAAAGTAGGCGAAAATTCCTTCTTGGCTTGTGAGAGGGGCGCTTACGGTACTAAAATCTCTTCTCATAAACATGGTGCAAAAGTCCGTCAATTAAAACAATATTTCCTTTTGCCTCTTGCAAAAGTCGGCTCGGAGCTTTTCTACGAAATCGCTCGTAATACTGCCCGATTCTATAACGAGTGCGGTGCAGATTATATGTATCTGGATGCTTTGGACGGCTCGTTTGTGTTGGAGGGCGAGGAATATGTGTGGTATCACGCAGTAGACTTTATTAGGGAAATGTATAAATATTTAGAAAGGGAGCCTGTATTTGATTGCTGTTATAATCCGCAATATACAGGGAGCTGGTATGCGCGCTCTCGCTACGGTGCGGTTGATGAATCCTTAAACGGACACCGTCAGTATCTGGATGCACATATGAATTATAATATGGAAACAGCAGAAAAAATGGGTATTACAGGTGAACTCGGCTGGATTAACCTGTATCCCAAGTATTCACCAAACGGAGATTTATGGCAAAATGAGCCAATGTCCTGTGAGGATTTGGAATATTTCTGTGCAAAGGTGTTTTCTACAGAATCTTCGCTGGCATTTCTGCGGTTCTTTCATGAACTCAAGGATTTGCCGTGTTCCCATGAATATTGCAAAATCCTGAAGAAATATGCAGATTACAAAAAAATAAATTCACCCACTCCAAAAACAAAAGAGTATTTAAAGATAGCGGAAAACGGAGCAATACTGGAAGATAACAAGCTTGTTAAAGCAAAATATATTCAGGGAACTTTTGAACGCAACGGTGATTTTATTGAATGTGATAATGTGTTTTCACACCAGAGTGCAACTTTCAGAATAGATGCACTGTGCAGTGCATCGGAATACGATAATCCTGATGCAATTACTCTTTGTTCTCTTTCAGAGGATGATTTTATAGAAAACAAAATCATAAGATTTGATACTCCGTTGGATTCCAAAGGAAACAGAGGTATCGGTGTATGGTGCTGTGGTGATAATTCAGGCGCTATCGTAAGCATCGGCATACGAGACTTTGCGTCAAACGCTCAAAAAAACGGTCTGCACTTTATTAAAGTGAATTTTACAGGTTGGAGATATTTTGCATTTTATGAGCCTCAGAATGGTTCTCTTGCCCATGAGGTTTGTCCGAGGAAAGAGCTTAGCTATAATACATATAATGACCTCCAGAACTTCTATCATCACTACAGAGTAAATATAAATTACTCTGCAATATGGGGTGTAGATATATCGGTTAACGGCTCCGATAATATACGGTTAAAGGACATTAAGCTTTTACCTCACATTGAGCCCGTCTGGATTAATCCCACAATAAAAACTGCTGTTTCGGAATTTAAGATATTTACTAAGCTTAAAGCAGAGCAAATTGTCAGCTTTGACGGAAACGAATGTGTAATCACGGATTGGAAAGGAAATCTCATAGAAAAGCCCCGATATGAGGGAGAATTTATAATTCCCGAAGGCAAGAGTAAGATAGCCTTGTTCCATGATGAAGATGAAGAATTTACTCGCGCAAAAATCACTGTTACATTAAAAGGAGAACAACTGCAGTAGCTTTAATAAAATTAACGGAGGATAAGTAAATGATTGTAACAATACTGGCGATTTCATATTTGGTTTTTCTGTGCCGAGGTGTGCCCGATTCCATTATAGGAGCAGCATGGCCTCTTATGTATGTGGAATTTGATGTGCCTGTATCGTATGTAAGTATACTTACGATTGCGGTATCACTTTTTACGGCCTTGGCAAGTATGCTGTCACCGAAGGTTATATCAAGACTTGGCACATTTAAAACGCTGATATTTTCGCTTGTTTTTATGGCGGTATCTGTGCTTGGATTTGGTCTTGGCAAGAGCTTTATGACATTGTGTCTCTTGTCTGTTCCTATGGGCTTTTGCGCAGGAACTCTCGACAGCACATTAAATAACTATCTTGCCACAAGATATAAGGCGGTTTTTCTTAATCTGCTTCACGGATTTTACGGCTTGGGTGCAATCTTAAGCCCTATGTTGATTTCAATGGCAATAACGCAAAAGAACAACTGGCGTGAAGGGTATTTCCTCGCATTTTATATTCTGATTGGAGTATGGATGGTTCTTATGGCATCAGCGGTCTTGTGGAAAAAAGCTGAAACTGTAAAGAAACAATCGGATGATAATTACAATGCTGAGGTCGTAAGCGTATCATTTATAGAGCAACTCAGGAATAAGAAAGCGGTTCTCCTTTATCTTGTAGTAACTGCAACAAATGCATTGGAGTATTCGCTTGGTGTATGGGGAAGTACATTCTTCACAGATTCAAGGTCTATTTCACCGGAGATAGCAGCAACACTCATTACTGTGTTATATGCGGGAATGACGGTAGGAAGACTTACAGGAGCCTTTTTATCTATTAAGGTGGATTGCCTCAAATTAGTTAAGATGGCAATTTTTGTTCTGGCACCTGTCTGCTTAATGTTGCTCTTCAATTTGAATATAATTGCGCTCTATGTTCTGATGTTTGTGTTTGGACTTGCAAATGGTCCTGTATATCCTTTGATTCTTTCTGTTACGCCAAATATTGTAGGAAGAAGAATGTCGCAAAGCGTAATTGGTATGGAAATTGCGTTTGCATATACGGGATGCGTGCTGACTCATATATTACTGGGAATTCTGGTTGAGTATTTTTCAATAGGTGTTTTACCTGTTTTCGCATTTGTAAGCTACATACTTATGATAGCTATGTTTATCGCTTTGTGGAGGAATATAAATAAGCCAAAGGAGACCAACTATGATTTGTCAATAGAAAAATGAAAACTTTTTAAATAATTTTGTATAGCTAAAAAAGTGTATAGCAAACAAAGCATTCTTTGAAATGCTTTTGAAAATTGAATATAGTTAAGGTAAGACTTAGGCTAAGTCAAACTCAACATTATCGGTCATCATTTTATGAATGACACGAACCAGCTTATGTGCTACATGACCTAATGCAGCATAATGGCGGTTGCAGCATTATGCAGCCGCCTTTCCAATATTGGATTTTTTGTAGTTAAACATATGTAATATTCTTTTTCTGAATCTATCGAAATTACGGTATCCGTAAGCATTTCTTTTTAAAACTTTAATCTTGTTGTTACATCCCTCAGTAAAGCCGTTGGTATATGGATAATCAAATGTA